>NZ_JBFAIQ010000010.1:177671-259640 GCF_040654755.1 Streptomyces sp. NPDC050625
GCCCAGCCCAGTCCACGGGGCCTCGGCGGCCGACAGACCGCGGGCGGTTGCCGGCCCGGATCGGCTGCTCCCCCGGAGGGTCAGTGCGGCGCGCGTTCCTGGAGTGCCGTTCGCCAGGCCGGGAGGCGGTCCTCGGTCGCCGGCCGTGCGCGGTGGCCGCCGCGGGCGAAGAAGTCGGCCAGGGGCAGGATCGCCGCGCCGACGGTGACCGCGTCGGGGCCCAGGCGCCCCAGGTCGATGGTCACCTTCTCGGCCGGGTGACGCAGCGCGTACGTGGTCGCGTGGCGGCGTACGGCGGGCAGGAAGCGGGCGCCGAGCTGGAGTCCGGCCCAGCCGCCGATCAGGATCCGCTCGGGCTGGAACAGGTTGATCAGGTCGGAGAGGCCGGCCCCGAGGTACTCGGCGGTCTCTTCGAGGACGGCGAGCGCCACCGGATCCTCGGCCGTGCCCTCGGGCGGATACGCGGCGGCCAGCATCGCGGTGAGCGCGGTCTCCTCGTCGGTGCCCTCCGGCGGGCGCCCACCCTCCTCCTCCCACCGTTCGAGGAGGGACTCGGCGCCCGCGTAGGCCTCCAGACAGCCGAGCGCGCCGCAGCGGCAGCGCCGGCCCCGGACCCGTACCGTCAGATGCCCCCACTCGACGGCCCGCCCGTGCTCCACCTCGGGGGTGACGAGGCAGGCGCCGACGCCGGAGCCGAAGAGCACCACGACCGCGTTGCGGGCGCCGCGGCCCGCGCCGAACCACATCTCCGCCTGGCCGAGGGTCTTGGCGCCGTTGTCGATGAAGTACCGGACGGTACCGGGGAGTTGGGAGCCCGAGCGGAGCAGTTCCTCCAGCGGTACGGCGTCCCAGCCGATCGTCTGCCCGTGCACGACGGCACCCCGGTCCGCGGTGTGCTCGACGATGCCGGGGACGCCGACGCCGACGCCGAGCAGCCGTTCGGGATCGGTTCCGGCCTCGGCGAGGACCTCGGTGACGCCGTCGCGGATGTGGCCGACGATGACCTCGACGTCGTACCGCTGCGCCTCCAACGGCCTTTCGACGCGAGCGAGTTCGGTGAGGGTGAGGTCGAACAGCTCGACGCGGACCCGGGTCTCGCCGACGTCCACGCCGATCATGTGCCCGCTGTGCGGAGCGACCCGCAGCAGGGTGCGGGGGCGGCCGCCGTCGGAGTCGACGCTGCCGGCCTCCTCGACCAGTCCGTCGGCGATCAGATCCGCGACGACGTTGCTCACCGAGCCGGAGCTCAGGCCGGTCGCCGGGCCGAGCTCGAAGCGGCTGAGCGGCCCGTCGAAGTACAGCCGTTGCAGCACGGCCGTGCGGTTGCCCCGCCTGAGGTCGCGTACCGTGCGCCCGTTCCGCCCCGCCATGTGGCCCCCTTCGTACCCTGCCCGACCTGCAACATACCTCTGCTCGTGGGCTCGGCGCGACATTCGTCCAACCCTTAGTTCACGCTATGAGCTAAGCGGGTCGGGTGCCCCAACCGTCGCTCGACGTATCCGTACAGGGTACGGAAGGCCTCACGGCGGTACGTTCGACGCCTCCGGCGAACGGGAACAGGCCAAGGGATGCAAGAGGAACGGAAGTGGACGGCGGGGACGGCGCGGCTGCTGAGGCGTCACCGGGACCCCGTGGTCGTACAGACGCTGCGCTCGGCCGCCGCGGCGACCATCGCGTATGTCCTCGCGCTGCGGCTGAGCCCCGAGCCCGCGCCGCTCACCGCGCCCCTGACCGCCCTGCTGGTCGTCCAGGTCACCCTGTACGCCACGCTCAAGAACGGCATCCGCCGGGTGAACTCGGTGGTGGCGGGCGTCCTCGTCGCCATCGCCTTCAGCCTGCTGGTGGGGCTGACCTGGTGGAGTCTCGCGCTGCTGATCGTGGCCTCGCTGGCCGTGGGCCATCTGGTGCGCGTCGACGAGTACGTGCCCGAGGTGGCCATCAGCGCCATGCTGGTGCTCGGGGTCACGACCGTCGGGAACACGGCGTGGGCCCGGGTGGTGGAGACACTGATCGGGGCGGCCGTGGGCATGGCCTGCAATCTGCTGCTGCCACCCCCGGTGTGGGTGGACGAGGCCGGGGAGTCGATCGAGGGCCTGGCGCGGCGGGTGCGGCAGCTGATGCTGCGCATGGGCGAGGAGGCCGCCGGCCGCACTCCGGTGGAGGTGGCGGCGGCCCGGCTGCACGAGGCGCGCCGGCTCGACCACGACATCGTCGAGGTGGACGCGGCCCTGCGGCAGGCCGAGGACAGTCTGCGGCTCAATCCGCGCGTCAAGGAGGGCCTGCTGCGCCGGGTGGTGCTGCGCACCGGCCTGGACACGCTGGAGATCTGCACGGTCGTGTTGCGGGTGCTGGCCCGTACCTTCACCGATCTGACCAAGGCCCGCGGC
Organism: Streptomyces sp. NPDC050625; assembly: GCF_040654755.1. Lineage (NCBI taxonomy): Bacteria > Bacillati > Actinomycetota > Actinomycetes > Kitasatosporales > Streptomycetaceae > Streptomyces > Streptomyces sp. NPDC050625. Next base: position 180,059 of record NZ_JBFAIQ010000010.1, read on the forward strand.
CCCGAGCCGCTGTTCGCGTCGGAGGCGGGCGCGACCGTCGAGGAGCTGCTGTCCGAGATCGGCGACGCCGTGGTCAGCTTCGCGGTGCTGGTCACCACCGACCTCAGCCGCAACGCGGACGCGGCGGAGTCGCGGCTGAGCGCGGAGCTGCACGCGGCGGCGGCCACCCGCGACAAACTGGCCCTGCTGCTGCGGGACGAGGTCGAGCGCGACAGCCGGCACTGGCAGTTGCACGGCGCCGTCCTGACCGAGGTGAACCGGATGATCGACGAACTCGACACCGAGCACCGCTCACGCCGTCTGCTGGAGGAACTGGACCGTGTCTCCGGTGAGCAGCGCGCGAAGCTGCCCCGGCTGACCTGGCTGCGGGAGCGGGTGGGCGTGCCCGAGAAGCTGCGCCGGAACCGGCCGGGTGCCGACGGGCGTTCTCTCTGACGGGACACCCGGGCCGTCGAACCGACGGGACGCCCGGGGGCAGCGAAGGGGGACACGCGGATGAGCGACACGGCCGTACGGATCGACGGGAACACGCTGCGGCTGCCGGGCGGTGTGGCGGTGCGGTTCGTGCGCACGCTGCGGCTGCCCGAGACGGGTACGCATCCGCTGCCGCCGGGTCTGGGTGAGTTCCCCGTCCGGCGGGTGGCCGACTTCCCGGACACGGTGCCGGCCGAGTGGCGGGCCCGGGGCGGCGTGATGCTGCCGGTGTATCTGCGCGAGGCGATGTGGCTGAGTTTCGCGGGCACGACGGAACCGGCCGCGCTGCAGGTCGGGGTCGGCAAGGTGTGCGCCGTGTCCGGCAAGCGGTGGAGCGACCGGCTGTCCCGCAGGCCGCAGAACTATGTCGTACTGCCCCGGCAGCCCTGGCTGGACGGCATCAACTCCGGCAAGGGCACGGTCCGCCAGTTCGTGGCCGTGCCGCTCGGGCTTGGTGCGACGGTGGAGGGGCAGGTCACGGGCGAGGAGGTGTGGGGCGGTGTCCAGCTGCAGTCGTTCCCGCTGCGGGACGAGCCGCTCGCCGAGTGGCGCAGGCAGGAGCGGATCCGCCGGGAGCGGCTGAGCAGGGTCACCGCGGCCGGCGGGTACGGCGCCGCCATGCCCATGTCGGCACCGGCGCCCGGCGCGCCGCCCGCCCCCGGCGCGGTACCGGCGCCCGCCGCCGCACCGCGTGCTCCCATGGCCGCCGCCATGGGGCTCGGCGTCGGGGGTTCGATGCGCCAGGAGGTCTACCAGGACGACCGGAAGCTCAAGGAGTGGGCCGAGAAGCCGGCCGGGCGGGTGTTCGTGCATCTGGTGACGCCCCCCGAGTGGCGCCGCATCACGGGCGAGGCCCCGCCGCCGTCGCCGGTGGACCGGGCGGCGTACACCCGCGCGGGACTCCCCTGGTACGACTACTACGACCAGGACGGCGAGGACCTCGCCCCCACGGATGCCCTCGGCGCGGTCAAGCCGGTCGGCGACTGGCTCGGGGACGATCTGGAGCCCTGGCAGGAGCCCGCCCCCGGCCAGGTGAAGCCGCTGAAGGACGCGCCGGGCGAGCCGGTGGAGGACGGGGAGTGGTAGCCACCGCCCCTCATTGCACCCTGCGCAACGCTCATTGCCTTTCTTGCGTTTGACCGCGGGTCCACGCCAAGGTGGCTGTCACGACCGAGGCAGCCGACGACCTGAGGGTGCGGGCATGGACAGTGGTGCGCAAGCGGCGGGCGGCGGCTGGAGCCGCCGCCGGTTCGTCGGGGCCCTGGCGGGAACCGCGGTGGTGGTCGCCGTCCCGGCACCGGCGGCTCCGCGGGCGAGCGCACCCGAGGCTGCGGGGACCGGCGCGTCCGACGCTTCTCGGACGGGCGCGCCGCAGGCACATCAACCGGCGCCCGCCGAGGCCTCCCGGACACCGTCCCGCCCGCGCCCCCTCTACCTGGGCACCTACACCTCGGCACAGGGCGGCGGCACCGGCATCGGCCTGGCCACGTACGACCCGGCGACGGGCGCGATCACCGGCGCCGGCACGCTCACCGGCGTCGCCGACCCGTCGTATCTCGCCGTGCATCCGAACGGCCGCACCCTGTACGCGGTGAACGAGCGCGCGGACGGGGGCGTGACCGCGGTCCGGCCGGCCGACCGGCGGATCCTCGGCAGCCGGAGCACCGGCGGCGCGGCGCCCTGTCATCTGTCCGTCCACCCTTCCGGGCGGTGGCTGCTGAGCGCCAACTACCAGTCGGGCAGCGTGGCCGTGCACCCGATCGACTCCTCGGACGCGCTCGGGGAGCGCACCGACGTGGTCACGCACTCCAGCCCGGCGCCCGGTCCCGGGCAACAGGGGCCCCACGCGCACCAGATCGTCACCAGCCCCGACGGGGGTCATGTCCTCGCCGTCGACCTGGGTACCGACACCGTCTACAGCTACCGTCTCGATACGGCGAAGGGCACGCTCACCGAGGTCGCCCGGGCCGGAACCCGGCCGGGCGCGGGCCCGCGCCACCTCACCTTCCACCCGGGCGGCCGGTACGCCTATCTGGCCAACGAGGTGGACAACACGGTCGCGGTGTGTGGCTACGACCCCGGCACCGGCCGCCTGACGATCGGCGAGGCGCAGTCCACGGGCACCGGCGAGGGCACCAGCCACCCGGCGCAGATCCTGGTGACCGCGAACGGCTCGTACGCCTATCTCGCCAACCGCGGTCACAACAGCCTCACGCGCTACGCCGTCGAGGCGGACGGGGCCCGGCTCCGGCTGCTCGACACCGTGCCGGTGTCCGGCGACTTCCCGCGGCAGATCGCCTTCTCGCCGGACGAGCGGCTGCTGTTCGCGGCGAACCAGCGCTCCGGCACGGTCAGCGTCTTCCAGGTGGACACGGACAGCGGTGAACTGCGGCTCGCGGGCGAGCCGTTCCCCTCACCGGTCGCCGTCTGCGCGCTGCCGCTGTAGCGGGCGGGGGCAGGAGGCCGCGCTCGCCTGCGCCAGCAGGACGTGCATGCGTTCGCTCAGCTGCCCCACGTCATCGGCGGGCGCGTGGAACGGCAGGCGTACGTCGCCGTGGGTGCGGACGCGCTCGATGCGCAGCGTCAGCCCGTGCCGGTCCACGGCAAGGGGCTGGACGCGGACCGCCGCGTGCAGACTGTCGGGCTCGACCAGGCGGGTGAGGCGCTCGACGGCGTCCGGATGGGCGTCGGCGAGGTGGGTAAGCAGCTGGGCCTCGGCGGCGGCCAGCGGGTCGGGCGCGGCGGCGGTGAACTCGTCGAGGCCGACGACCACGGAGCCGGAGGGCCGGCGCAGGACGACCCGGGTGGGCCGGAAGGCGAGCCGGCCGTCCTCGACGGCGAACCAGCCGGCGAGCCAGAGCCGTGCGCGGATCCGGCTGCGCACCGGGACGGGCGCGACGTCGGCGAACTCCAGCACGGCCGAGGGCTTCCCGCGTGGTGCGCAGATCGCGGCCGTGAGCAGGGCGCTGTCCTCGGGGACGTGCAGGACCACCCGGCCGTCCACGGTCACCGTGTGCGCGCCGACAAACTCCTCCCGGCCGCCCTCCGCGGTCACCGCGCAGGACCACGCGGCGGCGAGCACCGAACGCGCCTGCTGTGCCGCCCCGGGCGCGGCCGTCCAGGCCTGGCTGTCACCCATCCCGAAACCTCCTTAGGTAAGCCTTGCCTAACCTACCGAAGATCGGGGCGCACGCCAACCGGGCCGCTCGGGCCCGCACCGTCAGGCGATGACTCCCAGCAGCGCCCGTGCGCACAGATCCCGGACCTGGTCCCGGGTCAGGTCCGGGCCGCGCAGCCACTCCAGGCACACGGCCGTGGTGAAGGCCAGCCAGCCGCGGACCGCGAGCCGCACCTCGGGGCGCGCCTCGAACAGCGGCCCGAACTCCGGGTCCGCGGACAGGGCCGCCAGGATCTGCTGCTCCTGGGCGGCCAGTGCCCGCTGATAGACCCGCCGTACCGCCTGGTCGCCGGCCGCGTCGGCGCGATGGAAGGCCCGGTAGCCGTGGGCGTGTGCCTCGACGTACTGCAGATAGGTGTCGAGACCGGCGGTGAGCTGCTCGCGCACCGGCACCCCGGGCACCGCCGCCGTCATACGCAGCATCCGCTCGCTCTCGCGCTCGACGACCGCCGCGAAGAAGTCCCGTTTCGTCGGGAAGTAGTGGTACAGCAGCCCCCGGGAGACCCCGGCGATCTCGGCGACCTGCTCGATCCACACGTCGTCGTAGGGGCTCTCGGAGAACAGTCTGGCCCCGACCGACAGGAGCTGCTCCCGGCGCTCCCCGCTGCTGAGTCTGCGGCGGGTGCGCTCGCCCTGGTTCGCGGCCATGTCCGCACTGTACTTGACGCAGGTTCAACAACGGGATCAGACTGAGAACCGCTATTGAACCCACGTACAACACGGGCACCGCAGCTCAACCTGCCGCTGGATCGAGGGAGATCGCGTCATGGCGGAGACGGACATGTCGACGACGGCCGGGAAAGCACTGCCCAGGGGCTTCCGCGGCGCCGAGCAGGGCTGGCCCGAGCTGCACCGCATTCCGCATCCGCCGCGCCGGGTCCCGCTGCTGGGCGATGTGCTCGGTGTCGACCGGCGCACTCCCGTGCAGGATTCCGTGCGTTGCGCCCGTGAGCTGGGCCCGGTCTTCCGGCGCAAGGCGTTCGGCAAGGAGTTCGTGTTCGTGTGGGGTGCCCGCCTCACGGCAGACATCTCGGACGAAGCGCGGTTCGCCAAGCATGTGGGCCTCGGGGTCGCCAATCTCCGCCCGGTCGCCGGGGACGGGCTGTTCACGGCGTACAACCACGAGCCCAACTGGCAGCTGGCGCACGACGTCCTGGCCCCCGCCTTCAGCCGCGAGGCCATGGAGGGCTACCACCCCATGATGCTGGCCGTGGCCGGGCGGCTGACCGAGCACTGGGACCGGGAGCTGGCCGCGGGCCGCGCCGTGGACGTGCCCGGCGACATGACCAAGCTGACCCTGGAGACGATCGCCCGCACCGGCTTCGGGCACGACTTCGGGTCGTTCGAGCGTGACCGGCTGCATCCCTTCGTGACCGCGATGGTGGGCACGCTCACCCACGCCCAGCGGCTGAACACCGTACCCGCGCCGCTGGCCGGGCTGCTGCTGCGGCGGGCCGGCCGGCACAACGCCGCCGACATCGCCTACCTCAACCGCACCGTCGACGACCTCGTACGGGCCCGGCGCCGATCCGGCAGCGGGGACGGGGACCTGCTCGACCGGATGCTCGACACCGCGCATCCGGACAGCGGGGAGCGGCTGTCGCCGGAGAACGTCCGGCGCCAGGTGATCACCTTCCTGGTGGCCGGGCACGAGACCACCTCCGGCGCGCTGTCCTTCGCCCTGCACTACCTCTCCCGGCACCCGGACGTCGCCGCCCGGGCCCGCGCCGAGGTGGACCGGGTCTGGGGCGACACCCCGGCGCCCGGTTACGACCAGGTCGCCAAGTTGCGGTATGTGCGCCGGGTGCTCGACGAATCGCTGCGGCTGTGGCCGACCGCGCCCGCCTACGCCCGTGAGGCACGGCAGGACACGGTGCTGGCCGGGGAGCATCCGATGCGGCGGGGCGCGTGGGCGCTGGTGCTGACACCGATGCTGCACCGCGATCCCGAGGTGTGGGGCGCGGATGCCGAGGAGTTCGATCCGGACCGGTTCGACGCGAAGGCCGTACGCGGGCGGGCCCCGCACACCTTCAAACCGTTCGGCACCGGGGCGCGGGCCTGCATCGGCCGGCAGTTCGCGCTGCACGAGGCGACCCTGGTCCTCGGTCTGCTGCTGCGCCGCTACGACCTCGTGTCCGACCCGGACTACCGGCTGCGGGTCATCGAGCGGCTGACGCTGATGCCGCAGGGGCTGCGACTGCGTCTGGAGCGCCGCCCCGCGCCGGCGCCGGCCGCACCGGCCGCACCGGTGACCGTCCCCGAGGCCCCGGCGTCAGAGCCGCGCTGTCCAGTGCACGGGACGGGTGACTGACGTCGGCAGTCGGGTCCCGGCGCTTCCCCGGGCCGCGTTGAGCTGCAGCTGGGTCAGGAAGAACGCGCCGGTCAGATCGGCGTCGGTGAGGTCGGCGTCGCGCAGGTCGGCGCCGATCAGGTCCGCGCAGCGCAGATCGGCGCCGGTGAGGTCGGCCGCGATGAGGTAGGCACCGCGCAGGCCGGCGCCGCGCAGATCGGCCCCCCTGAGGCGGGCGCCCATGAGGTCGGCGCCCCGGCGGTCCTTCTTCTTGCCGCGGACCCCCGCCCGCACCAGTTCGCTGGTGCGCAGCAGCAGGACGTTGACCTCCTGCCGGTGGGCAGCCATGTCGAACACGGCCAGTTCCCCGGGGCCCTGCCCGGTGAGCCGCTCGGTCTTCTCCAGGGCCGCGCCCAACTCGGCGTGGACGGGGCGGGCCGCGGGCAGGCCCAGCGCCTCGGTGAGATACCAGAGCAGTTCATGGAGCTGCCGTACGACGGGGAACACCTCGAACATCTGCCGGGCGTGCTCCTTGGAACCGCCACGCCAGTCCCGTCCGCCGAAGACGACCTGCGAGACCTGCTGACCGGCGCCGAAGCAGTCGTAGACCGTGCAGCCGGCGAAGCCCTTCTTCCTCAGGTCGGCATGAATGCCGCACCGGTGGTCGTCCCGGAGGTTCCGGCAGGGCTTCCCGGCGGGCTTGTCGACCGCGAAGTCCGCCGAGGCGGCGAAGGGCAGGGCGACACAGCACAGCCCGAAGCAACGCGCGCAGTCGCCGCGCAGTTCGGGCCGGCCGGCTATCTCGTCTGGCATGCGCCCAGCCTACTGACCTGCGGAACCGGGCCCGCCGGTCGTGGCCGCCCGAGCCTCACTCCTGCGGTGCGGGCAGTTCGAGCCGGGCCAGTCGGTCGGGGTCGGCCAGGATGTACATCCCGGTGATCTTCCCGTCGGCGACGGTGAGGGAGGCGACCGCCAGCGGCTTGCCCTCCGGTGCGGTGACGAGTCCCAGGGAGCCGTTGACCAGTGCGAGCCGGGTGAATCCGGCGAACTGCGAGAACATGGCCGCCTGTTCGGCCACCGCCCTGGCCCCGTGCACGACCTTGGACGCGGCCGCTCCGCGCACCAGGGCGCCCGCGTCGGCGCGCAGGACCACGTCCGGGTGGAGCACGGCGACGAGCGCCTCGAAGTCGCCGCCGCGGGAGGCGGCGAGGAAGGCCTCGACCACCTCGCGCTGCCGCCCGAGGTCCGGATCGGCCGGCGGGGTGGCGCCCTGGACCCGGCGACGGGCCCGGCTGGCCAGCTGCCGGGTCGCGGCCGAGGTGCGTTCCACGACGGGCGCGATGTCGTCGAACGGCACCGCGAACATGTCGTGCAGGACGAACGCCAGGCGCTCGGCGGGTTCCAGCGTCTCCAGGACGACCAGCAGGGCCACGCCGACCGAGTCGGCCTGGAGCACCTCCTGCTCGGGGTCGATCTGCGACAGCGGCCGGATCACCGGGTCCGGGACGAACGTGTCGTCCATCGGCTCCTCGCGGCGGGCGCCGCGCGAGCGCAGCATGTCGAGGCAGACCCGCCCGACCACGGTGGTCAGCCAGCCGCCGAGATTCCTGATCTCGTCCGGGTCGGTGCGGCCGAGTCTGAACCAGGCCTCCTGGACCGCGTCCTCGGCCTCCGCGAGCGAGCCCAGCATCCGGTAGGCCACCGCGCGCAGATGCCCGCGGTGTTCCTCGAAGCGGTCGGCCAGGAGTTCCTCGTCGTTCATTCCGTCCCCGTTCGGTCGGCCGCGCTCGCCCGCTGCAGGCGTGGGCTGAAGCCGACTGATCCTCGGCTCGGTCATGGGCGCAGACTATGCCGATCTCCCGTGCCCGCAACCGCTTTTGAGTCCGGTCTCAGGCCTCGTCACGGGTCAGCGCGAGCAGCCGGTCCAGGACGCGCGGCGCGCCGGCCCGCAGGCCGTCGTGCTCGAACTCGTCGGTCACCCAGGTGCGCAGCCCGCGGATCGCGCGGGCGGTCCGCAGGGAGTGGGCGGTGTCGACGTACATGTCGTCGTGGTAGACGGCCGCGGCGACCGGGACCTCGTTGGCCGCGAGGCGGGCCGGGTCGTACAGGGGCTGCCAGTCGGTGCGGGCGGCCAGCGCGTCGGCCGTGTCGCGCAGGGGGCGCAGGGCCGGGTCGCTGTCGAACATCCAGGGGTAGATGTTCTCGCCGGTGAACAGCACCGGTGCGTCGCCGGCGAGGGCCTTGGGCGCGTCGAACTGCGGGAACTCGGCGCGGATCCGTTCGGCGGCCCAGGCGGTGGGGCGGTTGTCCTGGCCGTAGATCGGCTCGTGGAGGAGGGCGAAGAGCGGATGGTCCGCGTAGGAGAGGAGGCCCTGGGCCTCTTCCTGGAAGGCGTCGGACAGCTCCGTGCCGTGCGGGGTGCGGACGAAGGCGTTCTCCAGCAGGTAGTGGAGGCGGTGGCTGCCGTCGCTCGCGCCGAGCATGAGGCCCAGGGACTGGAAGGCCTCGACCGTGAGGGGGTAGCCGTTCGGCAGCACGACGTCGTGGGTCAGCAGGTGGTCGGCGATCCGGCGGGCGCGCTCGACGTCCTGCGGGTAGCGGGCGTAGTGCGCGGTGACCTTGCGCTCGATACGGGGGTAGGCGGCCCGGTAGACGTCGTCGGCGTGGGCGTCGAGGGAGGGCAGGCCGCCGGTGATCACGGCGGTGGCCAGGCCCTCCGGGGCCAGGGACAGATAGCTGACCGTGCAGAAGCCGCCGAAGCTCTGGCCGAGGACGGTCCAGGGGGCGCCGCCGGTGAGCCCGGCGCGGATCAGCTCGCAGTCGCGGACGATCGAGTCGGCGCGGAAGTGGGCGAGGTAGTCGGCCTGCTCGGCGGGGCCGCCGCGCAGCGGGAGGGTCTGCCGGTTGGCGGGCGTGGAATGGCCGGTGCCACGCTGGTCGAGGAGCAGGACGCGGTACTCCTCCAGGGCGCGGTCGAGCCAGGCCTGCCGCCCGATGAAACGGTTCGCCCCGTAGCCGGGACCGCCCTGGAGATAGACCAGCCACGGCAGCTCCTGCCGTGCCTTGTCACTGGCGACGACCTCACGGGCGTAGAGCTCGATCGTCTCGCCCCGCGGGTCGGCGTGGTCCAGGGGCACGGTGAAGTGGCGGTCGGTGAGGACGACGCCGGGCTGGCGGTAGCTGAGGCTCAACAGGTCTCCCGGGACGGACGGATGGTCGCGTCCCAGTTCAACACATGCCCGTCCGCCGTCCGACCCCCGGGATCATGGTTTCTTACTGAACCGGAGATCAGCGGGCGGCGAGACTGGAGCGGCGCACCACGAGCTCCGGCTGGAGCACCACCCGCCGGTGCTCGTGCGCGCCCGGCCCGTTCTGCGTCTCGGTCTCCTCCAGCAGGAGCTCGGCGGCCAGGGCGCCCATGGTGACCGCCGGCTGCCGTACCGAGGTGAGCGGCACGGCGGCCGCGGCCGCGAACTCGATGTCGTCGTAGCCGACGATGGCGAGGTCGTCGGGCACGGTGACCCCGGCCGCGTACATGGCCTGCAGGACGCCGAGGGCGAGCAGGTCGTTGGCGCAGAAGACGGCGGTCGGGCGCTCGGCGAGACCGAGGAGCCGGGCGCCGGCGTCCCGGCCGGCCGCGACATCGAGGCGCTCGGTGGGCAACTCGCGCAGGGCTTTTGGACCGAGCCCGGCCTCCGCGAGCGCGTTAAGGGCGCCGGTGCGGCGGTCACGGACCTGGTTCAGTCCGGGCGGGCCGCTGACGTACGCGATGGAGCGGTGCCCGGCGTCGACCAGGTGGCGCACGGCCAGGGCGCCGCCCGCCACGTCGTCGACGGAGACCGAGCACTCGGTGGTGGCCTCGGAGACCCGGTCGACCAGCACGAACGGGATGCCGTGCCGGCGGAACGACTCGATGTTGCGCCCGGTCGCGTCGGCCGGGGTGAGCAGCACCCCGCGCACCCGCTGCTCGGCGAAGAGCGACAGATACTCGGCCTCCTCGCCCGCGTTCTGCGCGCTGTTGCAGACCATCACACCGAGCCCGGCCTCCCGCGCCGCCCGTTCGGCGCCGCGTGCCACGTCGACGAAGAACGGGTTGCCCATGTCGAGGACGAGCAGGCCCATGATCCGGCTGCGGCCCGCGCGCAGCTGGCGCGCGGACTCGCTGCGGACGTAGCCGAGCCGGTCGATCGCCGACTGCACGCGCGCCCGGGTCTCACTGGCGACGGAGTCCGGGCGGTTGATGACGTTCGAGACCGTGCCCACCGACACTCCGGCGGCGCGGGCGACGTCCTTGATACCCACCGACTGGGCCATCGGGCAGGGACCTCCTGGTGAACGAGGGGCGGCGGGGAGGCCTTCACATTACCGTCACCGCTGCCCGGAACGGATCGGTCAGGCAGGGAGTGCGAAGTCCACGACATGGAGTGCCGAGGGGGTCGTGCCGACCGACTTCTCCTGGTACATGAACGACAGCACGTTGTCCGCCGCGACCCTTGTCCCGTCGATCACGACCTCCCCGAACGCGTTCAGGTCACTGCCGTCGTACAGCGGCGCCCAGTCCGTGTACCCGGAGGACTTCGAGGCACCCGCGATCCGGCCGTAGGGGAGGATCGCATAGGCGTTGTCGTAGCGGTCCAGGACCAGTCCGGTGCGCTGGCTGGAGTCCGGTACGACGGGGATCTCGGTCTTGTGCCAGGTGCCGGAGGAGTCCTTGCGGACGTGGAAGGCCCGGCCGTTCGCCGTGCGGTCGGCGACGTAGTCCGTGGTGCACGGGCCGAGGCGGCCGGGGACATGGCTGATGATCGCGTGCGGCAGGCCGGTAGAGTCGACGGCCTGGCTCTCCTGGTTCATCAGGGCGTGGTCGGGGCCGAGGGAGTCGACGACCAGGCCGGAGTCGGTGACCGCGACGGTGTCCGGGGTGCCCGTGGTGCCCACCAGGGTGCCCGCGTCGGTGCGCCAGGTACGGCCACGGTCGATGGAGTGGACATAGCCGGTGTCGTGATTGGTGAGCCCCCCGCCGGAGCCCGTCACGGCGGTGTTCTGCTCACGCCAGGTGAAGAAGGCGTGCAGCCGGCCGGCCGAGTCGTAGTCGAGGCCGTGCAGATACATGTTCCGGGCGCCGCTGGAGCCGTGCGCGCTGGTGTAGGTGCCGGTGGAGCTGCTCCACTCCCCCAGCGCGGTCCAGGCCGAGCCGTCGTACTCGGCGAGGGCGTTGCGGCCGTTGCCGGAGATGCCGACACGGTAGCTGAGCTGCAACCTGCCCTCGGGCGTGGCGACGAACTGGGGGTAGGTGAACCGCGACGTGAGGGCGAGCCCGTCCAGGGTCGTCCGTACGGCGCCGAAGACGGACCGGTTCCAGGAGGTGGACGCGGGGTCGTCGAGGAGTCCGGCGACCGACTTGACGTAGAAGAAGCCGTCGCTGTGCGCGTCCATGACGAGGTGGAGCCGGCCGTCGGTGTGCGAGACGCCCATGGAGATCACGTTGTGGGAGTCGTCGCTCTTGAGGGTGTGCGGAAGCGCGACGGTGGACCAGCCGGAGCCGCCGAGGACCCGGCGGGCGACGACGGCGTGGCGGGTGGCGGTGTACCAGGCGGCGTACTGATGGCCTCCGTGGGTCAGCAGGCCGTTCTTCTGGAAGGAGTTGTTGTTGACCAGGCCGTCGTAGGAAACGAAGTAGACGGCCCGGGCGTCCAGTTGGCTGATGCCCTGCATGACCACCGAGGGGCGTCCTGTCATGAGCGGAACCCTCCGGTTCAGGCGAGGTGGAAGACTTCGGTGAGGGGCTTCATGGCCTCGTCGGGTCCGGCGCCGTCCAGCGACTCGAAGAACGGCGCCATCTCCGTCTGCCAGCGGGCGTTGACCTCGGTGGCCGCCATGCCGGCCCGCGCGGCCTCGAAGTCCTCGGTCTCCAGATAGCCGACGAGCAGGCCGTCCTCGCGCAGGAAGAGCGAGTAGTTGTGCCAGCCGGTGGCGGAGAGCGCGTCGAGCATCTCCGGCCAGACGGCGGCGTGCCGCTCGCGGTACTCGTCGAGACGCTCCGCCCGGACCTTCAGCAGGAAGCACACGCGCTGCATCAACACCCCTTGGATCGTCAGAAGTTGAACTGGTCGATGTTCTTGCTGTCGAAGACCGTCGGCTTGCCGAGGCTGATCACGCCGTCCTTGCCGATGGTGTACGTCGTGGAGCCGGCCTTGAAGGTCTCGCCCTCCTTGCCGGTGATCTGTCCGGACACCAGGGCGACGGCGGTACGGGCGGCCAGGTCGCCGAGCTTGGCCGGGTCCCACAGCTCGAAGGCGTCGACGGTGCCGTTCTTGATGTACTTGCGCATGTCGTTGGGGGTGCCGAGGCCGGTGAGCTTGACCTTGCCCTTGTACTTGGAGCCGGACAGGTACTGGGCGGCGGCCTTGATGCCGACCGTGGTCGGGGAGATGATCCCCTTCAGGTTCGGGTGCTCCTGGAGCAGACCCTGGGTCTGCTGGAAGGACTGCTGGGCGTCGTCGTTGCCGTAGGCGATCTTGACCAGCTTGACGTTCTTGTACTTGGGGTCCTTCAGCTCGTCCTCCATATAGCCGATCCAGGTGTTCTGGTTCGTCGCGGTCTGCGCGGCCGACAGGATCGCGATCTCGCCCTTGTAGCCGATCTGTTCGGCGAGCAGCTGCACCTCGGTACGGCCCAGGTCCTCCGCGCCGGCCTGTGAGACGAAGGCGTTGCGGCACCCAGGGTTGGTGTCGGAGTCGTAGGTGACGACCTTGATGCCGTTCTTCATGGCCTGCTTGAGCGCGGTGCACAGGGCGCCCGGGTCCTGCGCGGACACGGCCATCGCGTTCACCTGCTGCTGGGTGAGCGTGTTGACGTAACTCACCTGGCCGGCGGTGTCGGTGGCGCTGGACGGGCCGACCTCCTTGTACTTCGAGCCCAGTTCGGTCAGGGCCTGCTCGCCGCCCTTGTCGGCGGAGGTGAAGTACGGGTTGTTGACCTGCTTGGGCAGGAAGCCGACGGTGAGGCCCTTCTTGAGAGCGGCGCCCGGGTCCGCCTTGCCGGCCGGGGCGGCCGAGCCGGTGCTCTCGTTCTTGACGTCGTTCTTGGTGGTGCCGCCGCAGGCGGTGGCGGCGAGGGCGAGGGAGGAGACGGCGGCGAGGGCCGCGCAGGCACGGCGGAGGGATGACTTGCGCATGAGGAAGGTCCTTTACGAGGGTGAGCGGGGTTACGAGATCGGAGTCGAGGCGGCTCTGCGGCCCGCCCTCGCCACCGAGATCTGGCGAACGACCCGGGGACCGAGCACCGAGACCACGAGCAGCACGCCGGTGACGACGATCTGCGACTGGGCGGAGACATTCAGCAGGCTCATCACGTTCTGCAGCGCGCCGAGCAGGAAGACTCCCGCGATCGCACCGCCGAGCGTGCCCTTGCCGCCGTCGAAGTCGATGCCGCCGAGCAACACGGCCGCGACGACGGAGAGTTCGAGTCCGGTGGCGTTGTCGTAGCGGGCGCTGGAGTAGTGCAGCGCCCAGAAGACGCCGGTCAGGGAGGCCATGAAACCGGTGGCGGTGAACAGGATCAGCTTGTGGCGCTTGACGCGGATGCCCGCGAACCGGGCCGCCTCCTCGCTCGCGCCGACCGCGAACAGCGACCGGCCGAAGGGGGTGGCGTGCAGCACGACCACGGCGATCACGAGCAGCACCAGGAAAGGCAGGAAGGCCTGGGGCACGAAACTGTCCCCGACGCGTCCGGCCGCGAAGTCCTGGTACTGCGTGGGGAAGTCGGTCACCGCGTCCGAGCCGAGCACGATCTGTGCGATGCCCCGGTAGGCGGCGAGGGTGCCGATGGTGACGGCGAGGGACGGCAGCCCGAGGCGGGTCACGAGCAGACCGTTGACCATGCCGCACACCACGCCGAGGAGCAGGCACAGCGGGATGATCGTCTCGATGGCCATGCCTTCGTTCCAGAGCTTGCCCAGCACGGCCCCGGACAGTCCGGCGGTGGACGCGACGGAGAGGTCGATCTCGCCCGCGACCACGAGCAGGGTCATCGGCAGGGCGATCAGTGCGATCGGGAGCGTGTTGCCGATCAGGAAGGACAGGTTGAGGGCGTTGCCGAAGCCGTCCACGAAGGAGAACGACAGCAGCAGGAGGACGAGGAGGAGCGCGCCGACGACGGTGTCCCAGCGGATCGCGCGCGTCAGGGAGTCAGGCATGGCGGGCGTTCCTCTTCTTCAGGGCCCGGGCCACCCGCAGCGCGACGATGCGGTCGACCGCGATGGCGAGGAGGAGCAGGATGCCGTTGATGGCGAGCACCCAGACGGAGCTGACGCCGAGGGCGGGCAGCACACTGTTGACCGAGGTGAGCAGGAGCGCGCCGAGGGCCGCGCCGTACACGCTGCCGGAGCCGCCGGTGAAGGCGATGCCGCCGACCACGACCGCGCTGACCACGGTGAGTTCGTAGCCGCTGCCGGTGCCGGAGTCGACGTTGCCGAAGCGGGCGAGGTACATGGCTCCGGCGAGTCCGGCCAGGCCGCCGCAGAAGGTGTAAGCGGTCAGGATCCGCTTGCGCACGGGGATGCCGGCGAGCCGGGCGGCCTCGGGGTTGGAGCCGAGCGCGTACAGCTCGCGTCCGCTGCCGAAGTGCTTGAGGTAGTAGGCGGTGGCGACCAGCACCGCCAGAGCGATCAGGGCGAGCCAGGGCACCGCCGAGATGCCGCCGGAGCCGAAGTCGACGAATCCGGACGGGAGATCGGCCGCGGTGATCTGCCGGGAGCCGACCCAGATGGAGTCGATGCCGCGGACGATGTACAGCGTGCCGAGCGTGACGACCAGCGCGGGCACCTGACCGAGGCTGACCAGCAGGCCGTTGAGGAGCCCGAAGCCGATGCCGAGCAGGACGGCCAGGGCGACGGCGACGACCGCGTTCCCGCCGCCCTGCAGATAAGCGCCGGCGGCGAAGGCGCTGATGCCGAGGGTGGAGCCGACCGACAGATCGACGTTCCGCGAGATCACCACCAGGGACTGGCCGGTGGCGACCAGCACCAGGATGGTCGCGTTGAGCAGCAGGTCCTTGATGCCCTGCTCGGACAGGAACTCGCTGTTGCCCGCCTGGGTGACGGCGATCATCACCAGGAAGACGACCAGGATGGCGAGTTCGCGCATCTTGAAGACCCGGTCGACCAGCCGGGTGCCGCTGGATTCGGGCACGTCGGCGAGCGGTGTCTCGTTCGGGGCGGTCACCGTCATGCGGCGGCCCTCCCGGTGGCTGCGGCCATCACGGTTTCCTCGGTGGCTTCGGCGCGCGGGATCTCGGCGGTGATCCGGCCCTCGTGCATCACGAGCACTCGGTCGGCCATGCCGAGGATCTCGGGCAGGTCGGAGGAGATCATCAGGACGGCCACCCCGTCGGCGGCCAGCTCGCTGAGCAGCCGGTGCACCTCGGCCTTCGTGCCGACGTCGATACCGCGGGTCGGCTCGTCGACGATCAGCACCTTCGGGCCGGTGGCCAGCCACTTGGCGAGGACGACCTTCTGCTGGTTGCCGCCGGAGAGCGTGGAGACGGCGTCGGCGATCCGGGCGTACTTCACCTGGAGCCTGACCGCCCAGTCGAGGGAGCGGCTGCGCTCGGCGCCCCGGTCCATCAGCCCGGCCTTCACGGTCGTACGGAGTCCGGTCAGACCGATGTTCCGCTCGATGGACATGTCCATCACCAGGCCCTGGGCGCGCCGGTCCTCGGGGACGAGGGCGAGCCCGGCGGCCATCGCGGTGGAGGGGGCGCCGTTGGTCAGCTTCCTGCCCCGGACCTCGACCTCCCCCGCGTCCCACCGGTCGACGCCGAACACGGCCCGGGCCACCTCGGTGCGCCCCGCACCGACCAGCCCGGCGAGGCCTACGATCTCGCCGTGCCGCACCTCGAAGGAGACGTCGGTGAAGACACCCTCGCGAGTCAGCCGCCGTACGCTCAGCGCGACTTCACCGGGCACGACGTCCTGCTTGGGGTAGAGCTCGTCGAGATCGCGGCCGACCATACGGCGGACCAGGTCCTCCTCGGTCATGCCGGCGAGCAGCTCACTGGCGATCAGGGCGCCGTCCCGGAGCGTCGTCACACGCCGGCAGGTCCGGAAGATCTCCTCCAGCCGGTGCGAGATGAACAGCACCGCGGCACCCTGTTCGCGCAGGGTGCGTACGACGCCGAAGAGCCGGGAGACCTCGCTGCCGGTCAGGGCTGCCGTGGGCTCGTCCATGATCAGGACCCGGGCGTCGAAGGAGAGCGCCTTGGCGATCTCGACGATCTGCTGGTCGGCGATGGACAGACCGCGGGCGGGCCGTTCGGGGTCGAGTTCGACGCCGAGCCGCTTCATCAGGGCGGCGGTCGCCGCATGGGTGGCCTTGTGGTCGATGCGGCCGAGGGCGCGGCGGGGCTGACGGCCCATGAAGATGTTCTCGGCGATCGACAGGTCGGGGAAGAGCGTGGGCTCCTGGTAGATGACGGCGATTCCGGCGTCGCGGGCGTCGCCGGGGCCGTGCAGGACCACGGGCCGGCCGTCGAGCAGCACATGACCGGCGTCCGGTCGGTGCACCCCGGCGAGGGTCTTGATCAGGGTCGACTTGCCCGCACCGTTCTCACCGGCGAGGGCGTGCACCTCGCCGGGAAACAGCTCCAGGGAGACGTCCCGCAGGGCGCGTACGGCGCCGAAGGACTTGGAGACGTCCTTCAGCGCCAGCACCGGGGGCGGTCCCGTGTCGGACGGGTGGGTCATGGGAGCTCCTCGACGACGCGGGCGGCGGGACGGCCCTCACGCCGTGAAAGGTTTCAACTGGATGGCCGGGACGTTAGGCACGGCAGCCATGTCGCGTCAATGGGTCATGTCGAAAATATTTCGATAGCCGAAGGTCGCGGACGGGTAACGGAAAACACGGACGGCCGGATGGCTTGACACCCCTCGGGAGGGCTCATAACTTGCGGTTCTGAATCGTTTCACACGCTCAGTCGTTCCGACCGACACCACAGGAGCCCTGAAGTGACCGACCTCGCCGCCGTGAAGGCCGCGCTGAAGACCCAGGCCATCGAGACGCCCTCGTGGGCGTACGGGAACTCGGGCACCCGGTTCAAGGTGTTCGCCCAGCAGGGCGTGCCACGCAATCCATGGGAGAAGCTGGAGGACGCGGCACGGGTGCACGCGCTCACCGGCGTCGCGCCGACCGTCGCCCTGCACATTCCGTGGGACACGGTGGAGGACTACGCCGCCCTGGCGAAGTTCGCCGAGGAACGCGGCCTGAAGCTCGGCGCGATCAACTCCAACACCTTCCAGGACGACGACTACCGGCTCGGCAGCATCTGCCATCCGGATGCCGCGGTGCGGCGCAAGGCCGTCGACCATCTGCTGGAGTGCGTCGACATCATGGACGCCACCGGGTCGAAGGACCTCAAGCTGTGGTTCGCGGACGGTACGAACTATCCGGGGCAGGACGACGTACGGGCACGGCAGGACCGGCTGGCCGAGGGACTGGCCGAGGTGTACGGGCGGCTCGGCGAGGGGCAGCGGATGCTGCTGGAGTACAAGCTCTTCGAGCCCGCGTTCTATACGACGGACGTCCCTGACTGGGGCACGGCGTACGCCCACTGTCTGAAGCTCGGGCCCAAGGCGCAGGTCGTGGTGGACACGGGGCACCATGCGCCGGGGACCAACATCGAGTTCATCGTCGCCACGCTGCTGCGGGAGGGGAAGCTCGGGGGGTTCGACTTCAATTCGCGGTTCTACGCGGACGACGACCTGATGGTGGGAGCCGCTGATCCCTTCCAGCTGTTCCGGATCATGTACGAGGTCGTGCGTGGCGGCGGGCTCGGGCCGGAGGTCGCGTTCATGCTCGATCAGTGTCACAACATCGAGGCGAAGATTCCGGCGATCATCCGTTCGGTGATGAATGTGCAGGAGGCTACGGCGAAGGCGCTGCTGGTCGACCGGTCGGCGCTGGCTGCGGCGCAGGCCTCCGGTGACGTGCTGGAAGCCAATGCCGTGTTGATGGACGCGTACAACACGGACGTGCGGCCGTTGCTGGGTGACGTACGGGAAGAGATGGGGCTGGATCGCGACCCCGTTCGTGCGTATGCCCTGTCCGGGTGGGGCGAGCGGATTGTTGCTGAGCGGGTTGGTGGTCGGCAGGCCGGTTGGGGGGCGTGAGCGTCTGCCGGGATCTGTTCGCTGCCGGCTACGGGTCGTATGTGGTTGATCGCGCAGTTCCCCACGCCCCTGAGGGCACTTCACCACTCTCTTCTGCAAAGGACTGAAGGTTCATGGCACCCCACCCCGAAGCCGCCGCTCTTCTCGCCCGTTCCCGTCGGCTCGGCGCCGATCCGCGCAATACCAACTACGCCGGCGGCAACACGTCCGCCAAAGGCACCGACACCGATCCCGTGACCGGCCACGATGTCGAGCTGATGTGGGTGAAGGGGTCCGGGGGCGATCTCGGGACGCTCACCGAGGGCGGGCTCGCCGTGCTGCGGCTCGATCGGCTTCGGGCGCTCGCGGACGTCTACCCGGGCGTCGAGCGCGAGGACGAGATGGTCGCCGCGTTCGACTACTGCCTGCACGGGAAGGGCGGAGCGGCTCCGTCCATCGACACCGCCATGCACGGGCTGGTGGACGCCCCGCACGTGGACCATCTGCACCCCGACTCCGGCATCGCGCTCGCGTGCGCCGCCGACGGGGAGAAGCTGACCGTCGAGTGCTTCGGCGACACCGTGGTGTGGGTGCCGTGGCGGCGGCCCGGGTTCCAGCTCGGGCTGGACATCGCCGCGATCAAGGAGGCCAACCCGCAGGCCGTCGGGTGCGTCCTCGGCGGACACGGGATCACCGCGTGGGGCGACAGCTCCGAGGAGTGCGAGCGGAACTCGCTGCACATCATCCGCAGCGCCGAGGCCTTCCTGGCCGAGCGCGGGAAGGCGGAGCCGTTCGGGCCCGTGATCGAGGGATACGAGGCGCTGCCGGCGGACGAGCGGCGGGAGCGGGCGGCCGCGCTCGCGCCGTATGTGCGCGCCGTCGCCTCTCAGGACAAGGCGCAGGTCGGGCACTTCGACGACTCCGACGTCGTCCTCGACTTCCTCGCGCGGGCCGAGCACCCGCGGCTCGCCGCGCTGGGCACGTCGTGCCCCGACCACTTCCTGCGGACGAAGGTACGGCCCCTCGTCCTGGACCTGCCGCCGACCGTGCCGGTGGAGGAAGCCGTCGCGCGGCTCAAGGAACTGCACGCCGAGTACCGCGAGGAATACGCGGCCTACTACCGGCGGCACAGCCTCCCGGACTCCCCCGCCATGCGCGGCGCCGACCCGGCGATCGTGCTGGTCCCCGGCGTGGGGATGTTCAGCTTCGGCAAGGACAGGCAGACGGCGCGTGTGGCCGGCGAGTTCTACGTCAACGCGATCAATGTGATGCGCGGGGCCGAGGCGGTGTCGAGGTACGCGCCGATCGAGGAGTCGGAGAAGTTCCGCATCGAGTACTGGGCGCTGGAGGAGGCCAAGCTCCGGCGGATGCCGAGGCCGAAGGCCCTGGCGACCCGGGTGGCGCTGGTGACGGGCGCGGGCAGCGGGATCGGGAGGGCGATCGCACACCGGCTGGTCGCCGAGGGGGCGTGTGTCGTCGTCGCCGACCTCGACGCCGAGAACGCCGGGAAGGTCGCCGAGGAGCTGGGCGGACAGGACAGGGCCGTGGCGGTGACCGTGGACGTGACGGACGAGGCGCAGATCGCCGCGGCCTTCAAGGCGGCGCTGCTCGCCTTCGGCGGGGTCGACCTCGTGGTCAACAACGCGGGGATCTCCATCTCCAAGCCGCTGCTGGAGACCTCCACCGAGGACTGGGACCTCCAGCACGACATCATGGCCCGCGGTTCGTTCCTGGTGTCGCGGGAGGCGGCCCGGGCGATGATCGCGCAGGGGCTGGGCGGCGACATCGTCTACATCGCCTCGAAGAACGCCGTCTTCGCCGGGCCGAACAACATCGCCTACTCCGCCACCAAGGCCGACCAGGCCCATCAGGTACGGCTGCTGGCCGCCGAACTGGGCGAGCACGGGATCCGCGTCAACGGGGTCAACCCGGACGGTGTGGTGCGCGGCTCCGGGATCTTCGCCGGTGGCTGGGGCGCACAGCGGGCGGCGGTGTACGGGGTCGAGGAGGAGAAGCTGGGCGAGTTCTACGCGCAGCGGACCATCCTCAAGCGGGAGGTGCTGCCGGAGCATGTCGCGAACGCCGTGTTCGCGCTCACGGGCGGGGACCTGACGCACACCACAGGACTGCACGTCCCGGTCGACGCGGGTGTGGCGGCCGCGTTCCTGCGGTGAGCGCCGCCGTGAAGTCGTACGCGGCGGTCGACCTCGGTGCCTCCAGCGGGCGTGTGATGGTCGGCCGTGCCGGCCCCGACAGCCTGGAGCTGGCCGAGGCACACCGCTTCCCCAACCGGCCCGTCCGGGTGCCGGAGGGGCTGCGCTGGGACGTCCTCGCGCTGTACGCCGGGGTGTTGGAGGGGCTGGGGGCGGCCGGGCAGGTGGATTCCGTCGGCATCGACGGGTGGGGCGTGGACTACGGGCTGCTCGACGCCGACGGAGCCCTGCTCGGCAACCCCGTGCACTACCGGGACGCCCGTACCGAGGGCGCCGCGGAGAAGGTGTGGGCGACCGTGCCCGCCGCCGAGCTCTACGCGGCGACCGGACTGCAGTACGCGCCCATCAACACCCTGTACCAGCTGACGGCCGCCCGCGAGACCCGGCAACTCGCCCATGCCGAACGCCTGTTGCTCATCCCCGACCTGATCGCCTACTGGCTGACGGGCGAGCAGGGCACCGAGCTCACCAACGCCTCCACCACCCAGCTCATCGACCCCCGCACGCGCCGGTGGTCGTACGACGTCGCCGCCCGCCTGGGCATCGACCTGGGCCTCTTCGCGCCGCTGCGGCAGCCGGGCGACCCGGCGGGTGTGCTGCGGGCCGAGGTGCTGGAGGGGACGGGGCTCGCCGGTCCCGTGCCGGTGACGGCGGTCGGCTCGCACGACACCGCGTCGGCGGTGGCCGCGGTCCCGGCCGTCGGCGAGCGCTTCGCCTACATCTGCACCGGCACCTGGTCCCTGGCGGGCCTTGAGCTGGACGCGCCGGTGCTCACCGAGGAGAGCCGCGTCGCCAACTTCACCAACGAGCTGGGGCTGGACGGCACGGTCCGGTACCTCCGCAACATCATGGGGCTGTGGCTGCTGCAGGAGTGCGTACGGGCCTGGGACGACCCGGATCTCGACGCGCTGCTGCGCGCGGCGGCCGGGGTTCCGGCGCTGCGGTCGGTCGTGGACGCGGGGGACCCGGCGTTCCTGGCGCCCGGCCATATGCCGGAACGGATCGCCGAGGCCTGCCGGACGACCGGGCAGCCGGTGCCGCTCACCCCCGGCGAGGTCACGCGGTGCATCCTCGACTCCCTCGCCCTGGCCCATCGCCGGGCCGTGGCGGACGCCCAGCGACTGGCCGGTCATCCGGTGGACGTCGTGCATGTGGTCGGCGGCGGCACCCGCAACGCGCTGCTGTGCCAACTCACCGCCGACGCCTGCGGGCTGCCGGTCGTGGCGGGCCCGACGGAGGCCGCGGCCCTCGGCAACGTCCTGGTCCAGGCGCGCGCCCACGGTCTGTCCGGCGATCACACCGACCTGCGCCGGCTGGTCGCCCGCACCCAGCCGCTCACCCGGTACGAGCCGCTCGGCACGACGGCGCGCTGGCGGGAGGCCGAGGCCCGACTCGCCGCGCGGTGAGCCGGGGTCTCCCCGCGCCCGTCCCCGCCCATTACCCTGCACTCATCCGATGATCGACCCCAAGGAGCCGCGATGCGTGTCGCCCTGTTCCTGACCTGCGTCAACGACACGCTCTATCCGGACACCGGCCGCGCGGTGGTGAAACTGCTGACCAGACTGGGCGTCGACATCGACTTCCCGATGGCGCAGACCTGTTGCGGGCAGGCGCACTACAACACCGGTTACCGGCATGAGACGGAGCCGCTCGCCCGGCATTTCTCCGATGTCTTCGGGGAGTACGAGGCGATCGTCACTCCGTCCGGCTCGTGCGGGGCGATGGTGCGGGAGCTGTATCCACGGATGGGTGAACGGGCGCGGGCGGAGGGGCGCGGGGACGCGCTCGCGACCACCCTGGCGCCGGTGGTCCCCAAGACGTACGAGCTCACGGAGTTCCTGGTGGACGTGCTGGGGGTGACGGACGTCGGGGCGTACTACCCGCACCGGGTGACGTACCACCCGACCTGCCACGGACTGCGGAGTCTGGGGCTCGGTGACCGGCCGCGGCGACTGCTCAAGGCCGTGAAGGGGCTGGAGTTGGTCGAGTTGCCCGGGGCCGAGGAGTGCTGCGGGTTCGGCGGGACCTTCGCGGTGAAGAACCCCGACGTCTCGGCGGCGATGGGCGCCGACAAGGTGCGCAACGCCGAGTCGACGGGCGCGGAGGTGCTGTGCGCGGCCGACAACTCCTGTCTGATGCACATCGGCGGCACCATGGCCCGGCTCGGGACCGATCTGCGGCCGGTGCACATCGCTGAGATCCTGGCGAGCGCGGAGGAGGAGCCGGCCGTATGAGCGGAACGTTCGTAGGGATGCCGGCCTTTCCGGAGGCCGCGCACGAGGCCGTGCACAATCAGACCCTGCGCGGCAATCTGCGGCACGCCACCCACACCATCCGCGCCAAGCGGGCGAAGGCGGTGGCGGAGGTGTCCGACTGGGCGGCGCTGCGGGAGGCCGGCAGGCGGATCAAGGACCATACGCTCCGTCATCTCGACTGCTACCTGGTGCAGTTGGAGGAGTCGGTGACGGCGGCCGGTGGCACCGTCCACTGGGCCGTGGACGCCGCGGAGGCCAATCGGATCGTGACTCGACTGGTCAAGGAGACCGGCGAGTCGGAGGTCGTCAAGGTCAAGTCGATGGCCACGCAGGAGATCGGGCTCAACGAGGCGCTGGAGGCGGAGGGCATCCGCGCCTACGAGACCGATCTCGCCGAGCTGATCGTGCAGTTGGGCAAGGACCGGCCCTCGCACATCCTGGTCCCGGCGATCCATCGCAACCGGGGCGAGATCCGGGACATCTTCCGCGCCGAGATGGGCGAGTGGGGCCGCCCGGCCCCCGAGGACCTGACCGACGCGCCCGCCGAACTGGCCGAGGCCGCCCGCCTGCATCTGCGCGAGAAGTTCCTGCGCGCCAAGGTCGGCATCTCCGGCGCCAACTTCATGGTCGCCGAGACCGGCACACTGGTCGTGGTCGAGTCGGAGGGCAACGGCCGGATGTGCCTGACCCTGCCCGAGACCCTGATCTCCGTCGTGGGCATCGAGAAGACCGTGCCGGCCTGGCGGGACCTGGAGGTGTTCCTGCAGACCCTCCCCCGCTCCTCCACAGCAGAGCGCATGAACCCGTACACGAGCATGTGGACGGGCACCACGGACGAGGACGGCCCCAGCACCTTCCATCTGGTCCTGCTCGACAACGGCCGCACCGACACGCTCGCCGACCAGGTCGGCCGCCAGGCGCTGCGCTGTATCCGCTGCTCGGCGTGTCTCAATGTGTGCCCGGTGTACGAGCGGGCGGGCGGCCATGCGTACGGCTCGGTCTACCCCGGCCCGATCGGCGCCATCCTCAGCCCCCAACTCCGGGGCACGGCAAGCGAGATCGACGCCTCCCTGCCCTATGCCTCCTCGCTCTGTGGGGCCTGCTACGAGGTGTGCCCGGTGGCCATCGACATCCCCGAGGTGCTGGTGCATCTGCGCGAGCGGGTCGTGGAGGGCGGGCAGGTGATCCGGGAGGGCAACAAGGTGGTGCTGCAACCCGCGAAGGGGCATGCCGCCGAGCGGGCCGCCATGCGCGCGGCACGCTGGGCCTTCACCCACCCGGGCGCCCTGCGCACCGGCCAGCGGCTCGCCTCCCGCACCCGGCGTCTGCATCCCCGTACGCTCCCGGGCCCCGGCCGGGCGTGGACCGGCACCCGCGACCTGCCGACCGTGCCTCCCGAGCCCTTCCGTGACTGGTGGCGGCGCACGAGCGGCGAGAACGGCGAGAACGGCGAGAAGGGAGCCGCCAAGTGAGCAGCAGGGAACGCATCCTGGGCCGGGTGGAGCGTGCTCTCGCGGACGTCCCGCGCCACGACACGCCGTACGAGCAGGCCGTCCCGCGGGACTATCTGCGCGAGCACGGCGCCCGGAGTGTCGCCGAGACGGTGGATCTCCTCGCGGAGAACCTCGCCGACTACCGGGCGATCGTGCACCGCACCACCGAGGACGAACTGCCTTACGACATCATGCGGTTGCTGGCCCAGCGGGGACCCCGGTACGTGCTGGTGCCCCCGGGGCTCCCGCCGGAGTGGATGTCGGCCGCCGATCCGACGCGCGTCCATGACCGTGCGGTGAGCACGGC
The DNA here is from genome assembly GCF_040654755.1 of Streptomyces sp. NPDC050625. NCBI lineage: Bacteria > Bacillati > Actinomycetota > Actinomycetes > Kitasatosporales > Streptomycetaceae > Streptomyces > Streptomyces sp. NPDC050625. Next base: position 204,411 of record NZ_JBFAIQ010000010.1, read on the forward strand.
CCGCGAACTGGACAGGGTGGACAGCGTGGTCACGGGATGCGCGGTAGCCATCGCCGAGACCGGCACCATCGTCCTCGACGGCTCGCCCGACCAGGGCCGCCGCCGTATCACGCTGATCCCCGACCACCACATCTGCGTGGTCCGCGTGCCCGACCAGGTCGTCTCCTCCGTCCCGCAGGCCCTCGAACGCCTCGACCCGACCCGCCCGTTGACCTGGATCTCCGGGCCGTCCGCGACCAGCGACATCGAGCTGGACCGGGTGGAAGGGGTGCACGGGCCGCGGACCCTGGAGGTCGTGCTGGTGAACTGACGCCGGGGCCTTGGCCGTTGGGCCCGGCGTCGGCGTGTGGTCAGCTGTCGCTGGGGGAATCGGTGGTCGGCGCCTGGCGCGGGGGCTGGTCGCGGCGGTCGGTCCGGGAGCGGTCCAGCAGGCCGAAGGCCCAGCGCTCGTTGAAGCCGGCCAGGAAGCCGACCGCACACCAGAAGCCCCAGAACGCGGTGCCCGCCCCGTCCGTGTGGGCGGCGCAGATCTCGCCGGTGGTCGCGGGCGTGTCGATCACCTGCACGATGTCCGCGTTGAGCAGGAAGTACACCGCGAGGGCCAGGATCCAGCCGACGAAGACCCGGTACACGCCCTCGTGGCGCATGCCGCGCGCCAGCTGTCCCGGGGCCACGGTGCCCCGGTCGCCGTTGGTGCGGCGGCGGACGAGCGCCTCACCGTTCCTGCGCAGCCGCACCAGCACGCTGAGCACCGCGCCGAACGCGCCCACCCCGCCGCACACGAAGGCGCCCATCAGGCTCCAGCGGTCGCTGCAGCCGATGTCGACGCGCAGGACGTCGAGCAGCCCCGCGGCCCCCACCACCAGCGGCGCGCTCAGCAGTACCACGCTGATCAGCGCGCCGAGGCTGAGTCCGACGTTGATGCCGCGGCTCACGGCGAGCGCGCAGTCCTGGTCGATCCGGGCCCGCAGGCCCGCGATCTCCTTGTTGAGGTACTCCTTCAGATGCCTGTCGCACTCCCCGGTGGCCAGTCGCGGGTCGTGCAGCACATTGCCCAGGACACAGCCCACGGTGATCCGCAGCGACTGCCGGGTCTCGTACTCGAACGACCGCTGTGCCTCGCCGTGGATCAGCTGGAGGTTCATGTGCTGGCCGGGATAGCCGGCGATGAACCGCTCGTACGCCGCCTCGCGGCCCGGTTCCACCAGGTTGGCCAGTCCGTCGGCCTTCGTGTCGGTGCGGGCGCCCAGCACCGCGTCGCGTAATCTCCGCCACCTCGATCGGCGGCAGCCCCCGTTGCTCGTCATGGACAACCTGTACCGGCACCGCCGCCCGGCGGGAAGGCGGCCACGGCACCAGTACGGTCACCGTCGTCACGGAGCGGTCACCACCGCGGTACCCACGTGACAGAGGCGCTGAACAAGCGCTTAGATAGAGACCTGGACACCGAACCCGAACCAGCCGGAGGCCCCGTTGTTCACTTCCGTAGACGACGTCTCCGCACGCCTCGCCGAGACCGGCTATCTGGCGTCGCCCGCGGTCGCCACGACCGTCTTCCTGGCCGACCGGCTGGGCAAGCCGCTGCTGGTGGAGGGCCCCGCCGGGGTCGGCAAGACGGAGCTGGCCAAGGCCGTCGCCCAGGTCGCGGACGCCCGGCTGGTACGGCTGCAGTGCTACGAGGGCGTCGACGAGTCCCGCGCGCTGTACGAGTGGAACCACGCCAAGCAGCTGCTGCGGATCACCGCCGGCCGCGACGAGACCTGGGACGAGACGCGCACGGACATCTTCAGCGAGGAGTTCCTGCTCGCGCGTCCGCTGCTGACCGCCATCCGCGGCGACGACCCCAAGGTGCTGCTGATCGACGAGACCGACAAGGCCGACGTCGAGGTGGAGGGGCTGCTCCTGGAGGTGCTCAGCGACTTCCAGGTGACCGTCCCCGAGCTGGGCACCATCGCGGCCACCCGCCGCCCGTTCGTCGTGCTCACCTCCAACGCCAGCCGTGAGCTGTCAGAGGCCCTGCGCCGGCGCTGTCTGTTCCTGCACATCGGCTTCCCGGACGAGGAGCTGGAGCGGCGGATCGTACGGCTGAAGGTGCCCGGCCTCGGCGAGGCGCTGGCCGAGTCCGTGGTGCGGGTGATCGGCGCGCTGCGCGCGATGGACCTGCGGAAGGTGCCGTCGGTCGCCGAGACGATCGACTGGGCGCGCACCCTGCTGGCGCTGGGCGCCGACACGCTCGACGAGAGCGTCGTACGGGACAGCCTGGGCGTGATCCTCAAGCACCAGGACGATGTCCTCAAGGCGGCCGCCAAGCTGGACCTGGACAACCTGTGAGCACCCCCGTCGGTGTCACCGAGCGGCTGACGGGCCTGGTCGGGGCGTTGCGCGCGCACGGCGTGCGGGTCGGCACCGGTGAGACCGTGGACGCGGCCCGCGCGGTGGCGGCGCTCGGGTTCGCCGACCGGGAGCTGCTGCGGGAGGGCCTGGCGGCGACGCTGCTGCACGGGACGGGCCAGCGGGCCGTGTTCGACCCGGTCTTCGACCTCTACTTCCCGCGGCGCGTCGGCGCGCCCGATACGCGGTCCACGGACCGGGAGGAACTGCGCGACCGGCTCGCGGCGGCGCTGGCGGCGGACGACCGGGACATGATGGCGCGGCTGGCGGCGGAGGCCGTCGACGGGCTGGGCGGATACGGGAGTTCACCGGGGTCGGACGGCTGGTCGTCGTACCAGACCCTCGACCGGCTCCGCCCGCAGACGTTGCTGGCCCGGGTGCGGACGGACGTCCGGCAGCGGGACGGGGGCGCGGGCTTCGCCGACCGGCTGCTCGACGACGAGATCCGGCGCCGTATCGAGACGTTCCGCGCGATGGTCGCGGCCGAGGCACGGCGGCGGGTCGCCGAGCGGCGCGACCGGGACATGATCGCCCGGCGGGCGGTGCGCCCCACCGCCGACCGGGTGGATTTCCTGTTCGCCGGGCGGGACCAACTGGCCGAACTGCGCAGGACAGTTCAGCCGATCGCCCGGAAACTGGCCACCCGGCTGGCCGCCCGGCGCCGCCGGGCCGCGCGCGGCACGATCGATCTGCGCCGCACCCTGCGCGGGTCGCTGTCGACGGGCGGCGTGCCGATGCGGCCGGTGCTGCGCAGGCGCCGTCCGGTCCGGCCCGAACTGGTCCTGCTGTGCGATGTGTCGGGCTCGGTGTCGGGCTTCTCCGACTTCACGATGCTGCTGGTGCAGGCGCTGCACGACCAGTTCAGCAAGGTGCGGGTGTTCGCCTTCGTCAACCGGATCGACGAGGTGACCGACCTGCTCGACCACGGCAGGGCCGACCCCGAGGGCCTGAGTGCCCGCATCCGCGCGGAGGCGACGCTGACCGGCTGGCACGGCAGCAGCGACTACGGCGTGGCCCTGGGCGAGTTCGCGGAGCGCTACGGCGACGCGGTCGGCCCGCGCACGACGGTGTTCGTCCTCGGTGACGCCCGTACGAACATGAGCGACCCGAATCTGCCCGCGGTCCGCCGTATCGCCGAACGGGCCCGCCGCGTCTACTGGTTGAACCCCGAGCAGCGCTCCCAGTGGGGCACCGGCGACTCCGCCGCGCCCGCCTACGCGGAGCTGGTGGAGATGCACGAGTGCCGTACGGCGCGGCAGCTCGGCCACCTGGTCACGAGGCTGCTGCCGGTGTGAGGCGGCCGGGGCCGATGTGTGGTCGACTTGCCGCACATCCGCCCGCAGCACGCAGCCCGCAGCCCGCAGACGAGGACGTTCGACATGGCCCATCCACCCGTGGAACTCGGCACCTTCCCCACTCCCGTGGAACCGGCGCCCCGGCTGGCCGCCGCGCTCGGGCTCGGTCCGGACGACCTGTGGATCAAGCGTGACGACCTGACCGGTCTCGGCGGTGGCGGGAACAAGATCCGCAAGCTGGAGTGGACGCTGGGCTCGGCGCTCGCGGAAGAGGCCGACACCCTGGTGACCACCGGCGCGCCGCAGAGCAACCATGCCCGGCTGACGGCGGCCGCGGGCGCCCGGCTGGGCCTGGACGTCGTCCTGGTGCTGCGCGGCTCGCCGGGTGTGTCACGCTCCGGGAACCTCGCGCTCGACGGGTTGTTCGGGGCGCGGCTGGTCTGGGCGGGCGACATCGACCGGGCGGGCCTGGACGCGATGGCCGCGGAGGTGTGCGAACGGCTGCGGAAGAACGGCTCCCGGCCCGCGCTCGTCCCGTTCGGCGGATCGAGCGCGCTGGGGGCGCGCGGCTATGTGCGGTGCGGCGAGGAACTGCGCCGGCAGGTCCCGGACCCGCGGACCGTGGTCGTCGCGCTCGGATCCGGCGGCACCATGGCGGGACTCGTCGCCTCGCTCGGGACGGAGACGGTGCTGGGGGTCGACGTGGGCGCGCTGCCCGACCCGGCCGCCGCCGTCACGGAGTTCGCGGCGCCGCTCACCACGGAGGCGGTCACCCCGGACCGGCTGCGGGTACGCCGCGACCAGGTGGGCGACGGGTACGCGACGCTCACCGCCCCCGCGGCCGAGGCGCTGCGGCTAGCCGCCCGCACCGAGGGACTCGTCCTCGACCCGATCTACACGAGCCGGGCCCTGGCCGGGCTGACCGCCGCCGTCCGGGACGGCGACATCCGGCCCGGCGAACAGACCGTGTTCCTCCACACCGGCGGCCTGCCCGGCCTGTTCGGACACGCCCAGGCAATCGCGTACGCCGAGGAGGGGATCGTCGCCCACGAGGCCTGACGGCACCCGGCCCCGGCACACAACGCTCACCACCCCCGCGACCGAGCCCCCCCGGCGCACCGCCCGCACCGACGGACTCGCCCTCGACCCCGTCCACACCGGCCGGGCCCTGGCCGGGCTGACCGCCGCCGTCCGGCACGGCGACATCCGACCCGGCGAACAAACCGTCTTCGTCCACACCGGCGGCCTGCCCGGCCTATTCGGACACACGCAGGCAATCGCGCACGCCGAGGAGGGAATCGTCGCCCACGAGGCCTGACGGCACACAACGCTCACCACCCCCGCGGCTGAGGCCCACCGGCGCACCGCCCGCACCGACGGACTCGCCCTCGACCCCGTCCACACCGGCCGGGCCACGGCCGGCCTGACCGCCGCCGTCCGGCACGGCGACATCCGACCCGGCGAACAAACCGTGTTCCTCCACACCGGCGGCCTGCCCGGCCTATTCGGACACACGCAGGCAATCGCGCACGCCGAGGAGGGAATCGTCGCCCACGAGGCCTGACGGCACACAACGCTCACCACCCCCGCGGCTGAGGCCCACCGGCGCACCGCCCGCACCGACGGACTCGCCCTCGACCCCGTCCACACCGGCCGGGCCACGGCCGACCTGACCGCCGCCGTCCGGCACGGCGACATCCAGCCCCCCGAACAGACCGTGTTCCTCCACACCGGCGGCCTGCCCGGCCTGTTCGGACACGCCCAGGCAATCGCGTACACCGAGGAGGGGATCATCGCCCACGAGGCCTGACGGCACCCGGGCCCTTACACGCACCCGCGCTTCTCCTCCCCCGGGACTACGGCACTTCCCCGATGCCCGGCCGACGGGCCTGGCTCTAACCTGCTGGTACGCGGCGAGGGGGGCGATGACATGAAGGCGGTCGTCCAGGAACGGTACGGCTCACCGGACGTGCTGGAGCTCAGGGACGTGGACAGGCCCGTGCCCGGCGACGACGAGGTGCTGGTGCGGGTGCGGGCCGCCGGGCTGAACGCGTACGACTGGCACCTGATGCGCGGTGACCCGTACGTGGCCCGGCTGGCACTGGGGCCACGCGCGCCCCGTGCCCGGATCCGGGGCCGGGACTTCGCGGGCGAGGTGGCGGCGGTCGGCCGGAACGTAGCGGATCTCCGGCCGGGCGACGAGGTGTTCGGCGAGGTCGACGGCACCTTCGCGGAGTATGTGTGCGTCCCGGACGCCTGGGTGGAGCGCAAGCCCGCCGCCCTCACCTTCGAGCAGGCGGCGGCCCTGCCGCTGGCCGGGAACACCGCCCTGCGCGGACTGCGTGACGTGGCAGGGGTGCGGCCGGGCCAGCATGTGCTGGTCAACGGAGCCTCCGGCGGGGTCGGCACGTTCGCCGTGCAGATCGCCAAGGCGCTCGGCGCCGAGGTGACCGGCGTGTGCAGCGCGCGCAACGCCGAGCTGGTCCGCTCGCTGGGCGCGGACCACGTCGTCGACTACACGCGCGAGGACTTCACACGCGGCGGGCGACGGTACGACGTCGTCCTCGACCTCGCGGCGAGCCACGGCATCTTCGGCCTCCGGCGCGCCCTGACGCCCACCGGGACGCTGGTCCTCGGCAGCGGGGGCAGCCCGGGTCAGGTCCTCGGAGCCCCTGTCCTCATCCTCAAGGGGCTCGTGCTCTCCCCCTTCGTACGCCAGCGGCTGCGCCCGCTCATCGGCCCGGCGCCCAGCAAGGCGGTGCTGGCGGAGCTGCGGGAGCTTGCCGACTCCGGGAAGCTGGCCCCGGTGATCGACCGGACGTACGCGCTCGCGGAGGCGCCCGAGGCCATCCGGTATCTGGAGGACGTGCACGCCCGGGGGAAGGTCGTCGTCACGGTGTGACGGGCCGGCCCGTCCATGCCGGTGCCCCGCGGCGCGGCCCGCACCGCGGGGCACATCGTGATCCCCTCAGGTCCCCGGAGCCTTCGCGTAGTCCTGTGCCATGGCGCCCGCGAAGTCGTACACCACGCACTGCTCGTCGCCCACGACCCAGGCGTCGTGGCCGGGCGGGCACACGAAGACGTCGCCGGGGCCGACCTCGCCCTCGCCGCCGTCGTCCATGCGCAGATGCATCCGCCCTTGGACCACATAGCCGTTGTGGTGGATCTGGCAGGTCTCGGTGCCCACGATCGGGCCCACGGACTCCGACCAGCGCCAGCCCGGCTCGAACGTGGCCACGGCGAAGTCGAGTCCGGTCAGATGGACCGCTTCGAGGTGGCCGCGGGGGAAGTCGCGCCGCTCGTCAGGCTTGTCGACCGTCTTCACTTCCAACATGACGGTGTCCTCCCTTCCGGCCGCTCACCACGGCCGGGGCAGGTCTCCGTCTCCCGGCGGCCCCGGGCGGCACCGGCGCTCGGACGGCGGCCGTGCCCCACCACTCCATCGTCTGCCCGTCAACTCGGGGCCGCCATTCGGGGGAACGGCGGAGTGCGGCGGGGCTCCCGGGGCGCCGAATTCGTTTCGCCCGCAGGATTGACATGCCCATGCACTTCTCATCTAATTCACCCCGGACTCGGCCGTCCGCGCACCGCTCCCCTCGCTCGGCCGACCCGCGCACGTACGCCCGACTCCCCGCGACGCGCGGTCCGTTCACCGAAATTCCCGTGCCATCCCCGCATGCTGAGCCAGGAACCCTGTCGAGACAACGTTGTCAATGCCCCGGACGGAGGCCTCTCATGGCAACACCCCCCACCAGCAGCTTCCCGCTCGGACCGCCGGGCGCCCGGCTCACGCGCCGCTCCCTGCTGCGCACGGCAGCCGGGGCCGCGGCCGCGCTCGCCGCGCTCGGCGGACCCGGAGCAGCCGCCGCTTCGGCCGAGGCGGCCGCGGCCGGACCGGCCGACCTCGCACTCGCCGAGGACGTGCGCCAGGAGTTCCTCACCTCCTGGACCGCCTACCGGCGGCTGACCTGGGGCCGCGACGAGCTGCGCCCGGTGTCCGGCACCGGCTCCGAGTTCTTCATCAGCGGGGTGCCGCTGGGGCTGACCGTCGTGGAGTCGCTGGACACGCTGTATCTGATGGAGCTGGACGGCGAACTCGACACGGCCGTCTCCTGGATCGGCGGGAACCTGGACTTCGACCGCAACGCCAGCGTGCAGGTATTCGAGACGATCATCCGACTGGTCGGGGGCCTCCTCTCCGGCTACCACTGCACCGGCGACACGCTCCTGCTGACCAGGGCCCGCGATCTGGCCGACCGGCTGCTGCCGGCGTTCACGTCCTCGCCGACCGGAGCGCCGTACCGGTACGTCAATCTGCGCACGGGCGCGGTCAGCGGCAACCAGGTGCCGCTCGCCGAGATCGGCAGCAACATCACCGAACTGGGGTGGCTGTCCCGGCTGACCGGCGACCAGAAGTACTTCGACGCGGCCAAGAAGGCGCTGAAGGCACCGTACGACCGGCGCTCCTCGCTGAACCTGGTCGGGACGACGCTCGACGTCGACACCGGCGCCTGGACCGACGCCACCGCCCGGGTGGACCCGCCCGTGGACTCCTACTTCGAGTATCTGTGGGACGCCTACCAGTTCTTCGGCGACACCGAGATCCGCGGCTGGTACCAGACCCTGACCTCGGCCGTCCTGCAACGGCTCGGGGAGACCTACGACGGGCGGCTCTGGTTCAGGTCCGTGAACATGAACAGCGGGGCGCTGGTCAACCGGAGACAGTCCGAACTCAGCGCGTTCTACGCCGGGTTGCTCGCCCAGGGCGGCAACCTGAACGAGGGCGAGTCCTACCACTCCTCGTGGACGGCCGCGCTCGGGTCGTTCCGGCTGCCGCCGGAGGGGATCGACTACTCGACGCTCTCGGCGACCAGCACGCAGTACCAGCTGCGCCCGGAGTACGTGGACTCCGCGCTGTTCCTGTGGCTGCTGACCGGCAAGGAGGTCTACCGGGACCGCGCCAAATGGCTCTGGAACGCGCAGAAGAGCCACTGCAAGGTCGCGAACGGCTACACGATCGTGTCGGACATGACGACGAACCCGACGACCAAGGGGGATCTGACACCGGGGTACTGGTTCTCGGAGAACATGAAGTACTTCTATCTGCTGTGGTCCGGTGCGCCGCGCTTCGACTACACCACCAACTACCTGACCACCGAGGGCAATGTGCTGCGCGGCGCCAACCGGGTCGCCGCACCCGCGCCGAGCGGCACCTTCCGGCTGGTCAACCGGGCGACCGGGCGGGCGATGGACGTGAGCGGCGCATCGACGGCGGACGGTGGCGCGGTGATCACGTGGACCCCGCACTCCGGCGCCAACCAGCGCTGGATCACGACCACTTCGGGCGGGCTCACCAAGCTGACCGGCCTCAACAGCGGCAAGGTGCTGGAGGTGCCGCGCTTCTCCACCGCGGACGGCACGGCCCTGAACCAGTGGGCGCACAACGGCACCGCCACGCAGCAGTGGACGCTCCAGTCGATGGGCGGCGGCTACCAGCGCATCGTCAACCGCAACAGCGGCAAGGCGCTGGACGTCGACGGCACCGCCAACGGCGCGGCGGTGGTGCAGCGGACGGCCGGTGACGCGGCCTCGCAGCAGTGGCGGCTGGAGCGGGTGTGAGGGCGCGTCAGCGCCGGACGGCACCCGGCGCGGCCAACTCACCCTGAACGGCGGCGCCTTCGGCACGGTGTACGGCGAACACCGCGTACACATAGGCGAGGTCGACGACGAGGCAGCCGAGGTAGAGGTAGTACATCAGGGCGTTGTCGTAGCGCGGGTCCCCGTCGGGGTCGGTGAGCATCGTCAGGGAGGCACAGGCGGTTCCCAGGAGTTTGGCCAGCGCGATGCCCACGGACTGGCCGCGCGTCCCACGGCGCGCGGCCAGCATCGCCAGGAACATCCCGGACATCGCCAGGTTGCTGCCGAACGCGGTGAGGACGCCGTCGCCCGCGTCGAACTCCTCCGAGACGTAGTTCATGCCCGGATAGGCCAGGAGCAGCAGCCCGCCCAGCGCCGGCAGGAACAACCGGTCGGGCAGATAGGGGAATTCGGCCCGGCCGAAGCGGACGACGGTGTAGCCGACGGCCACGTCGAAGCAGAACCACACGATGTTGATGACATGCCCGAGACCGGACGGCGGCCGCACGAAGGCGAACATGAACTCCCAGCTGATGTTGGTGGCGAACGCCACGACCGGCATGCCGAACGTCCGCTCCCGCACTCCGGTCCGGATCAGCAGCACGTAGGCGATGGTCCAGAAGACTCCCGTCCCCAGGAGAAACGCCGTGTGCACGGTATGCATGGATGCCCTCCGTAAGCCGCCCCGGTCCGGCTCGCGCCGGTGACTACCCTGGCACGGTGACCCTCACGAACGTGCTCTCGATCGCCGTGGACGAAACCTGGGACCCGCCGCTGAGACCGCTTCCGCCGAGGGCCGCCGAACTGCTGCACCGACTTGATGCCCCGCCCCGGCTGGTCGCCCACCTCCGCGCGGTGCACGATGTCGCGGCGCGGCTGGCCGACTGGGCCCAGGAACACTGCCCGGCAATGGAGTTCGACCGGGACGCGGTGCTCTTCGGGGCCGCCACCCATGACATCGGCAAGACCCTGCACCCCGGCGAACTCACCGGCCCCGGCGCGCGGCACGAGGAGGCCGGGCGTGAACTCCTGCTGGCGCACGGCGTCGACGCGGCACTGGCCCGGTTCGCCGGTACGCACGCGTCCTGGGACGCCCTGGAGGACCTGGTCGTGGCACGGCTCTCCAGGGCCGGCGGGCGGCCGGACTGGGAGGAGTTCCTGGTGCTGGACGAGGTCCTCACGGCCATCGGTGAGGACGCCGACCGTAGGCTGGCGTACCAGATGTCCCATCCCGTGACACGAAGGTGACGATGTACCCGACATCCCTCGGCGACGACGGCGCCGAACTCAGCCCCCTGGAACCGGGTCGGGCCGGGGAGTTCCTGGCCCATGTGGACCGGGGGCGCGAGTTCATCGGCCGGTTCAACGGACTGCCGGACGTCGTCACGGACCTGGAGTCGAGCCGGGCGTTCCTGCGCGCGTACGCGGAGAGGACCGCGTCGGACACCGGGCGGATCGCCGGCATCCGGGTGGACGGCGGACTGGTCGGCGCGGTCGTGCTGCGCAGGCTGGACGTCGGGCAGGGGATCGCCGAGGCGGGCTGCTGGCTGGAGCCGTCGGCGGTGGGCAGGGGGCTGGTGACCCGCGCCGCGCGCGTGCTCATCGACTGGGCGGTCAGGGAACGCGGAATCCACCGCGTCGAGTGGTGGGTGTCCCCGGAGAACGAGCCGAGCATCGCCGTGGCCCGTCGGCTCGGGATGAGCAAGGACGGTGTCCTGCGGGAGAGTTACCTCTATCGGGGGAAGCGGCACGACGAGGAGATCTGGTCGGTGCTGGCACCGGACTGGCTCCGCTGACGGCGCTCGCTACCAGGACCGCGCGATGTGCAGCAGGTGGTCGCGGACGCGGGCCACGTCGGCGTTCTCTGACCGGCCGGGGCGCTGGACCAGGAAGGCCGTGTTGATCGGCAGATCGTCGGGCTCGTGGAGCGGTACGAGGGCGCCGGAGGCCAGCTGGTCGAGGCAGAGGTAGCGGGGCAGCACGGTGAAGCCCGCGCCCGCGGTCACCGCCGCCAGGACACCGCGCAGATCGGGCACGGTCACGGCGGCGGGGCAGGAGAGCCGCCGGCCGAAGACATGGCGCCAGTAGCGGCGGGCGATCGGAAGGTCCTCGGCGTAGGTGATCAGGGGCACCGAGTGCAGTACGGCGGGGCCCTCGACGGCCAGTTGCCGCTTCAGCCGCTCGGCCCACCCGGGGGCGGCGACCAGCACGAACTCCTCGTCCGCGAGCGGGACCGCGTTCAGGCTGCGGCCGCGCGGACGGGTCGTGGAGATCACCAGGTCGTGGCGGCCCGCGCGCAGTTCGTCCAGCAGCGCGTCCGTGAGCCCCGTCGCCACACGCAGCCGTACGCCCTCCGCCACCAGCGGTGCCAGGGCGGGCAGCACGCTGACGCACAGCAACTCCGCGGGCCCGGCCAGATGGACCGGATCGGTGCGGCCGCCCGGCACGGGGTGCGGGCCGGCCACGGCGGCGAGTTCGTCGAGCGGTGCGGCGATCCGAGCCGCCAGCTCGTCGGCGACGGCCGTCGGCGCGACGCCCCTGGGCAGCCGTTCGAACAGCTCCCGCCCGGCCTGCCGCTCCAGGGTGCGCATCTGGGTGGTCACCGTGGGCTGCGACAGCCCGAGCAACTGCCCGGCACCGGTGAAGGAACCCGACCGGTACACGGCCAGGAAGGTGCGCAGCAGGTTCAGGTCGAGGGAGGAGCTGTCCACCCGTCCGAGTATGGTCCGCGACCCATAGATCTTCCAATGCCGGACAGCGACTGCCTCGGCGATTGCCTATGGCTCGCCGCCGGGCCGGCGATCGCGGATCCTGGAGTCACGACCGGCCGGCTGGACGTCATCCACCGGTGGCCCGGCCGGAAGCGAGGTTCCTCATGGCGTACGACGAAGGACTGGCCCAGCGGATCCGGGAGCGGCTGGGCGGGGATCCGGACATCGTGGAGAAGCGGATGTTCGGCGGGATCGGCTTCCTGTGCCGCGGCAACATGGCCGTGGGCGTGAGCGGTGACGACCTGATCGTGCGCATCGCCCCCGATGCCACGGATGCGGCCCTGGCGCGCCCGGGTGCCCGCCTCTTCGACCGGTCCGGCCGCCCGATGCGCGGCTGGATCCTGGTCGCCGGCCCGGCCCTGACCGAGGACGCGGTGCTGGGCGTGTGGATCGACGAGGGACACGGCTTCGCGGCGGGCCTGCCGCCCAAGTGAGGCACGCGTCCCGGGCGAGGACCGCGACGGCATGGCCACGGGCCGCCGGGGCGACCTCGCCGGCTCCGCGACCGGCCGAACGGGCGGCCGTACCGAGGCGTTGGTCTGCCGGTGGGGCCACGCCGGGGCTAGGTTGTGCGGCATGAGCAATCTTGACCGTCATGCGGTCCCCAGTGTGTGCGGCGGCCGGGGGTTCGTCGTCGCGGAACCCGTCCGGGAACTGCTGAGCCCTCGTCAGGTCCGGCTGGGCGAGTCGACCGAGGTGCGGCGGCTGCTGCCCAACCTGGGACGCCGCATGATCGGCGCCTGGTGCTTCGTCGACCACTACGGCCCGGACGACATCGCCGACGAGCCGGGCATGCAGGTCCCGCCGCATCCGCACATGGGGCTGCAGACGGTGAGCTGGCTGCACGAGGGCGAGGTGCTGCACCGCGACTCGACCGGCAGCCTGCAGACGATCAGACCGAAGGAGCTCGGGCTGATGACCTCGGGCCGGGCCATCAGCCACTCCGAGGAGAGCCCGCGGCCGCACGCCCGCTTCCTGCACGGCGCACAGCTGTGGGTCGCGCTGCCCGACGCGCACCGCGACACCGACCCCCGCTTCGAGCACCACCCCGACCTGCCCACGGTCACCGCCCCCGGTCTCACGGCGACGGTCGTCCTGGGCGCCCTCGACGGCTCGGCCTCGCCCGGTACGGCGTACACACCGATCGTCGGCGCCGACCTCGCGCTCGACCACGGCGCCGACGTCCGGCTGCCCCTCGACCCCGACTTCGAGTACGGCGTCCTGGCGATGTCCGGCGAGGTGCGCGTCGACGGGGTGCCCGTGCTGCCGGGCTCGATGCTCTACCTCGGCTGCGGACGCACCGAACTGCCCCTGCGTGCCGAGTCCGACGCGGGGCTGATGCTGCTCGGCGGCGAGCCCTTCGAGGAAGAGCTGGTCATGTGGTGGAACTTCGTCGGGCGTACCCAGGCGGAGATCGAGCAGGCCCGCGCGGACTGGATGATGGGCTCCCGCTTCGGTGAGGTCAAGGGGTACGACGGCGCTCCGCTGCCGGCGCCCGGCCTGCCGCCGACGCCCTTGAAGCCGCGGGGCCGCGCGCGCTAGCAAGCCTCCGGGGCCGCGGTGGGGTCGCTCTGAACCGTTCAGGCGCCCGTAAATAGTAGCCATGGACATAGTAGCCATGTACCGTATCTGCCATGAGCAACGGTTCCGGTTCCGCAGGAGCCACGCCCGGCTTCCTGGTGTGGCGGCTGTCGATGAAGTGGCGGGTCGCGGTCGACCGCGCGGTGGCTCCGCTCGGACTCACCCACGCGCAGTACTCGCTCGTCGCGTCCCTGTACGGCATGCAGCGCTCCGGACTGCGGCCCAGCCAGCGCCGACTCGCCGACCACACCGGCCTGGAGGCCCTGTACGTGTCCAAGCTGGCCCGCAGCCTGGAGTCGGCCGGCCTCGTGGAACGCACCAGGGATCCGCACGACCCCCGTGCCGTACAGCTGGCACTCACCGAGGAGGGCCGCGAGACCACCCGGCGGGCGATCGGTGTCGTCCACGGACTCCTGAAGCAGCTGCTGGAGCCGCTCGGCGGACTCGACAGCCCGCGGACCCGGGAGTTCACCCGGGACCTGGCAACCCTGCTCGACGCACCACTCGACCCGTTCAGCACGTCCGACAACGAGACGGAGCAATCATGACCACCAGCGCACCCGTCGTCGACGGCCGCGTCGTCGCACTGGCCCACTACGCCGCGCGCGCCGTCCTGGAACGTGTCCTTTCCCCTTACGACGTCAGCTTCCAGCAGTTCATCACCCTGCGCCTGGCCGCCGTGGCGGACGGCCCGGTCGAGCGCGACGCACTCATCGACGGCGTCACCGGCGCCGTGAAGGTCGACGCGTCCGATGTGTACGTCACGGTCGACGAGCTGATCACCGCGGGGCTGCTGACCGAGGAGGGGCCGTCCCGTGTGCGGATCACCGGCGCCGGGCGGGAGTTGTACGCCAAGGGCTCCGCCGAGACCGCGGCGGTCGCCGCCCGGATCTACGACGGGATCTCGGAGGAGGACCGGGCCGTTGCGGGCCGGGTGCTGACGCTGGTCACGGAGCGGGCCAACGCGGAGCTGGCCGCCCTGAGCCAGTAGCCGGCCACCCCGCACAAGTAGTGGAATATTGAACCACCTGGTTCCGTTGTCGGCCTCGAAGGAGGTCACGAGTGGAGACCCAGGTGGACACGACGTACTACGACCACGGAACCGCTGCGGAGCGCTGGGAGCGGGCGCAGCAGTTCTTCGACGCCAAGGACTACGCGGGAGCGGCACGCGTCCTGACCGGGCTGGTCGAGGAGGCGCCGGAGCAGACCGGACCCCGGCTGCTGCTGGCGCGCGCCTACTACCACTCGGCCCAACTGCGCCGCGCCGAGGCCGAGTTGCGCGTCATCGTCGAGCGCGACCCGGTGGAGCACTACGCCCGGCTGATGCTGGGCCGCACGCTCCAGCGGCAGGCGCGGCACGAGGAGGCGGAGCAGCACCTGCGGATCGCCTCGGCGCTCGCGGGCGACTTCGACCGCGACTGAGAAGGAAATCCGGCACACGGGGGCTCGGTTCACCGACCAGGAACCGGGCCCCCTTTCGTCATGCGGTGGTCCGCGCGGTGGCGATCTGGTTGACGAACCCGGACATGACACCGGTGTGCCATGTCATGCTGACGCGATGCCGACTCCCCATGACCGTGCCCCTCGTGCGCCCCTGGCCGAGCGGGTCGAGCAACTCCTCGCCGTCAACGGTCCGTTGCCCATCGTCGCGGCCGGCGACCCGGTGCTGCGGCGCGGCGCCGAGCCGTTCGACGGGCAGCTGGAGCCCGCCCTGCTGACGCGCTTCGTCGAAGCCCTGCGCGCCACCATGCGCGCGGCCCCGGGCGTCGGCCTCGCCGCGCCGCAGGTCGGGGTGGAACTGCGGATCGCGGTCATCGAGGATCCGGCGCCGGTCCCGGAAGAGGTACGGCTGGCGCGGGGCCGGGTGCCGCAGCCGTACCGCGTCCTGGTCAACCCGTCGTATCAGCCGGTCGGCACCGCCACGGCGGCGTTCTTCGAGGGCTGTCTGAGCGTCCCGGGCTGGCAGGCGGTGGTGGTCCGGCACGCCGAGGTGCGGCTCCGCGCCCAGGACGAGCACGGCCGCACACTCGACGAGCTCTTCACCGGCTGGCCCGCCCGGATCGTCCAGCACGAGACGGACCACCTCGACGGCATGCTCTACCTCGACCGCGCGGAACTGCGCTCGCTGTCGTCGAACGAGGCGATGGCGGAGCGCTGGACGCAGCCGACACCGCACAGGGCGGCCGAGGAGCTGGGCTTCCGGCTGCCGTGATCCGGCAGGGTCAGCCCCGGTACGCCTCCAGCAGCCGCAGCCACACCTCGCTGATCGTCGGATACGACGGCACCGCATGCCACAGGCGGTTGACCGGGACCCGGCCGGCGACCGCGATCGTCGCCGAGTGGATCAGCTCGCCGACGCCCGGGCCGACGAAGGTGACGCCGCGCAGGATCTCTTCGTCCAGGTCGACGATCATGCGGGCACTTCCGCGGTAGCCGTCGGCGTACAGGCCCGCTCCGGCCACCGAGGAGAACTCCACGTCGACGGCGCGGACGCGGTGTCCGGCCTGTTCCGCCTCCGCCAGGGAGAGGCCTACGGCGGCGGCCTCCGGGTCGGTGAAGACGACCTGCGGTACGGCGTGGTGGTCGGCGGTGGCGGCGTGGGCGCCCCAGGGGTCCGTCTCCAGGATCGGGACTCGCGAGGCGCGGGCGGCGATGGCGGCGCCCGCGATACGGGCCTGGTACTTGCCCTGGTGGGTGAGCAGGGCGCGGTGGTTGACGTCGCCGACCGCGTAGAGCCAGTCGCTGCCGGTGACGCGGAGGCTGTCGTCGACCGGCAGCCAGGAGCCCGGCTCCAGGCCGATCGTGTCGAGGCCGATGTCGTCGGTGCGCGGGGCGCGGCCGGTGGCGTAGAGGATCTCGTCGGCCTCGATGCGGTCGCCGGCGTCGGTGATCGCGACGACGGTGCCGTCCTGCCTGGTCACGGATGCCACGGAGGTGCCGGTGCGGACATCGACGCCGGCCTCGGTGAGGGACTCGGCGACCAGTTCGCCGGCGAAGGGCTCCATGCGGGACAGCAGGCCCTTGCCGCGGACCAGCAGGGTGACCCGGGATCCGAGGGCCTGCCAGGCGGTGGCCATCTCGGTGGCGACCACCCCGCCGCCCACCACGATCAGCCGGTCGGGGGTGGCCTGTGCGGCGGTGGCCTCGCGGCTGGTCCAGGGCTTCACGTCGGCGAGCCCGGGCAGGCCGGGCAGCTGGGCGCGGGTGCCGGTGCAGACGACGACGGCGTGCCGTGCGGTGAGGGTCTTCGTCGCGCCGTCGGGGCCGGTCACGGTGACCGTGCGGGGTCCGGCGAGACGGCCGTGGCCGCGGTGCAGGTCGGCGCCGATGCCGTCCAGCCAGCCCACCTGGCCGTCGTCCTTCCAGTGCGAGGTGTATTCGTTGCGTCGGGCCAGGACGGCGGCCGTGTCGAGGGGGCCCTGGACGGCCTGGCTCAAGCCGGGCAGGCGGCGGGCGTCGGCGCGGGCGATGACCGGGCGCAGCAGAGCCTTGCTGGGCATGCACGCCCAGTACGAGCACTCGCCGCCGACCAGTTCGCTCTCCACGACCGCGGTGGACAGTCCGGCCGCGCGGGTGCGGTCGGCGACGTTCTCCCCCACTGGTCCGGCCCCGAGCACCACGACGTCGTACGCGATGGATTCCGTTTCCGTCATGGGGTCAGTCTGGTGGGTGGTGTGCACGGTGGCCACATGGGTAAGCGCGCGGAATAGGTACCCGGGCCGCCGTGTTGTCCGAACGGTTTCGCCCCCGCAGCAGGAAGTAGGGATTACGCATGAGCAGCACCGTGGAGCTCACCAAGGAGAACTTCGACCAGACGGTCACGGAGAACGAGTTCGTCCTGATCGACTTCTGGGCGTCCTGGTGCGGGCCGTGCCGTTCGTTCGCCCCGGTCTACGAGAAGGCCGCGCAGGAGAACCCCGACCTGGTGTTCGGCAAGGTGGACACCGAGGCGCAGCCGGAGCTGGCGCAGGCCTTCGGTATCCAGTCGATCCCGACGCTGATGATCGTCCGTGACCAGGTGGCGGTGTTCGCACAGCCGGGCGCGCTGCCCGAGGCCGCCCTGACCGACGTCATCGGGCAGGCCCGGAAGCTGGACATGGACGAGGTCCGCAAGAACATCGCCGAGCAGGAGGGCGGCCCGCAGGGCGAGTAGTCCGCGCTTCCCGGGGAACGGCCGTGCCGCCTGGAAGCGGCACGGCCGGACGGGGTCCGGCCGGAAGGAGTACGACGCCTGTCAGGGGCGCACCGGCGGCCGCCGTCAGCTGGAGTCGCGGTGGACCATCGACGCGCCCAGAACCTTGTGCGTCTCGGGTGCCGCGCCGGGGTCGCGTACCGCGCGGTCGACCAGTTCGGCCAGGTCGCGGCCGGAGGGCAGTTCGATGTGGACCGTGCTGAGCCGGGGCCGCAGCAGCCGCCCCAGCATCAGGTCGTCGGCGCCGATCACGGCGGTGTCCTCGGGTATGCGGACGCCCTCGTCCTGAAGGGCGCGCATCAGGAGCATCGCGTACTCGTCGTTGTACGCGAACACCGAGTCCAAGCCGAAGTCCCGCCAGCGGGCGGCGAGTTCGGAGGCGGCCCGTTCGTCGTGGGCGAGGGACAGTTCGGTCACCGTGGCATCCGTGCCGTGCAGCGCATCGCGCAGACCCTTGAGGCGGGGCCGGGAGAAGGCCTCCAGGCCGGGTTCCTCGGGGACGACCACGCCGATACGGCGGCGGCCACGGGCATACAGATGGGTGCCGGCACAGTGGCCGACACCGTCGTGGTCCATCAGCAGGGCATGGGCCCCCTCGACGCCCTCGGGGCCGAGGGTGACCACCGCGCGGGCGCCGGCGCGTTTGAGGACGGCGACTCCCTGGGGGCCGAGTCCGGCGCCGGGCACCAGGACGGCGACCGGTCGCAACTCGGCCCAGGCGCGGGCGGCTTCGTCGCCCTGCAGTCCTACGGTGCCGTACTGCACGACCGTGTAGTCGAGGCGGCCGAGGGCCCACTGGAGCTCGTTGAGGAACTGGCCGTAGAGCGGGCCCACCGGGATGGCCGGGGCGGGCATCAGGACCATGCGGCTGTGCCCGGCGCGCAGGCTGCGGGCGGCCGCGTGGGGCACGTACCCGAGTTCCTTCGCGGCCTCGTGGACGCGGCGGCGCGTGGGCTCGCTGATCCGTACGGCACTGGTGTTGTTGAGGACGTAGGAGACGGTCGCGCGCGAGACGCCGGCCAGGCGGGCCACATCGGCGCTCGTGGGGACGGAGCGCGGTGCGGGCGACGCGGACGAGGGCGTGTTCGGTATCTGCACCATGACGTACCGCATCTTGGCAGAAGCGCCGAGCGACGGTCGCGGCGGGGGAACGTGATTCACGGTTGCACCAAAGCGGGGAGGTAGCGGGCGCGTGACTGTGACGAACATGTTCGTAGCGAACTTGTTCGTGGCGAACATGTTCGTTATCGTGAGGGCATGACAGCCCGACCCGACACCCCCCGCAGCCGCCGGGAGCGCCCCGCCAAGCCCGCCCTGACGCGGGAGGGAATCGTGGCCGCCGCGGTCGCCGTGCTCCGCGCCGAAGGACTGCGGAAGGTCACCATGCGGCGCCTGGCCCAGGAGCTCGACACCGGCCCGGCCTCGCTGTACGTCTACGTGCGCAACACCGACGAACTGCACGCGGCCGTGCTTGACGAGTTGCTCGGCACGGTGGGGCCCGCCCCGGCCGACGGCACCTGGCGGGAGCGTCTGGAGCGGGTGCTCACCGCGTACACCGAGATGCTCCTCGAACACCCCAGCCTGGCCCGTTCCGCACTGACGGCCCGTCCGAGCGGCCCGCACTACCTCGACCTCATCGAGACCGTGCTGGCGCTGCTCGACGAGGGCGGTGTGCCGTCCGCCCGGGCCGCATGGGGCGTGGACCTGCTGCTCCAGCACGCCACGGCGACCGCCGCCGAGCACGCCGGGCAGGACGCCTCGCCCACCGCGCGGGGCGACTGGGACGCCCTGAACCGGGCCCTGGGCGACGCGTCCGAGCGCACCCGTCCGCACATCGCCGCCACCGCCGGCGAGCTGATGTCGGGGGCGCCCGAGGCCCGTCTGTCGTGGGCGTTCCAGGCACTGATCAAGGGCATCGAGCGGACCGCCGTACCCGACTGACCATCCCTCAGGAGGCCACCATGTCCATCGCCCACCACCCCATAGCCGTCGTCGGGGCCGGTCTCGGGGGGCTCGTCCTCGCCCGTGTCCTGCGGGTGCACGGCATCGAGGCGGCCGTCTTCGACCTGGACGACTCCCCCGCCGCCCGCACCCAGGGCGGGATGCTCGACATCCACGACGACTCCGGCCAGCAGGCCCTGCGCGCGGCCGAACTGCACGAGGAGTTCCTGACACTCGTCCACCCGGGCGGACAGCGGATGAGGATCCTCGACAAGGACGGCGTGGTCCACCTGGACGAGTCCGACGACGGCACCGGCGGGCGGCCCGAGATCGACCGCGGCGATCTGCGCGGCCTGCTGCTGCGGTCGCTGCCCGAGGGCACGGTCCGCTGGGGCACGAAGGTCACCGGGGCCCGCCCGCTCGGCGACGGCCGGCACGAGGTGACCCTCGCGGACGGGGGACGCTTCACCACGGACCTGCTGATCGGCGCCGACGGCGCCTGGTCGCGCGTCCGACCGCTGCTGTCCACCGGCCGACCCGCCTACATGGGCGTGTCGTTCGTCGAGGCGGACCTGATGGAGGCGGACACCCGCCACCCGGTGAGCGCGCAGGTGGTCGGCGGCGGCATGCTGTTCGCGCTCGACGCGGGCCGCGGCTTCCTCGCCCATCGCGAGAGCGACGGCAGCCTGCATGTGTACGTCGCCCTGGAGGCCCCCGAGGACTGGCTGGACGGCATCGACTTCGGCGACACCGAGGCGGCCAAGTCGGCCGTCCTGGAACACTTCGCGGACTGGGACGAGCGCCTGCGGGCGCTGGTCGCGGACGCGGACGGCGCACTGGTGCCGCGGCGGATCCACGCCCTTCCCGTCGGGCACCGCTGGGACCGGGTCCCCGGTGTCACGCTGCTCGGTGACGCCGCCCACCTGATGTCGCCGTTCGCGGGCGAGGGCGCCAACCTCGCCCTGCTCGACGGCGCCGAACTGGGCCTGGCGATCGCCGCGCACCCGGGCGACGTCGAGGCCGCGCTGGCCGCCTACGAGGAACGGCTGTTCCCGCGCAGCGAGGCGTCCGCGGCCGACTCGGCCCGCAGCGCGGTGCTGCTGTTCCGGGAGGACGCGCCGCGCGGTCTGCTGGAGCAGTTCGCCGCGCTCGGCTGAGCCGCGACCGGGTCGAACCGGCTCGGCCGAGCCGGTCTCGGGGTCACGCGGGCGGTTCCGTACCGCTCATGCGGGCGGTTCCGTACCGCTCACGCGGGCGGTTCCGTAACGCTCACGCGGGCGGTTCCGGTACCGGTCACCCGGGCGACGAGGTCGGTCCAGCCGGCCTCCAGTCGCTCCATGGGCATCCCGCACTGCCTGGTCAGATGGTTGATCAGGGCCGGGTCGAGATACGCCAGCAGCGTCTGCGAGAGGAGCTCGCAGTCGGCGTCCGGCAGAATCTGCCGCAGCAGCATCGTGACGTGCGTGCGCAGCGCCTGCACCGAAGGGTGGGAGAAGCGGCGGGTCGGCTCCGGCTGGGCGGCCAGTTGCAGGTCCAGCTGTTCCGCCGCGCGGTACAGCACCGCGATGCCGAACGCGCGCAGCCGCTCGACCGGCGGCGCCCCGGGACCCAGCGGCGGCGGGCCGCCGAGGAAGTCGGCCTGGAGTTGCCGCGACGAGTGGTCGAGCAGCGCCGTCAGCAGGCCGGTGCGGTCGCCGAAGCGCCGGAAGACGGTCCCCTTGCCCACCTCGGCGGCCGCGGCCACCGCCTCCATCGTGACCCCGGCCACCCCGTGCTCGGCGATCAGCCGGGCGGCGGCCTCCAGCAGCCGGGCGCGGTTGCGGGCCGCGTCGGCGCGCAGGCACGGCTCATCGGGCCCCAAGCCGACCTCCAGAAGTTGAGGCGCGTCGAAGGGCTCCTGTGGCTTCGGGAAGGGCGGCAGGGCGCTGGACATGACGACAGCGTAAAGCACCGGGAAGAAAACTGGACCGCGGTCCGGTTATGGTGTTACAACAATAAGCGGACCCCGGTCCGGATCGTGACCGCACTGTTTCAGCCCCCTGGAGTTCCCCATGTCCGTCCGTATCCTCGCGCTCGTCGGCAGCCTTCGCGCCGGTTCGACCAACCGCCAGCTCGCCGAGGCCGCCGTCAAGCACGCTCCCGAGGGCGCCGAGATCGCTCTGTTCGAGGGCCTGGCCGACATCCCCTTCTACAACGAGGACATCGACGTCGAGGGCAGCGTCCCCGAGGCCGCCGCCGAGCTGCGCGCGGCCGCGCAGGCCGCCGACGCGTTCCTGCTGTTCTCCCCCGAGTACAACGGCACCATCCCGGCCGTCCTGAAGAACGCCATCGACTGGCTGTCCCGCCCGTACGGCGCCGGCGCCTTCGGGGGCAAGCCGGTCGCCGTGGTCGGCACCGCCTTCGGCCAGTACGGCGGTGTGTGGGCCCAGGACGAGGCCCGCAAGGCCGTGGGCATCGCCGGCGGCAAGGTGCTGGAGGACGCCAAGCTGTCCATCCCCGGCTCGCTGACCCGCTTCGCCGAGACCCACCCGGCCGACGACGCCGAGGTCGCCGCCGCGCTGACCGACGTCGTGGCGCAGCTGCACGGCACCGTGGGCGCGGCTGCCTGAGCCGGGCCGTCGCGAGTCCCGCAGGGGCCGGAGCTCCAGGAGCTCCGGCCCCTGCCGCATCCCCGTCACTCCAGCTCGGCCAGCCGCTCGGCCACCGGGGCGGCGAAGCGCTCGATCCATCCGGCGGGCTCGCCCAGGAACGGGAAGAGGACGACGGTGTCGATGCCGAGCTTGGTGTAGCCGCTGATGTCGGTCAGGAACGCGTCGAGGTCCTCGGCGGTGGCCGACTCGCCCATGTAACCGATGGTCTTGCGGATCGCGTCGTAGTCACGGCCGAGGGCGTCGCAGTGCCCGCGCAGCACGTCGAGCTTGTGGCGGAGCTGCTCCGGGGACGTGGCGATCAGATTGCAGGCATCCGCGTACTGGGCGACCAGACGCAGCGTCTTCTTCTCGCCCGTGCCGCCGATCATGATCTCCGGGTGCGGGGCGCTGACCGGCCCCGGCACGCACAGCGTCTCGGCGAGCCGGTAGTGCTCCCCCTCGAACGGGCCGTTGTTCTGCGGGTCCCACATCTGCAGGCAGATCCGCAGGGTCTCCTCCAGCCGCTCGAACCGCTCCGCGAGCGGCGGGTACGGCACGCCGAGGCCGTGGTGCTCACGGTCGTACCAGGCCGCTCCGATGCCCAGCGTGGCCCGGCCGCCTGACAGGACGTCGAGGGTGGTGACGATCTTGGCGAGCAGGCCGGGGTGACGGTACGTCACCCCGGTGACCAGCGCGCCGAGCCGGACGGTCGAGGTCCGGCCCGCAAGGTAGCCGAGGGTCGAGTATGCCTCCAGCATGGGGTCCTCGGCGCCGCCGTTGATCTCCATCTGGAAGTAGTGGTCCATCACCGAGAGCCAGCTCACGCCCGCCGCCTCGGCCGCGCTGCCCGCCGCGGCCAGTTCGGCGGCGAGCGCGGGAGCACCCTCGGAATGGTTGAACCGGTTGATGTGCACGCCCACCCGCATGTCCGTCTCCGTTCCGCCCGGGCCCGCAACGACAGGAGCGAGATTAGGACTTGGACGGCCGACCGGGCCAAGGCCCTTCAGCAGTCCTCGATCCGGGCACGAGCGGCAGCGTCACGGCACCTTCGTCAGTGCTCCTTCGGTGGGCCGGCGGCCGACGCCTTCTTGATCGCTTCCCGGACGCGGAAGTACGTGCCGCAGCGGCAGACGTTCTCGATGCGGTCGATGTCGGCGTCCGTCGGGTGGGGCGTCTTCTTCAGCAGGGCCGCCGCGGCCATGATCTGGCCCGGCTGGCAGAAGCCGCACTGTGCCACGTCGCAGTCGATCCAGGCCTGTTGCACGGGGTGGAGGGTGTCACCGTCGGCCAGGCCCTCGATCGTGGTGACGCTGCGGTCCGCGCAGTCCGCGACCGGTACGACGCAGGGCTGGATCTCCGCGCCGTCGAGATGGCTGGTGCAGGCGCGGCAGATGCCCACCCCGCAGCCGTACTTGGGGCCGGTCACCCCGAGCATGTCGCGCAGCACCCACAGCAGCGGCATGTCGGCGGGTGCCTCCACGGTGACCGGTTTCCCGTTGAGGACGAAGGAGTACGAACGCATCGGAGCCTTCTCGGAGTCGATCGGCGGCTGATCAGAAGTCGAGGGGGAAGCGGCGGGGCTTGGTGCCGGTCGCCCGGGCGTAGGCGTTGGCGACGGCGCCGGAAGCGGCCGGCACGCCGAGTTCACCCGCCCCGCCCGGCTCCCCGCGGGAGGGCATGACGTACGCCTCGAAGTGCAGCGGGGCCTGCGCCTGGCGGGCATAGCGGAAGTCGGCGAAGCTGCCCTCGCGGACGGCGCCCCGGTCGATGTGCAGACCGGCCTGGAGCACGGTGGAGATCCCGTCCATCGCGGTGCCCATGAGCTGGGCCTGAAGACCGCGCGGGTTGACGGCGGTCCCGACGTCCGCCGCCATCACCACCTTGGTCACCCTGGGCTGCTTCGGGTCGGTGACGTCGATCTCGGCGAGGCAGGCCACGCAGGAGCCGTACTCCTCGTGGACGGCCACACCCTGGGCCGTGCCGGCCGGCATGGCGCGGCCCCAGTGCCCGGCGGCCGCGACCTTGTCGAGCACGGCCTTCACGGCCTTGCTCCGCAGAGTGGTGCGCCGGAACGCGACCGGGTCCTTGCCCAGACTGCGGGCGACCTCGTCGACGACGACCTCCTCCGCGGTCCGCATCGTGCCGGAGTCCACGGACCGCCAGGCACCGAGCGGTATCGGCAGCTCGATACCGCCCGAATTCCCGGACACCCGGCCGAAGTTGTACAGACCGCTGTCGCTGGGCAGCGGGCCGGCAGCGGGTGTACGACGGGTGCCGAGCGCGGCGGGAGCCGCCCCGCCCTGCGCGGTCGGTCCCTTGCCCTGGGACGACTCGCCCACCGAGGCCATCGCGTGCTCGAAGGCGACCACCCGGCCGCGCACGACGCTGGCGCGGATCCGGTGGTGGCTGGCCGGGCGCATCCGGCCGTGCCGGATGTCGTCGTTGCGGGTCCACATCAGCTTCACCGGGCGGCGGGCCGCCTTGGAGATCAGGGCCGCCTCGATCGCGGCGTCGAAGTTCAGCCGCCGCCCGAACGAGCCGCCGCCGCGCACCACATGGACCCGGACCTTGGACTTCGGCAGCCGGAGCAGATCGGCCAGGGTGTCCCGGGCGTCCATCGGTGTCTGCGAGGAGAACCAGAACTCCGCGTGGTCGGCGTGTACGTCGGCCACGGCGGTCAGCACCTCCATCGGGGCATGGCTGACGAAGGCGAACTCGAACTCGCCCTGGACCTGCGTCGATCCGCGCGGCGGGGTGGAGAGGCGGGGGACCGCGCCCTTGAGCCGGGTGCGGATGCCCGCGTCCGAGAGCGGGGCGAGCGGGCCCGCGGCCCAGGTGATGCGCAACGCGTCCCGAGCCTTGAGGGCATGGTGGAAGGTCTCCGCGACGACGGCGACCCCACCGGCCGCCTTGACCACGGCGAGGACCCCCGGCATGGCCCGGGCCGCCGCGTCGTCGACCGAGACGAGCTTTCCCCTGACCGTCGGCGGCCTGGCCACCACGGTCGGCTTCGCTCCGGCAGCCGACAGGTCGCCCGCGTACTCGGCCCGGCCGGTGACGATGTCCCGGGCGTCGATCCGGTTCGCCGGCCGTCCGATCACCCGGTGCCGGGAGGCCGGCTTGGGCCGGTCGGGCACGTCCGGGCGGCGGATGCGCGCGGCGCTCTCGGTGAGCGACCCGAAGGTGGCGGTGCGCCCGTCCGGCGCGACGACCATGGTGTCGCGGGTCCGCAGCAGCCGCGCGGGCAGATGCCACCGCCGGGCGGCCGCGGTCACCAGTCGGGCGCGTGCGGTGGCGGCGAGCTGCCGGGCCGGTCCGTACAGCGAACTGACCGAACTCGAACCGCCGGTGTACTGGTTGCCCTTGGCGCGGGCGTCGGCGAGCGGGATGGAGACATCGGCCAGGCGGGCGTCCAGTTCCTCGGCGATCATCATGGCGACCGCGGTGGTGATGCCCTGGCCGACCTCCAGGCGCGGCAGCCGCACGACGATCCGGTTCGCCGCGGTGACCTCCAGGACCAGCATCTCCTCGTCGATGCCGGTCACCAGGACGTCGGAGGCCCGGCGCGCGCCCTCCGCGGTGGGTTCGGCGCCTTCCGCGGACGGTGTGTCGCAGCCGAGCGGGGCGGCGACGGTCAATGTGGTCGCCGCCAGTGTGTAGACCATGAATCTCCGACGGGAAAACCCGTCGGCCTGACGGGGCCGCAAGGACTCGTTGGCGTCCAAACGAGGGCTCCTGTCGATTGTCGGTGCGTCACGACTACCGGTGCGTCACGACTCGTCTCGACAGATATGAGGGACGGACCGCGCCCTTGGTTGCGTGCCGGGGCCGCCCTCCGCGGGTCGCCGCCGTCCACGGGCGGCGACCGCCGCGGTCAGTAGACGTCCCGGACGTATCGGCGGTCGGTACCGAGTTGTTTGACGTACGCCGTCGCGTCCTCCTCCGTCAGCCCGCCGTGCACCACGGCGATGTCCCGCAGTGCCCGTTCCACGTCCTTGGCCATGCGGGAGGCGTCGCCGCACACGTAGAAGTGCGCGCCGTCACGGAGCCAGGACCACAGCAGGGGTCCGTGTTCGCGCATCCGGTCCTGGACATAGACCTTGGCCCGCTGGTCACGGGAGAAGGCGGTGTCGAGGCGGTCCAGGGTGCCGTCGGCCAGGAAGGCGGTCAGCTCCTCCTCGTAGTAGAAGTCGGTGGCCCGGTGCTGTTCGCCGAAGAACAGCCAGTTGGGGGCGCGGTGGCCGCGGGCCCGGCGCTCCTCCAGGAAGCCGAGGAAGGGCGCGACGCCGGTGCCGGGGCCGACCATCACCATGGGTGTCCCCGGGTCGGCGGGCGGCCGGAAGTGCGGCGAGCGCTGGACGTGCACCGGTACGGCCGTGTCCGGCCCGGCGTCGGCGAGGAACGGGGAGCAGACGCCCTGACGCGGCTTGCCGTGCAGGTTCTCGTAGCGCACGACCGAGACGGTGAGGGACACCCGGTGGGGGTCGGTGAGCGGGCTGGAGGATATGGAGTACAGGCGCGGTTGCAGCTTGCCGAGTACGCCGGCCCACTCCTTGGCCTCGGCGCGGATCCCGAACTCGGCGACGACGTCGATCGCCTGCCGCCCCCAGGACCACTTGGCCAGCTCGTCCTTGTTGTCGGGGCGCAGGAGCTTGCGCAACTCGCGCGGGTCGCAGGCGCGTTCGGCGACGAAGCGGAGCAGGTCCGGGGTGATCCGGGTGATGTCCAGATGCCGCAAAAGGGCCGCGGAGAAGGGAACTTCACCGACTCCGTCGATCGCCACGCCGGTTTCGGCGTCGAGTCCGGTGCCGGTCAGCCATTCCTCCACCAGATCAAGGGAGTTGAGGGGGCGGACGCCCAGCGCGTCACCCGTCTCGTAGACCAGCGGGGTCTCGCTGTCGCGGGTGTCGAAGGTGAACCGGCGGACCTCCTTGCCAGCGCCCGGCAGGCTCAGCAGCCGGTTGCCCATGAGGCGCGCGGTGATCGGGGCGGGGCGCTTGGGGCGGGCGGTCACCGGCGCCGGTGCCGGTGCCGATGCCGATGCTGGTGTCGGTTTCGAGGTGCCGGTGAGGGCCGTGAGCACCTGGTCGAGCCAGCCGTGTGCGGCCTTCTCGTAGTCCGGTTCGCAGTCCGTGCGCGGCGCGAGCCGTACCGCGCCGAGCTCGTCCATCCGCCGGTCCAGACGCCGGCCGTGGCCGCAGAAGTCGTCGTACGACGAGTCGCCGAGTGCGAGCACCGCATAGCGGCGCCCCTCCAGGCGGTCGACGCCGGGCGCGGCGAGGCTGTCCCAGAAGCCGGTGCCGTTGTCGGGGGCGTCGCCGTCGCCGAAGGTGCTGGTGATGAGCAGCAGATCGGCGTCGGAGGGCAGGGCGGCCGGGTCGGTCTCGTCCATGGCGACGAGGGACGGGGCGTGGCCCTCGGCGGTGAGCCGCTCTGCGGTGGCGGCGGCGAACTCCTCGGCGTTGCCGGTCTGGGACGCCCACAGGATCACGACCCGGCGGCCGACGGCCGGTTCGGCGGCCGGGGCGGCGGCGGTGCGGGAGTACATGCCGGCGAGCGTGCCGTTCACCCACAGCGCGTGTTCGGGGCTGAAGGGCGCGTCCGGCGGCAGGACGGGAACGCCGGGGGCGCCGACCGGGATGCCGGCGAGGAAGCCGACCAGGTACTGCCGTTCGCGGTCGGTGAGGACCGGCGGCGGGGTGGGCTCCAGGCCGAAGACGGAGGCGGCGGGGGGCAGCACGGCCGTGGGCGTGAGAGCACCGGCCGGCGTCTCCTCGGTCCCCGGCGTCTGCACGGCGACCGCCGTCGACACCTTGGTCAGCGACACCGCGCACACCTTCAGCTCCGGCTGGAAGGACAGCGGGTCGACCGCGTCGCTGGTCACCGCGTTGACGCTCAGATACTCGCCGAACAGGTCGTTCCAGTGGAAGGGCGCGAAGCAGCAGCCCGGCCGTACCCGGTCGGTGACGACCGCGGGCAGCACGGCCCTGCCGCGCCGGGAGGCGACCTCCACCGAGTCGCCGTCCTCGATGCCGAGTCCGGCCGCGTCCTCGGGGTGCAGTTCCACGAAGGGCCCGGGGTTGAGCTTGCTGAGCTTTGCCACCTTCGCCGTCTTGGTCAGGGTGTGCCACTGATGCTGGAGGCGGCCGGTGTTGAGGACGTACGGGTAGTCGTCGTCCGGCAGCTCGGCGGGCGGGAGGTGCGGGCGGGCGTGGAAGACGGCCCGGCCGGTGGCGGTGGGGAAGGTGAGGGTGCCGTCCGGGGCGAGGTACCGGACGGGGTTGCGGTCGGGGCCGTCGGGGGTCGGAGCGGGCCACTGGACGGGGGTGGAGCGCAGCCGCTCGTAGGTGACGCCCCGCAGGTCGTAGCCGGTCTTCGGGTTCCGGGCGCGTTTGATCTCCTCGAAGACCTGCTCGGCGCTGTCGTACGCGAACCCCTTCTCGTAGCCCATCGCGCGGGCGACGGCCGCGATGATCCGCCAGTCCGCCATGGCCTCGCCGGGCGGGTCGGCGGCGGGCCTGGCGAGGGTGAGGTTGCGTTCGCTGTTGACGAGGACGCCCTCGGTCTCGGTCCACAGCGCGCCGGGCAGCACGACGTCGGCGTACGCGTTGGTCTCGGTGTCGGTGAAGACGTCCTGGGTGACGACGAACTCGGCGGCCTCCAGGCCCTCGATGACCGTCTTGCGGTTGGCGACGGAGGCGACCGGGTTGGTGCAGATGATCCAGCAGGCCTTGATGTCCCCGTCGGCCATCTTCCGGAACAGTTCGACGGTGCCCTTGCCTACGCCGTCCGCGCGGATCGTGCCCGGGGGCAGCTCCCACAGCTCCTCGGCGAAGGCGCGCTCGTCGTCGACGAGGACGGACCGCTGTCCGGGCAGCCCCGGCCCCATGTACCCCATTTCCCGTCCGCCCATCGCGTTGGGCTGGCCGGTGAGGGAGAAGGGGCCGCTGCCGGGGCGGCAGATCGCTCCGGTCGCGAGGTGGAGGTTGATCAGGGCGTTGGTGTTCCAGGTGCCGTGGGTGGACTGGTTGAGGCCCATGGTCCAGCAGCTGGTCCACTCCCCCGCCTCGCCGATCAGCCGGGCGGCCTCGCGGAGATCGGCCTCGGGGATGCCGGTGAGTTCGGCGACGGTGGTGGGTGGGTAGTCGGCGAGGAATGCGGGCATCGCCTCCCAGCCCTCGGTGTGGGCGGCGATGAAGTCGGGGTCGGTGTGGCCGTTCTCGTGCAGGAGGTGCAGCAGGCCGTTCAGCAGGGCGAGGTCGGTGCCGGGCCTGAGCTGCAGGAAGAGGTCGGCCTTGGCGGCCGTCGCGGTGCGGCGCGGGTCGACGACGATCAGCTTGGCGCCGGCCGACTTCACCCGGTCCATCATGCGCAGGAAGAGGATGGGGTGGCAGTCGGCCATGTTGGAGCCGATGACGAGGAAGACGTCGGCCTGGTCGAGGTCCTCGTACGAGCCGGGCGGGCCGTCCGCGCCGAGCGAGAGCTTGTAGCCGGTGCCGGCGCTCGCCATGCACAGCCGGGAGTTGGACTCGATCTGGTTGGTACGGATGAACCCCTTGGCCAGCTTGTTGGCGAGGTACTGCGCCTCCAGGCTCAGCTGCCCGGAGACATAGAGGGCGACGGCGTCCGGGCCGTGCCGGTCGATGATCGCGCGCAGCCGCCGGCCGGTCTCGTCGATCGCCGCGTCCATGGGGGCGGGGACCGGCTCCTCACCCCGTTCGGGCCGGAGCAGGGCCGTGGTCAGCCGACCGGGGGCGGACAGCATGTCGGCCGTGGTGGCGCCCTTGGTGCACAGCCGCCCGTGGTTCGCCGGGTGCTCCTTGTCCCCGGAGGCCTTGAGCACCGTACGGCGGCCGTCCGCCGCGCGTCCGACGTCGAGGACCATGCCGCAGCCCACGCCGCAGTACGAACAGACCGTCCGCACCGTCGAGCTGCCGTCGGTCCGCGGGTCGGGCGTGGCCACGGGCGCTTCCTCTCCCTGCTGATCGGCCGGTTCGTACAGGGCGAACGTACGTAACCCTGATTACGTCGAGATCACCTCGGCCGATCATCGGGAGTTAAGCCCGCCGCACAGGTCCGGGCGGGCCGTTGTGAGCGGCACCGCCGTCGGCCTCCGGCCGGCCGGCGAGGGGGTGGCGGTGGTGCTTGGTGCCGTGGGTACGGCGAAGGGCCCGGTGGTCGTTCCACCAGGTGGCGAACTCGGGTCAGCCAGGGCGGCCGCCAGGCTCTGGCCCTTGCGGTCGACGTGACCGACGCGGCGGCGGTTCGGGCGGCCGCCGCCCAGTGGCAGCACCAGATCGACCTCAACATCACCGGCCTGATGAACGTCATCGGCGCGTTCACCCCGCAGTTGGTCGCGGCCGCGGGTGAGCACGGGGTGGCCGCCCTGATCAACACCTCCTCGATCGCGGCGTGGAACGTCTTCCCGGCCTTCGCCGTCTACTCCGCGCCCAGGTCTACGTCACTCGTCTCTCCCGGCACCTGCGGGCGGAGCTGGGCGCCAAGAGCGTCCGGGTCGCGGCGATCGAGCCGGGCATCGTCGGCACCGAGCTGCAGAACCACCTCACCGACGAGGGCGCCCTGGCCCAACGGCGCAGACGGGCTGGGTCCGGCGGACGTGCGGCCCCCGGTGATCTTCGTCGGGGGGCCGCGGTGCCCCGGTCGCTCAGCCCCAGGCCGTCACCGGCACGAACGAGCTGTCCTGGCGGAACAGGTCCGTGCCGTCCGAAACGTCCACGCGGAGCTGGTAGTTGTAGTGGCGCAGGTAGTGGCCGGGGTAGTTGTACGACTCGAAGCGCACCGAGCCGGTGGCGGAGCCCACCCGCGCGATGAACGTGGCGTCCTTCGCGAACGTCGTCGTGCCGTCGTTGGCGTCGAAGCGGGCCCGGAAGTTGTAGTGGCGCAGATAGTTGCCGGACGCGTCGCGGAAGGAGTAGCCGTTGGCGTCGGCGAGGCCCGCGACGACCGTGAACGTGGCGGCCTGCTTGTCGGCGGTGGCGCTGGAGCCGCTCACCACCGGCAGGTTGAGCAGGGCGGACTGCTCCGCCCAGTACCGGGTCGGGTAGTTGGCGGACTGGATGGAGCGGGTGACGTTCCTGGTGATGCTCGCGCCGCCGGACACCGTCTCCTTGACGACCGTGAAGTGGCGGGCCGTGCCCGAGATGCCCGGCAGTGCCTTCGGCGCGGTCCAGGTGGCGAAGGTGTCGTAGCTGTCGCTGTAGTAGTAGGTGCCGTCGCCGTAGCCGTCGAAGAGGATCCGCCAGCCGCCGTTGTCGAGCTGGATCACCGAGGGGCCCTCGCGATAGCTGCCCCAGCCCGCCCAGTCGCCCGTCCTGGAGATCGTGTACGGGCCGGTGAGGCTGGAGGCGGTGCCGTACTCGATGTACTTGGCCGTCTCGTTCTTGGTGAAGGCGTGGTAGGTCGAGCCGATCCGCACGATGTACGTGTCGATGTGGTTGCTGCCGATGCCGGACAGGGCTACCGGTGAACTCCATGCGGTGAGGGCGGAGTTGGTGGCCTTCAGCGCATACGGCGTGAAGATCCACTCGTTGTCGGCGGTCGAGCAGGACACGATGACGTGGACGCTGCCGTCGCCGTCCACGAACCACTCGGGCGCCCAGGCGCGGGAGAGGTTGGTGATCGGCACCGGGTAGTCGTACAGGAAGGTCCAGTTGGCCCGGTCGGAGCTGCGCGCGAAGCCGATGGTGGTGCTGACGTCCTGCCAGGTGTGGGTGGTGTAGGTGAGGTAGTAGTAGCCGTCCGTGTGCTTGAGGACGCTCGCGTCCCGGATGCGGCCCGCGGGCGGGGTGTACGCGGAGGCCCGCAGCAGGCGGAAGTCGGTGGCGTCGTCGGACTGGTAGACGTTCACCGTGCCGTCGTTGCTGTTGAGGAACGGCACGATGGTGTAGCGGGTGGCGGAGCCGCTCGCGGGGGCGGCGGCCGCGGCCGTGCCGAGCAGTCCGGGCAGTTCGCCCAGGACGAGGGCCGACGCGGGCAGGGCGGCCATCGCGCGGAGCAGGGCGCGACGGGAGGGGGTGGAAGGACGTGGGGTCACGGGCGGCTCTCCCTGGGGCTCGTGCATCTCATGCATACTCCGTACGTCCGATATTTCGGACGAAGTTCGAGAAGTCGAGCAGAAAGTAGAGGGGAGGCAGGTGCACGTCAATGCTTTCGACACGGCTCGCCGTCACCTGTGCGAAACCTGTACTGCGCCGGCCGTTCCGACGTTACTCTCCGGTAGACAACGTGCTCCGGAGGTGGTCCCGCAATGACTCCCGACCGTTCCCAAGGCCTGGCCGAGTCCGCCCGCGCACTGGCCGCGGGGGAGGTGACCTCCCGTCGGCTGGTCGAGCAGGCCCTCGCCCGTATCGAGGCCACCCAGGGCTCCCTGAACGCCTTCCGGATCGTACGCGGCGAGGCGGCCCTCGCCGAAGCGGACGCCGCCGACCGGGCGTTGGCCGCGGGAGAGCGCGGCCCGCTGCTCGGCGTGCCGGTGGCGGTGAAGGACGACACGGACGTCGCGGGCGAGCCGACCGCCTTCGGCTGCCCGGGCGACTTCCCGCCGGTGGCCGAGGACGGCGAGGCGGTACGGCGGCTGCGCGCGGCCGGAGCCGTGATCGTCGGCAAGACGAACACCTGTGAGCTCGGTCAGTGGCCGTTCACCGAGGGGCCCGCGTTCGGCGACACCCGCAATCCCTGGCACACGGACCACAGCCCGGGCGGCTCCTCGGGCGGCTCGGCGGCGGCGGTCGCCGCGGGGCTCGTCCCGGCCGCGCTCGGCTCCGACGGCGCCGGCTCGGTACGGATCCCGGCCTCCTGGACCCATCTGATCGGCATCAAGCCGCAGCGCGGCCGCATCTCCACCTGGCCGCGCGGCGAGGCCTTCCAGGGCATCACGGTCAACGGCACCCTGGCCCGGACCGTGGCCGACGCGGCCCTGCTCCTCGACGCGGCGAGCGGCAACCACGACCGGGACCCGCACCAGCCGCCCGCGCTGACGGCCTCGGACGCGGTCGGCCGGGACCCCGGGCGGCTGCGCATCGCGCTGTCGCTGAAGCCGCCGTTCACCGCGGTACCCGCCCGACTCCAGCCCGAGGTGCGGGCCAGGGTCCTCGAACTCGCCGAAAAACTCGCCGCGTTGGGGCACACCGTGGAGGAGGCCGACCCTCCCTACGGCCAGATCGGGCTGACCTTCGTACCGCGCGCCACGGTCGGCATCGCCGAGCACGTCGCCGACACACCCGACCCCGCCCTGCTGGACCGCCGCACCCGGGACGCCGCCCGGCTGGGCCGACTGCTCGGCGGGGCGCCGCTGCGGGTGGCCCGGCGCGCGGAGGCGGCCCTGCACCGGCGGATCGGCGGCTTCTTCGGGACGTACGACGTCATCCTCGCCCCGACGACAGCCGCTCCCCCGCCCCGTATCGGGTCGATGCTGCACCTGGGCGGGCTGGCCACCGACCGCGCCATCATCGCCGCGTGTCCCTACGCCTGGCCGTGGAACGTCCTGGGCTGGCCCGGGGTGAACGTCCCGGCCGGCTTCGTCGACGGCGGGCTGCCGGTCGGCGCCCAACTGCTCGGCCCGGCGAACAGCGAGGCCCTGCTGATCTCCGTCGCCGCCCAGCTGGAGGCGGAGCTGCGCTGGCACGAACTGTGGCCGCCGGAGCACGCCGTCGCCGACGCCCCGGCCGCGTGACAGCGCTTGGCCCGTACCCTGTGACCATGGACGATGCGTCGATGGTCGGGCTCATGGGGCGGGTCACCGGAACGATCGGACCCGGGCTCGTCGGCGAGGTGATCGTCCGGGTGCGCGGGGGTGCGGAACACTTCCTCGCGTACGCCGCGGACGGCACGGGGCGGATGGAGCGGGGCACGGTGGTGATGGTGGTGGAACACCTGCCGCCGCGAACCGTCTACGTCACTGCGGCGTACGACAGTTGAGCATGCGTCGCCCCAGGTGAGAGCCTCGCATCAAGATTGCAACAAGGATCCGTCAGCACCTTCTCCGTGGGCCCCCGCGAGAGCACACTCCCTTCGTTCGGTGCCGAGAGGGCACCATGCAAAGGGGGCGTATGCCGATGGTTGTCGGCGTCGTTGCGGGGGCGGCGGTCGTTGCCGTCCTCGTGTTGATCGGTGTGTTCAAGATGATGTGGCGGGTCGCCGAACCGAACGAGGCGCTCATCATCTCCGGTTCGAAGCATCGGACCGAGGGCCTTGAGGAAGGCATGGGATTCCGCATCGTCACGGGGCGCGGCACGCTGGTG
The DNA here is from genome assembly GCF_040654755.1 of Streptomyces sp. NPDC050625. Lineage (NCBI taxonomy): Bacteria > Bacillati > Actinomycetota > Actinomycetes > Kitasatosporales > Streptomycetaceae > Streptomyces > Streptomyces sp. NPDC050625. The sequence continues at coordinate 239,109 of NZ_JBFAIQ010000010.1, forward strand.
CTGCCCGGTGTGCAGGCGGTGCGCAAGCTCTCCCTCGACCTGAACGAGACCGAGTTGTCGGTGGACTGCGTGACCCACCAGGGCATTCCGCTGAAGGTGCGGGGTGTGGTCATCTTCAAGGTGGGCGACGACTTCGTGTCGATCGCCAACGCGGCCCGCCGGTTCCTGGACCAGCAGAAGATGATGTCGGAGCGCGTGCACATCGTCTTCGCCGGTCATCTGCGGTCCATCGTGGGCGGACTGACGGTCGAGGACATGATCCGCGACCGGGACAAGCTCACCGGGCAGACCCGCGCCGCCTGCGGCACGGAGATGGAGAAGCTGGGCCTGATCGTCGACTCGCTGCAGATCCACGAGATCGAGGACCCGACCGGCTACATCCAGAACCTGGCCGCCCCGCACGCGGCGGCCGTCCAGCGGGACGCGCGCATCGCGCAGGCGGAGGCGAACCGTCTCGCCACCGAGGCCGAGCAGCAGTCGTTCGCCCGGATGGCGGAGGCCACCCGGGACAGCGAGATCCTCCAGGCCGGCTACCAGGCCGAGCGGGACAAGGCGGGGGCGAAGGCCCGGCAGGCCGGACCGCTCGCCGACGCGGCCGCCCGGCAGGAGGTCGTCGTCCAGGAGACGCGGGTCGCCGAACTGGAGGCGCACCGGCGGGAGCAGCAGCTCCAGGCGGACATCCGCAAGCCGGCCGACGCCCGGGCCTACGAGAAGCGCACGCTGGCCGAGGCCGAGCGTGACGCGCGTATCTCGGGGGCCCAGGCCAAGGCCAAGGAGACGGAACTCGCTGCGGCCGCCGAGGCCACCCGGGTCAAGACGGCCGCGAGCGCCGAGGCCGAGGCGACGCAGGCCCGTGGTCAGGCATCGGCGGCGGCGACCCGGGCCACCGGTGAGGCCGAGGCGGCCGCGGCACAGGCCAAGGGCCTGGCGGACGCCGAGGCGACCAAGGCCAAGGGTCTCGCCGAGGCGGAGGCCATCAAGGCGCGGGCCGCGGCCCTCGCCGAGAACCAGGAGGCGGTCGTCGCCCAGCAACTCGCCGAGAACTGGCCGGAGATCGTGAAGGCCGGCGCGTCCGCCTTCGGCAACGTCGACAACATGGTGTTGCTCAACGGTGCCGACGGCATGGCCGACATCTTCGCCAAGGCGCTCACCATGGGCGGTACCGGTCTCGGCCTGGCGCGTCAGCTGCTGGCCTCGATGAACCAGAACGGACAGACCCCGAGCGGGACTTCGTCCCTGAACGGGATCGCGACGCCGCCGGCGCAGAAGGTGCCGGTGGAGAAGGAGTAGGTGGCGGGCTGACGCGGTCGCGGGGGCACCCTCTAAGGTGCCCCCGTGACTGCGTTTACCGAAGAGAACGTTCCGGGCCGCCACGGCCCCACCGCCACCACCGAGGCCGACCCCCGTGCGGTCGGCCGGGTGCGCACCGAGTACTCCCCCGCGCACGACGGCGACCCGGATCCCGGTGAGATCGTGTGGACCTGGGTGCCCTTCGAGGAGAACGACGGGCGGGGCAAGGACCGGCCGGTGCTGGTCGTGGCGCGGGAGGCCGAGGGGACGTTCCTCGCCGTCCAGCTGTCCAGCAAGAGGCACGACGGCGACCGCGAGTGGGTGGCCATCGGCAGCGGGCCGTGGGACCGCACGGGACGCGACTCATGGGTGGACGTCGACCGGGTGCTGCGGCTGCACGAGGAGGGCATGCGCCGGGAGGCGTGCGCGCTGGACCGCGGCCGGTTCAACCTGGTGCGGCAGCGGCTGCACGAGCGCTACGGCTGGACCTGACGCTCCACGAACGTCCGTTCGAAGGCTGCTCGCACCACGGCTCCCGGTGTGCGGTCCAGGATCCCGAACACGATGTGTTCGAAGGCCCCGGCGAACCGCCCGCCGGGCCCGAGCAGCCCGTGGAAGGCGCCCGCGACCTGCGCGGGGTCGTTCTGGAAGACTCCGCAGCCCCAGGCGCCGAGGACCAGCCGCCGGTAGCCGTGCGCCGCGGCCGTCTCCAGCACCCGCTCGGCCCGCACCGCGAGGGCCCGCGGCAGGTCGGACGCCCGCTCCGGAACCGTACGCAGGACGACTCCGGCGTTGGGGGCCGGGCAGGTCAGGAATCCGGCCGTGTACGGCTCGTCGAGCAGTCGGCCGCGGTCGTCGCGGAAGACGGGCACGGCCGGTGAGTGGATGACACGGTCCGTGTAGAACGGGTCGCGGTGGGCGCGGTGGTGTTCGTAGAACTCCGGGGCCCGCAGCAGGCACGTATACAGCGCGGAGGCGCGGCACAGGGCCTCCTCCTGGGCCTGGGCGCCCCTCAGATAGCCGCCGCCCGGATTGCGGGCCGAGGCGAAGTTCAGGACCGCGACCGGTCCCGGGACACGGCGGGCCGCCTCCAGGCTGCTCTCGCCGGTGACCTCCAGGACCGTGGCCGCGGCCGCCGCCGGAGGGAACGGGACCGGGTCGGGCCCGTGCATACGGGTGCCCGCCCGCGCGGCCTCGATCCCGGCCGCGAGCGACACCTCGTGACCGCCGGGCGCGCGATACGCCCCCTGCGCCACGATCCGCTCGTTCTCCGTCGCGATACCGCGCAGCCGCGCGCTCATGGCGCCACCCCCGTGTGCGCCACGACCGCGTGCCGCACGGCCTCCCCCGTCGTGTTCATGAACGCATCGTGAGCGATGCCGGTCCTTGGGTGCAACAGAGTTTCCCGGCCCTGGAAACGCGCGGGAAACGGATATGACGAGTCCCGAACACGCCTATGTGCACCCTTGTGCGAATCGAGGCGAGGGTCTTGGGTGGGACGAGTGCCGCCGGGCGCGGGCCGTCGAACGCCCGACCGGTGGCATCGCGGAATCTCTGAGAGGATCGCGATATGTCCGATACATCCAGTGCCGGTTCGGTGAGTGACTGTAGCGACTGTACGCAGCCACGCACCGCCGTCACCGAAGCCGAGGTGGAGGCCCTGGTCCGGGGCATCTGCTTCAAGACCGGACCGCCCCGCTGCCTCGGGGTCGAAGTGGAATGGCTGGTCCACGAGCTGCGGCAGCCGCAGCTCCCCGTGACACCCGAACGACTCGAAGCGGCCTATGCCGCACTGCGTACCGTGCCCCTGAGGTCGGCGCTCACCGTCGAGCCCGGCGGCCAGCTGGAACTCAGCTCGCCGCCCGCCGCCTCCCTGATGGAGTGCATCGGTACCGTCTCCGCCGATCTGGACGCCGTCCGCGCGGTCCTCGCCGAGGACGGCCTCGGTCTCGTCGGCGTCGGTCACGACCCCTGGCACCTGCCCCGCCGGTTCCTGCGCGATCCGCGCTACGACGCCATGGAGACCAGCCTCGACCGCAGGGGCACGGCCGGCCGGCACATGATGTGCACCTCGGCCTCCGTCCAGGTGTGCGTGGACGCCGGCTACGAGGAGCCCGGCCCGCTGGGCCACGGCCGCCGCTGGTGGCTGGCGCATCAGCTGGGCCCGGTGCTGGTGGCCGCGTTCGCCAACTCCCCGCTGGTGGGACGGCAGCCCACGGGCTGGCTGTCCACCCGGCAGCTGCTGTGGCTGGAGATCGGCCCCGGTCAGGCGGGTGCTCCCGCACTGAACGGGGAGCCGCGCGACGCCTGGGCCCGGCACGTCCTCGACGCCCCGGTGATGTGCGTACGGCACGACGACGGCCCGTGGGACGTGCCCGATGGACTCACCTTCCGGGAGTGGACCCGCTCGAAGGCGCCCCGGCCGCCCACCCGCGAGGACCTCGACTACCACGTCACGACGCTGTTCCCGCCGATCAGGCCGCGCGGCCACCTGGAACTGCGCATGATCGACGCACAGCCCGGCGACGACGGATGGATCGTGCCGCTCGCGGTGACGGCGGCGCTGTTCGACGACCCGGAGGCGGCCGAGACCGCGTACCGGACCGTGAAGCCGCTGGCCGAGCGGGCCCTGTCGCGCCCCGCGCCGCACAATCCGCTGTGGATCGACGCGGCGCGGACCGGGCTCGCCGACCCCGAGCTGCGCGAGGCCGCCGTCACCTGTTTCACGGCGGCGCTGGAGGCCCTGCCCCGCCTCGGCGCGACCCGCGACGTCACGGACGCCGTCGCGGCGTACCTGAACCGCTATGTCGTCCGGGGCCGCTGCCCCGCCGACGATCTGCTGGACCGTCTGCACGGAACGGAACTCCCCCAGTCTCGGCTCGGCTCGACCGGAGGGACGCCCACCGCCCACGGGAAGGACATCCTCACATGACCGCCCCCGAGACCGACCCCGAGACCCTGCGCCGACGCGCCCTGACCTCGCTCACCGCGGCCCGTGCCCGCACCACGCTGCTGACCAGCTGCGTCGAGGAGCCCGACCTCACCGCCCAGCACTCTCCGCTGATGTCCCCGCTGGTGTGGGACCTCGCCCACATCGGCAACCAGGAGGAGCTGTGGCTGCTGCGCTCGGTCGGCGGCCGGGAGGCGATGCGACCCGAGATAGACAGCCTGTACGACGCCTTCGAGCACCCGCGTGCCGAGCGGCCGTCGCTGCCGCTGCTGCCGCCCGCCGAGGCCCGCCGCTACGCGGCCGAGGTGCGCGGACGCGCCCTGGACCTGCTGGAGAGCACGGCGTTCCACGGCACCCGGCTGACCGAGGCGGGCTTCGCCTTCGGAATGATCGCCCAGCACGAACAGCAGCACGACGAGACCATGCTGATCACCCATCAGCTGCGCAGGGGCCCGCAGGCCCTCACCGCCCCGGACCCGGACCCGGCACCGCCGTTCACCGGCCCCGCCGAAGTACTGGTGCCCGGCGGCCCGTTCACCATGGGCACCTCCACCGAGCCATGGTCGCTGGACAACGAACGCCCGGCACACCAGGTCGAGGTGGCGCCTTTCCATCTCGACACCACCCCCGTGACGAACGCCGCCTACCAGGCGTTCATCGAGGACGGCGGCTACGAGCAGGAGCGCTGGTGGACGCCGGAGGGCTGGGAGCACATACGCCGGCACTCCATCACGGCACCGCTGTTCTGGAGCCGCGACGGCGGGCAGTGGCTCAGGCGCCGCTTCGGCGTCACCGAGGTGGTGCCGCCCGACGAGCCGGTGCTGCACGTGTGCTGGTACGAGGCGGACGCCTACGCCCGCTGGGCCGGGCGCCGGCTGCCCACCGAGGCGGAGTGGGAGAAGGCGGCCCGGTACGACCCCGCCCAAGGCCGCTCGACGCGCTATCCGTGGGGCGACGCCGATCCGGCGCCGGAACACGCCAACCTGGGCCAGCGCCATCTGCGGCCCGCCCCGGCAGGCAGCTATCCGGCCGGTGAATCCCCGCTGGGGATACGGCAGTTGATCGGCGATGTGTGGGAGTGGACGGCGAGCGACTTCCTGCCGTACCCGGGGTTCGCGGCGTTCCCGTACAAGGAGTACTCGGAGGTGTTCTTCGGGTCCGAGTACAAGGTGCTGCGCGGCGGTTCGTTCGCCGTGGACTCGGTGGCCTGCCGGGGGACGTTCCGCAACTGGGACTACCCGATCCGGCGGCAGATCTTCTCCGGGTTCCGCACCGCCCGCTCGGAGAGCGCCTGATGTGCCGCCATCTGGCGTATCTGGGCCCCGAGGAGCCGCTGGGCCGGCTGCTCGTGGAGCCCCCGCACGGTCTGTACCGCCAGTCGTGGGCGCCGCGGCGGCAGCGGTACGGGACGGTCAACGCCGATGGCTTCGGGGTGGGCTGGTACGCCCCGGGCGATCCGGTGCCGGCCCGCTACCGGCGGGCCGGGCCGATCTGGGCGGACCTCTCCTTCGCCGATCTGGCCCGGGTCGTCCGCACCGGAGCACTGCTCGCCGCGGTGCGCGACGCGACCCTGGCGGGCGCCGACGCGGAGGCCGCGGCGGCGCCGTTCGCCGCGGGCCGCTGGCTGTTCAGCCACAACGGCGCCGTCGCGGGCTGGCCGCAGTCGGCGGCGCCGCTCGTCCCCGGACTGCCTCCGGTCGATCTGCTGTCCCTGGAGGCGCGCACCGACTCGGCGTTGGTGTGGGCCCTGGTCCTGCACCGGTTGCGCGGCGGCGACGACCTGGGCCGGGCGCTGGCCGGCACGGTGCGGCAGGTCGCCGAGGCGGCCCCGGCCTCCCGGCTCAACCTGCTGCTCACCGACGGCGAGACCGTCGCCGCCACCACCTGGGGCGACACCCTCTTCTACCTCGCGGAACCCGGCGATCGCACCGTCGTGGCCTCCGAGCCGTACGACGACGACCCGCACTGGCAGGAGGTCCCCGACCGCACGCTGCTCACGGCGAGCCGCGCGGGGGTGCTGCTCACCCCGGTCGAGGACCCGGCCCCCTCCCCCACTCCCAGCTCCGTTCGAGCGGGGGGACCCCCATCATCGAAGGAGCCCTGTACGTGAGTTCCCTGCACGTCACCCGCACGCTTCCCGAGGACGCGACCGACGCCGCGCTGCGCGCCGACGTCCGGGACGGCCTCACCGTCACTCCCAAGACCCTGCCGCCGAAGTGGTTCTACGACGCCCGGGGCAGCGAACTGTTCGACAAGATCACCGAGCTGCCCGAGTACTACCCGACGCGCGCCGAGCGCGAGATCCTCCTCGCCCGGGCCGCCGAGATCGCGGCGGCCTCCCGCGCCCGCACCCTGGTCGAGCTGGGTTCCGGCTCGTCCGAGAAGACCCGCTTCCTGCTCGACGCGCTCACCGACCTGCACACCTACGTCCCCGTGGACGTCAGCGAGAGCGCGCTCGTCCAGGCCGGACAGGCCCTCGTCGAGGAGCGGCCGGACATCGACGTGCACGCACTGATCGCGGACTTCACCGCCCGGCTGACCCTGCCGGACACACCCGGTCCACGGCTGGTCGCCTTCCTGGGCGGCACCATCGGCAATCTGCTGCCGGCCGAACGCGCCGAGTTCCTGGCGTCGGTGCGCGGGCTGCTGTCGCCGGGCGACGCGCTGCTGCTCGGCACGGACCTGGTCAAGGACGAGGAGGTGCTGGTCAGGGCGTACGACGACGCGGCCGGGGTGACGGCCGAGTTCAACAAGAACGTGCTGGCCGTGGTCAACCGCGAACTGGGCGCAGACTTCGATCCGGACGCCTTCGAGCATGTGGCGCTGTGGGACGCCGGGAACGAGTGGATCGAGATGCGGCTGCGCTCCCGTACGGCCCAGACCGTGAAGATCCCCGCGGTCGATCTGGCCGTGGAGTTCGCGGCGGGCGAGGAGCTGCGCACCGAGGTGTCGGCGAAGTTCCGGAAGGAGGGGATCTCCGCCGAACTGGCCGCGGCAGGGCTGACGCTGACCGACTGGTGGACCGACCCGCAGAACCGTTTCGCCCTGTCGCTGAGCACCGTGCGCGAGCACTGAGCACTGAGCATCGCTCACGAGCACTGAGCACTGAGCACCGTGCGCGGCCGGTGCGCCCCGCGCCCGTCACCGGTCAGGGTGCGGAGCCTCAGCCCAGGTCGGGTGCGAGGGCCTCGGTGATCCGCCGGGAGGCGCGGCGGGCCTCGGTCGCCGGGTCCGCGCCGCGCAGCACCCTGGTCATGTACTCCTTGATCGGGTTGTCGGCCTCGACCGCGGTCCACTGAGGGGTGCTGGGGGTCGCCCGGCCGTGCGCGGCACCGGCCGCCATGGCGGCGACCCCCTCGGCCCCGGCGACCGCGCTCGCCAGGGTCGTCTTGTTGGGGACGTAGTTCATGGTGCGGGCCAGCTCGGTGTCCCACTTGGCCCCGGCGAGCGCCCCGACGACGGCCGCGGCGTCGTACGGCCGGTCGGTGTTCTGCGGTACGACGAGATCGGAGCCGCCGGTGAAGACGGTGCCGGGACGGCCGGCGGTCTTGCCGGGGACCGGGAAGTAGCCCAACTGGTCGGCGAGCGCGGGGTTCTGCTGCACGATGGCCTGGGCGAGACCCGGCACGGCCACGATCTGTGCCACCTTGCCGTCCGCGAACACGCCCGCCTGGGGCGGGTGTTCCTCGTCCGCGCCGACGGGTCCTCGGCCCAGCGCCTGCAACCGGCGGTAGAACTCCATGCCGCGCAGGGCGGCCGGGGTGTCCAGGGTGCCCTTCCAGCGTCCCTCCGCCTCCCGGGCGAGGTCGCCGCCCTCGTCCCAGATGAACCCGGAGAGGGTGTACCAGTCCTGTCCGGCGAGGTAAATGCCCTGGTTGCCGCCGGAGTTGAGCTTCTGGGTGTCGCTGAGCCACTCCTCGCGGGTCTTCGGCGGCGCGTCGATGCCGGCCTTCTCGAACAGGTCCTTGCGGTAGATGACGACGCGGTTGGCCGCGTACCAGGGGATGCCGTACTGCTGGGTGTTGTCCCGTCCGGGTTCGGCGAGGCCGGGCAGCCAGTGCGACATCCCCCAGTCGCGCGCGGACTCCAGTGTCATGTCGGTGAGCCGGCCGTCCTCGACGTACTGCGGGACCTGGGTGTTGCCGACCTCGATGACGTCGGGGCCGTCCTTGGACTGTGCCTTCAGGGCCGACTGCACCTTGTCGACGATGCCGGTCCACTGCTGGATGCGGATGTCGAGCCGGATGCTCTTGTGCGTGCGCTCGAAGTCCTCGGTGAAGCGGCGCAGGAACTCCTTCGACGCGCTGTCCTTCATCAGCCACACCGTGACCGTGTGGCGCTCGTTCCCACCGGGCAGGACGCCGCAGCCGGCGGCGAGGGAGGCGGACACACAGAAGAGGGCGAGCAGCCGTCGGCGCACCGGTTCGTGACTCACGAGGGGTCCTGTTCTGTCTGCGGACAGGGGAAGAGGCCCGACGTGGGGGGACGAGCACGGGGCTCGTACGGGTGTGCAGGAGAGTTTGGTATGGACCAATGCGGCGGTCAAGGGCTACCGGGGGTAGGGCCGTGACGCCTCGCGCTCCGCCTCCACATACGGCACGGTGGAGTGACGCGTGACACATCCGTCACGGAGAGAGGAGCACCCGCATGACCAACCACACCTACCGGGTCACGGAGATCGTCGGCACCTCCCCCGAGGGCGTCGACAAGGCCATCCGCAACGGCATCGCCCGTGCCGCCCAGACCGTGCGCAATCTGGACTGGTTCGAGGTGACACAGGTCAGGGGACAGATCGCGGACGGGCAGATCGAGCACTGGCAGGTCGGCCTGAAGGTCGGCTTCCGCATCGAGGACGAGACCTGATCCGACCGGGGCCGGGACCCGACGTGCCCGGCCGGCTCAGGTCCGCCCCTCCCGCTCCTGGGCGTCCTCCAGGGCGGCCGACCGGTCGGCCCAGCGCGCCCGTACGACGGTGAATCCGGCCCGTTCGGCGTCCTCGCACACCAGCTTGTCGTCGTCCACCAGGACCCGGATCTCACGGTCACGGGCGAGCCGCCGCAGGATCTCCAGCTTGGTGTGACGGGCGCCCCGGCGGTCGGCGTCGCGCCGCATGAAGACACGTCCCTCGGGCAGCCCCTGGGCGGCCAGCCAGTCGACCGTGTCGGGCCGGCACCGCTCGGGCCGCCCGGTGAGATACACGACCTCGCACTCCCGCGCGCACTCCAGCACCAGCGCCACGCCCTCGGTGAGCGGCGGATCCAGCGACGCCGCACCGAAGAAGCCCTCCCAGTCCCTCGGCTTGTCCTGGAGGAACCGCTGCCGGTGCGCGGTGTCGGCGAGCGTGTTGTCGAGATCGAACACGGCGAGCGGCCGCGTACTGCTGTCAGTCACCCGGCCACCCTAATCGCCGACGGCTCCCGGAACCCGGGCGGAGGAATGCACGGCGCCGACCACGACGACCCACCGGGAGGAATCCCGCGGGCGCCGCGGTGTTCTACCTCGTATGAGTTCCGCTGTCGTGAGTTCCGCCGTCGCCTCGGCCCGCTTCTCCGTTCTCGACCGCTCCCGCACCCGGGAGGGGCACACGCACGCCGAGGCGCTGCGCGACACCGTCGTGCTGGCGCGGGAGCTGGAGGCGCTCGGGTATCACCGGTTCTGGGTCTCCGAACACCACGGCGTGCCCGGTGTCGCCGGGTCCGCGCCGACCGTGCTGGCCGCCGCGGTGGCCGCGGCCACGCGCACGATCCGGGTCGGCACCGGCGGAGTGATGCTGCCGAACCACCGACCCCTGGTCGTGGCCGAGCAGTTCGGGGTGCTGGAGTCACTGTTCCCGGGGCGGATCGACATGGGTCTGGGCCGGTCCGTGGGGTTCACCGACGGGGTGCGCAGGGCGCTGGGGCGCGGCAAGGACGACGCGGAGGACTTCGCGGCACAACTGGACGAACTGCTCGGCTGGTTCGAGGGGACCTCCCCCACCGGGGTGCACGCGCGTCCGGCGGAGGGGCTGCGCGTGCCGCCGTTCGTGCTGGCCATGGGCGAGGGCGCCGGCATCGCGGCCCGCGCCGGACTGCCCATGGTGATCGGCGACCTCCGCAACCGGGAGAAGATGCTGCGCGGCATCGACCACTACCGCGTCCGGTTCCGGCCCTCGCCCTGGGCGTCACAGCCGTACGTCGTCGTCTCCGGCACGATCGCGGTGGCCGCCACCCCCGAGGAGGCCCGACGCCTGCTCGTCCCGGAGGCCTGGTCCATGGCGTACGCGCGCACCCACGGCACGTTTCCGCCCCTGCCGCCCGCCGAGCGGATCGAGTCCCGCACGATGACCGCGAAGGAGCGCGGCCTGTACGAGTCCGGCCTGGCCGGGCACATCGCGGGCACCGAGGAGCAGGTGGCCGACGAGCTGGAAATGCTGTTGAAAGCCACCGGCGCCCAGGAGATCCTCGTCACGACCAGCACACACGACCGATCGGCGCTGCTGGACTCCTACCGGCGGCTCGCCGGGATCGCGAACCTGGAGAAGAACACCGAGTGACCGCCACCTCCGCGCTGCTGTGGGCCGGGTACGAGAGCCAGATCCGCGGTGCCGCGCCCCCGGAGGGCCCCTGGGAGCCATGGGGCACCTGGGTCGAGCGGGACGGACCGCTCGTGCGCGTCCACCACGGCACGCACGGGACCGTCGTCCACGCGTCGCTGGTCGGCGCGGACCTGGACCTGGACGGGCTGGTCCGGCGCCAGCAGGCGGCCTTCGCCGAGCGTGTCGAGCCGGTCGAGTGGAAGGTGTACGACCACGACGGACCCGCCCTGCCCGCGGCGCTGTCCGCCGCGGGGTTCACTCCGGGACCACCGCGAGCCCTGCTGATCGCCGACGTCGCCGACGTGCCCGCCTGCCCCGGAGCGGTCGTACGGTCGCACTTCGCCGGTCAGGACGAACCGCGCCGGGAGTCCGTGCGCCGCATGGCGGCCGACGCTCCCGAACAGCGCCGGGCGCTCGCGGAGTTGGAGGCCGACGGGCAGAACTGGGAGGCCCTCGTTCTGGAGGGTGCGGGCCGGGTCGTGGACGTGCTCTGGCTGGAGGCGGTGCGGGACACCGACTTCACCGCGATCGGTGGGACGACCGGCCCGCGTCCCGAACTGCTCGACGCCGCAGTGGCGTTCTGCTCCCGGTGGTCCGTCCGGTCGACGCGGCTGGTCGCCGAGGCGCCGGCGGCCTTCGTGCCGGCCCATCTCGCGGCGGGCTTCCACGAGGCCGCCCGTGTGACCACGTACCGCTGGGCGCCGCCCGGTGAGCCGGCCAGGGAACGTCCGTCCCGGCGACTCCTGTCGGAGCCGGAGCACGACGAGATCTGGAAGCGCTTCGAGGAGCGTTTCGAGGTGACGTACGAGACGGCCTACGACGGTATCGCCGAGCCCCCGGGCTCGGTCGCCTTCCACATGGCCGCCGTCGACCACCCGCAGGACCCGCTGCTCGCCGAGGTCGAGCGCGTGATCGCGCGCGGACTGCGGGCCTGCGGGCGACCCGGCGACCGGCTCTACCGCCTGAAGTGGTACATCAGCGGCTCCCGCTGCGACCCCACGCGGGTCGGCGGCCCCGGGCAGCCCCGCTGGGTGGGCTGCTCCTACCTCGTCGACGAGAACGTCGTCCAGGTCAGCGGCGACCTGCGGATGGGCACGTACGGCAACTTCCGCGAGGAGTCGCTGTGCGTGTTCGGCCCCGACCTCGTCGCGGAGGTGGAGGCCGAACTCACCGCGCTGCTCGGCACGGTGCTGCGCCGCGACGGGCGGCCGGTGGGCAATGTGTGGAGCTTCGGCCCCTGAGCGCCCCCGGCGTGCCCGGCGTGTCCGGCGTGCCAGGTGTGTCGGGATGGCGTCCTCAGACCGCGGCCGTCTGGTCCGTTCGGATCGCGATCGCGCCGTCCGCCGCGTCCACCACGGCCCGGTCGCCCGCGTTCAGCTGACCGGACAGGAGCAGGTCGGCGAGTCGGTCGTCGACCTCGCGCTGGATGGTGCGGCGCAGTGGGCGGGCGCCGAACTCCGGCTGGTGGCCGATGTTCGCGAGCAGGTCGGCGGCCGCGTCGGTGACCTCCATCGAGACGTCCTGCGCGTGCAGCCGGCGCCGGGTGTGTTCCAGCAGCAGGTCGACGATCTGGCGCAGCTGGGCGCGGTCCAGGCCGCGGAAGACGATGATCTCGTCGATGCGGTTGAGGAACTCGGGCCGGAAGTGCCGGTTCAGGATCGGCATCACCGACTCGCGGACCTTCGTGTAGTCCTCGACGCCGGACGTCAGGATCCGGTCGGCGCCGATGTTCGACGTCATGATGACGACGGTGTTCTTGAAGTCCACCGTGCGGCCCTGGGAGTCGGTGAGGCGGCCGTCGTCGAGGAGTTGCAGCAGGGTGTTGAAGACGTCCGGGTGCGCCTTCTCGACCTCGTCGAGCAGCAGGACGGCGTACGGCTGCCTGCGCACGGCCTCGGTGAGCTGGCCGGCCTCCTCGTGGCCGACGTATCCGGGAGGCGCCCCGACCAGCCGGGAGACGGTGTGCCGCTCCTGGAACTCGCTCATGTCCAGGCGGATCATGCGGTTCTCGTCGCCGAAGAGGGCGGCGGCGAGCGCGCGGGCCAGTTCGGTCTTGCCCACGCCGGTGGGGCCGAGGAAGAGGAAGCTGCCGACGGGGCGGTCGGGGTCGCTCATGCCGGCGCGGGCGCGGCGGACGGCCCGGGCGACCGCGGTGATCGCCTCGTCCTGGCCGACGACCCGTTCGTGGAGGTGCTCCTCCAGCTTCATCAGCCGCTCCCGCTCCTCCTCGGTGAGCTGGGCGACGGGGATGCCGGTGGTGCGGGAGACGACCTCGGCGATGTCCTCGGCGGTGACCTTGGGCGCGTGCTCCTCGGCCCGGTCCGACCCGGCCAGCTGCTCCTCGGCGTCCTTGATCCGGTCGCGCAGTTCCTTGGCGCGCTCGTACTCCTCGTCGGCGACCGCCTGGTCCTTCTCCCGGTTGAGGGCGGCGATCCGGTCCTCGATGTCCCGGGTGTCCGACAGGGGTGTCTTGGACCGCAGCCGGACGCGGGCGGCGGCCTGGTCCATCAGGTCGATGGCCTTGTCGGGCAGGAAGCGGGAGGTGATGTAGCGGTCGGACAGCTCGGCCGCGGCGACGAGCGCCTCGTCGGTGATACGGACCTGGTGGTGGGCCTCGTAGCGGTCGCGCAGACCGCGGAGGATCTCGATGGTGTCGTCGACGGTGGGCTCGCCGACCAGGATGGGGGCGAAGCGGCGCTCCAGCGCGGCGTCCTTCTCGATGTGCCTGCGGTACTCGTCGACGGTCGTCGCGCCGATGAGGTGCAGTTCGCCGCGGGCCAGGGCGGGCTTGAGCATGTTGCCCGCGTCCAGGGCGCCTTCGCCGCCCCCGCCGGCGCCCACGACGGTGTGCAACTCGTCGAGGAACAGCACCAGTTCGTCGCCGTGCTCGCCCACCTCGTCGAGCAGCTTCTTCAGCCGCTCCTCGAACTCGCCCCGGTACTTGGTCCCGGCCACCATCCCGGCCAGGTCCAGGGAGACGAGCCGCTTGCCCTCCAGGGTCTTGGGGACGTCGCCCGCGGCGATGCGCTGGGCGATGCCCTCGACGATCGCGGTCTTCCCGACGCCGGGGTCACCGATGAGGACCGGGTTGTTCTTGCTGCGCCGGGACAGCACCTCGATCGTCTGTTCGACCTCCTCGTCCCGTCCGATCACGGGGTCGAGCCGCCCGGCCCGGGCGTCCTCGGTGAGGTCGCGGCCGTACTCGTCGATGGTCGGCGTGCTGCTGGGCCTGCGGCGCTCCGCCGCGCCCTCCGCGGGCAGCCGGGTCTGCTCCCAGCCGCTGTCGCTGAGCTCCCGCGCGGCCACCGACTCCGGGTTCGCGGCGAGCGCCCGCAGCAGATGCTCGGGGCCGATGTAGGAGGCGCCCTCGGCGCGGGAGATCTGGTAGGCGTCCAGCAGCGCGCGCTTGGCGGCCGGGGTCAGTGTGGTGGGCTCGGACTTCTCGGCGCCGCCCTGGGCCGTGCCGAGCCGCTCCCGGATCCGGTCGGGGTCCGCGCCCGCCTCGGTCAGCAGCCGGCGGGTGGATTCGTGCTCGGTGGCGGCGGCCAGCAGGTGCCGTGCGTCGAGCTCCTCGCTGCCCTCCACGGCGGCGATGTCGCGTGCGTCCGCGACCAGCTCGCGGGCTCGTTCCGACAGCAGGCTGCCGATGTCGACCCGCTGCACCCGCCTGCCGGACGAGACCGGGCCGGACCCACCGAAGAAGCGATTCATGAGGTCGTCGAACTCTTCGAAGGGGCTGCGTCCGAAACCGAAACCGGGAGTAGTCATGGGAACGGGCCTTTCTGGTGCGCCAGGCATACGCGCCTTCCAAACTCGCACAGGGCGGGCACCCCCGCACGGGGACGGCCGCCGAGATGCGGACGGCGTCCGCGCCGACCAGGCTGGGAGAGGGAACGTCTACCGGCTGGGAGGACCCCATGTCCTTCATGGACAAGATCAAGGGAATGCTCAAGGGCCACGAGGACATGGCCTCCAAGGGCATCGACAAGGGCGGCGACTACGTCGACGAGAAGACCGGGAACAAGTACCAGTCCCAGGTCGACACCGCACAGCAGAAGCTGAAGGACGAGCTCGGCGGCCAGGAGCGGGACATCCCGCCGCACCCGTAGAGCCCCGCTCCTGGGGGGCGCGTCGGGCGCCGGGCTAGAATCGCGGGGTTTGTCCCCGCCCGGCCGGCCCGTACGGAGTACCCCCCATGCACAGCGCCCACGACCCGTACGTCCGTGTCCGCGGCGCCCGCGAGCACAACCTCAAGGGCGTCGACGTGGACATCCCGCGGGACGTGTTGGCCGTGTTCACGGGCGTGTCCGGCTCGGGGAAGTCGTCGCTGGCGTTCGGCACCATCTACGCCGAGGCACAGCGTCGCTACTTCGAGTCGGTGGCGCCCTATGCCCGCCGGCTGATCCATCAGGTGGGCGCGCCGAAGGTCGGGGAGATCACCGGGCTGCCGCCCGCGGTCTCGCTCCAGCAGCGCCGCTCCTCCCCGACCTCCCGCTCCTCGGTCGGCACGGTCACCAACCTCTCCAACTCGCTGCGCATGCTGTTCTCGCGGGCCGGCGACTACCCGTCGGGCGCCGAGCGGCTCGACTCCGACGCCTTCTCCCCCAACACGGCGGCCGGGGCCTGCCCCGAGTGCCACGGTCTGGGTCAGGTGCACCGTACGACCGAGGAGTTGCTGGTCCCCGACCCGTCGCTGTCGATCCGTGAGGGCGCGATCGCCGCCTGGCCGGGCGCCTGGCAGGGCAAGAACCTGCGCGACATCCTCGACGCCCTCGGACACGACGTGGACCGGCCCTGGCGCGAGCTGCCGGCCGAGCGGCGGCGGTGGATCCTCTTCACGGAAGAGCAGCCGGTCGTCACCGTGCATCCGGTGCGGGACGCCGACCGCATCCAACGGCCGTACCAGGGCACGTACATGAGCGCCCACCGGTATGTGATGAAGACGTTCTCGGACTCCAAGAGCGCGTCCCTGCGGGCGAAGGCGGAGCGCTTCCTCACCAGCGCGCCCTGCCCGGTGTGCGGCGGCGGCAGGCTGCGGCCCCGGGCGCTCGCGGTGACCTTCGCGGGCCGTACGATCGCGGAACTGGCCGCGCTGCCGCTCGCCGAGCTGGCCGGACTGCTCGAAGGCTCGTCACCGACCGCGCGTGTCCTCACCGAGGACCTCAAGTCCCGTATCGCGCCGGTCGTCGAGCTCGGCCTCGGCTACCTCAGTCTCGACCGCGCCACACCCACTCTCTCGGCGGGCGAGCTGCAACGGCTGCGGCTGGCCACCCAGTTGCGGTCCGGGCTGTTCGGTGTGGTGTACGTCCTCGACGAGC
Source organism: Streptomyces sp. NPDC050625 (assembly GCF_040654755.1). Classification (NCBI taxonomy): domain Bacteria; kingdom Bacillati; phylum Actinomycetota; class Actinomycetes; order Kitasatosporales; family Streptomycetaceae; genus Streptomyces; species Streptomyces sp. NPDC050625. The sequence goes on from NZ_JBFAIQ010000010.1 coordinate 255,241, forward strand.
CGTCGGCGGGTCTGCACCCGGCGGACACCGAGGCCCTCCTCACGGTCCTGGCCCGGCTGAAGGCCGCGGGCAACTCGGTGTTCGTGGTGGAGCACCATCTGGATGTGATGCGCGGCGCCGACTGGCTGGTGGACGTGGGCCCGCGCGCGGGCGAGCACGGCGGTCAGGTGCTGCACAGCGGCCCGGTGACGGCGCTCGCGGGGGTCGACGGGTCGGCGACGGCGCGCTTCCTCTTCGGCCGCTGGCCCACGCCGGTGCGTCAAGTCCGGGATCCCCAGGGCTGGCTGACGGTCGGTCCGGTGACCCGGCACAACCTGCGCGAGGTCACGGCCGAGTTCCCGCTCGGTGTGTTCACCGCGGTCACGGGTGTCTCGGGCTCCGGAAAGTCCACGCTCATCGGCGAGATCACCGAGGAGGCGGCCGGGGTCGGCCGGCTGGTCTCGGTGGACCAGAGGCCCATCGGGCGTACCCCGCGCTCCAACCTCGCCACGTACACCGGTCTGTTCGACGTCGTACGGAAGGTGTTCGCGGCCACCGACGACGCGCGCGAACGGGGCTACGGCGTGGGCCGGTTCTCCTTCAACGTGGCGGGCGGGCGCTGTGAGACCTGCCAGGGCGAGGGGTTCGTGAGCGTCGAGCTGCTCTTCCTGCCGAGCACCTACGCGCCGTGCCCGGACTGCGGCGGGGCGCGCTACAACCCCGAGACGCTCGAAGTGACGTACCGGGGACGGAACATCGCCCAGGTCCTCGACCTGACCGTGGAGAGTGCGGCGGACTTCTTCGCGGACACCCCGGCCGTGGCCCGCAGCCTGGGCACGCTGCTCGACGTGGGGCTCGGCTATCTGCGGCTCGGGCAGCCCGCGACCGAGCTGTCCGGCGGGGAGGCCCAGCGCATCAAGCTGGCGAGCGAACTCCAGCGCGCCCGACGGGGTCACGCCCTCTACCTCCTCGACGAGCCGACGACCGGCCTCCACCCGGCCGACGTCGAGGTGCTGATGCGCCAGCTGCACGGCCTGGTCGACGCCGGGCACACGGTCGTGGTCGTCGAACACGACATGACGGTCGTGGCGGCCGCGGACTGGGTGATCGACCTGGGCCCGGGCGGCGGCGACGCGGGCGGCCGGATCATGGCGGCAGGCTCACCGAACGAGGTGGCACAGGCCCCGGGCAGCACCACGGCGCCTTACCTACGGCGGGCGCTCCCCGAGCAACCTGGCGGCACGGCCCCAGGCCTTCCCGAAAGCCCGGGCGCACAGCCCCCGACCCCGCCCCTGGCCGGACCGCTCCACGACAACGACCACTGAGCGCCTGCTGGGGGCGGGCCCGTGCGCGGCGGCCACCCCCAGTCAGCTTCAGGCGCGCTCCAGGTCCTCCCGGGAATCCGGGCGCACCGTCCGCGCCCCCGAAGCCGGGCGGGCCCCGGCGCGGGCGCGATCGCTGAGCGTCTGGTCGCGGGTCATCAGGGCCGCGTGGGTCCAGGTGGGCCCGTGTGTGGCCGGTTCCGCGGCTCGGGCGAGGGTGCGGCGGTCGGGGTGGGTGCCCGGTGGTATCGCCGGCAGCACCTCCACCTCGGCCACCAGACCGCGCGCCGACACCACCCGCCACACCGAGGCGAACAGCGTGTCCTCGCCCACGAACGCGGGCGCGGTGCTGGCCGCGCCATCCGCGATCCGGTAGTGCAGCCGCACCGGCTGGACGGGGACCCCGGCGTCGAGCGCGGCCTGGAAGACGGCCCGGTGGAAGCGGCCCTGGGCGCGGCCGCACCACGTGCTGCCCTCGGGGAAGGCGACGACCGCGGCGCCGTCACGCAGGGCGTCCGCGATGCGGGCGACCGTCTCCGGGAGCGCCCGCAGCCGGTCGCGCTCGATGAACAGGGCGCCGCCGTGTGCCACCAGGGCCCCGGCCACCGGCCACTGCCGTATCTCCGTCTTGGCGAGCATCCGCGCCGGACGCACGGCGCCCAGCAGGGGGATGTCCAGCCAGGAGATGTGGTTGGCCACCATGAGGAGTCCGCCGGTGGGTGCGGCGGCGCCGGTGAGGCGGACCCGGACCCCTGCGGCCCGCACGATCGCCCGGCACCACCGCCTGACCAGCCCGGCGGGGATCAGCCCGCCGAGCGGGGCCAGCACGATCCCGGTCAGGACCAGGAGCGTGACCCCCGTCAGCCGCAGCACGGCACGCGGTACGGCCGTCGCGGACCCCGTCGGCTCCACACACGCCCCCGGGGTGCAGGGAGCGCTCGGCAGCCAGACGCTCATCAGGCCGGCACGAGTGAGAGGAAGTGCCGCAGATAGCGCGGGTTGACCCGGCGCATCGACAGCAGCACGTACAGGTCGGCCACCCCGAAGTCCGCGTCGTGCGCGGGCTCGGCGCAGACCCATGCGCCCAGGCGCAGATAGCCGCGCAGCAGGGCGGGCAGTTCGGTGCGCGCGGCCTGGGCCTGGACCTCGCTGTCCGGGACCCAGGGCAGCAGCGGCCGTACCCGGAACTCCTCCGGAGCCAGGTGCTTGGTGCGCACCCGCTCCCAGGTGGCGGAGGCCAGGGCGCCGCCGTCGGCGAGCGGGATGGAGCAGCAGCCGGCCAGCCACTCGTGGCCGCGGTCGACCATGTAGCGGGCGATTCCGGCCCAGATCAGGCCGATGACCGTGCCGTCGCGGTGGTCGGGGTGCACACAGGAGCGGCCGACCTCGACCAGGCCGGGCCGGATCGTGTCGAGCGCGGCCAGGTCGAACTCGCCCTCCGAGTACAGCCGTCCGGCGACCGCGGCCCGCTCCGGCGGCAGCAGCCGGTAGGTGCCGACGACCTGCCCGGTCGCGGTGTCGCGCACGAGCAGGTGGTCGCAGTACGCGTCGAAGGCGTCGATGTCGTAGCCGGGGTGCGGGCTCGACAGCAGGGCCCCCATCTCCCCGGCGAACACGTCGTGCCGCAGCCGCTGCGCGGCACGCACGTCGGCCTCGTCACGGGCGAGGGTGACGGTGTAGCGGGTGGGAGCCGCGGGCTGCGGGGGACGGTCGAGGGTGGAAACGCCGGTCATGGCTCTCTCCTGGTCACGGGCCGGTTCGGCGGGGGAAGAGGGCGGACCGGGTGCGTACGGGCCGCCGCTCCTGTTCTTCCGATGCCGGTTGACCTGCGCGTGACCTGCGCCAGGAGAGTGGATGTGGGGATGTTGAACGCCGGGGTTACCGACCGGTCAGCCGTCCTTGGTCACGCACCCGGCGAGCAGCCGCCCGGCCTCCTCCGGGGCGAGCGCCCGCTCCAGGACGAGGTCGCCCGTCATGTTCGGGAAGAACCGGCCCGAGGGCCAGCTCCGCTCGTAGGGCGGGGGGTCGAGGACGAGCAGCCGTACTCCGTCGACGACGGGGATGTCGCTGGGCGTCCCCTCGTTCCACACCCACTCCCCGGTGGGGCTGACGAGGTTGAAGGAGCCGGTGGTGTGCACCTGTCCGGGCTGGTCCCGGCACACGGCCGCCTCCTCGGCGGAGGGGGCGCGGCCGGGCACATGGCCGCCGCCGACGAGGACGTCGGCGAGCAGGGTGTGCAGCTGGAAGTTGTCGCCGATGCCGCCCATGCGCATCGCGTAGCCGGTGCCGGTGGGGCGGTGCAGCACGATCAGCGGCTCGTCGAGGACCAGCAGGGCGTACGTCAGACACTTGAAGGTGTGCCCGGACGCCTCCGCGACGCTCCCCACGGCCCGCAGCAGCCGGTCGCGCAGGGCCGCGTCGAGCGCGGTGCGCACGGCCGCGTGGCTGAGCATGGCGACGGAGGCCATCTCCCACTGGGGCAGCGTCAGCCAGGCCAGGGCCTGCTCCGGCCCCACCCGGTCGAAGAGGGCCGGGTCGGGCTCGCCGCCCTCCGGGTCGGGGAAGTCCCCTCCGCCGGTCTCCTCCCAGCGCTCGCAGAACTCACCGACGGCGGCGAGCGTCTCGGCGAGCTCCGCGAAGACGTACGGCGCGCAGGGCACCGCGTCGGCGCCGCGTTCCACGCAGGCGCCGACCATCACGGCTATGGTGCCGCGCGGCCCCGGGGGCACGTCGGGCAGCAGCGCGGCGAGCCGCGGCGCGGCCTTCCCGACCTCCTGCTCCCCCGCCTCCCCGATGCTCCGGTACAGCTCTCCGAACGCGCGCTCCGAACGGTCCACGTCCCGCTCGCGCACAGCGGCCTCGAAGTCCGTGACGGCTTCGAGGAACCGCTCCCTCCCGTTGTTCTCGAAGATCATGCGCGCAGCCTATCGAGGGCCGGGTGCCCCGCGGGACCGGGGGACGGCGCTGCGGCCAACTGCCCTACCGCTTGCCCGCCTTGCGCGTGGCCCGCAGCCACTCCTTGTTCATGTTCGTGATGGACATCAGCGGAATGCCCTTGGGGCAGGCGGTGGCGCACTCCCCGGTGAGCGTGCAGCCGCC
>NZ_JBFAIQ010000011.1:0-231296 GCF_040654755.1 Streptomyces sp. NPDC050625
GACGCCTTCATCGACCAGTTCCGCAGCCTGCTGGGCGCCGGAGCCGACACCGACCTGCGCATCATGATCCCCATGGTCGCGAGCGTCGACGAACTACGCGCCTGCCGACGCCTCCTTGAGGCAGCAGCCACCGAAGCCGGCGTCCCGGTGCCGCCCCTGGGCATCATGGTGGAACTCCCCGAAGCGGTCGCCGCGGCCGACGACCTCGCCCGCGAAGCTGCCTTCTTCTCCATCGGCAGCAACGACCTCACCTGCCAGATCCTGGGCCTGGACCGGCGCGACCCCACCGCCACCCCCGCCATGGCCGCACACCCCGCCGTCCTCGACGCCATCTCACGCGTCGTCACCGCCGCCCACCGCCACGATCGTCAGGTCTCCGTCTGCGGCGACGCCGCCGCACACCCCCTCGTGACACCCCTCCTCATCGGCCTCGGCTGCGACAGCCTCTCAGTCGGCCCCGCAGCCCTCGACGAAGTCCGGGCCCGCATCCGCCGCCTCCGCCACGACACCTGCGCCTCCCTGGCCGCCCTCGCCCTCACCCGCAAAACCCACGAAGAGGTCTGGCGCCTCGTCGAGCAATGCGGCCGGCCCTCGCTGCTCGAAGAAGAAGGGGCCTGACCGTGAAGAAGCTCATCAACTCGCCCGATGAGGTGCTGGCCGATGCTCTCGTCGGTGTGGCCGCCGCGCACCCTTCGCTGACGGTCAACATGTCCGACCGCTACATCGCCCGTGCGGGCGGGCCGACCCGTGGGAAGGTCGGCCTGGTGTCAGGTGGCGGAGCCGGGCACGAGCCGCTGCACGGCGGCTTCGTCGGGTACGGGATGCTCGATGCGGCCTGTCCCGGTGAGGTGTTCACCTCTCCCGTGCCTGACCAGATCCTCGCCGCCACGCGGGCCGTGGACGGCGGGGCCGGCGTCCTGCACATCGTGAAGAACTACACCGGAGACGTACTGAACTTCCAGATGGCCGCCGATCTGTCCGCCGACGACGGCGTACGGGTGGAGGGCGTCGTGGTCAATGACGATGTCGCCGTGGAGAACAGCACGTGGACGGCGGGCCGACGGGGCACCGGGGCGACCGTGTTCGTGGAGAAGATCGTCGGTGCGGCCGCCGAGCTCGGCGCCGACCTGGGCACGACCGCGGCGTTGGGCCGGGAGGTCAACGACCGCTCCCGTTCCTTCGGGGTGGCGCTCACGCCGTGCACGGTGCCCGCGTCCGGCAAACCCGGTTTCGAGTTGGGCGAGGACGAGGTCGAGCTGGGCGTCGGCATCCACGGCGAGCCCGGTCGTGCCCGCGGCAGGCTCGCCTCCGCCAGAGAGATCGCCGGTGTCGCACTGGACGCCATCCACGCCGACATGCCTCTGTCGAGTGAAGTGCTCGTGATGGTCAACGGCCTGGGCGGCACCCCGCTGATCGAGCTGTACGTGGTGTATGCGGCGGTTGCCGAGTGGCTCGCCGGCCACGGCGTGAGGATCACCCGCAACCTGGTCGGCAACTACGTCACCAGCCTGGAAATGGCCGGCTGCACGATCACGGTGTGCCGGCTCACCCCACAGCTCACCCATCTGTGGGATGCCCCGGTCGTGACCCCCGCGCTGCGCTGGGGACACTGAGCGGCCGAGGCCATCGACGCCAGACCGTACGAGATCGTACGAGATCGTACGAGGGAGAGGGACGACGATGGACGCGAGCATGTTCCGGGCCTGGATCCATGAGGCCGCCCGATCGGTGACCGAGAACGCCGATCATCTGACCCGCCTCGACTCCGCTGTCGGCGATGCCGACCACGGCATCAACATGCGCCGTGGCCTGCAGGCGGCGGTGGCGATGCTGGACGAAACCGACCCGTCCACCCCCGGCGCGGTACTCGCCACCGTCGGCCGGGCATTGATCAGCAAGACCGGCGGGGCCTCGGGACCGCTGTACGGCACCGGGTTCCGCCAAGCCGCGCGGATCCTGGGCGAGGATCACGACGTCTCGGCGGCACAACTCGGGACGGCCTTGGCGGCCGCTCTCACCGGTATCCAGCGGATCGGCGCGGCGCTGGAGGGCGACAAGACAATGATCGACGCCCTCAGCCCCGCCGTGACCGCCTACCAGGCCGTCATCGACACCGGCGGCGACCTGGCGGGCGCCACCCGCGCGGCGTACGACGCCGCCGTGCGGGGCCTGAAGCAGACCGCCGGCATGCAGGCCCGCAAGGGCCGCGCGAGCTATCTCGGCGCCCGCACCGTCGGCCACGAGGATCCCGGCGCGGCGTCGACCGTCCTCATTCTGTCCGCCCTTGCGACCGTCAGCTCGGCGGGCGAGCGCCGTGCGGAGGGTCATCACTAGGCCCATGCACATGGTTGGCCCCCAGCGGCAAGGCGGCCTCGCCGCCGGCACAGACACGGGCCACCTCGCCGTCGATGCCAGGCCCCACCCCGCCGGGCACAGACGACGGACGGCCGAACCCGGTTCTGAGCGGATCGCCACAGCGACCGCCGCCGAGTAAGTGGTCGAGGTCTCGAACAACTTCCGAGGCCGACGCATGGTTCGCGTCCGCAGGCGCCTGCCGGCGGAGGCACGAGGCCATGGCTTCGTTCATCGACGTCACGTTCATCACGACACGACAAGCGCACTCGCGCGATGAGCGGAGTGTCCGCGACGTGTGGACGCTCCGCTGAATCACGCATGTCCAAGGGCGGGGAGTAAGTGGAGGGGCAAGTGCAAAGACAACGGGGCAGCAACCAGGGACGGTTCGCCCCGGGCAACTGGAGCGTGCGCGCCCAACTGCTGGCCGTGGTGGTCATCCCGATCGTCACCGCGCTGGTACTGGGCGGTCTGCGGATCGCAACCGCCGTGCAGAACTCACAGGACATCGACAACGCCAGTCAGCTCGTACGTGTCGTCGACAAGGGAACGACACTGTTGCAGGAGATCGAGGACGAACGCGATCTCATCGCCCTCTACGTTGCCGCAGGGCGTACGGGTGGCACCAGCCGACTCGACGCGCAGCGTTCCAAGGTGGACGCGGCGCTGGCCCGGGTCCGTGCCGAGGACGCTCATGTCCGCCGCAAGACGAACTCCGCCCTGGCCACCCAGCTCGCGCTGCTCGACGCCTTCGACCGAAAGGTGACGTCACTGCGCTACACGGTGGCCCGGTCGACTATGCGCTGGCCGACCGTGGTCAACGCTTACACGGCCTTGATCACCGACCTCGCCGACGCACTCGACCTTCTCACGCCCGACATCGCCGGCCAGCCCCTTGTCATGAGGGCCGGCACACTCAAGACCTTCGCCCAGGCCACCGAGAAAGCGTCTCAGCAACGCGCACTGCTCGGCGGCGTACTGGCCCAGGGACACTTCGATGCGAACGAGGCCCAGAGCGTGACCCTCGCCAGCCGGCAGCAACAGGCATCGATCGACCAGTTCCTGTCCAGCGCACCGGCCGCGCAGCGTCAGTTCTACGAGCGCACCGTCACCGGAAGAGACGTCGACAAGGCCGACACGCTCCAGAAGCAGGCACTCGCCCTGCAGGGCACCAGCCGCCTCCGCCTCGCCGCCGGCACGTGGTTCGACACCATGACGAGCAAGCTCGACCTGATGCGACTGGTCGAGAAGCAGCTCGTCGGATCAGTTGAAAAGGAAAGCCTGCATGAGCAGCACGAGGCCGAACGCTCAGTGTTCATCGCCGCGCTCGTCGAGCTGATGCTTCTCCTGTTCACGTTCGGCGTGACGTACGTCCTCGTACGGTCGATCGTCCGCCCGCTGCACACCCTGCGCGCCTCCACTCTCGATATCGCGCAACGCCGCCTGCCCGAGGTGGTCCGGTTGCTGCGGGGCTCCAGCGACGCGAAAGTGAAGGCCATCGAGGTCGAGCCCGCGGCCGTCGACTCGAGCGACGAGATCGGCGGTGTCGCTCGTGCGTTCAACGACGTCTATCGCGACTCCGTACAGCTGGCGTTCGAGCAAGCGCAACTGCGCGGCCGCATCAACTCGATGTTCGTCAACCTCTCGCAGCGCAGCCAGGGCCTCGTGGAACGGCAGTTGGAGCTGATCGACCACCTGGAGAACGGCGAGCAGGATCCCGACCTGCTCGCCAGCCTCTTCAAGCTCGACCACCTGGCCACCCGCATGCGCCGCAACGGGGAGAACCTCCTCGTCCTCGCGGGTGAGAAGGCGGGCCGCCGCTGGAGCGCCCCGGTCCGGCTCGTGGATGTCCTCCGGGCCGCCATCAGTGAGATCGAGCAGTACCAGCGCGTGCAGCTGCGCGGACTGGTCACCGCGGACGTTGACGGCCAGGCAGTGAACGACATCGTTCACCTCATCGCGGAGCTGCTCGAGAACGCGACGACGTTCTCCTCGCCCGACACTCAGGTGCTCGTTACGTGCCGGCTGCTGTCCGCCGGCGGCGCAAAGGTCGAAGTCCAGGACAACGGAATCGGCATGTCCACCCAGGACCTCGAGGAGGCCAACGCGAAGCTCCTGAACCCCCCAGTGGTCGACGTCGCGGTGGCGCGGCGCATGGGCATGTTCGTCGTCGGTCGGCTCTCCGACCGCCACGGCATCCGCGTCCAGCTCCGCGGATCATCGCCCCACGGCGTCACAGCAGCAGTCATGCTGCCCCAGCAACTGGTCCGGGAACACGAAGATCACATGGATCCGCCCGGACTCTCAGCCAGGTACAACCCGGAAGGACGCCTCACCGGCTGGCGCAACTACGACACGACCGAGCAACTCGACGAGAGCGCGTCGGCCAAACGAGCGCACCGGACACCCCGTCACGGCGCCCGCCCGAGCGGCACCGTGTCCTGAACGCGTCGTCTCCTCGCTCATGCCCACCCTCAGCCTCTCCGGTGACCCACGGCTCAAACACGGACCCGCCGCCCCCGTAGCCGGTGATCGGCTGGTCTGCCCCGGCTGTTCCGCGAGGAGGGCCGGTCAACGAGCCGCCGCCCCCTGAACCACGCCCGCTCCACGGTGTGTGGGTCGACGGCGGACGGGATGGGAGCTGGGGTGAGTGGTGGGTGAAGGAGGGAGGCCCGCAGGCGACACTTGGGCCGTGACAATCAACGATGGCAGCGGGGCAATCGACCCCTGGGCACTCCTCCTGGAGACGGACTGGAGCAGCGTCGAACACTGTTGCCCTAACGTCGCCCCGGCGACCCCCGTCATTCTGGCAGGGCTACTGGATGACGACGAGGACGTTCAGCGAACCGCGGTACACAACCTCGGTCAGGCCGTGACCCACCAGAACAGCATCTATGGCGCCACCGCCCCGGCCGCCCGCTTCGTCATCGCCATCCTTGGCCACCCCCGAACGATGACCTTGGGGGTCTACTTCCACGAGGAGCGCCGCCGGCCCATGCGCGCGGCACTCCTGCAATGGCTGGGTGACCTCGCCGACGACGCGACGTACGACGAAGACGGCCCGGGAGAACCTGATGATGTCGCCGCGGTGCGTGCCATCCTCCCGCTGATCTACGAGGCGGCGCGGCCGTACCTTGTCGATGCGGACCTTCTGATCCGGGAAGCTGCGGTGCACGCAGCTGCGATGACTTTCGTCGCACCCGAACTAGCCATAGAGCACGGCCAAGACTCCCTACGGCGATCCGTTCGCGGAAGAGCGCGCGTGCCAATGCTCGCCGGAGTGGCCCGGCTTGGAGACGACGGCGAACGGGCACATGCTCCCGGCTCAGCCCTCCAGCCACTACAGCGCTCTCACGAACCCTGAGGTCGGCCCGTTCGTCGCGCGCTGCACTGGTTGTCACGCCCGCTATCCCCACCCTTGGGTGATCCCACAGGGCGCGCCGATGCCTTTCGACTGGGCTCGTGAGACTCCGCCGACCGCGTGAGCGCCGAGCAGGCTCAGCATGGGAAGGATCACACTCACGGCCGGTTACACGATCTTCCGAACTCGTGCGGCACAGCCGCTACGATCGCCCCATGACGACACATCAGGCGGATGCCGCGTAGATCCCCGCGCGAGCTGAGGGCCACCGTGCCCGACAGGCAAAGCGATGGTCCGGTGAGCACGCTGTTCATCAGCGCGTGTCCTGGGCCGTCGGCGTGTACTGCCGTGCACACGTACCTCTTCGTCGATGGCCTCGACGTGGTGGCATGCAGCGATAGCAGGATGGCCGGCCTGAGTCCGAGACGACTGCTCCGCCCAGGCGGACCGCTCTATCCGACGGATATGCCGCGCACGGTGGATGTGGCGGCCCAAGAGGCGCCCGAGCCGGGGCCGAACAGGCTGACCATCCGGATCCAGCTCCGGGGCGAGACGGTCATCTGGTCCGACCTGATCTACCCGGGCCCCGATGACAGGGCCATCGAGGAAGTTCGCTTCCGCCTGGATCAGTACCTGGGCGAGGTCGAGCGAGCCTACGCGGCGTTGAAGGACCACCCCTGATCACCAACGATCGGCATCGGTCGATTCTGGATGGGGACCGATCGCCCTGAGGTATCCGTCTGGCCAGAAGCCGAGGCCGTCGCCGGACGCCTCGCTCGCGTCATGGCTTGCGAACGACCTGAGGGAACTTGCCGTGCTGCTCGGCGAAGGGACCGTGCCAGACCCGTGCCAGGTCGTGCGGGATGCCACGGGGAACACCAAACGCGATACGCGCCGCCCAGTGACGGGAGGACGAGGACCCCTTCGGCGGACGCCCCCGCCCCGCCCGGGCCACGCTCCGCCGTGAGCAGGCCAAACCTGCTGAGCCGCACTACCCTGCCGAGCAGGGGCTGTCGTGGATCACGGAGTCAGCCATGCCGAAGCCTCAACTGCGGAAGAACCGGTCGTCGCTACGACACAAGCTCCGCCATGCCGTACGGCACCCCGAGCGGATCCCTCCCTACCTGCGCCGCGCCGTGCGAGACACCTGGCTGGGCCTGCGGCACCGCGACCACGTCGCGTACTACCGTGCCGTCATGGCCGCGGACAGCGCACGCAGCCCGGAGCGGGCCGTCGGAAGCCGTTCGGAGGAGCGGTGGCTGGCGTTGGGCCAGATGCAGTTCGACTACCTGGTCGAGCACGGCCTGAGGCCACAGGACCGGATGCTGGAGATCGGCTGCGGGAACCTGCGCGCGGGGTGGCGGTTCATCGACTACCTCGAACCCGGCCACTACTACGGGGTGGACATCTCGCCGGACATCCTCCTCGAGGCGCGGCGGACGCTAGTCCGCCGGGGCCTGCGGGACCGACTTCCCCATCTGGCCCTGGTCGAGAACCTGACGCTCGACTTCCTGCCCTCGGACTGGTTCACCGTGGTGCACGCCCACAGCGTCTTCTCGCACTCGCCGCTGGAGGTGATCGACGAGTGCCTTGCCAACGTCGGCCGGGTGCTGGCCCCGGGCGGCTTCTTCGACTTCACCTTCGACCGCACGGAGGGAACCGAGCACCAGGTGCTCCGCGAGGACTTCTACTACCGCACCGAGACCCTCGTCTCACTGGCCGAGCGACACGGCCTGACCGCCCGTTTCATGGACGACTGGGAACGGCGCCCGCATGGCCAGTCGAAGATCCGGGTCACGCACGCGGCAGCGACATAGCAGCGCCCCCTCCACATCGGCTCCTCCTTCTCAGCGCAGTTGCTCGGCCAGTCCGACGATGATGCCCTCCGGGCCGCGGAGGTAGCAGAGCAGATAGCTGTCCTCGAACCGGGCGATCTCGCCGACGAGTTCGGCGCCGTGGGGGCGCAGGCGGGCAACGGTGTCCTCGATGTCGTCGACGGCGAACATGACGCGGTGCGTGCCCAGAATGTTGTGCGGCCGGTTGCGCGGCCCGGCGCTGGTCGCCGCGGGCGTGCGGTACTTCGCCAGCTCGAGCCGGCCGTGACCGTCCGGGGTCCGGACCATCGCGATGTCACAGCGGACGCCGTCGAGTCCGGTGCACTGGTCGGCGAAGAGGCCCTCGACCTCCGCCCTGCCCTCCAGCTCCATACCGAGTTCCACGAAGAACGCGATGGCGGCGTCCATGTCCTCGACGACGATGCCGACGTTGTCCATCCGCTGAATCGCCATGCTGGTTTCTCCTTCTTCCTCGTGCTTCCTCATGCGTCCTGTGGTGGCCGCTGATGTCCCTGGGACGGAGCCCGTGGCACGTACTCGACATCCGCAGACCGCGGAAATCCGAGAAATCTGGATCGCGCCTCAGGTGAGATTCACCCGAATGTACCGACAACGCCCTTGTTCCTGCGGTCACGGCCGCCGGTGATCAGTTGTGGCTGATCAGACGGGGATCCAGTCAGGCCACTGGGGCGGGACGTTACTCACGGGGCAGAGGCCGGAGTCGCCGGGATAGCCGTCCAGCGTTCCCCGGGTCGCGAAGAACCACCATGCCGGTCCCACCGTCGCAACAACCACCAGCAGGGTCGGCAGTGAGAGGCGGACCGCCGTCGGCGCGTGAAGCACCAGCCGTCGGCCGATGGCCCACGCAACGAGCCCGACGAGTGCTTCGGCTCCGACGATCAGAGGGAGCAAGAAGTTCAGTTCGAAGCGTCCGCCGGCGTCGTAACCCGCGTCGCAGTACGCGCGTGCCCAGACGGTCAGCGACCAGGCGACGCCGCCCATGGCAGCTCCGAACAATGCGGAGACCGTCCAGGGGAGACAGGAGCTGGAACTCGGCTTGGCTGTGTCCACGACACAGCACGACATCAAACACGGCACGCACGGTTCCGCGATGAGCAAGGCGGACCGCCACGCACTTCAGCTCCAACCGGCGATGACCTGCCCGACGACGGAGAAGCGCTGCCCGCACTCCGGGCAGGTCGCCTCACCGAAGGCATAGGTCAGGGCACGCGCGATTTCCTCATGTCCGTCGGCCAGGGCAAGGTCGTAGAGGCGCCTGCCGAGACCTTCCAGGTCACGGGGATCGGCCGGATGGAGAGGGAAGGTCTCGACGTCGTCGGAGAGGGCGTAGTCCTCCGCTGCACTGAAGAAGCCCCGCTCTCCGAAAATCACCCACAGCGACGCGCACCCGTCGGGATCGGGGCAGTCGAGTTCGTATTCCTCGCCGACGACGCCACCGATCAAGTCCTCCGCCCAGTGGATGTCGCCTTCCAGGTTCAGGACCGCCTCAACCAGATAGCAGTAGTCGTTCCGGTCGGCGGTGACCTGCCGCCACCGGATTGCCGCGCCCAGTAGGCATGCGACTTCCGGCGCGTACTGGTGCCGCAGGTTCCGCGTCTCGTACCGCTGGTCGGCCTGGACGAGAAGAGCGCCGGCCAGGTGGAGGGCCGAAGCTGCCGTGCCGGCTTCGTCGGCCTGCGCCATGTCGGCCAGCGTGTGCAGCACCAGCGGATGGGCGACGTCCAGAGAGCCGTTGTGGTAGAGCCCCGTCCAGAGGTCGCTCCAGGCCTGACTGTCCCGGCCCGTGGCGGCACGTTCCAGCAGGGCCCTCAAGCGGTCGGAATCGGCGTCGTCTGCGCGGGGAGCGGGAGAAATCGTCGTCATCTTCGGTATCCAAGCAGCACGGGCGCCGCAGCGGGTCACCCGAACAGAGGCCCCGCGTCGTTACCGATGGCGTTGAGCCGTTCGGAGGACCGGGCCGGGACAGGGGCAGTGGCCAGCCCCCTTCCCCCGTGTCAGTGGCCCGTACAAGGGAGAGTCACGGTCCTGTCTGCGCCCTGTAACCGCGGGCCTTTGTCGCGTCTCGTGTCGCCGTGCAGGGCCACAGTGTGGGGCCTCGGCGCTGAGCCGGGGATTCCGGATCGCACGCCGCGCCCGGCCAGGGGCGGTGTGCACGAACGTGAGGTGATGGATTCATGTCTGTTTCTCGTACGACGGTCCGCCTGATCACCAACTTGGTGGTTTCGGGGGCCCTCGTCGGCGCGGCCGCCGTACCGGCGCTGGCCTCCGGAGCCGACCGCGACCATGACCGCGACCGCGACCGCGACAGGAGTTACTCACACAGCCGCGGGATCGACCACGACCACGACCGCGACGGTCGCTTCGACGACCGGCACCAGGGCTGGGACCGCGGCTGGCACGGGGACCGGAACCGGGGTTGGGACCAGGGGCGCAACCGCGGTTGGGACCAGGGGCGGCACTACGGCTGGTACAACGACCGACGCCACGATCACTACCGCTACTTCGGCCACCACTAGCCCGCCTCGGAGGCCGGCCACTCCTTCCGCCGCCCTTCGTCGTCGCAGTCGGCGCAGTCGGCACAGTCGGCACAGCCGTCGCAGCCGTCGCAGCCACCATCCCGGCCGGAGGGTCGAAGACCGCGAGGAACGGTCTTCGGCCCTCCGGCCATGTGTCGCGTCGTGCGGTCGACGCCCGGGCGTGGGTCTTGGCCAGCAGTGCCGAGCATCTCCGCCTCCCGGCCGTTGGGTCCCGGTCGGACTGGGTCTATCGTCGGAATCATGGGGCCAGGACGAGGAGGACGGCCGGTGATGCCGCAGGACGAGGCCGTGATCGGGTGTATGGGGACGGTACTCATCGGGACGCGTGGTTCCGCAGGCCCCGGTGAAGTCCTGGTGCGCGTCAGAGGCGGTTCCGAGACGTTTCTCGCCTGGTCGGAGGAGCCCCTGCCCGTGGGTGCCACGGTGCTCGTGATCGAATCACGAGGATGCCGCGAGGTCGGCGTCATCGAGTGGGTGGATCCATTGGACGCGCTCGGCGGGGATGCCGCCGAGGCCGGCTGAGGAGTAACAGGAATGTTCGGATACCGCGTACCCGCTCCCGACGAGGCGATGTTGATCTCGGGGGGCAGGCGGGGACTGGGGGGCGCGCCGTTCCGAGTGGTCACGGGGCACGGGAAGTTCGTGCTGCCGGTGTTCCGGAAGGTCCGGTTCCTCACCCTCTCCATGTGTGAGTCCGAGGTCACCGAGACCTGTGTGACCAGGCAGGGCATCGCGCTGCACGTCCGCGCGGTCATCGCCTTCAAGGTCGGCAACGACCACGAGAGCATCATCAATGCCGGTCAGCGGTTCCTGTCCGACCAGGAGCAGATGTCCGTGCTCACGGGCCGGATCTTCGCCGGTCACCTGCGGGCCATCATCGGCTCGATGACGGTCGAGGAGATCGTCACCGAGCGGCAGAAGCTCGCCGCGGAGGTGCTGGACACCTCGAAGACGGAGATGGCGAAGATCGGCCTGATCGTCGACTCGCTGCAGATCCAGTCGATCGACGACGGCGACACCGGCTACATCGACGCGATGTCCGCGCCGCACAAGGCGGCCATCCAGCGGCAGGCGCAGATCGCCCAGGCGCAAGCCACCCAGGCCGCGGTCGAGGCGGAGCAGGCGGCGGCCCGCAAGCAGGCCGAGTACGCCCGGCAGACCGCCATCGTCAAGGCCGAGTACTCCGCCGAGGTGGACCGCGCCCAGGCGCAGGCCGGGCAGGCCGGACCGCTGGCGCAGGCACACGCCCAGCAGGAGGTGCTCGCCGCCCAGACGGAGCTGGCCCAGCGCCAGGCCAAGCTGCGCCAGCAGCAGCTGGTCGCCGAGGTCGTGAAGCCCGCCGAGGCCGAGGCAGAGCGGGTCAGGATCCTCGCGGCCGCGGAGGCGCAGCGGATGAAGATCCAGGCAGAGGCGGCGGCGTCGTACGACCGGGTCGCGCTCGACCGGATGCTGATCGACCAGCTCCCGCAGATCGTCAAGGAGGCCGCCGGCGGCCTCGCGGGCGCCAACGTCAACGTCCTCAACGGTGCGGACGGCCTCGGCGAGATCGCCGCCGGGCTGGTGTCCCAGGGCCTCACGATCCTCGACTCGGTCCGACAGAACCTGAACGGGCAGGACGCCGAAGGACGGCGGACCGAGGAGGAGCGCGAGGGCAGCGGCAGCGGCCTGCTCCAGCTGCCCGCCAACAAGGGGAGGAAGTCGAACGACGGTCCGGTGGACGTCGACTAGGGCGGCGACCAGGGGCGGCGGCCAAGCGCGCCCACTGCGGAGTCGTCGGGGCGCCGATGGTCCGCGGTCAGGTGTTGCTGGTTCTGCGGCGGCGGCGAACGACGGTGTAGCCGACGGCGGCTAGGGCCATCGCGCCGCCGCCGCCGACGACCGCGGCAACAGTGCCGGTACGGCTTGAGGAACCCGCCGCCTGCCCGCAGTACCGGTCCTTGTCGTCCTTGACCGTGATGGTCAGGTGGCCGCGGTTGCCGATCGCCTCGGACTTCTCGTGCTGCCCGGCGATGTCGACCGGGTAGCTTCCCGGCCCGATGTCGCAGCTGATGGTGCCGTAGCCCTCCCCGAAGCTGTTCTTCCGCATCTCCACGGTCACGTCCTTGGTGAACGCCGGAGACTTCACGGTGAAGCGGCCGTTGCCGTCCGCCGCCAGGGAGGTCAGGTCGACGTCGGAGGTGACCACGACGGGCGCACCCTGCTCAAGCGGGCCGTCCCCGGTGCTGTCGCTGTCGTTTTCGCGGATGCTGATGCTCAGGCCCGGACCGTCCGCCGCCGAGGCGGTGTGGGAGCCCGTGAGGCCGATGACGGTCGCGGTGAGAGCGGTCACGGTGAGAGCGGTCGCTGCAGCGCGCAGGTACATCGTGCGTACCTCGCCTTCCTGAGAGGGGGGTTCAGCCGGCCTTGGGCGGCACGAGCATGTGCTCACGGCCGAGGGTGGTGGAGGTGTCGGTGTAGAGGGTGGTCTCACCGTCCGACCAACGCACCAGCAGGTCGTCGGGCTCGCCCGGCGTGTAGGCGCCCGCGGTCATGACGGAGGCATGGGTCCACAGCTGGTTAGAGGACAGCATCCGGACTTCCGTTCCCACACCGGAGGGGCCCGCGTCGCGGTAGAGCGAGAGCTCGCCGTCCGACCAGCGCACCACCAGGTCCCAGTTGGGGCCGCCGGTGAAGTTGCCTGCGGTGAGGATCGTGGCGTGCTTCCAGGTGTCGTTGGGGTCCTTGAGCTTGTGCTCGTGGAGGAGGCCCCGGCCGTCGACGTCGGTGTAGAGGGAGAGTTCCCCGTCGACCCAGCGGACCATGAGGTCGTCGGTCCACTTGTTGTCGCTGTAGCGTCCGGCCGTGATCTGGCCGGCGTTCCGCCAGGTGTCGTTGGGCTTCTGGAGCTGCGTCTCCTTGGCGAATCCGCCCCTGCCGTCGCCGGTGTAGAGGGTGACCTCGCCGTCCGTCCAGACCACGACGAGGTCGGAGGAGTCGCTGCCGTTGAAGTCGCCTCCGGCGACGACCTTGGCGTTCTTCCAGGTGTCGGACTTCGTGATCCTCTTCTCGCCGGAGAAGCCGCCCTTGCCGTCACCGGTGTAGAGGGTGACCTCGCCGTCCGTCCAGACCACGATCATGTCGGTCCTGCCGTCGCCGTCGTAGTCACCGGAGGCCGTCTTCCTGGCCTTGGTCCACAGGCCGCCGCCGGTGGGGTACATGCTGTAGCCGCGCGGGTATTGCCGCGGCTCGGTGTTGTTCTTCGCGGCGGCGTAGATCTCCAGGGCACGCTTGTCGTAGGTGACGGCGAAGGAGATGCGGTCGCTGTTGTTCTCCAGGCCGCCGCCGTAGTAGCCACCGAGGTTGCCGATCACGGTTCCGCTGCCGGTCGTGGTGTTCAGGCCGGTGATCCAGGGGCTTCCGGAGGTGCCTCCGTAGAAGCCGCCGCACTCCATGCGCAGTTGCCGGTAGCCGCGGAGCTGCCGGGTCGTGACGCCGGGGCAGATGATGGGCCGGTTCTTCGGGTTGTGGCTTCCCGGGTAGCCGATGACGGTCACGGTCCGGCTGTAGTCGCCGTTCACCTGACCGAGCTTGAGAGCGGCGCCGACCGCCTTCTGCAGGCTGCGGTTGCTGCTGTTGGTGCCTACCCGGGCGAAGGCGTAGTCCAGGTCTGAGTAGGCGTCACGGGTGGGCTGGCCGCCCACCTTGTACCAGCGGGAGTCACGGATCCACTTCTGCACCGGGAACCGGCCGTAGGGGGCGGGGTTCGTGGCAGCGCCGTCGTAGCGGGGTACGAACATGCCCTTGCTGCCGCCCGAGCAGTGTGCGGCGGTCAGGATGACGTTGCCCTGCGGGCTGTCGATGACGCTGGCCGAGCAGAACCGCCCCTCCAGTTGGTCGGTGGCGGGGTTCCTCGTGTAGTGGAAGAAGGTGCCGACGGTGGGAACGCCGCCGAAGTAGTGGCCGTCCTTGGCGGCTGCCGCGGTTGTCCCGGCTGCCGCGGTCGGCCGGCGTGCGGCGGGCTTCCAGCCGGCGGGCGCATCGGGGCGGGGGGAGTCCGGTGCGGCCGCGGCCATCCGCTCGGGTGTCCAGAACTTCTCGGCCGCCTCGCTCGTCCACTGACCGCCTTCGACCGCATCGTCAACGTCGGCGGAGGGCACAGGCGTAGAGGGTGTGGGTGCTGCCGACGTGGGGCGTGCGATCGGGGGAGCGGTGTCGGCGCTGGCGGGCGTGGCAGTTGCCAGGACCAGCGCACCGGCTGACATCAGTAGCTTATGTATGCGAGTTGTGCGCATGCTTCCTCAACATGTATGACGCTCTTGGCATGCTGGTGGTCCCTGTGGTCCCTTAGGGGCGGCCCAGTCGACTCGACGCATGCCAAGCCCGACCGCAGGCGCGGTGACGCTCCAGCCGTTACTTCAGGGAAAGCTCGATTCCCCGGTCATCCGATCCGTTGTGATCGAAGCGCGGCGCCGCCGACGGCAATCGCGCCCGCCGCAGCGGGCACGCACTGATACCTGGTCATGAGTCCCCCGTTCCGCGAGCCTTGGCCGGACGGGCGAGTTGGTCGGACTCCCCCGTGCTCCGGCCCGGCATGCATGTCTTCGGCAGATCACTGCCGACCTTGATCCAAACCTACCTCAAGGGCACCTGTGTGGTACGGGTCGCCGCCGTGCTCGTCTACGCGCTCAACGGCGAACTCGGCATCCACAACCGGTCCGCACACATCGGCCTCGGACTGCTGCCGTCCGCCCGCGGCAAGGGCTACGGCACCGACGTGGTCGCGGTGCTGTGCCACTACGGCTTCGTCGTGCGCGGTCTGCAGCGGCTGCAGATCGAGACACTCGCGGACAACACCGCAATGCTGCGCTCAGCGGAGCGCAACGGCTTCGTCCGCGAGGGCGTACTGCGCTCCTCGGCCTGGGTGATGGGCGAGTTCCTGGACGAGGTACTGCTCGGACTCCTCGCCCAGGACTGGAAGCCGGACCGGAAGCCGGACCTGAAGCCGGACTCGAAGCCCTAGGTCGCCGAAGAGCGGCAGGTGCACCGCGGCCGCCACCCGGAGCGATCGGCATTTGGCGGATGTGGTCGAGCGGTCTGCGGTGATACGTGCCTAACGTGACGTCCTGGGGGGACTCTGAGCACTTTCGCGGGCCAGGGCGTTCTGTCCCGACTGTCCGGCCCGCCCTTCAGGAGGCAGTACATGAGACTTCGGGTATGTTCGAGCGCGCTGGCGACCGCCGCGCTGACGGTAGGCCTGACCGCCGTCGCGCCCCCGGCCGCGCCCAGCGGTCAGACGCCGTTCCTGGACCGGTTGAACACCGTGTCCACCGTCGCGTCCACCGTCCCGGAGAACGGCGACGTGAACCCGTACGGCACGTTCACCATCCAGGAGAGCACCGGCGATCTGCACCGGGGCAACGTCCTGGTCAGCAACTTCAACAACTCGGCGAATCAGCAGGGCACGGGTACCACGCTGGTCCAGATCACCCCCGGCGGCACAAGGACCACGTTCGCCACGATCGACCCGAACAACCTGCCGGGCGAGTGCCCCGGCGGGGTCGGCCTGACCACGGCGCTGACGGTCCTGCCCGGCGGATGGGTCGTGGTCGGCAGTCTCCCCACCGCGGACGGCACGTCGGCCACCGCCCAGGCCGGCTGCCTGCTGGTGCTCGACAAGCACGGCACGGTGCGCGAGACGATCGCGGGAGACGGCATCAACGGTCCGTGGGACATGACCGCTGTCACCTCCGAAAAGCGCAGTGAGCGGGGCGGGAGCAAGCGGCAGACCGAGCTGTTCGTGACCAATGTGCTCAACGGAACGGTCGCCGGTGGCGGTGCGGAGGTCGACGAGGGCACGGTCCTGCGGATCACCCTCCAGTGCGAGGGCAACGAGCCGCCGAAGCGGGTGGCAACCACCGAGATCGGCTCCGGCTTCCCCGAGCGGACGGACCCGGAGGCCTTGGTGGTCGGCCCGACCGGCGTCGGCCTGGGCCATGACGGCACGCTCTTCGTCGCCGACACCGTGCGGAGCCGTATCACCGCCATCCCGCGGGCCACGACCCGGAAGGACAGCGCGGGCATCGGGAAGGTCATCACCGAGGGCGGCCATCTCAACGGCCCGCTGGGCATGGCCATCACCCCCAAGGGCGACATCCTGACGGTCAACGGCGGAGACGGCAACATCGTCGAGACCACCGAAGCCGGTCAGCAGGTCGCGTTCAAGCAGATCAACAACGAGGGCAGCCCGCCCGGTGCGGGTGCGCTCTTCGGCCTCGCACTGGATCTGGACCGCGACGCGGTCTACTTCGTCAACGACGCCGACAACGAGCTCGACGTCCTGCACTGAGAACCGGGACCGCAAGGAGGCGCTGCACCGGCCGCCACGGCGGCCGGTGCAGCGCCGTTGCCGGCAACCGCGTGCAGGGACCGTCATCGTGCCGTCCTCCGGTACCGCGCAAGGACGGCGGCGCCGGAACGCTCGGCCGACACGCACTCCAGGTCGGTGTGCGGGCCGTGGTCGGGGAAGAGCCGTCGGCCGGTGCCGAGGATCGTGGGGAAGGTCAACAGCCGGTATTCGTCGATCAGTTCCTCCACTATCAGCGCGTGTACGACGCTCAGGCTGCCGGTGATGATCACGTCCCGCTTCTCGTTCCTGACGGCGTCGCTGACACTGCCGTCGACGAGGCGCGAGTTCGTCCACGTCGAGGTGTCGGTCAGCGTGCGGGACACGACCAGCTTCGGTACGGCGTTCATCCGCGCGGCGAACGGGTCGTCCCGTCCGGGCCAGATGCGTGAGAACAACTGCCAGGTCGTACGCCCCAGCAGCAGGACCCCGTCGTCGAGGGTGCCGCCGAGCCGGAACTTGTCCCCGGCGACCGCCTCGGGTCCGTGCTGGAACGCCCAGCCGCCGGTCGGCGTGCCGGCGGAGCCGTCCGGGTCGGACACGAATCCGTCCAGGGTGATGAACTCAATGACGATGACGCTCACGATGGGTGTCCCTTCGCTCGATGCTCAGCCGTACATATCGGCGGCATCGGCCCCACTCATCGCGCCCGGCGGAATCCGTCTGAAGAAATCCGCCCGGGCAGGTCGAACGCCCTGAACACGTGCGGATCGGCGAACACGACGTTGTGCGCGACCCGCCCGCCGGTGACGGTGAGGACCTGCAGCGTGTGCAGCCGATGCCCGCCGCCGGGCTCCGGCGCGTAGGCGGCGAGCGCGGGCTGCCCGTTGGCGGTCAGGGGCGTCATGGTCCAGCCCGTCCCCCGCATCCGGAACACACGCTCCATGAACAGGCCGTAGTCGCGGCTGCCCCGGTACCACAGCGGCACCGGCGGCATCTCCAGCACCGCCTCGTCCGTGAGCAGTCGCACCAGCGCGGGGACGTCGGCCGCCTCGAACGCCCGCACATACCGCTGGATCACCGCGCGTGCCTCGGGATCGTCCGGCTCCGTGATTTCGTCGATCTCGTCCACACCACCCACGCCGGCCAGGGCGGCACGGGCCCGCTGCAACGCGCTGTTGACGGCCGCGGCCGTGGTCCCCAGCTGCTCGGCGACCTCGGCGGCGGTGAACTCCAGGACCTCGCGCAGCACCAGCACGGCCCGCTGCCGCGCGGGCAGGACCTGCATCGCCGCCACCAGCGCGAGCCGCAGGTCGGTCCGCGCCTCCGCGTCGAACCGCGCGTCGGGGAACGGCTGCAGCCAGGGGATGTCGAGGGCCGGAGTGAGCGGCGCACCGGGGTCCTCGCTGGGCGCGCCCAGCCCGGAGGGCAACGGCCGCCGGGCCCGCCCCTCCAGCGCCGTCAGGCAGGCGTTGGTCGCGATCCGGTACAGCCAGGTCCGCACGGACGCGCGGGTGCGGTCGTACCGGTCACGGGCCTTCCAGGCCCGCAGCATCGTCTCCTGCACCAGGTCCTCGGCCTCGTCGAACGAGCCCAGCATCCGGTAGGAGTACGCCACCAACTCGCCCCGGTACGGCTCGAAGTCCACGGGCCCATCATGGCGCACCCGGGCGGCTCACCTTCGGCGACGGCGGTGACGGCCGTGACGGCGGCAGCCGCTGACGGCCCGCCCTCAGGCGCTCGCCCCGCCGCCCAGCAGCCGCGCGAGCGTGCTCACCGCACCGTCGATCTCGCGGGCGCACTCGTACAGCACCGTGTGCGGTTTTCCCCACGGGTCCGCGATGTCGTCCTCGGCCGGCGGGACCGGGGCGGCGCTGCCCCGGCGACCCGCCGCGGCCGCGACCACGGCGTCCACGTCGTCGACGACGTCCCCGTCGTCCCCGATGTCGGCAGCAACCGCAAGCCGCAGGAACTCCTTCAGGGTGAAGCAGCGCCGCATCGCCGCCGGCGCGAGCCGCACGGCCGCCTCCCGGTGTTCGCCCGCGAGTCCGAGGACCAGCCCCGCTTCCGCGACGAGCCGTGCGGTGAGCGGGCGGGCCTCGAAGCCGGAGCCGTCGCCGCCCAGCTTCTCCAGCACCGCCCTGGTGGAGCTCTCCATGCCGGGCCGGGGCCATGCCTCCGTGCCGGCGCTGCTCGGCCGTACGGCCGAGCCCGGCGGAAGCCTCGCGGCCAGCAGCCGCTCGGCGAGCACCGAGCGGTGGACGTTGCCCGTGCAGACGAACAGGACCCGGGTCATGTCATCCTTCGCCGGTGAGTTGCGTCGCAGCGGGCGCCGCGGCCTCCTCCTGGCGGGCCGACACACGGGGTGCGGGCAGCTCGCCGTAGGGCCCGTAGGCGCCGTAGCGGTCGCCCCTGGGGACCGGAGCCATGTTGAAGACGGTGCCGAGGACGCGGACGCCCAGGCGGTCCAGCGATTCCGCGGCGGAACGGACCTGATCCCGGCTGGTCTTCGCGGCGCGTACGACGAGCAGCGCGCCCTCGGCGAGCGAGGCGAGTCCGGCGGTGTCGGCGACCGGCAGCAGTGGCGCGGTGTCGACGATCACGGCGTCGTAGGTGTCGGCCAGCTCGCGCAGCACCTCCTGCATACGTGCCGAGGCGAGCAGTTCCGTGGGGTTGGGCGGTACGGCGCCGCTGGCGAGCACCGAGAGCCGGCCGCCCACCTGCTGCATCACGTCCTCGGCGCGGGCCTGCCCGATCAGCACCGTGGTCAGACCGGCGTCCCGGACGAGGCCGAAGGTCCTGGCCACGCACGGGCGGCGCAGGTCGGCGTCGACCAGACAGGTGGAGACGCCCGCCTCGGCGAGCGAGAGGGCGAGGTTCACCGCGGTGTTGGTCTTGCCCTCGCCGGGCAGCGAGCTGGTCACCACGATGATCCGCGGCGGATCGTCGACCTGGGAGAACTGCAGGTTGGTACGCAGCTTGCGGAAGGCCTCGGCGCGGTTGGAGCGCCCGTCGGTGCTGACGAGCGGTTGCCTGGGGGCGTTCCTGTCGTACGGGATGGTGCCGAGACCCGGCAGCGCGGTGAACTCGCCCAGCGCCTCGCTCGTCTTGAGCGTGGTGTCGAGGGTCTCGCGCAGGGCGACGAGTCCGGCACCGAGCAGCAGTCCGCCGAGCACGCCCACGGCCAGGTTCAGCAGCGGGCGGGGCGAGACCGGGTAGATGGGGGTGACGGCCTCCTGGGTGACGCCCAGGGAGACGGGTGAGACGGGCGAGGCGGGCGCAGCCCCCTTCGTCGGCTGGACGACGCGCTTGGGCGTCTCCAACTGCTCGACGACCGCGCTGAACCGCTCCGCGACGGCGTTGGCGATGCGTGCCGCCCGTCTGGGCACGGTGTCCCGGACGGTGATGTCGATGAGCACGGTGTTGAGCGGGGCGACCGCGGTGATCCGGGACGCCAGTTCCTCCGGCGTGATGCGCAGCTTCAGCTTCTTCACCACGGGAACGGTGACCTGGCGGGTCGTCACGATCGAGGCGTACGACTGCACGCGCGCCTGCGAGAAGTTCTGCCCCTGGTTCAGCTGGGCGGTGTCCTCACTGCTGGGGGTGGCCACGAAGAGCTGGGTCCGCGCCTCGTAGACGGGGGTACTCAGGCCGGTCACGGCGAGTGCCGCGCCGATCGCGAGGACCAGACAGACCAGGAAGGTCGGCCAGCGTCTGGCAATAGCTTTAAGGAATCCGTGGAGATCCAAGCTGCACCCCTCATAACCCCTCGCAGACCGAGGGACATATCCGAAATGAAATGCCTTGTTCCCTATGGGCACACCGAAACATAGGGACTCGAGCACTCAAACGGGGGGAGCCGACGCGGCGACGTAGGCCAACGGTGGGCAAGCACTCCACCATCCGATGGCTTCTGAGTGCCGCCACACCAATAGCTATCGGTATGTCCCACTTATTCCATGTATCAAGACCCTTGGTACCCGAAATCTTGATCACGACCACGCTGCAGCCTGATCCGGACCGAAGTCGAGACGAGGAGAGTGAAAAAGATGACGACATCGCCCAAATGGCGGGTTGCCGTGGCATCGGCGGCATCGGCTGCCATGCTCATCGCGGCACCCCTGGTTGGCGCGCAGGCCGCCTACGCACAGCCATACCCGGGGTCACCTCCGCCCCTGAACGTCAGCACCACGACGGTGACCGCCGGAGGACTGCTGAGCTTCGACGCGCCCGCGGGAGTCTTCGAACCCTTCCAGGACGTCACGGCGTTGCTGGAATCGACGCCGATCGTCCTCGGCCACTTCCAGGCCGGGGCCGATGGATCGGTGGCCGGGACGGTGACCATCCCGGAGGACGCCCCCAACGGCTGGCACGTCTTCCGGCTCACCGCGGACAACCCCGACCAGAGCGTCGGCGTCACCATCTACATCGTGGGCGGGGTCGGTGGCACCCCGACGCCGACGCCGACGCCCACTCCTACACACACGAAGCCCCCGAAGCCGACCAAGCCTCCGAGGCCGACCAAGCCCCCGAAGCCGACCCACAGCCCCACCCATCACCCCGGTGGGCACGACGGGCATGACGACGGAAACAACGGATCCCACGACCGCGGCCTGGTCACCGACCCGGTGAGCTACGAGCAGCAGGCTCAGCAGCACAACGGTGAAAGCCTCGCCGAGACGGGCAACGCAAAGGCCCTGACCCTGGGTGGCGCCGCCGCGGCGCTGCTCCTGGCGGGCGGTGGCACAACGCTGGCCGTACGCCGTCGCCGCAACTCATGACGGGCAGTTCATGACGGAGCGAGACATCCGTACTGATGTGGAACGGCGTCCCGGCCCCGGCCGGGACGCCATCCGCATGCCTGGGGCAGAAGACTCCCCCAAGGACTCCTCCAAGGACTCCCCCGAAGACTCCTTCCGCGAACCCTCACCAGGTCGCCGCCGCCTGCTCAGGACCGTACTGCTGGCCGCCGCGCTGCTTCCGCTGGCCGGCGCCGTCTGGATCGGTGCCACCGGGCTGTTCGCCCGCCGGGAGCTGCTCGCGGCCCAGCAGGACCTCGACGCGCTGCGGCACTCCGTGGCGGCCGGCTCCGCCTCCGGCACGGTGCCCGCCCGGGCGGCGGAACAGGCCGTGCGCTCGGCCGCCGACCACGCGGCTCGGGCGCATCGCCTCACCACCGGGCCGGCCTGGTACTCCGTTGCCGAACTGCCCCTTCTCGGGGAGCCCGTGCGCACCGTGCGCGGCGCCGCCTACGCCGTGGACCGGCTGGCCGGCGATGTACTGCCCGCCCTGACCGACGTCCTGCCGCCGGCCACGCAGGACGCGAGCGGCGGCGGTATGTCCGAGGCCCTCGCGGGGCTGCGACAGCACGGGCGGGACATCACCCGGGCCGCGGATGTCGTGGCCGAGGTACGGACCGATGTGCAGGGTCTGCCGCGGTCCACCTGGCTGCCGGCGGCCGACCGGGCCCGCGCCGGGCTGCAGCAGCAACTGGACCGCCTCGCCCCGGTGATGACCGACGCCTCCGTGGCCGCTCGCATCCTGCCGCCCATGCTCGGCACGCAGGGACAGCGGCGTTACTTCCTCGCGTTCCAGAACCTCGCCGAGTCGCGCGGCACCGGCGGCCTTCCGGGCGCCTTCGCCGTACTGCGGGCCGACCGGGGCCGGCTGTCCTTCGAGCGGTTCGGCAACAACACGGAGATGGAGACGGTAAAGCCGGACATCGACCTCGGAGCGGAGTTCGACACCCGGTACGCGGGCAGCGACCCCGCCCATACGTGGCCCAACTCCAACATGAGCCCGCACTTCCCCTACGCGGCCCGCATCTGGGCGGCGGCCTGGCGCAAGCACACCGGTGAGCGCGTGGACGGGGCGATCGCCGTCGATCCGGTCACGCTGAGCCGCCTGCTCAAGGTCACCGGCCCGGCCCGGATGGCCGACGGCACCGAGCTGACCCCCGGCAACGTAGTGGACCTCACCGAGCGGACCAGCTACGCGAAGTACGACGACGTGGCCCGGCGCAAGGCGTTCTTCGTCGACGCAGCCCGTGCCGCCGCCGCCCGGCTGATGGGGGCGCTCGACGACACGCACCGGCTGCCCGCACTGCTCGTCGCCGTGAACGACGCCCAGCGGGCCGGACGGCTGAAGGTCTGGAGCGCCCACCCGGCGGAGCAGCGCCTCCTGGAGTCCCGCCCCTACTCGGGCGCGCTCCCGGACACCCCCGGCCCCTTCGCGGGAATGGTGGTGAACAACGCGGCCGGCGGCAAGCTGGACTACTACCTCGACCGCAGCCTGACCTGGGAGGCGGGCGCCTGCTCCGGCGAAGGGCGCGCGGTCACCGTACGCATGACCCTGACCAACCGGGCCCCGGCCTCCGGCCTGCCCGACTACGTCACCGTCAGGGCGGATCACCCTCCCTACCGCACCCGCCCGGGGGACAACCGCCTGAGGGTGTCGTACTACGCCGGGGTAGGAGCCACCCTCACCGACGCCACCCTGGACGGCCGCAGCGCGCTGCTCGCGCCGGCCCTGGAGCGCGGCCACTCCGTGTTCACGAAGGACCTGGAGCTGCCCGCGGGCTCCAGCCGCACCCTGGTGCTGCATCTGCGGGAGCCGCACGCGGACGGCACGCCGACGCTGCTGCGGCAGTCTCTGGTGAGGCCGCAGCGGACCACGATCGAGCCGGGCGGCGACTGCCGTGTCTGAGCGTGTGCGCCGCACGGCGGGGGCCGTACTAGCGGCCACACTGCTGCTCGCGGCACGCCCGCCGGCGCACCGGGTCGAGCAGCCGCGGGTCGAGCAGCTGCGGGTCAAGGTGCTCAAGACCTTTCCGCACGACCCGCAGGCGTTCACCCAGGGACTCGAGATGGCCGGCGGCACGCTCTACGAAGGCACCGGCCTGTCCGGTCGGTCCTCGGTGCGGGCGGGGCCCTTGGGCAAGGAGCCCACGGTGCGTGCGGCGCTCCCCGCGCCCTTGTTCGGTGAGGGCATCACCGTGCTCGGCCGGACCCTGTGGCAGCTGACCTGGCGGGACCGGACCGCCATCGAGCGCGACGCGAGGACACTTGCGGAGCTGCGCCGCGTCCCGTACCCGGACGACGGCTGGGGCGTGTGCCTCCAGCGGGACCGGAACCGGCTGGTGACCAGTGACGGCTCGGCACGGCTGACGTTCCGTGACCCCGGCACGCTCGCGAGGACGGACGAGGTCACCGTGACCGACGACGGCCGGCCGGTGACGGAGCTGAACGAGCTGGAGTGCGTCGGCGGCGCGGTGTACGCCAACGTGCTCTTCACCGACCGCATCGTGCGCATCGATCCCGCCACGGGAGCGGTGACGGCGCGCATCGACGCCTCCGGACTGCTGCACGCCGACGAACTCGTCCCGGGGGCCACGCTCAACGGCATCGCGGCGGTCCCCGGCACGGATCAGTTCCTGGTCACCGGGAAGTTCTGGCCGAAAATGTTCAAGGTGGCGTTGGTCCCGGCCTGACGAACAGGACGTCGCGCGCCGACGCACGGGCGCCGGACATATGCAATCGGCATGGAACTCTGCTCATCGGGTGAGAGTTGCCCGCGCCCCAGCGTCGTGCCCCCATGTGCATGGCACATCCCTACACACTCGAACAGTCCTTTTTGATGTACTTGGAGGCGGAATGTGGCTGTTCGAGGACACGATGCCCCACGTGCCTGGGGCAAGACCTGCGCAGACACAGGTCGTCCGGGAACCGCCGCCACCCCGGCGCCGCACCGGCAAGGCCGCCTGGTACGCACCCACCGCCGTCGTCGGCGACGCGACCGGCGCGGCCCTGCCGGTTTACCTGGCCTTCACCCTGGTCGACCGCGCCAGTGCCCTGGCCTACGCGACGGTGGCGGCCGCGGCCTGGCTGCTCGTACGCGTCGCACGGAACCGCTACGCCGAACGCGGTCTCGGCGAGGGCAACAGCGCCGGGCTCGCGCTGCAGGACTGGCTGGTACTCGTCGGCCTGCTCGCGGTGGTGCGGGCGGCGACGGGCGAGGAGTCCCCGTTCCTCGTCGCGCTCGCCGCCCTGGTGCCCTGCGTGCCGACGAGCGCGGTCGTGCACCGGCTGATCCACCGTCATCTTCTCGCCCGGCGCCGCGCCGGCCTCGCCGTCCGCCGGGCCCTGGTGATCGGGGAGGCGCACGCCGTCGACGGTCTGGTGAGCCACCTCGCGCGACGGACCGACCACGAGCTCGTCGTCGTCGGGGTGTGCCCGGTCGGCGACGAGGACCCGCACGCACTGGCCCCGGTCGCCGCCCGCCTGGGCAGGCAGGCGCCGCAGCGCCCGTCGGCCGACACCGCCCCGGTGCTGGAGGCGGCCCGGCGGCTCGATGTGGACGTGGTCGTCGTCGTACCGGGCTCGCATCTGTCCGGCACGCGCCTGCGGCGGCTGTCGTGGGCCCTGCACGGCGAGGAGCGCCCGCTCGTGGTCGTACCCGGCCTGAGCGAGGTCGCCGGGCGCCGGGTGGGCGTCCACTCGGTGGCCGGGCTCACGATGCTGAACGTGGCCCCGCCGCTGCGGCGCGGGCTCGCGATGCTGGTCAAGTCGGTGACGGACCGGCTCGGCGCGGCCCTGCTGATCGTGCTGCTCGCCCCGGTGTTCGCGGCGGTGGCCCTGGCCGTACGGCTGGACTCCCCGGGCCCGGTGGTGCACCGGCAGACGCGCATCGGCCGGAACGGGAGGCCGTTCACCATGGCCAAGTTCCGCACCATGGTCGCCGACGCGGAGCGGCTGCGGCACCAGCTGGCCGGGGGCAACGAGCAGGACGGCCGGATGTTCAAGATCCGCCGCGATCCGCGGATCACCCGCACCGGCCGGGTGCTGCGCCGCTGCTCCCTGGACGAACTGCCCCAGCTGTTCAACGTGGTGCAGGGCCGCATGTCCCTGGTCGGTCCGCGGCCGCCGCTGCCCGACGAGGTCGCCGGGTACGACGAGGTGGAGCTGCGCAGGCTGGCCGTCAAACCGGGGCTCACCGGCCTGTGGCAGGTCAGCGGTCGCTCCGACCTGTCCTGGGACGAGACGGTCGCCCTGGACCTCCGGTACGTGGACAACTGGTCCCCGGCCGGAGACCTCGCGGTTCTCGCTCGTACGGTGCGTGTCGTCGTGGCCGGCACCGGGGCCTACTGAGCGCCGGCGGGACGGTCGGGACGGGCGGCGGTGCCTCTAGTCCAGGACGCCCAGCTCGGTGTCCGGGCGGCAGAACGCGCACGGTTCGATGTTCGGGTCCGTGAGCGCGACGCGGGCCTCGTGGTCTCCGATCGGGTGGGGGGTGCCCTCGATCATCGTGCAGTCGTCCGTGTGGATCACGGCGGGCTCGGGTCCGCCCGGCGTCCGCTTCTGCTGGACGACGAACCCCGTCGACCGCCGCCGGCCCCGGCCCCGGCTCGGCGCGAAGGAGGGCGGTACGGCGGGATGCCGTGCGGGCGCGTGCGGCCGTGGGCTTCCCGGCGCCGGCCGGCCCTCGGCGCGGTCCAGTGCCTCCCGTACGGCGTCCCGCTGCAGACGCAGATAGATGCCGACGGTGTCGCTCTGCGCGATCTGTTCCTGGAGGTACGCGAGGATCGCCCGGAGCCGCGGTGCGTCAGGTGGCAGCGCGGACATGCCCCGCACCGGTGGCGCTCCACGCCTGCTGCGCCTGGACGAGGTCGTCGAGGAACGGTCGCATACCCAAATTCAAGCACGTGTTCGATTTCTGGCGCCATCCTGGGCTACGCGGCAACGATCGCGTCGGCCACTTGCCCGGGCTCGTCGACCTGGACGTAATGACCGGCGTCGACGAGCAGACACAGCTCGCTGTTCGGGAACAGGTCGGTGAACTGCCGTGCCACCCGCGCGTTGAGGTAGCGGTCGCGGGCCCCGAAGACGACCCGTACGGGCGGCTGGAACGCGCGCAGTTCGGAAAGGCGGCGTGTGCGGCTCAGTACGGCCGCGATGAGTTCGTCGTTGAGCCGCCAGAAGGCCGGGCGCGCGGCGGGAAACTGCTCGTAGAGCCGCGCCACGCACTGCTCGCGCACACCTGGGTCACGGATGAACCGGCCCACCTGCCAGGCGAAGAGGCGCCGGTCCAGCTCCGGCCGGCGCCGGACGGCGGCGCGCGCGGCCGTGCGCACCAGCGGCGTGGAGTAGAGGGCGATGGCGGGTGGGCGGCGCAGCGCGGGGGTCCAGTGGTAGTAGGTGTTCAGCAGGACGAGCCGCTCGACCCGGTCCGGGTGGGCGAGCGCCCAGTCGATCGCGGGCGGTCCCGAGGCGTCGTGCGCCACCAGCACCAGCCGGCGGGCGCCCAGGTTCTTGCCCACCGCCTCCGCGACGGCGGAGAGGTCGCCCACCTGACCGGCCACCGTGTAGGGGTACGCGCGCGGCTTCTCCGACTCCCCCCAGCCCAGGAAGTCGAACCGCACCACGGGCGCCCGGCCTTCGAGGTGCGGCAGCAGTCGGTCGTAGAGGCGGGTGCTGTCGGGAAAGCCGTGCATGAGGACCACGGGCGTGCCGTGCCCCGGCAGGACTTCGGCGTGCAGGCGATAGGGACCACGCGATACGGCCAGCGGCTCGACGGTGGGCTCCATGACACCCTCCCTCGTCCTACCTCGTCACACCCTCATCCCTCCGCACACCCTCATTCAAGCCCTCCCGCCACAGTCACGCGACCGCTCCCCCACTAGCCTTGGAATCGTGGACGAGAACGGACTGCTCATGGCGAACTTCCGCGTCAACCTCGTCCCGGCAGTCCTGGCGCTGGCCAACCCGCCGTGGCAGCAGGAAGTCTGGCTGGACCCGTCCGTCTTCGAGAACATGGATCACATCATCCACACGCTCTTCGACGACTTCTGCGATGCCGACAACCCGGAGACCTACCTCGGCACCAGCCTGAGGACCGAGGAAGAGGTCGCTCTCATGCGGCAGTTGGGGGCCGCACTCGACGCCGCGATGGACGAGGTGCCCCACGGCACCGACGCGGAATACCTCTCCTCGAAGGCCTGGCCCGAGGTCGTGGCAGTCGCCGGACGTCTCGCGCAGGTCATGGTCGCGAACGACCTCAGCGAGCTCGTACGGCTTCATCAGCGGGACCGTTGAGCCCGCGTCGGCGGTTGCGGACGGTGCGGGTCGCGTAGGCGGTCAGGGTCAGGGTGCCGGTCAGGAAGGTCAGGCGGGCCAGCAAGCCCCCGCCGGCGTACGGCACTTGTTGCAGCCAGCCGACCGGGACCAACGCGAGTACCGAAGCGGTCATCAGGAGGGCCGCCAGAAGGGGGCCGAAGCGGGCGCGGGCCATCGCCAGGGCGGCGGGCACCACGAGGACCAGCGGGGTGAAGAAGAACAGCAGACGCAGCGGATCGGGGCGCGCGTCGGTCGTGGTGGCCGGGCCGGAGTCGGCCTGGAAGACCGTGAGCGACCCCACCAGCAGCGGCACTCCCAGCGCCAGGGCGATCAGCGCCATGGTCCGGCGGGCGGAACTCGTGGTGGGCGGCAGGTCCGGCGGGGCGAGCAGGACGAGGACGGCGACCAGGGCCAGCCCCGCGAGCGTCGACCGGTTCTCGGCGAGGCCTTCCGCGCCGTCCGTCCAGCGGACCAGGGGGAAGGACACGACGGCGCCCAGCAGCGCGGCCCCGGCGGCGATCCGGGCGGCCGGCCAGCGGCCCGCGAGCGCACAGCCGAGGACGGCGAGCCAGGGGACGTACGCGAGCGGGGTGTAGGCACGCTCACCGTCCCAGGGCAACGGAGGCACCCGCCACAGGACGAGCAGGGTGAGGGAGAGAGTGGCGGCTATCGGAATCACCAGGGGCAGCAGCCTCGCCAGGAGGCGGCCGCCGGGGCGGGCGGAGTCCAGGCCGGTGCGCAGGCGCAGAGCGTGCCCGAGGACCGCGGCCTGTTCGAG
Organism: Streptomyces sp. NPDC050625; assembly: GCF_040654755.1. NCBI lineage: Bacteria > Bacillati > Actinomycetota > Actinomycetes > Kitasatosporales > Streptomycetaceae > Streptomyces > Streptomyces sp. NPDC050625. The sequence goes on from NZ_JBFAIQ010000011.1 coordinate 28,318, forward strand.
GGCACCGGCGCGCCGGCCCTCCTCGGCCGTGACGCGGAGGATGAGGTCGCTGATCTCGGCGGCGTACTCGCGGCGGTAGGCGGCGGGGTACGCACGGGTGGTCCAGTGCGGCCGGGGCATGCTCATGCGGTGGCTCCGTCCGGCCGGGCGGGGTTGGCGCCCAGGCGCCGTACGGCTTCGTCGGCGGTGGCGCGCAGGCGCTCGGCCTCGGCGGCCAGCAGGACGGAGCCGGCGTCGGTGAGGGCGTAGGTGCGGCGCATCCGGCTGTCGACGATCTCCTCGCTCTCGACGCGGACGAGCCCCTGCTTGAGCAGGCGGTCCAGCGCGCCGTACAGGGTGCCGGCCCGCATCCGGACCCGACCCCGGGAGATCTTCTCGACCTCCTGCATCAACGCGTAGCCGTGGCGGGGGGCGTCCGCCAGCGCGGTCAGGAGAAGGAGCGTCGGCTCCCGCAGCGGTTGCTCGGTCATGCACCGAGCATATACCGGCTAGCGATATATACCGCCACCTGCCACCCCGCCAGGATTCTTTACGCACTCCTGACGCGCCCCACCGCATCCGCCGGACCCCGGCCGGTGTCATCTCCGGTGTCCCAATGTCCCGTCGGAGAATGGAGTGCCATGGAGGGCACCGTCGTCGCAGTCGTGCTCGTGGTCGTACTGGCCCTGCTCGTGCTGCGCAGTGGGATGCGGGTGGTCAACCAGGTCGAGCGCGGAGTGGTGTTCCGCTGGGGCAAGGCGCTGCCGTCGTACCGTCATCCGGGCATCACCTTCCTGATCCCGTTCGCCGACCGGATGCGGAAGGTGAACGTGCAGGTGGTCACCATGCCGGTGCCCACCCAGGAGGGCATCACCAAGGACAACGTGTCCGTCAAGGTCGACGCCGTCGTCTACTTCCGGGTGACCGACCCCCTACGGGCCGCCATCGAGGTGCAGGACTACGTCTTCGCCGTCGGCCAGGTCGCCCAGTCCTCGCTCCGGTCCATCATCGGCAAGAGCGACCTCGACGACCTGCTCACCGACCGGGAGCGGCTGCACGAGGGCCTGGCGCTGATGATCGACAGCCCGGCCGCCGAGTGGGGCATCCACATCGACCGCGTCGAGATCAAGGACGTACAGCTGCCGGAGTCCCTGAAGCGGTCCATGTCCCGGCAGGCCGAGGCGGAGCGCGAGCGGCGCGCCCGGGTCATCACCGCGGACGGTGAGTTCCAGGCCGCGCAGCAGCTCGCCAACGCCTCGCGGATCATGTCGGACACCCCGGAGGCCATGCAGCTGCGTCTGCTCCAGACGGTCGTGGAGGTCGCCGCCGAGAAGAACTCCACCCTCGTGATGCCGTTCCCGGTGGAGCTGCTGCGCTACTTCGACCGGGCCGCGCAGAAGCTCGACGCGGGCCTCAGCGCCCCGACGGTGCCGGCTCCGGCTCCCGCTCCGGAAGCCGGGGCCACCGAGCAGCCGTAGCCAGCGCGAGCGTCACCGCGAGTGACGCCACCGCCATCACCGTCATCGCCGTGGCGGGCGAGGTGAACTGGGCCACCGAACCCGCCAGCGCGGCACTCACGCCCTGAAGGGTCAGCATGCCCGCCGAGTGCAGCCCCAGGGCGTGGCCGCCGAGCTCGTCCGGGGTCAGCGCCATCAGCCGCTCCTGCTGGACCAGGCTCGCCCCGAAGCCGACGGAGGCGACGGCGGCGCAGACCGCGGCGACGGGGACCGCGGGGTGCAGCGCGAAGAGGGTGTACGGCGCGGCCAGCAGCAGGAGCAGCGGGGTCGCCAGCCGGGCGCGCACGGCCGACGGGACCAGCCGTCCGACGGTCAGGTCCCCGGCCAGCATGCCCAGCGCCGCGCAGGCGAACAGCGTGCCCGCGGCGCCGGGGTCGTACGACACGAAGAGGGACTCGCAGCCGACGACCAGGCCGTTGGGGAGCCACAGGCCCAGGTAGGTCAGGCGGCGGGGGCGGGCGGACCATAGGACGGCGTTGGTGCGCCACGTCGCCGACACCGAGGGGCGGCCGGTGGCCCTCGGCGGGCGTGCGGTGAGGCCCAACCGCAGGCCCAGGGCGGCCGCCAGATACAGCGCCGCCGACAGCAGCAGCGAGGCGCGCGGGGAGAGGGCGGCGACCAGGAGGCCGCCGGTCGCGTAGCCGGTGATCTGCATGATCCCGCTCATCATGTTGAACACCGAGCGCCCCAGCAGATAGCCGTCCTTGGGGAGGATCTCGGTCAGCAGGCCCCACCGGACCCCGCCGCCGAGCGAGGCGACCAGGCCCAGCACCAGGACGACGGCGAACACCGCCCCGACCGGCAGGCCGGGCAGGGCCAGGGCCGCGGTACCGGCCGCGAAGGCCAGGGAGATCCCGGTCAGGGCGGCCCGCGGGGGCAGCCGGTCGGCGCCCGAGAGCAGGAAGGCCGCCCCCAGCACCTGGGCCAGCGACGGGCCGAACATGCTCACCGCGGACAGCAGCGGCGACCCGGTCGCCCGGTACACGAGCGTGCCGAGGGCCAGACCGCCGACCGTCTGGGCCGCCGTGTGGGCGGCGGAGGCGACGAAGAGCGGGGTGAACTCCGGCGTGCGGAACAGGACTTGGTAGCTGCGCATGCCGCGGAGTCTGCGGCGGCCGCGCGGGCGGCCGTTATTGTTTCGCCCTGACGCGAAACGTCGTACGAAACATCGTGGGGAACGTCGTACGAAACATCGTGGGGAACGTCGAGCGAAACCTCGTGGGGAACGTCGTGGGGAGGGCCGCGGATGGGCTGGTGGCAGGTCGACGCGGACACGCTCGCGAGCAGCCGGTTCGTCCTCTCCCCCGTCGCCGAGACCTTCGCGTGCCTCAAGCTGCTGCACGCGGCCGAGGGCGCCCACCCCGGGGAGCAGGACTGGCTGCGGACCCACCTGCCCGGATACCGGGCCCGGCTGGCGTCCGACCCGGTCACCGCGCTGCTGGTGCGCGCGGGTCTCGGCGCGGACTGGATCGCCGACTTCCTCACGCCCACGCCCCGGGACGGCGAGACCTTCGAGCAGGGCGTGGCACGGGTCCGTGCGGCCCGCCCGGCGGACGCCCGCGCCCATCTGCGCGTGTCCCTGGCCGGGCCGCTGCCGCCGGCCCTGGACCGGGACGACCTGCCGGAGCGGGCGGCCGCGCTCCTGGAGTACGTCTGGGAGGAGACCGTACGGCCGTACTGGCAGCGGCGCCGGCGCGTCCTGGAGGCCGATGTGGTCGCGCGGACGGCACAGGTGAGCCGGGGCGGCTGGGCGGCCGTGCTGGACTCGATCCGGCCGGGGCGGACGCGGTGGCTCGGGGACAGCAGGCTCCAGGTGAACCGGCACGAGTACCCGCCGCGCGAGATCTCCGGTGCCGAACTGGTCTTCGTTCCGGTGACGCCGCAGCGGCACGGGTGGGTGTCGTGGGAGGAGCGGAACCGGTACGCGGTGATCTACCCCTGCGCGGGCGTGCTCGCCGACGGCCGCGCCGCGCCCGTGCCCGCGAGCCTGGGCGCGCTGCTCGGGGCGGCACGGGCCGGGGTGCTGGTGCTGCTCGACTCCCCCATGAGCACCACCCAGTTGACCGCGGTGACCGGGCAGGGCCTCGGGTCGGTCGGACGGCATCTGAAGGTGCTGCTGGACGCGGGTCTTGTGGAGCGGCGGCGGGCGGGCCGCTCGGTGCTGTACTCGCGCACCGCGGCCGGCGAGGTCCTCGTCGAGGCCGGGAGCCGGGGCCGGGAGCCGGGCGCGGAGCCGTCGGCACACCGGTCACCGCCGGACACCGGTCACCTCCAGGACATTTACCGGAGTTAGCATCCGCTTATGACGACTACTGACGACAACGGCTCCGTACTGGACGTCGAGATCGGCGCCCTCCGGGGCGGTTCCGCGGACCTGCCGCAGTACGCGGGCCAGGCCGTGCTCATCGTGAACGTGGCCTCCAAGTGCGGGCTGACCCCGCAGTACATCGGGCTTGAGCGGCTGCAGGAGCGCTACGCCGGACAGGGCTTCACCGTGCTGGGCGTGCCCTGCAACCAGTTCCTCGGCCAGGAGCCCGGGAGCGCCGAGGAGATCGCCGAGTTCTGCTCCGCGACGTACGGCGTGACCTTCCCGCTGACCGAGAAGGTCGAGGTGAACGGCGAGGGCCGGCACCCGCTGTACGACCGCCTGATCGGCTTCGCCGACGCCGAGGGGCACGACGGGGACATCCGCTGGAACTTCGAGAAGTTCCTGATCGGGCAGGACGGCAAGGTCGTCGCCCGCTTCTCGCCGCAGACCGAGCCGGAGTCGGCCGAGCTCGTGGCCGCGGTGGAGGCCCAGCTCTCCTAGGCCTGTCCGGGCTGTCCGGGCTGTCCGGGCTGTCCGGGCCGTCCGGGCCGTCCGGGTTGACCTTGCCCCTGGGGCAAGGGTGAGCGTCCTTGTCACCGGGCGGAAGGCGCCCGGTGACGGAGGATGGCGTAGTGGACGACGAACTGCTCACCATCGGCGCGTTCGCGGCGCGGGCCAGGCTCTCGGCCAAGGCCCTGCGGCTGTACGACCGGCTAGGACTGCTGTCCCCGGCACGCGTCGACGAGGCCAGCGGCTATCGCTACTACCGCGCCGACCAGGCGGAGCGTGCCCGCCTGGTGGCGCTGCTGCGGCAGCTGGACATGCCGCTCGCGCGGATCGCCGAGGTGGTGGAGGCGGACGGGCCCGAGGCCGCGGACCGGCTCGCCGCGTACTGGGCGGACGTCGAGGCGCGGGTCGCGGGGCAGCGGACGCTCGCCGAGTACCTCCGTGGACGGTTGTCCGGGAGGAGTTCGGAAATGTACGGGAAGTTCGTGGTGGAGACGGTGGACGTGCCCGAGCAGGTGGTGATCACCGAGACGCGGCACACCCTGGCCGACGAGCTGCCGGCGTGGATCGGGGCGTCGCTGGGGCGGCTGGAGTCGGCGGCGCGGGAGTGCGGGGGCGTGGCGGGTGCCCCGTTCGTCGTCTACCACGCCGAGGTGTCCATGGAGAGCGACGGCCCCGCGGAGTCGTGCGTACCGGTCGCGGACGCGGAGGCGGCCCGCGCGTGGGCGGCCCGGCAGGGGCGGGCCTGGGAGACGCAGGTGAAGGTGCAGCCGGCCCAGCGGCTGGCGTTCACCCGCATCACCAAGGCCCAGGTGGCCCATCCGCAGATCCTGGCCGCCTTCGGGGCGGTGGAGGAGTGGATGTCCGGTCAGGGCCTGGAGATGGCCGGGCCGTGCCGGGAGGTGTACTTCGCGGACTGGGAGGCGTCGGGGGCGCATGACCCGGTGTGCGATGTGGCGTTCCCGGTGAAGTGAGGGCCGGGGCAGGCGCTTGGACGCCGCGCTGTCCGACGGCCACCTACGGCGAGTGAGCCGAAGGGGCGCGCCGGTGTCGGGAGGGCATGGGGGTCCCCCTGCTCGAACGAAGTTGAGAGCTTGGGGGAGCGCGGAGGCCCGAAGGGCTGAGCACGATCGGCCTCCCGACACCGGCTGAGGCGCCCAGGAGGCGAACCGAGCCCAAAAAAAGAGGGTGAGCCCCCTCGGCAAGGACGGCGGGCTGGTCGAGAGGGCTCTGGGTGGTGCTTGTGCAGTTGTCGTGTAGGTGTCCGGGGCCTGCTGGCGAGGGTCAGGGAGCCCCCTAAGCCTTGACCGAGGCCACGAACGCGTTCCAGGCGTCGGCGGGGAAGGCGAGGACCGGGCCCTCCGCGACCTTGGAGTCACGCACGGCGAGTTCGACGGCGGCGGCCGACTTGACCTCGACGCAGGCTCCGTTCCCTGCGGAATAGGAGGACTTGGTCCACGTCTCCGTGGCGCCCTGAAGCAGTGCCATTTCCACTCCTGTTGCGAGTTGCTGTAGTGCGATTCACGCCAACCATGTCGATCGGTTGGCGTGATCGACGCTACTCGGCAACATCCCTTCCCGGAGTGGCCGTTCACTCGACCGGATGGCATATTCCAGGTGAGCCTTCCGCCGGAGCGTTACACCGGTGTACGATCCGGCGCTTCACGCGGGAGCACCCTCAACGGGCATACTCTTTGGCCACGTCCGCAATGTATTGCCGGGATTGCTCCACATTCAGGGACTGTGCCCGCAAGTGCTCGTACATCACCGCGTACTTCTGGACGTCGTGCGCCTTCTCCAGATAGAGGTCACTCGTGACACCCTCCAGGTACACCACGCTGGAATCGGCCGCGTCGGCGAACTCCAGGATCGCGTACTGGCCGTTGAGCCCGGGGTGCGCGCCCACCTCGAACGGCAGGACCTGCACGGTGACATGGGGCAGCTGGGACATCTCGATGAGGTGCTCCAGCTGCTCCCGCATGACCAGCTTGCTGCCCACCACCCGGCGCAGCGCCGCCTCGTCCAGCACCACCCACAGCCGGAGCGGGTTGTTCTCGGCAGCGATACGTTCCTGTCGCCGCAGCCGCACCTGGACCCGCTTCTCGATGTCGGTCGTCGAGGTCTCCGGCAGCGCGCCCTGCACCAGGGCCTCCGCATACGCCCGGGTCTGCAACAGCCCCGTGACCAGCTGGGGTTCGTACACCCGCAGCGACTCGGCGTCGGTCTCCAGGCCGATGTAGACGCTGTACGGGATGTCCCCGAACGCATGCCACCAGCCCTGTTGCCGGGAGTCCCGGGCCATCTCCATCAGCGAGTCGACGACCCGCTGGTCCTCGACCTCGTACACCCCGCACAGATCACGGACGTCACGCTGGCTGATGCTGCGCCGGCCGTTCTCCAGACGGCTGATCTTCGACTGCGAGACCAGCAGTCGCTCCGCCACTTCCTCGGCCGTCATGCCCTTGAGCTCGCGGAGCCTGCGCAGCTCCTGGCCCAGCCGGCGTCGCCTGACGGTTGGATTGACATTGGACGCCACGGGACGTGCACCTCCGGCTGCCTGCCTGTACCTGGCACTTTGCGTATCTGCTGCTGAGCAGACTGCCACCAAGGTGCTTACTACCGCTGGCAAACGGTGGATATGCGGCGCGTACGCGTCAGTTCGGGCACAAGCAGCCGAGCGGGGCGGTGAGACACGCTGTCTCACCGCCCCGCTCGGACCAGCGGCTCCCGAACCGGGTCGTGGGGACTGACGGTGCGGCTGTCGTGCGGTGTGTGCGGGTGCGATGCCGTGGTGCTGCGGCTCAGTGGACCACGGCGCGCGCCATGGACCCGTGGCGCGGTTGCATCGGAACGCCACGAGCGGGTTCCGCTGCGGCCCTGGCTCCCGGTCCGGCCTGGCGGCCGGCGGAGGCCGGGTTGCGGCGTGGCTGGGCCACGGCGCCGTTCTGGACGTCCATCACGGCGTGTGCCACGAGGCCGCCCATCGGGTCGTGCCGAATCAGGTCCCGCAGCCGGGAGCGGGACGAGCGTCCCTCGTTCCCCGGATACAGGTGCTTGCCGAGGCCGACCGCGTGCGCCAGGGCGGCGAGCGCCGCGGTCCGCGGGTCCGGCGGTACGCCGGTGCGGATCGCGGAATCCAGCCGGGAACGGATCTCCCGGCTGATGGCGGTGTCCGTCGCCTGGTAGCGAGTCGTCGGCAGCACCCCGCACATCTGCCCCGGTACGGCGGCGACCATGCCGCACCGCTCCAGATGCGAGAGGTACGTCTGGCGGAGCCCGAGACGCGGCCCGCCGATCCAGTGGACAGCACGAACCGGAGCGCCGCGCCTTCGCAGCAACTCCAACGCGCAGTCCAGAGTTGGATCTCCTGTCGGCCGTGGCACCACCACGGCGATACGATCCCCGTCTGGGGCTATCCGTCCGGCCAGCGCCAGCTCCACTAGCTGTGCTCCGGCCAGACCGAGGTCGAGCGACTGCGGCTGCGCAGTGGTACCCGTGGCCGGGTCCAATGCCAGCAGCAGAAGCTCCTCCGGAATTGTTCTGCGGCTCCTGCCCATCCATGCCTCCCCGCGTGGATGAATGACAGGGTGACCCCTCTCACATTGGTCTGTCGAGGGTGCGTGACCGGTTCGTAAGGGAACCGGTAGGTATGTCGTTCTCGTCTAGCCGCATGGGTTAAGCCCGCACACAGGACACTGGTACATGGTTCGGACAGCGTCGGGGAGGCGGGGTCCGGACTGCGGTTAGGGCACGGAGGGCGTGCGGCACATGGAGGAGGCATCGGTGGCGGGCGAGTCCCCCGACAAGTCGAAGCAGCGCGAGTCGTCGGCAGAACCGACGCCGGGGAGCGGGGGTCCGGTTCCCGAGGCACGCGACCCGCGTCTCGCGGTGTCCCGCCGCACCGCGGACACGGCGACCCGTGTCCTGTCGGTCCGGGACGTGCCCGCTACCGCGGGAGGCCCCGAGCAGGAGGCCGAGGACAGCCGCCTGCGCGCGGCGGTGGCAACGTGGGTCCGCACGGGCGGCTCCGCCGGGTCCGACGAGGAGGCCCAGGCCAACTCCGAGGACGAGGGGGCCCGGAGCACGGCACGGGCGGACTCCGAGGGCGAGGAGGCCCGGAGCACGGCGCAGGCGGACTCCAAGGCCAAGGGCGAGGGCGGGTCGGCGGCGGCCGACGCGGAGACCGAGGACGACGAGGCGGCGGAGGCCGACTCCGCGCCCGAGGACGCGCGCAGCTCGGCACAGGCCGGCTCCGAGGCCAAGGCGGGCGAGACCGCCGCCGGTTCGAAGACCGAGGACGAGGCACGCGCCGACTCCGACGGCGAGGACGAGCAGGGAGCGGCACAGTCGGGCTCCGAGGTGACGGGCGAGGACGGGTCGGCAGCCGACGCCAAAGCCAGGGGCGAGGGCAGGTCGGCGACGGTCGACACCGAGGCCGAGGACGACGAGGCGGCGGGCCGGGACGACTCCGAGCCCGAGGACGCCCGCGGCACGGCGCAGGCCGACGCCGAGGCCAAGGCGGGCGAGACCGCCGCCGGTTCGAAGACCGAGGACGAGGCACGCGCCGACTCCGACGGCGGGGACGGCCGCGGAGCAGCACAGCGCCAGACCGACTCCGAGCCCGAGGACGCCCGGAGCACGGCGCAGGCCGACACCGAGGCCAAGGCGAGCGAGACCGCCGCCGGTTCGGAGGCCGAGAGCGAGGCGCACGCCGACTCCGAGCCCGAGGACGCCCGCGGCACGGCGTACGCCGACTCCGAGGCCAAGGCGAGCAAGGCCGCCGCCGGTTCGAAGACCGAGGACGAGGCACGCGCCGACTCCGACGGCGGGGACGGCCGCGGAGCAGCACAGCGCCAGACCGACTCCGAGCCCGAGGACGCGCGCAGCACGGCGTACGCCGACTCCGAGGCCAAGGCGAGCAAGGCCGCCGCCGGTTCGGCGACCGAGGACGAGGCACGCGCCGACTCCGAGCCCGAGGACGCCCGCGGCGCGGCGCAGGCCGACTCCAAGGGCGGCGAAGCCCCGGAGGCGGGCGACGGCGGCGAGGGCGAGCGTTCCGGTGCGGAGGGCGCTGCCCTCAAGGCCGCTGACGCCGAGCCGGTTTCCGTGTCGAAGGCGGATGCCGGCGCAAAGGGCTCCGCCCCGAAGTCGACGCCCGGCCCCCGAACCCCCCGCGACCCGCGAGCCGCCGACGGTGAGGACGCCCCACAGGGGCCACCCGCACCCAAGGACGAAAGCCGCACGGGTGGTGCGGGTGGGAACCGCACGGCCGAAGGCGGAGCCGAGGCCGCCCCCAAGCCCCCCGTCGGCCACCCCACCGCCGTCTTCAAGGCACCCAGGCCCAAGCCCCAGGTCGACCAGCCGACCACCATGCTCAAGCTGGGCGGCACGCAGAAGCCGAAGCCCTCCGAGCCGGCGGAAGCCGAACGCACCAGCAAGTTCGTCGCGCTCAAGCCCCTCGACGCCCCGGCAACCCGTACGCCGAACCCGCCGGCCCAGGCCCAGGCAGACGTCACCACCGCCATCCCCCAGGTCGGCCCCGAGCGCACCACCCAGCAGCCGCTCCCGCCCAAGCCCCCGCTCGACCTGCTCGCCGAGCTGACGAACACGCCCCCGCCGCCGGAGACCCCGGTCAGGACGATCGTGCGGCGGGTCAAGATCTGGACCCCGTTGGTCGTCCTGCTGGTGATCGTCTTTGCGGTCGTACAGGCCATGCGCCCCCTGCCCACCCCCACCCTCGCGCTGACCGCCGAGGAGTCGTACCAGTTCGAAGGCGGCAAGGTCACCCTCCCCTGGCCCGCCGAGGGGCAGGGCTGGATGGACGTCGACGGCATCGGCACGATGGACAGCTTCGGCAAGCAGACGCCCGTCGCCATCGGCTCGGTGGCCAAGACGATGACCGCGTACATCGTGCTGAAGGACCACCCGCTCAAGGCGGGCGAGGAGGGTCCGACCATCACCGTCGACGCAACCGCCGAGAAGGAGGGCGGCTACGACAAGGCCGGCGAGTCCACGCTCAACAGCATCAAGGCCGGCGACAAGCTCACGCTGAAGCAGGCCCTGTCGGCTGTCATGATCCCGTCCGCGAACAACATCGCCCGGCTGCTGGCCCGTTGGGACGCGGGCGGCTCCGAGGCGGCGTTCGTCAAGAAGATGAACGCCACCGCCAAGGAGCTGGGGATGTCGGCGACGACGTACACCGACCCCTCCGGGCTGAAGGAGACCACCGTCTCCACGGCCGGGGACCAGGTGAAGCTCGGCAACGCGGTCGTGAAGGTCCCGGCTCTCGTCGCGATCACCAGCGCGGCCAGCTGGAAGGACCCTTCCGGACACAACTGGCCGAACTACAACCAGCTCCCCTACCTCGTGGGCGCGATCGGCATCAAGACCGGCAGCACCACGGCGGCCGGCGGCAACCTGCTCTTCGCCGCCCGCAAGAAGGTCGGCGGCGAGACGGTCACCGTCGTCGGCGCGATCCTCGGCCAGCACAAGCCGTCGATCCTCGACACGGTCAACGCGGTCAGCAAGACGGCGCTGCTCGCCGCCGAGGACGCGCTCACCTCGGCGAAGACCCTGAAGAAGGGCGATGTGGTCGGGTATGTGGACGACGGCCTCGACGGGCACACCCCGGTGGTCGTCACCGAGGACGTCACGGCCGTCGGCTGGGCCGGCCTGAAGGTGAAGCTGTCCTTCGCGGCCGACACCGTCCCGCACACCGCGAAGGCCGGCACCAAGGTCGGCACGCTCACCGTCGGTGACGGCAAGAGCGGCGCGGTGCAGGTCCCGGTGGCCCTGCAGAAGGACCTGACCGAGCCCGGCTTCGGCAGCAAGCTGACCCGTCTCGGCTGACGCACACGGCACGTTCCGTCACCGCACCCCGTCGCGCGGCCCCCACCCGGGAGCCCCGCGGCGGGGTGCGTGCTAGCGTCACGAATCGGGGCAGGTCGCCGGTCAGCGCGACCAGGCCGCGAACTGGACGAGAAGCGGCCGGGAACACCACGGGACACGGCCGAGAACAGAAGACGGGACACGGGGAGTGCCTTCAGGTGGCCACAGCGGAGCCGACACGCGCCGACGACGCCGATCCGGGCCCGGGATCCGGCCCGCGAATACGCCTGCCCGAAGCTGACACGGACGGTCACGGCACCGGGACGCACGGCCCTGGCGACGGCCGCGACGACCGCCGTGAGGACGGCCCGGGCGCCGGGCGCACCGGCAGACGGGCCCGGCTGCTCGCCGCCGCCGAGCCCCTGCGGCAGCGGCTGCTGCTCCATCCCGTGCTGTCCATGACCGCGCTGTCCGGTGTGCTGCACGTCATCTGGTTCTTCACGTTCGCCAACAGCGGCGGCGACCTCGCGGCGCAGGACGCATGGGCCGAGTTCGTCGGCCGGCACCCCGATTCGGCGTACAACCTGGCCTGGTACGGCGGGATGCACCCGGTGTCGTACAGCGTGGTCTCGCCCTACCTGATGTCGGTCCTCGGTGTCCGTACGACGATGATGATCGCCGGGACGGTCTCGGCGGGCCTGCTGACGTTGATCCTCATCCGCAGCCGGGTCGTCAAGAACCCGCTGTGGGCCGCGCTGGCCGGGGTCTTCGCGCTGATCTGCAACGCGGTCTCGGGCCGGGTGACCTTCGGCCTCGGCACGGTGTTCGCGCTCGGCGCGGTCGCGGCCGTGTTCTGCTGGCCGTACCGCTGGCGGCACAAACGGTGGGCGAAGGCGCTGGTCGCCGCGCCGCTCGCCGCGCTCGCCACCATGGGCTCCCCCGTCGCGGGCCTGTTCGTGGGCCTGGTCGCGGCGGCGCTCTTCCTGCAGAAGCGGCGGCCGGGCGCCTATGCGCTGGGGCTCGCGCCGACGGCGGTCGTCGCCGTCTCGGCCTGGCTGTTCCCCTTCTCCGGCACCCAGCCGATGACGATCTTCTCGGTGATCCTGCCGCTGTCGTACGGGCTGCTGTGCCTCTTCCTCGTCCCCAAGGAGTGGCGGACCGTCCGGCTGACCGCCGCGGTCTTCAGCATCGGGGTGGTACTGGTCTGGCTGGTCAGCTCGCAGATCGGGTCGAACATCTCGCGGCTGCCGATGCTGTTCGCGGGCGTGACGCTGATCGCGGCGCTGCCGTTCGCGGTGCCGCGCTCGCGCAAGTGGTACACGATCGTGCTGGCGTTCCTCGGGACCGTCGGCTGGATAGGCTTCAAGTCGGTCGACGACATCATCCATACGACCCCGGCGGCGTCCTGGGCGCGCGAGCTGGCCCCGCTCGTGAACGAGCTGCAGCAGGTCGGCGCCGAGAAGGGCCGCGTCGAGGTGGTCCCGGCCCGCTCGCACCGCGAGGCCTCCGCGCTCGCGCCGTACGTCAACCTGGCCCGCGGCTGGAACCGCCAGGCCGACATGGAGCGCAATCCGCTCTTCTACGACGACACGCTCAACTCGGCGAACTACCACGAATGGCTCCAACGCTGGGCCGTCCACTTCGTCGTGCTGCCCAAGGACGATCCGGACGGGGACGGCGGCGAGCGCGAGCGGGCCCTGGTCCAGCGCGGTATGCCGTATCTGAAGCAGATCTGGGGCGACGCCAACTGGCAGCTGTTCAAGGTGACCGACCCGGCGTCGCTCGCCGAGCCCGACGCGGTGGTCGACCGGGCCGAGCAGGGCGAGCTGACGATCGAGGTCCGCCATGCCGGCCGCATCCTCATCCGCATCCCGTACTCGCCGTGGCTGAGCATCGTCGACGCCCAGGGCAAGAGCCTCAAGCCGCCGCAGGAGACGCAGGCCTCCAAGCACCGCGCCGAGGGCATGCCGAAGACGTACGACAACGTCAACGGGTGCCTGATGGAGACGGAGCAGGACGCGCAGGGGGACAAGTGGACGATGCTGCTGGCGCCCAAGGCCGGCACGTACCGCCTGGCCGCGCCCTACCAGTTGCCCCGGGGCACTCCCTGCCCCGACGAGCTGAAGTGAGCGTCCGGGGCCCCGGATCAGCCGCGTAGCTCCGCCACGTACTGGTCCGTGCCCGGAATCGTCGGAATGAACGGCGCCACCAGCTCGACCCGCCCCAGCCCCGACTCCGCCACCTGCTCGTCCAGGCCGGTGAAGTGCCCCTGCCAGCACTCCCGGGGATCCGTCTCCAGGAACCACAACAGGGTGAGCCGGGTGTCGACGCCCTCGACCTGTTTCACATAGGTCATGCGGTCGCCGGGGAGCGGGGTCGGGCGGAAGACGGTCACCATGGCCGTCGGGGAGGCCGCCACCCGCTTGGGTAGGTGCCGGGAGCGGAGCCACTCCAGGAGTTCGGCGCGCCGCTCCGGGGACTCGGCGTCGACGACCTCGACCACCAGGCCCGCGTAGGGATGGTCGAGGGCGTGGAAGTCCCTCGGTCCCGCCGCGCCGTCGCGGTAGACGGTCGTCTCGTGGTCCTGGAAGGCCGTGAAGACGTGGGTGCGGTCCTGGTGGACGCGGGCGTCGCGGTTGAGGCGCTTGTTGATGGCGACGGTCCACTTCATGTGGTCGTCGTAGCGGCCGTCGGTGATCCAGTACGTCGAGATGTAGCAGCCGGCGGTGACGGGCTGGGCTATCGCGGACTTCTCCGGGTAGCGCAGGAGCTGGAGGTCCCGCGTCGCCACCCAGCGGCGGCCCGCGTACATCCAGGGCATGGCCATCGCGCCGGCGTAGTAGTGGTCGTCCTCGTACCAGCGGTTGTAGGCGTACTCGTGGCCGGGGTGCGGCTCGACCATGGTGATCAGGGCGTGGCCGGGGCGGACGCCGTACGGGCCGACGGCGGCCAGTTCGGCGTACCGCTCGCTGCGGGTCTCCTCGCTCATGCCGTTCCCCTTCCGCTTCCGCTCTCTCTTCCGTCCTCCGGCGCTCGCCCATACTCTGACGGACCGTCAGATGAAGCGCCAGGGTCGGGAGGCCGCCATGTCACTGCTCGCGGGCAAGACCGTCGTCGTCTCGGGGGTCGGTGCGGGTCTCGGCCACCAGGTCGCGGCGGCGGTCGTACGGGACGGGGGGAACGCGGTGCTCGGGGCGCGCACCGAGGCGAACCTCGCCAAGAGCGCGGCCGAGATCGACGCGGACGGGGCGCACACGGCGTACCGGGCGACGGACATCACCGACGAGGGGCAGTGCGAGGCACTGGCGGGGCTGGCGCGGGAGCGGTTCGGGGCGATCGACGCCGTGGTGCACGTGGCGGCCTGGGACTCCTACTTCGGCGGTGTCGAGGACGCGGACTTCGCGACCTGGCAGTCGGTGATCGACGTCAATCTGCTGGGGTCGCTGCGCATGACCCGGGCCTGTCTGCCGGCGCTGAAGGAGCGCGGCGGTTCGGTGGTCTTCATCGGGACCCAGTCGGCGGTCGCCGCGCCCTCACAGGTGAAGCAGGCCGCGTACGCCGCCTCGAAGGGCGCCCTGACCAGCGCGATGTACTCCCTGGCCGGTGAACTCGGCCCCCACCGGATCCGCGTCAACACGGTCCTGCCCGGCTGGATGTGGGGCCCGCCGGTACAGGCCTACGTCCGGTTCACCGCCCACACGGAGTCCGTACCGGAGGCCACGGTCCTGAAACGCCTGACCTCCCGAATGGCCCTCCCGGAACTGGCGACGGACGGCGACGTGGCAGACGCGGCGGTGTTCCTCGCCTCCGACCGGGCGCGGGCGATCACCGGGCAGTCGCTGCTGGTCAACGCCGGGGAGCTGATGCGTTGAGGTGGTGCTCCCAGCTCAGGGATCTGTTCATATAGGTGAACCAAGGTCAGCAAGCAGAACATTTTTGCTCGCTCTTGACCTTCCGCTTGCTTGTCGTGCTCGCGTAACCGCACCCACGATGAGCGGGCACTTCGCGGCCTTCCCCGTCCCCGCTCCGCCTATGCGAAGTGCCAGCCAGCTGGGCGGAGTTCACAAGGCGGACCCTGGAAGGGGGGCATATGAACGGTCTCGACTGGACCGTGCTCATCGCCTACTTCGGCGTGATGGTCGCGATCGGCATCTGGTCGCACAAGCGCGTGGACGACGTCAGCGACTTCTTCACGGCCGGCGGCAAGATGCCCTGGTGGCTGTCCGGCATCTCGCACCACATGTCCGGCTACAGCGCGGTGATGTTCACCGGATACGCGGGCATCGCCTACACCTACGGCGTCACCTCCTTCGTCACCTGGTCCTTCCCTATCGCGCTCGGCATCGCCATCGGCTCGAAGATGTTCGCGCCGCGCATCAACCGGCTGCGGTCCAGGCTCCATGTCGCCTCTCCGCTGGAGTATCTGAAGAACCGTTACAACCTGCCCACCCAGCAGGCCCTGGCCTGGTCCGGCATGCTGCTGAAGATCGTGGACGTGGGCGCGAAGTGGGCGGCGATCGCCACGCTGCTGTCGGTCTTCACCGGCGTCTCACTGAACCAGGGCATCCTCATCACCGGCGCCATCACGGCCGTGTACTGCACGATCGGCGGCCTGTGGGCGGACGCGCTGACCGAACTCGGCCAGTTCGTCATCCAGTTGCTCGCCGGTCTGTCGATGTTCGTCGCGGTCGTGATCAAGCTCGACGACAAGAACATCGGCTTCCTCGGCGCCTGGGACGAGCCCGCGCTGCACGGCCACGGCAAGCCGCTGGTCGGCCCGTACGGCACCGTCTTCCTGCTGGCGTTCCTCTTCATCAAGCTCTTCGAGTACAACGGCGGCATGCTCAACCAGGCCCAGCGCTACATGGCGACGGCCGGCCCGCAGGAGGCCACCCGGTCCGCACGTCTGTCGGCGGCCCTCTGGCTGATCTGGCCCGTGGTCCTCTTCTTCCCCATGTGGATGTCGCCGCTGCTGGTGCACGCCAACAAGCCCGACGGCTCCGACTCCTACGCCCTGATGACCGAACAGCTCCTGCCGCACGGGCTGTTGGGCCTGGTCATCGTCGGTTTCTTCTCCCACACCATGGCCATGTGCTCCTCCGACGCCAACGCGATCGCCGCGGTGTTCACCCGGGACGTGGCACCGGTGCTCTCGGCCAGGGCCCGGGCCTGGAACGAGCAGTCGGGGCTGATCGCGGCGCGGGTGACCACGGTCGTCTTCCTCGGCCTGTCCATGTCGGTGGCGACGCAGGTCAACTCCCCCACGTTCAAGGACATCATCACGGTCGTCATCAAGTGGGTCGCCGGTCTGATGGGCCCGATCGCCATCCCGATGATGCTGGGCCTGCTCCGCCCGTTCCGCCGCTCCGGCCCGACGGCCGCGCTCACCAGCTGGGCGGCGGGTCTGCTGGCGTTCTGGCTGGTCAACTACCCGATCAACTGGAACGTCGACGGCGGAGTCCCGCTCCAGTACCAGGTGTCCGTACCGCTGGCCGTCTCCCTGGTCCTGTACATCCTCATCGGCTACCTGAAGCCGGAGGACACCCCGGAGCGGCTCGCGATCATCGAGCGGATCAACACGGACGGAGACGGGGCGGCGGCCCCGGTACCGGCCACGGCGGAAACCGAGCCCGCGTAACCGCGGGCCGCGAGGGCGCAGGGCAGGCAACGGAGACGGCGACGGCGACGGCTAGGCGCCTCTCGGGTACCTCGCCAGCCACCCCGGAGCCGCCCCCGCCGGACCGTGCAGCGCCGGGCCCTGGGTCATCTCCATCGCGAAGTCGTCGGCCAGTTCCAGGATCGTGGGGCGGCCCTCCAGTTCGGCCAGCCAGGCCGGCGGGAGGGCCGTCTCGCCGTGCAGAGCCCCGAGCAGACCGCCGGTCAGCGCGCCCGTGGCGCCGGAAGGGCCGGCCTGGTTGACCGCCAGGCACAGGCCATGTCGTACGTCCTCCCCCACCAGCGCGCAGTACACGGCGGCGGCCAGCAGACCGTCCGCGGCCCCGTCGCCCGCCAGCTCCTCCACCCGCGCCGGGCCGGGCATCCCCTGCCGCACCGTGCCCAGCGCGTGCTGGAGGGCGTCGGAGACGGGCTGGTGGCCTGGGCGGACGGCGAGCAGGGCGAGCGCGCGCTGCACGGCGCCGTCCAGGCTGTCGCCACGGGCCAGCGCGTGCACGATCACGGCGTAGGCGCCCGCCGACAGATACGCGGTGGGGTGACCGTGGCTCTGGGTCGCGCACTCCACCGCCAGCTGCAGCACCAGCTGCGGCTCCCAGCCGACCAGCAGCCCGAAGGGTGCCGAGCGGACGACGGCCTCCGGGCCCAGCTCGCCCGGGCTCTTGGGCGCCTCCAGCGTGCCCATGTTCTCGTCCCCGAAGCCGATCAGCAGCGCACGCGACGGATCGCGGCGGGCGTACAGCCACTCCTCGCGGGCCAGCCAGCCGTCGTCCTTGCGGCGCTCGTCCGGGCCCCAGTCCCGCTGGGTGGCCGCCCAGCGCAGATACGCCCGGTGCAGATCGGTCGGCGGATGCCAGGCGCCGGTGTCACGGCGGACCTGGGCGCGTATCAGCCCGTCCACCGTGAACAGGGTCAGCTGGGTGTGATGGGTCACCGCGCCGCGTCTGCCAATGGCGAGGGCGAGGTCGACGAGGCCCTCGACGCCGTACGACGTCTGGATCTCCTCCGTGGTGAGCCCGTCCACGGGGGCCCCGAGCGCATCCCCGACGGCGGCGCCGAGGAGGGTGCCGCGCACCCTGCCGCGGAAGTCCTGCTGCTCGGCGCGGCCCCAGACGGCGCCGGATGTCGCATCCACCGAGACCTCCTCACAGCAGTGTCCATACGTACGACAGCTCAGCACTGTAATCGACCGGGGACGATCGGTTCACGGGGGCAAATCATCCCGGCCCGGTCATTCCCGTACAGCGATGAGCGCCACGGGTGACCGGGGAGCCGGTCAGCGGATGAGGCGGTCGTGCAGGGTGCGGGCCGGGGCGTAGTCGGGGCTGAGCTCCAGCGCGCGGCTCGCGTCGGCCAGCGCCCGCTCGGTCCCGTCGAGTTCGAGGTGCACCTCCGCCCGTCGGCACAGGGCCCACGGGTAGGAGGGGTTGAGCTCCAGGGCCCGGTCCAGGTCGGCGAGCGCCTCGCGGTGGCGGCCGAGGTTGGACAGCGACACCCCCCGGCTCGCGTATGCCGACGCGTACCCGGGGTCGATGGCGAGCGCGCGCGTGTAGTCGGCGAGGGCTTCCTCGTCGCGACCGGCCACGCGCAGCGCGTCACCCCGTTCGCAGTGGCCCCAGCCCCAGTCGGGCCAGAGGGCGATCGCCCGGTCGAGGTCGGCCAGTTGCCGGTCGTGGTCGCCGAGGCCGCGCCAGACCCGGGCCCGGCGGCCGAGCGCCCAGGCGTAGTCCGGCTTGAGTTCCAGCGCGCGGTCGAGGTCCGCCAGCGCCGCATCGAGATCGCCGGCGCGCTCGTGGGCGGCGCCGCGCGAGGCCCGGGCGAACTCGCTGGCGGGGTCACGGAGGATGCCTTCGGTCAGGTCCCGCAGCGCCTCGTCGTGGTGGCGCAGGAGGCGGTGGTACTCGCCGCGCAGGATGACGTTGTACGGATTGTCCGGTTCCAGCGCGACCACCCGGTCGAGACCGGCGACCGCGGCCTCGTAGTCCCCCAGCCCGCCCCGGGTCGCGGCCTTCGCGCGATGCGCGCGCACCAGGTCCGGGTCGAGGGCGAGGGCACGGTCGTACTCCTCCAGCGCCCGCGCGTGTTCACCGTCACGGGCGAAGGCGTCACCCCGCAGCGCCATCGCCTGCGCCCGCCATGGCTCCTCGCCCCCCGCGCGATCCAGCAGCAGCCGGAGCGCCTCGGCCGGCCCGCTCCCCGTAAGCGTCTCCGCCAGCCCGTTCCCCCAGGTCCGCACGGCCTCCGCGTCCGCGTCCCCACCCGCCTCGACCAGGACCCGCGCCCAGCGCAGCGCCACCTCGTCGCCCTGCCCGCAGGCGTGGACGACATCGGCCAGGATCGCGGGCAGCGCGGCCCGGGGCGCCGCGCACAAGGAGTGGTAGGACTCCGCGAGCCGCAGCTCCCGCCAGTCGGCGTCCGCCCACCGGCGCGGGAGGTCCAGCCCGGCCTCGGCCTCGTCCCGCCAGCGCCCGAACACCTCCGCGAGCCGTCCGTGCCGCTCGGCCCACCCCCGCGGCGAGCGTGTCCGCTGCAACCGCAGCATCGGCACCCGTACGACGTCGTGGTACCGCACCCGCTCCCCGCGCCCGTCGACGAACGGCAGCCCTCTCAACCACCCGTACAACGAGTCGAGTTCGGACTCCTCGCAGTCCACCACCGCCCGGAACACGTCCGCGTCCAGCCGCCGGGGCAGCGCGCAGGCCAGGGCGACACCGCGCCGTACCGGATCGCGCTCCCACTTCAGGAACCGCTCCACGGCGTCCGCGCTCGGATCGCCCACGTCGTCCGGATCGGCGGGCCGGGCCTGGGCGAGCGTGGAGACGAGCACCGGCAGTCCGCCCGTCAGCCGCAGCACCTCGGCGACCACCGGCTCGTCCCGCACCCCCCGGTCCGCCAGCAGCCCCCGCGCCTCCGCCTCCGTGAACGCCCCGAGCGGCACATCGGTCATGAAGTCCGCGAAGCCGCCCCAGCGGGCGGTGTCGAAGGGACGCTGGCCGGAGGTCACCACGACGACGTTGGCGGGCAGGACCCCGTACCGATCGGTGGTCATCACCTCGTGCAGCCAGCCGTCGAGGAACGGCCCGGTGCGTTCGTAGGTGTCGAAGAACAGGACCAGCCACGGGACCGCCGACGCGACGGCGGCCAACTCGCCCAGCAGCACCGGCGTCAGCACCCGCTCCGGGGACAGCACCAGCTGTACGTCCTCCTGGTTGCGAAAGCGCGCGCTGAGTCCGGCCCGCAGCCGGTCCGCGCCCTGGGCGATCCGGTCCGCGTCCAGCGCCGGCGCGAAGGCACCGGCCACCGGGACGAGACCGAGGCCCACCAGGCCCGCCCGGGCCAGCGCCAGGCTGCCCGCCGACGGCCCGTCCGGTTCCGGTACGGCGACGGCGGCCGCCTCCGCCTCGTGCCGGCGCTCGCGGTGCGTGGCCAGCATCCGGTCCAGCTCCTTCAACCGGTGGCCCTGCGCGGTGAGTTGGCGGCCGATCACGGCCATCGTCTCCGGCACGCTGCCGGCGCCCTCGTCGACATACACGGTCGGCGCGCCGAGTTCCCGCGCGATCTGCTCCAACTCCCGGACCAGAAAGGTCTTTCCGACGCCCGCGTTCCCGTGCACATGGAAGAGGAAGCGGTGTCGCTCGTCCTCGGGCGGGATGCCGAAGTTCGCCCGGAACGCGGCCCGTTCGGCGCCACGCCCCACGAAACCGGCACGCCTGCGCCGTGCGATCAGCTCCTGCATCGACGGCCGCGCCTGCGCCATCCGTCCGTCCCTTCCTCCGGAGCCGACACCCCGTCATTCTGGCTCAATCCGAGCGGCACGTGGCGGGCCGGGCAGGGAAAGATCGCCTCCATGGCCACCCCCACCTCAGGCACCTCGCGCGCCCTGCGCCTCTCCGCCGCCCTGCTCACCGCCACCGTCGCCCTCTACATCTCCCTCGTCGCCCTGGGGAACATCACGGACTTCGGGACCAACCAGCAATTCGTGCGGCATGTTCTCGCCATGGACACCACGTTCAAGGACGACGACCTGATGTGGCGGGCGATCACGAACAAGGGGCTTCAGGACGCCGCGTACATCGCCGTCATCGTGTGGGAGACGGTCGCGGCGCTCGTGCTGATCGCCGGGACGTGGTTCTGGGCGAGACGCCGGCACGACCGGGCCCGGCAGCTCTCCACCTACGGGCTGCTGATGCTCATGCTGCTCTTCGGCGCCGGGTTCGTCGCGATCGGCGGTGAGTGGTTCGCCATGTGGCAGTCGAAGACCTGGAACGGGCTGGACGCGGCGACCCGCGTCCTCGTGCTCACCGGGATCACCCTGATCGTCGTACAGCTGCCGGAGAAGTCGGCTACTTGACGACCGTCACCTTGGTGTTCGGCTCCGTGCCGAAGGTCCATAGCGCCGTGCCGTCCGCCTTGGGCATGCGGATGCCGCTGGTCTGCTTGCCCGCGGCGGGCGCCGGGGAGGTGCCGTCGACCGCGTTGGAGAAGGCGATCGACAGGCCCGATTTCGCCGCGAAGTACAGAATGTGCTCGATCTGCACACCGTCGGAGCCGGTGGTGGCCGCGAGGGTCTTGGAGATCGTGTAGGTGCCGGGGTCGGGGCTCACCGTTCCCGGCCACACGGTGAAGGAGCGGTCGGCCTTGTCGCTCGCGTCGACCAGCCACACCCGCTTCTGCCCGAGCGAGTAGACGACCCGGCGGCCCGTGCCCGAGGCGGCCGGGATCGCGGGGACCGCGGACGTCTTCGGCTTCGACCTGGGCTTCGACGAGCCGGACCCGTGCGCCCCGGCCGACGCCGAGGCGCTCGGCCGGACGGACGCGGCCGTCGGGTGCGGGCCCCTGTCCGCCTGTACGGCGAGGACGACGACGGCGGCGGTCGCCCCCGCCGTAAGGCCGGTGACCCAGGCCCACGAGGGCAGTCGGGCAGGCACGGGCACGCATCTCCTCAGCTCCGGTTCCCCCAT
The DNA here is from genome assembly GCF_040654755.1 of Streptomyces sp. NPDC050625. NCBI lineage: Bacteria > Bacillati > Actinomycetota > Actinomycetes > Kitasatosporales > Streptomycetaceae > Streptomyces > Streptomyces sp. NPDC050625. The sequence goes on from NZ_JBFAIQ010000011.1 coordinate 50,091, forward strand.
CACACGGGGGTCGGATCATCGTACTGCGAGCGCCCCCGAGCACTGCCGCCGTCCGGCCCCCGCAGGCCGCCGTCCGGCCCCGGCGGACCTCAGTCCAGCACCGGCAGCAGCTCCGGCAGATGCCCGTCCGACGCCGCCGCCGCCCGCTGCCGCTCCTCCGACACCTCCCCGTACAGCGTCGTCCGCGGCCGTGCCGGGCGGCCGGCCGCCTCCGCCACCGCGATCAGGTCCCTGACCGACTTGTACGAGCCGTACGACGAGCCCGCCATCCGGGAGATCGTCTCCTCCATGAGCGTGCCGCCCAGGTCGTTGGCGCCGGAGCGGAGCATCTCGGCCGCGCCTTCCGTGCCCAGTTTCACCCAGCTCGTCTGGATGTTGGGGATCCACGGGTGCAGCAGCAGCCTGGCCATCGCCGTCACCGCCCGGTTGTCCCGCGTCGTCGGCCCGGGGCGCGCGATGCCCGCCAGATAGACCGGCGCGTTGGTGTGGATGAAGGGCAGGGTCACGAACTCCGTGAAGCCGCCCGTCCGCCGCTGGATGCCGGCCAGGGTGCGCAGATGGCCGAGCCAGTGCCGGGGCTGGTCGACATGGCCGTACATCATCGTCGAACTCGACCGGATGCCCAGCTCGTGCGCGGTCGTGACGACCTCGATCCAGGTGGCCGCGGGCAGCTTGCCCTTGGTCAGCACCCAGCGGACCTCGTCGTCGAGGATCTCCGCCGCCGTGCCCGGGATGCTGTCGAGGCCCGCCTCCTTGGCGGCCGTGAGCCACTCGCGGACGGACATGCCGGTGCGGGTCGCGCCGTTGACCACCTCCATCGGCGAGAAGGCGTGCACATGCATGCCGGGGACCCGGGCCTTGACCGCCTTGGCGATGTCGAAGTACGCCGTCCCGGGCAGGTCCGGATGGATCCCGCCCTGCATGCACACCTCGACCGCGCCCACGTCCCACGCCTGCTGGGCCCGGTCGGCGACCTGCTCCAGGGACAGGGTGAAGGCGTCGGCGTCCGTGCGGCGCTGGGCGAAGGCGCAGAAGCGGCAGCCGGTGTAGCAGACGTTGGTGAAGTTGATGTTCCGGGTGACGATGTACGTCACGTCCTCGCCGACCGCCGACCTGCGCACGTCGTCCGCGATCCGGGTCAGCGCGTCCAGCGCCGGGCCGTCCGCGTGGAAGAGGGCCAGCGCCTCGGCGTCGGTCAGTCGCGTCGGGTCGTCGGCCGCGGTCGCCAGGGCCGCGCGGACGTCGGCGTCGATCCGCTCCGGCGCCATCCCCGGGGCGGCCGCCTCGCGCAGGGCGCCCCAGTCGCCGTACACCTCGTCGAAGTCGTCGCGCCGGTCGGAGGTACGGCCGTCGGTGTCGATGGTGCGGTGCAGATCGGTGCGCCCGGTGGCGACGAAGGCCTCCTCCGGCTCCTGCCAGGGGTGCCCCTCCACGACCGCGTCCGGCCGTGCCAGGCCCGTGTCCGGGTCCGCCAGCGCCCGCACGTGCGGCAGCAGCCGCGGGTCCAGCCAGGGCTCGCCGCGCGTGACGAACTCCGGGTACACGCACAGGCGTTCACGCAGCTCGAAGCCGGCCGCGCGGGACCGCTCGGTCAGCTCCTCGATCCGCGGCCAGGGGCGCTCGGGGTTGACGTGGTCGATGGTGAGCGGGGAGACCCCGCCCCAGTCGTCGATGCCGGCGCCGATGAGCCGCTCGTACTCGCTGTCCACGAGGTTGGGCGGGGCCTGGAGGCAGGCGGCCGGGCCCATGATGTGCCGGGCCACCGCCACCGTGGCGACCAGTTCGTCCAGTTCGGCGTCCGGCATCCCGCGCATCGCCGTGTCCGGCTTGGCGCGGAAGTTCTGGATGATCAGCTCCTGGATGCCGTGGTAGGAGCGGGAGATCCGGCGCAGCGCGAACAGGGAGTCGGCGCGCTCCTCGTACGTCTCGCCGATGCCGATGAGCAGCCCCGAGGTGAAGGGCACGGAGGAGCGGCCGGCGTCCTCCAGGACGCGCAGGCGTACGGCGGGCTCCTTGTCCGGGGAGCCGTGGTGGGGGCCGCCGGGCTCCGACCACAGACGGGTCGCCGTCGTCTCCAGCATCATGCCCATCGACGGGGCGACCGGCTTGAGCCGCTGGAAGTCCGTCCAGCTCATGACGCCCGGATTGAGATGGGGCAGCAGACCCGTCTCCTCCAGAATGCGGACGGAGACGGCCCGGACGTACGCGAGGGTGTCGTCGTAGCCGTGCGCGTCGAGCCACTCCCTGGCCTCCGGCCAGCGGTCCTCGGGCTTGTCGCCGAGGGTGATCAGGGCTTCCTTGCAGCCGAGGGCCGCGCCCTTGCGGGCGATGTCGAGGACCTCGTCCGGGGACATGAACATCCCGTGCCCGGCTCGGCGGAGCTTGCCGGGGACGGTGACGAAGGTGCAGTAGTGGCACTTGTCCCGGCACAGCCGGGTGAGGGGGATGAAGACGCTCTTCGAGTACGTGATGACACCGGGCCTGCCCGCCGCTTCGAGGCCCGCGTCCCGTACCCGGGCGGCGGACGCGGCGAGGTCCTCGAGGGCCTCGCCCCGTGCCTGGAGCAGCACCGCCGCCTCGGAGACGTCGAGGGCGACGCCGTCCCGGGCACGTTTGAGGGCGCGACGCATGGAGTTCTCGGTCGGGCCGGTTCCGGAGGTCGCGGAAGTCGTCATTGTTTGAGCATACGTTCGGGTTGATCAGGGCAAAGAGGTGCCGTCCGATTCGTCCGCGGCCGCTCGTCGTTACACGGTGTCACTGGCTGCCGGCAGGTATCGGGCGTACTCGTCGAGCACCCGCAGCACCTCCGGCTCCCCGGCAGGCGGCAGCTGCACCACGGTCTCCTCGATGCCGAGTTCGGTGTAGTGGGCGAGCTTTCCGGGGGTGGGCTGGACGGCGTACGGCACCACCTGGAGGGCGGCCGGGTCGCGCCCGGCGTCCGCCCACACCGAGCGCAGCACGGGCAGCGACTCGGCGAGCCCGCGCCCACCGATCGGCATCCAGCCGTCCGTGTACTCGGCGATGTGCGCGAACAGCTTGGGCCCGGCGGCGCCGCCGACGAGCGTACGGGGCCCGACGACCGGCCCCCTGGGCTTCTGGGCGGGCTTGGGGTGGGCCCGGCTGGCCCGCACGCTTCCGAACTCCCCCTCGTAGGCGGTGGGTTCCTCGTCCCACAGCGCACGCATGAGCGCCATCCGGTCACGCACCAACTCCCGCCGCGTACGCCACTCGACCCCGTGGTCGGCGGCCTCCTCGACGTTCCAGCCGAAGCCGAGGCCGAGCGTGAACCGCCCGTCGGACAGGTGGTCCAGGGTCGCGATCTGCTTGGCGAGGGCGATCGGGTCGTGCTGGGCGACGAGCGTGATGCCGGTGCCGAGCCCCAGCCGCTCGGTCACCGCGGCGGCCTGCCCGAGCGCGACGAAGGGGTCGAGCGTGCGGCCGTACTCGCGCGGCAGCTCACCGCCGGCCGGGTACGGGGTGGTCCGCTCGACAGGGATATGGGTGTGTTCGGGCAGATACAGCCCGGCGAAGCCGCGCTGTTCCAGCTCACGGGCGAGCCGGACGGGGGCGATGGTCTCGTCGGTCAGGAAGATCGTGACGGCGATTCGCATGTCCCAGGTGTACCCAGCCCCGGGCCAACTGTCGATACCGACCGGTAGGCATTGCCCTTGGCGGTATCGCGCCGATGACGGGACCGTGCGCCGCGTCTAGGTTGGGAAAGGTGAGGACGACAAGCGGCACCCTGCCGCCCGGCTCCCCGGACTACGTCTACGTTCCCGTCGAAGTCCCCGCAGGCGTGAGCGAGTTGAAGGTCTCCTACACCTACGACAGGCCTCCCGTGCCACCCGGCACCCCCGGGAACGCCCTCGACATCGGCCTCTTCGACGAACGCGGCACCGAGCCGGGCGGCGAGGGCTTCCGCGGCTGGTCCGGCGGCGCCCGCACCGAGTTCTTCGTCCGCGCGGACGAGGCGACACCGGGCTACCTCCCCGGCCCGCTGCGGGAGGGCACCTGGCACATCGTCCTCGGCCCGTACACCGTGGCGCCCCAGGGCCTGGCCTACGAGCTGACGGTCACGCTCACGCACGGTGAGCCGGGCACCGCCGTACCGCCGGTGTACCCGCCCGCCCGCGCCGAGGGCCGGGGCCGGGCCTGGTACCGGGGCGACTGCCATCTGCACTCCTGGCACTCCGACGGCCGCCGCACCCCGGCCGAGATCGCGGCGCTGGCGCGGGCGGCCGGCCTGGACTTCATCAACACCTCCGAGCACAACACCAACGCGGCACACGCCCACTGGGCCGCCGAGGCGGGCGACGACCTGCTGATCCTGCTGGGCGAGGAGGTCACCACGAGAAACGGCCATGTGCTGGCCCTCGGCACCGACCCCGGCACCTTCGTCGACTGGCGCTACCGGGCACGGGACCACCGCTTCGGCCGCTTCGCCCGGCACATCCACCGGGCCGGCGGCCTGGTCGTCCCCGCCCATCCGCACGCCACCTGCGTCGGCTGCGCCTGGAAGTTCGGCTTCGCGGAGGCGGACGCCGTGGAGGTGTGGAACGGCCCCTACACGCCCGACGACGAGGTGGCACTGGCCACCTGGGACGCGCAGCTGGTGGCCTCGGTGCGGGAGCCGGGACGGGGCTGGCTCCCCGCGATGGGCAACAGCGACGCCCACCGCGACCCGGACGTCGTCGGCATGCCCCAGACGGTCGTCCTCGCCGACGACCTCACACGGGAGGCGATCCAGGAGGGCCTGCGCGCGGGCCGCTCGTACGTCGCCGAGTCGAAGAACGTGGCGCTGACGTTCACGGCGACGAGCGAGGACGGGCAACGGGCAAGCATCGGCGAACGGCTGGAGTCGGACCCCGACACGCCGGTCACCGTACGCCTGGAGGCCTCGGGCGTCCCGCGCTGCACCGTCCGCCTCGTCACCGACCAGGGCGTCCTGCTGACGAGCGACCCGCTGCCGGTGACCGGCTCCGGGGTGGTCGAATGGCGTACGACACCGGCGTACGCGGCCTACGTCCGGGCGGAGCTGCGCCACGAGACCGCGCTGGGCCCGCTGCCGGGCTCACTGGCGGCCTTCACGAACCCGATCTTCCTGGGGCGTCGGCAGACCGCGGACCGATGACCCGGCGCCACCGCACCTCGCCGTCCCGCACGTCCCCGGTGGGCGTGAGCCCGGCGACGGTGGCGACGGCGGCGGATGCGCGGTGCTCCGGGTGGATGTGGGCGACGACACCCTCCACTCCCTTTTGCTCCGCGAGCCAGTCGACGAGTCCCCGTGCCGCCTCGGAGGCGATGCCCCGCCCCTGCCACGGCGTCCCGACGACCCAGGCGACCTCGGCGACGGAACCCGGACCGCTCCCCGCGGGCCCGACGGTCGCCTGGACGGTGCCCGTCAGCCGGTCCTCGTCCCGGAGCCGGATCACCCAGTTCAGCCAGGAGACGGCGGGATCGAGGGAACCGGCGGTGAGGCGCCGGTAGCGCGAGCGCAGCTCCCGCGGGGTGTCGGGAGTGCCGCCGATGTAGCCGTGCAGGGCGGGGTCGGCGAGCACCGCGGCCATCTCCTCGGCATGCTCGACGAGCAGCGGCAGCAGTTCCAGCCGCGCCGTGCGGATGATCCCGGCTCTCACGATGCTCATGGGCGTACCTTCGCATCAACCGGTCCAGCCGCCCGCGAGAGGCTTCGAGCGCATGTCCCGTTACACCGATCTGAAGCACCAAGCCGTCACCTGGTTCCAGCGCCACCTCGGCAACCCGGTCCTGCGCCGGATCCCGCTCCAGACGGTCCTGGAGACCACGGGCCGCAAGTCCGGTCTGCCCCGGCAGACGCCGGTGGGCGGACGCCGTATCGGTGACTCCTTCTGGCTGGTCTCGGAGTTCGGCGAGAAGTCCCAGTACGTGCGCAACATCCAGGCCGACCCGTCGGTCCGCGTCCGTATCCGGGGCCGCTGGCACACCGGCACCGCCCACCTCCTCCCGGACGACGACCCCCTGGCCCGCCTGCGCACCCTGCCCCGCATGAACAGCACGGCGGTGTGGGCGCTCGGGACCGATCTGCTGACGGTGCGGGTGGATCTGACGGGGTGAGGCTCACCCCGGCCAGACGATCGCCTGCACCTCGCTGTACGCGTGCAGGGCGTAGGCACCCACGTCCCGGCCCACCCCGCTCTTCTTGAAGCCCCCGAACGGCGCCTCCATGTTGCGGCCGACGGTGTTCACGCCGACTCCGCCGGCCCGCAGCCGCCGGGCCACCCGGAAGGCCCTGGCCACGTCACCCGACCAGACGTAGTCGATCAGGCCGTAGTCGGAGTCGTTGGCGAGGGCCACGCCCTCGTCCTCCTCGTCGAAGGGGATCACCGACACCACCGGGCCGAAGATCTCCTCCCGGGCCACCCGCATCTCGTTCGTGCAGTCGGCGAGGAGGGTGGGAGAGACGTAGAAGCCACGGTCGAGGGGAGGGCGTTCGCCGCCCGTCACCACCGTCGCGCCCTCCTTGCGGGCCAGTTCGACGTACGACTCCACCCGGTCGCGGTGTTCCGCCGAGATCACCGGGCCCACCACCGTGTCCGGATCCCTCGGATCGCCCACCTTCAACCGGGCCGCGTAGGCCGCGAGTTGCCCGACCAGACGGTCGTACACGCCCCGCTGCGCCAGCACCCGCGTCGGCGCCGTGCAGATCTGGCCGCTGTAGAAGGAGAACGTCGTCCCGATCCCCGCCACCGCCGACCCGATGTCCGCGTCGTCGAAGACGACCGCCGCCCCCTTGCCGCCCAGCTCCATCAGCTGCCGCTTCATCTGCCGCCCGCACACCTCGGCGATGCGCTGCCCCACCGCCGTGGAGCCGGTGAAGCTCACCATGTCGACGTCGGGGGACGCCACGGCCTCCTCGCCGACCTCCACCGCCCGGCCCGAGACCACGTTCACCACCCCGGGCGGGACCCCGGCCGCCTCCAGCGCCTCCGCCATCCGGTAGACGGACAGCGGGTCCTGCGGTGCCGGCTTCACCACCACCGTGTTGCCCATGGCCAGCGCCGGGGCGACCTTTCCGGCCGGGTTCGCCCACGGGTTGTTGTAGGACGTGACGCAGGTGACGACACCGACGGGCTGGCGTATCGCCAGCGCGCCCATCACACCCGCCTTCCCCGCCCCCACTGCCTTAAGGGCGTGGGAGGTACCCCCACCCGCCTCGTTGATCTGCGGCGGGATCGCCCACTCGGCGGGTTCGACCCGCGCGTACCTGCGGAAGCGGGCCGCCGCCACCCCCACCTGCATCCCGCGTGCCGTACCGGTCGTGGCGCCGGTCTCCGCCTGGGCCAGATCCGCGTACGGGAGCAGTTGTCCGCGGATGATGTCCGCGGCCCGCCCGAGCACGGCCGCCCGCTCCTCCGGGGCCGTCCGGGACCACGGGCCGAAGGCCTCGCGGGCCGCGGCGCAGGCCGCGCGCACCTGCTGCCGCGAGGCCTCCGGCGCCAGGCCGACGGTCTCCTCGGTCGCCGGGTCGGTCACCGGGTGGTGACCCGCGTCCGGCTCCACCCAGGCGCCGCCGATGAACAGCCGCTGCCCTTCGGACGGGGAACTCACCGGGTGCTCACCGTCCTCGTGTCCCGCCCGGAGCGCAGCACCTTCCCGGGTACGGCCCGGCTGACCACGTCGTCCCGGATCGCCTCGACGCCGTTGACCCACACGGCCCGCACCCCGATCGCCCGGGAGTCCAGCCGCGGGCTGTCACCCGGCAGGTCGTGCACCAGGGTGGCCTGGCCCGCGTCGATCCGCTCCGGGTCGAACAGCACCAGATCCGCATGCCAGCCCTCCCGGATCCGGCCGCGTTCGCGCAGCCCGAACAGCCGCGCGGGGTCGTCCGTCAGCATCTTCACCGCCTGCTCCAGGCCCAGCAGCCGCCGGCCGCGCAGACAGTCACCGATGAAACGGGTGGTGTACGGCGCTCCGCACATGCGGTCCAGATGCGCGCCCGCGTCCGAGCCGCCGAGCATGACGTCCTCGTGCCGCCAGGTCTCCGCCCTGAGCGCCCAGGAGTCCGGGTCGTTGTCGGTGGGCATGGGCCACAGGACCGTACGGAGTTCGTCGGCGGCGCAGATCTCGACCAGGCAGTGGAAGGGGTCCTGGCCCCGCTCCGCCGCGATGTCGCGGACCACCCGGCCGGTCAGCCCGGCGTTCGCCTCGCTGTAGGTGTCGCCGATGACGTACCGCCCGAAGTTCGCCAGCCGCCGGAAGACGCCGGCCTCCTTCGACCCGGCGTGCCGGAGCAACTCCGCCCGCACGTCCGGGTCACGGAGCCGCGCGATCCGCTCGGGGACGGGGAGACCGAGGACCGGGCCCCACCCGGGGATGAGGTTGAGCGCGCAGAACGTGCCGAGCGACATGTTCATCGGCGTGAGGATCGGCATGGTGAGGGCGACGATCCGCCCGCCCGCCTTCCGCGCCCGCTCGCTCGCCGTCAGCTGCCTGGGCACCCGCTCCGGGACCGCCGCGTCGACCGTGAGGACGTTCCAGTTCAGGGGGCGTCCGGCGGCCGCGCTCATCTCCACGAAGAGATCGATCTCGTCGTCGCTGAACTGGTCCAGGCAGCCCGCGACGATCGCCTCGATCTGCGTGCCCTCGTGCTCCGAGACGGCCTTCGACAGGGCCAGCAGTTCGGCGGGCAGTGCGTGCCTCGACGCCACCGGCTGACCGTCACCGTCCGAGTGGGTCGAGGACTGGGTCGTGGAGAAGCCCCACGCACCCGCGTCCATCGCCTCGTGAAGGAGCCGCAGCATCTCGGCGAGCTGCTCCTGCGTCGGCTGTCCGCCCACCGCGTCCGGCCCCATGACGTACCGCCGCAGCGCGCAGTGCCCCACCATGAAGCCCGCGTTGACGGCGATGCGCCCCTCCAACGCGTCCAGGTAGTCCCCGAAGGTGTGCCAGCTCCAGGGCGCGCCCTCCTCCAGCGCGACCAGGGACATCCCCTCCACCTTGGACATCATGCGGCGGGTGTAGTCGGCGTCCTCGGGCCGGTCCGGATTGAGGGGCGCGAGGGTGAACCCGCAGTTCCCGGCCGCGACGGTCGTCACCCCGTGGTTCAGGGACGGGGTCGCGTACGGATCCCAGAAGAGCTGGGCGTCGTAGTGGGTGTGCGGGTCGACGAAGCCGGGGGCGAGGACGAGTCCGGTGGCGTCCTCGCTGGTCCGGAACTCCTCGGTGACCGTTCCGACGACGGCGATACGACCGTCACGGGTACCGACGTCGGCGGTGAAGGCGGGCACACCGGTCCCGTCGACGACGGTCGCCCCTTTGATGACGTGATCGAGCATGAACCTGGTCTCCTCAAACCTGCGATCCGGTGACCGACCTGCTGTCCTACGCCCCCGCCCCCGCCCGGAACCGCGTGGTCCGATGCACAGGATCCGTGTCGATCTTCGGAATCACGTGCTCCCCGATCAGCCGAATCGTCTGCAGCGTCTCCTCCTTCGGCACCCCCACCGGCAGCCCGAAGCTCAACTGGTCGGCCCCGGCCTGCTCCCACCGCTTGCACTGCCGCAGCACCTCGTCCGGGTCGCCGCAGATCAGCAGCTCCTCCTCGACCAGCAGCTCCACGAACTCCGGCGTGTACTCGGGAAGGGTCTCCGGCCAGACCGGGAAGCCCTCGGGCCGCGGGAACGTGTCGTGGTACCGGAACACCAGCGAGGGCAGATAGTGCAGCCCCCCGGACGCGGCGATCCGGATCGCCTCGTCGTGCGTCGGCGCGCAGATGGCCGTGGTCGTCACCATGACGTTGTCGTTCACGAAGTCCCCGACGGGCTCCGCGTTCACGACGGCGGTCTTGTACTGCTCCAGCACCCACTCCATGTCGGAGACCTTCTGGATGCTGAAGCCGAGGACGCCGAGCCCCTTGCGCGCGGCCATGGCGTACGACGGCGGCGACCCGGCCGCGTACCACATCGCCGGATGCGACTTGCCGTACGGCTTGGGCAGGACCTTCCTGGGCGGCAGCTGCCAGTGCTTGCCCTGGAAGCCGGCGTACTCGTCCTGGAGCCACATCTTGGGGAACTCGGCGATGGTCTCTTCCCAGATCTCCTTGGTGTAGTTCATGTCGGTCACGCCCGGCAGGAAGCCGAGGATCTCGTGACTGCCCGCGCCCCGCCCGCTGCCGAACTCGAAGCGGTTGCCGGAGAGGTGGTCGAGCATGGCGACCTTCTCGGCCACCTTCACCGGGTGGTTGACCTGGGCGAGCGGGTTGAAGATCCCCGAGCCGAGGTGGATGCGTTCGGTGGCGTGGGCCAGGTAGCCGAGGAAGACGTCGTTGGCGGACAGGTGCGAGTACTCGTCCAGGAAGTGGTGCTCGGACGCCCAGGCGTACTTGAAGCCGGACTTGTCCGCCTGGATGACGTACTCGGTCTCCTCCATCAGTGCCTTGTGCTCGGCCAGCGGGTCGGTCTCGGCGCGCTTGCCCACGTATCCCTGTACAAAGAGCCCGAATTCCAAGGCGGTTCACCGTCCCTGTAGTTCTTCGCCTGTTTCTGACACCTCGTCAGATTCAACTAGCGCCTGACTGTGGCACCACGGGGTTGCACCGTCAATAGCTGACGATTAGTCAGATCGTGCGGTCAGATCACACTCACGCCGGCCAGCCATCCGCCGTCGATCACGAACGGCTGCCCGGTGATGTACGAGGAGTCGTCCGAGGTGAGGAAGAGGGCCAGCCGGGCCACCTCCTCCGGCCTGCCGATCCGGCCGAGCGGCACGAGCTTGCGATACAGCTCGTCCAGGGCCCTGGTCATCTCCTCGGGATCGGCGTCCGGGTCGAGCCGGGCCGGGTTGGACATCGCGGTGTCGATGGCGCCCGGACAGATGGCGTTGACCCGGATCCGACGGCCGGCCAGCTCCAGGGCGGCGACCCGGGTGAGCCCCAGGACGGCGTGCTTGGTCGCCGCGTACGTGCCCACGGCCGCCATCCCGGTGAGCGCGGTGTACGAGGCGGTGTTGACGATCGTGCCCCCGTCGGCCATCTCGGGCGCCACGGTCTTCATACCGAGGAAGCAGCCGACCTGGTTGACCTGTATGACCTGCATGAACTCTTCGAGGGGCGTGTCCACCAGGGAGTTGAAGCGCAGGATGCCGGCGTTGTTGACCAGCCCGTCGACGCGGCCGTACGCCTTCTTGGCGGCGGTGAGGGCGCCCCGCCAGTCGGCTTCCTCGCCCACGTCGAGGTGGACGTACAGCGCGCCGAGTTCCTTGGCGAGCTCCTCGCCCCGGTCGTCCAGCACATCGGTCAGGACGACCCTCGCACCCTCCCCGGTGAACAGCCGCGCCTCCTGCTCGCCCTGCCCGCGCGCCGCTCCGGTGACGATCACGACGCGTCCGTCCAGCTTGCCCATGTCCACTCCTCAGCCTGGGTCGAGCCCGGGGGCGACCTCGGCCCCGAAGGCGGTCATCTGGTCGGTGAGCTCCGCGCGGCCGCGGCAGCGGAAGCGCACCTGGATCTGGTGCACGCCCATGGCCCGGTAGGCGCGCAGCGACTCGGCGAGGGCGTCGGGGGTGCCGGACAGGGTCCGGCGCCCGACGTCCCAGGCGGGCGTGCCGACGTACAGGGGCTCGGTAATGGCTCCGACGGTCAGGGGCGCCTCGATGCCCGCCTCGGCCCGCAGCCGCTTCAGCTCGGCGATCTGAGCGGGCAGCCGGTCCCGTGGATCTCCTTGCGGCAGCCAGCCGTCACCCTTGAGCGCGGCCCGGCGCACGGCGGCGGGCGAGGACCCGCCGACCCACACGGGGACCCGGGCCTGGGCGGGCCGGGGAAGCTGCCCGAGCCCTTCGAAGTCGTACAGCTTCCCGTGGTGCTCGGGGAACTCGTCCGGACCCAGCGCCGCCCTCAGCGCGTCGATCGTCTCGTCCAGCACGGCCCCGCGCTGCCGGAAGTCCACCCCGAGCGCCGTGAACTCCTCCTCCACGTGCCCGGCGCCGACCCCGAGGATCAGGCGGCCGCTCGCGAGGTGGTCGAGGGTGGCGTACTGCTTGGCGGTGAGGAGCGGATGCCGCAGGCCCACGATGGCGACATGGCTGAGCAGCCGCACCCGCTCGGTGACGGCGGCGAGATGGGCGAGGGTGGCGACGGGGTCGTACCAGACCGTGCTCATGGCCGCGGCCAGCCGCCGCGGGACGGCGACGTGGTCACAGCAGGCGATGTAGTCGAACCCGGCGCGGTCGGCGGTCCGAGCGATCTCGACGAGGTCGGCCGGGCCGGCGGAGGCCTCCCAGCCCTCGGCGTAGATCGTGCTCTGGGACTGGACGGGGAGCTGGATGCCGTAGGCGAGACTCACACGGACCCCTTCCAGAGTCCGTCGCGCGTGAGCCCCAGCAGCTCGATGGCGTTCCCGCGGACGATCCGCTCGACGACGTCCGCCGGGAGGTGGCCCATCTGGGCCTCGCCGACCTCCCTGGACTTCGGCCAGGTGGAGTCGGAGTGGGGGTAGTCGGTCTCGTACAGCACATTGCCGACACCGATGGAGTCGAGGTTGCGCAGCCCGAAGGCGTCGTCGAAGAAACAGCCGTAGACGTGCTCGGCGAACAGCTCGGAGGGCGGCCGGGGGACCTTGTCGGCGACCCCGCCCCAGCCCCGGTTCTCCTCCCACACCACGTCGGCGCGCTCCAGGATGTACGGGATCCAGCCGATCTGCCCCTCCGCGTACATGACCTTGAGGTTCGGGAAGCGCTCGAACTTCCCGCTCATCAGCCAGTCGACCATCGAGAAGCAGCAGTTGGCGAAGGTGATGGTGGAGCCGACGGCGGGCGGGGCGTCGGCGGAGGTGGAGGGCATACGGCTGCTGGAGCCGATGTGCATGGCGACGACCGTGCCGGTCTCGTCGCAGGCCGCGAGGAAGGGGTCCCAGTCGTCGGTGTGGACGGAGGGGAGCCCGAGGTGCGGGGGTATCTCGGAGAAGGCGACGGCGCGGACGCCACGGGCGGCGTTGCGGCGGACCTCGGCGGCGGCGAGGTGGGCGTCCCAGAGGGGGATGAGGGTGAGGGGTATGAGCCGACCGCGGGCATCCGGCCCGCACCACTCCTCCACCATCCAGTCGTTGTAGGCCTGGACGCAGAGCAGGGCGAGCTCACGGTCCTTGGCCTCGGTGAAGGTCTGGCCGCAGAAGCGGGGGAAGGTGGGGAAGCAGAGGGCGGACTGGACATGGTTGACGTCCATGTCGGCGAGCCGCTGCGGGACGTCGTACGACCCGGCCCGCATCTGCTCGTACGTGATCACCTCCAGCTTGATCTCGTCCCTGCTGTAGCCGACGGCGGTGTCGAGACGGGTGAGGGGCCGGTGCAGGTCTTCATAGACCCACCAGTCGCCGATGGGCCCGTCGTCCCCCTGCTTTCCCATCACGGGCTTGAACCGCCCGCCCAGGAAGGACATGTCCTTGAGCGGGGCGCGGACGATGCGCGGCCCGGTGTCCCGGTACTTGGCCGGCAGCCGGTCCTGCCAGACGTTCGCGGGCTCCACGGTGTGGTCGTCGACGGAGATGATCTCCGGCAGTTCTGTCCGGGTGTCCATGGCGCTCACGGTAGCGCCGATCTGACGACCCGTCAGCTACCGTGCGGGCGTCCGTGATGGTGAGGTGTGTGCGGAACTGTGCGGAGAGCTTGTGAGGGGCTTGTGGACTCCCGTGAGCCGGGCTGTGATCGGCGTCTCGCACGGCTGACGCATCCGCCATGAACAAGGCAAACTGACGGAGTGGTTCGGGATGTCTAGGGGGACGGGCATGGACGGTGTACCGCGGGTACCGGAGCAGCGGCGCCCCGGCTCCTTGGAGGAGCCGGCCGCGCTGCGCTTCAGCGTGCTCGGTCCGGTGCGCGCCTGGCGCGGCGAGGAGCCGCTCAACACCGGCTCACCCCAGCAGCGGGCGCTGCTCGCCGCCCTGTTGCTGCGCGAGGGCAGGACGGCGACCGCGGCCGAGCTGATCGACGCCCTGTGGGGCGCCGAGCCGCCCTCGCAGGCACTGGCGGCGGTACGGACGTACGCCTCACGGCTGCGCAAGGTGCTGGACCCCGGGGTCCTGGTGAGCGAGTCCGGCGGCTACGCGGTCCGTGACCTGGGCGAGGGCGCGCTGGACCTGGCGGCGGCCCAGGACCTGGCGGCGGACGCGGAGAAGGCGCGCGGCGCGGGGGATCTGTGCCATGCGCGGCACGTACTGAACCAGGCGCTGGGGCTGTGGGACGGCGAACCCCTGGCCGGCGTACCCGGCCCGTACGCGGACACCCAGCGCGTCCGCCTGGAGGAGTGGCGGCTCCAACTCCTCGAATCCCGCCTGGACATGGACCTGGAGCAGGGCTGCCACGCGGAGGCGGTGTCGGAGCTGACGGCACTGACGGCGGCGCACCCGCTCCGCGAGCGCCTGCGCGAGCTGCTGATGCTGGCGCTGTACCGCAGCGGGCGCCAGGCGGAGGCACTGGCGGTGTACGCGGACACGCGCCGCCTGCTGGCGGAGGAGCTGGGCGTCGACCCGCGCTCCGGCCTGAAGGAACTCCAGCAGCGGATCCTCCAGGCGGACCCGGCCCTCGCGGAACCCTCCGCTCCGGTGGCCGAGCCCGCGGCGGTCCCGGTACGGCCCGCCCAGCTCCCCGCGACCGTCCCCGACTTCACCGGCCGCGCCTCCTTCGTCTCCGAGCTGAGCGAGGTGCTGGCGTCGGCCGAGGGCCGGGTGATGGCCGTATCGGCGCTGGCGGGGATCGGGGGCGTGGGCAAGACGACGCTGGCGGTGCATGTGGCGCACCAGGCGCGTTCCGCCTTCCCCGACGGGCAGTTGTACGTCGACCTACAGGGCGCGGGCGCGAGGGCGGCGGAGCCGGAGACGGTACTGGGATCGTTCCTGCGCGCACTGGGCACCCCGGACTCCTCCATCCCCGACTCGCTGGCGGAGCGGGCGGCGCTGTACCGCTCGGTGCTGGACGGCCGCCGGGTCCTGGTCCTCCTCGACAACGCGAAGGACGCGGCACAGGTACGGCCACTGCTGCCGGGCACCGAGGGCTGCGCGGCGCTGGTGACGTCACGCGTGCGGATGGTGGACCTGGCGGGCGCCCACCTCGTGGACCTGGACGTGATGTCCCCGGACGAGGCGCTGTCCCTCTTCACGAAGATCGTGGGCGAGGAAAGGGTGAGGTCCGAGCGCGAGGCCGCCCTGGACGTGGTGGCGGCGTGCGGCTTCCTGCCGCTGGCGATCCGCATCGCCGCCTCCCGCCTGGCGGCCCGCCGCACCTGGACGGTCTCGGTCCTGGCGGCCAAGCTCGCGGACGAACGGCGCCGGCTGGACGAACTCCAGGCGGGCGACCTGGCGGTCAAGGCAACGTTCGAACTGGGCTACGGCCAGTTGGAGCCGGCCCAGTCCCGCGCGTTCCGCCTGCTGGGCCTGGCCGACGGCCCGGACATGTCACTGGCGGCGGCTGCGGCGGTCCTGGACCTCCCGCTGGAGGAGACGGAGGACCTCCTGGAGGCCTTGGTCGACACCTCACTGCTGGAATCGGCGGCGCCCGGCCGGTACCGCTTCCATGATCTGGTCCGGCTCTACGCGCGTGCTTGCGCGGAGAGGGACGAGCAGCCGGCGAGTGAGCGGGACGCGGCGATGTCGCGGTTGCTGGACTTCTATCTGGCGACGGCGGCGGGGGTTTACGCGATCGAGCGGCCTGGGGACCGCATGGTCGTCCACTTGGCGCCGACGTCCTACAGGGGCCTTTCGTTCACGGGGCGGGCGGAAGCCCTCGACTGGCTCTTCGCGGAGGCTCAGTGCCTACTGGCCTGTGCCAGGCAGCAGACGACCGGCAGCGGGCTCGGTCGAGCCGTTGATCTGCTGTGGGCCGCGAAGGATCTGGCGGAGTCGGGAGCGAACGCGAAGCAATACGAATCGGCAGCCGTGGCCCTGCGGGACGCCGCGCAGGAAGACACCGATGTCCGAGCGGAAAGCCGTGCCCGGACGGCGCTCTCCAATGTTCACCTGGCCGCCGGACGCTACTCCGAGGCGGACGAAGAGGCTCGCCGTGCCGTCGCGCTGGCCGCCGCAGCGGGAGACGCCGCACCCATCAGCTGGGCCTCCACCGACCGGGGGATCATCGCTCTCAGTCAGGGCCGTTACGAAGAGGCCGAGGAGTTCCTCACCACGGCCAGGGACGGTTATCGAGCGGACGGGAACCGGCCTGGTGAGGCCAGCGCGCTCTGCAACCTGTCGCGGCTCTACGAGCGCATGAACCGCACGTCCGACGCGGTCACTCTGGCGCAGCAGGGCGTCAACATCTTTCAGCAGCTCGGCCTTACTCTGCGCCTCGCAAATGGCCGCTACGCCCTCGGCGTCGCACTCATCCAAGCCGGACGCCTGTCCGAGGGGCTCGTGCAACTGACCGATGCACTGGTGATGTTCGGGAACAACCGGCAACGACTGTGGGAGGGGACGGCGCACTTCCGCATCGCACAGCTTCACCTGGCCGCTCGGCACCCGGCCCAGGCGGCCCAACACGCCGAGCAGGCTCTGGCCATCGGATTCATCGGCGGTGATTTAATCCGAGGCAGCGTGCTGAACACGCTGGGCAAGAGCCTGCACGCACTGGGCCAGTTGGACCGGGCACGGGCCTGCTGGCACGAGGCCCTGCTCCTCCTGGAACAGTCGGGAGCACCCGAGGCCTCCGAAGTACGCCTCCTGCTGGCGCCTCTGGACGCACCGTGAGCTCGCCGCCGTCGGCGTTCATCGAACGTTTATGACCACCTGACAAAGTCGACTCAACGGTTCGTCGTGTCGGGGGACATGAGGGCCGTACCGAGCCCACGGGGGGTGGGTCCGGCTCATGTCCTCTGTCCGGCGATACTCGGGGGAGTCGCCGGACAGAGGCATCTCACCACTTGAACATCACTCCCAGGGGGAGCCTGAACATGAGCAGCAGCGAGAAGCAGACGACGGACGTCACCACGATGGAGAACCACGCGCCCATGCCGCCGGCGCTCGACACGACAGCCACCACGGCAAAGGACACCCAGACGTCCACCCCCTCGACCGACGAGGAGATCACCACTCTCGAGAACCACGCGCCCGTGCCGCCCGCCCTGGACCTCAACGGCAAGTAAGCCTCGCCCCAAGGGGGATCGGCCGCGGCGGTGCGGAGGGGAGGCCGCCGCGGCCGAGGTGCGTCCAGGGGCAGGACCCAACCCCTCCAAGGCAGGTCGGCCGCAGGACCCGCCACTCACTCGGCTTCCGCCAACTCGCACCACACGGTCTTGCCCACCGCCCCCTGCTCCACTCCCCACCGCACCGTCACCGCATCCAGCAGGGTCAGGCCGCGTCCCGTCTCATCGTCAGGCGTGGCCGGCAGAGAGACGGGAAGGGCTCGCCCGGCCGGGTCCGAGACCTCGACGCGAATGCCGTCACCGTCCATGCGGGCCACCCGTACGCGGACGAGGGTGCCCACCCCCACATGCCGGATGACATTGCTGACGAGCTCGGTGACGCAGAGCTGGACGCCGGAACAGGGGGCGCCGAGATACCGGCGTACCGTACGGCGCAGGCCCGGCACCGCCTCGGGTACGGCGAGGAGATCCAGGTCCAGGGGCGGCGGACTCGGCACCCGGCCGTCACCCCACGACAACGCCGCGGTGAGCTTGCGCGCGGTCGCGGTGTTGCAGTTGCCGAGCGCGACCAGGCCCGCGGAAGCCTGAGACGCCGCCGCGAAGCTCGGCAGGTCCACTCGGAGCGAGGGCAGCTTGATGCCGTGGGCGGCGAGGGCGTCGCGCAGTCCCTCCACGCAGAGGGTCGTGTCGTAGACGCCGGAACCAGGGGAGGACGGCTGTGGGGGCACGGTCGCTTACACCTTCCAGTGCGTTCTGTGACGGATCAGTCACACCATGACGTCGAGCCGCGTAACGTTGAAGCCGTTTCGGCTGCGCAAACGCATCTGGCAAACGGCGGTGATGAGTTGTGCCCCCACGCAAAGACCCCGACGCCTCGGCGAACGTCCCCTCCTTCTACGGCGCCGAGTTGCGCTACCAGCGAGAGCTGGCCGGCCTCACGCTCGAACAACTGGCGGAGGGAAGCTTCCGAGGCGTCCCGTTCCTGAGCCAGATCGAACGGGGTGAGCGGCGCATGCCCCTGGATTTGGCACGGCACGTCGACAAGGTGCTGGGGACGGACGGCTTTTTCGAGCGGCGTTGTGAAGATGCGCGCAGGGCACGGCAGTCGGGGCATGCGGAGTACTTCGCAGATGTGGCGGAGATGGAGCAGCATGCGGAGTCCATTGAGGACTGGGCGCCGATGCTTGTGCCTGGGCTGTTGCAAACCCAGGCCTACGCCAAGGCTGTCGTTCGCACGTCACTCCCATGGTTGCCGCCCGAGACGGTCGACAAGCAGGTCCAGGCACGGTTGAAGCGCGCGGAGATCTGGAAACACGAAGAGCAGCCGTCGTTCTGGGCGGTCCTGCATGAGTCCCTCGTGCGCAAGCCGCTCCTGCCGTCGACCGAGATGGCCGTACAACTGGAGCACATCGCTCACGTGATCCGCTCCACGCAGGGCGTTCTGCAGATCCTGCCGGAAGCGGCGCACGCCCACCCGTTCATGATGGGCATGATGCGGGTCATGACCTTCCCGGATGCCCCACCGGTGGCCTACACCGAGGGCCTCCACAATGGCCAACTCATCGACTATCCAGCGCTCGTGAAGGACTACCGCAGGTCGTACGATCTGCTCAGGGCCGCGGCACTCCCGCCAGAGGCGTCCCTGGCCATGGTCGAACAAGCGGCAGAGGACTACCGAGATGGCAAGCACCGGGATTGACCTGAGCACCGCCCAGTGGCGCAAGAGCAGCTACAGCAACGGGAGCGGCGGCGAGTGCGTCGAAGTCTCGATCGCTCACCCCGGCATGGTGATCCCCGTCCGTGACTCGAAGAGGGCCCAGGACGGCCCCGTACTGCTCTTCCGCCCGTCCGCCTGGGCCACGTTCGTCGCCACCCTGAAGGGCTGACGGCACCGGGTTATCCACAGGGGCAAAGCGGCGGATCGCGGATTCTGCGATCTTGGCCGGGTGGAGGGAAAGGACTTAAGGACGCTGGCGGTGAGGGGCATCCTCATCACCGCACGAGCCGTCGAGGCCGACTGGCCCCGGCGGAGCCTCACGCGGGCGCTGCGCGGCGAGGGCTGGACCCTGCTCCGGCTCGGCGCCTGGGTCGAGCCCGGGCGGGACCTGGACCTCCTCACTCGGCTTCGGGCGACGCAACTCCTTGAACCCCGGCTGGTGGTGAGCCACCGGCAACTCATCGGGGCAACAGCCGGACAGCTTGCCCCCCCCCAGCCCCCAGCCACCAGTTCCCTCGCCCCCAGCGCCCGCGCCGCCCCCCTTACCACCCCCGCGCCCCTCCTCACCGCCCCCGCAACTCCCCCTTCACCACCTTCCCCCCGGCATTCCGCGGCAACTCCCCCACGAACTCCACCGCCCTCGGGACCTTGTAGTTGGCCATCTCGCGGCGGGACCAGGCGATCAGGTCGTCCCCGGTGAGCACGGCGCCCGGTCTGCGTACCACGAACGCCTTGCCGACCTCGCCCAGACGGGTGTCCGGGACGCCGATCACCGCTACGTCCGCCACGTCCGGGTGCAGGCCCAGGAGTTGTTCGATCTCCGCCGGGTACGCGTTGAAGCCGCCGACTATGAACATGTCCTTGATACGGTCCGTGATGCGCAGGTTGTCCGCCTCGTCCAGGACTCCCACGTCGCCCGTGCGCAGCCAGCCGTCCGGCGTCATCGTCTCCGTCGTCGCTGTCACGTCCTCGTAGTAGCCCCGCATGACGTTGAAGCCCCGGACCAGGACCTCCCCGGGAACGCCGCGAGGCACCCCCTTGCCCTCGGCGTCCACGACCTTCACCTCCGTGCCCGGTATCGCCCGGCCCGACGTCGACGCGATCACCGTCGGGTCGTCCCCTCGGCGGCACATCGTGACTATGCCGCTTGCCTCGGACAAGCCGTACGCCGTCAGCACCGTGTCCACGCCCAGTTCGCCCCGCAGGCGTTCCACCAGCCGCAACGGCACCACCGCCGCGCCCGTCACCACCAGGCGCAGCGCCGACAGGTCGTGGGCGTCCCGGGCCGGGTGGTCCAGGAGGGACTGGTGCAGGGTGGGTGGGCCGGGCAGGACCGACACCCGCTCCGCCGCGATGTTCGCCAGCACCGTGTCCACGTTGAACACCGGCTGCGGGATCATCGTCGCGCCCCGCATCAGGCACGCGATCATGCCCGCCTTGTAGCCGAAGGTGTGGAAGAAGGGGTTCACGATGAGGTAGCGGTCGCCCCTGATCAGACCCGCCAGGTCCGCCCACACCTCGTACGCCCGCAGCGTCTGCGCATGCGTGATCATCGCGCCCTTCGGCCGGCCCGTCGTACCCGACGTGAAGATGATGTCCGAGAGCGATGAGCCGTTCAGTTCGCCCGCCCGGCGTCGTACCTCCGCCCCTCCCACGCCCTCCCCGGCCGCCAGGAAGTCCTTCCACGTCCGGAAGTCGGCCGGTGCGTCGTCCGAGAGGACCACCACCTGTTCCAGGGCCGGCAGCCCCGGCAAGGGCCCGGCAAGCCCATCTGCATCCCCATCCCCATCCCCATCCCCATCCCCATCCCCAGCCCCTTCACCCGCCGCCCTCCTCAGCGAAGCCACATACGACGTCCCCAGGAACGTTCCCGTCACGAACAGGAGCCGGGTTCCGCTGCGCCGCAGTACGTCCGCCGCCTCCGTGCCCTTGAAGCGGGTGTTGAGGGGGACCAGGACCGCGCCCGCCGAGACCGCTCCCAGCGCCGAGACGATCCAGTCGAGGGAGTTGGGGGCCCAGACGGCCACCCGGTCGCCCACCTCCAGCCCGCTCGCGATGCAGGCCGCCGCCGCGCGTTCCACCCGCGCGCCCAACTCCGCGTAGGAGATCCTCGTACGGCCGTCCACCACCGCCTCGGCGTCCGCGTGCTGCTCCGCCGCCGACCGCACCAGGCCAGGGATGCTGCCCCATTCCACGTCACCGCGCACAACCGGCCTCCCCACGTATAGCTGACTGTCCGTCAGATTAGCTGTAGCCTGACGCCCTGTCAGCAGACGGTGACCGCCCCGGAGGTGTGCGCAGCATGGCTGGTGGATCGGGAGGAGCAGGAGGAGCAAGACGATCAGGAGGGTCTGGCGCATCGGGGATCAAAGACACCACCGCCATCGTCGGCATCGGACAGACCGCCTTCGCCAAGCACCTCCCCGAGGACGAGCGGACCCTCGCCTGCCGTGCCGTCCTCGCCGCCCTCGACGACGCCGGGATCGACCCCGGAGAGGTCGACGCGCTCGCCTCCTTCACCATGGAGGAGACGGACGAGGTCGAGCTCGCCAAGGCCCTCGGGCTCGGGGATCTGACCTTCTTCAGCAAGGTCGGGTACGGAGGGGGCGGCTCCTGTGCCACCGTCGCGCATCTGGCGGCGGCCATCGCGAGCGGACAGGCCACCGTCGGCGTCGCCTGGCGCTCGCGCAAGCGTGGGAGCGGGCCGCGGCCGTGGACAAACACCGCCGTTCAGCTGCCCACGCCCGCCCAGTGGACCCGGCCCTTCGGGCTGCTGAGGCCTGCCGACGAGATCGCCATGCTCGCCCGCCGTTATATGCACGAGTACGGCGCGACCCGGGACCATCTCTTCAACGTCGCCCTCGCCTGCCGCAACCGCGCCAACCAGAACCCCGCCGCGATCATGTACGAGCGGCCCCTGACCCGCGAGATGTACATGACCGCCCGCTGGATCAGCGAGCCGCTCTGTCTCTACGACAACTGCCTGGAGACGGACGGGGCGTTGGCGTGCGTGGTCGTCTCCGCCGAGCGGGCGCGGGACTGCCGGCGGGCGCCCGTGTACGTCCACTCCGCCGCCCAGGGGCTGCCCGCCCAGCACCACGGCATGGTCAACTACTGGAACGACGACCCCCTCACCGGCCCCGCCTGGACCGCCGCCCGCCACCTGTGGAAGCACGCCGACCTCACCCCCGAGGACGTGGACGTCGCCCAGATATACGACGCGTTCACCCCGCTCATACCGCTGTCGCTGGAGGGCTACGGCTTCTGCGGGAAGGGAGAGGGCGGGGCGTTCACCGAAGGGGGTGCCCTGGAGATCGGCGGGCGGCTGCCCCTCAACACGGGGGGAGGCGGGCTCTCCGAGGCGTACGTCCATGGCTTCAACCTCATCAACGAAGGTGTGAAGCAACTGCGCGGAACCAGCACCGCCCAGGTCCCGGGCGCCTCCACCTGCCTGGTCACGGCAGGCGAGGGAGTTCCCACGTCCGCTCTGCTGCTGAGGAGTTGACCTCCCATGCTGTCTCCGGTCACCGATGCCGACGGCGCCCCCTTCTGGGAGTACGCCGCCCGGGGCGAGCTGCGCGTCCAGGCGTGCGCCGACTGCGGTGAGCCCCGCTTCCCGCCCCGGCCCTGCTGCCCGCACTGCCGGTCCTTCGCCTGCGAGTGGCGGCCGACGAGCGGGCGGGGGCGCATCTGGTCGTACGTCCGTCCTCATCCGCCGCTGCTGGCCGGCTACGCGGAGCTGGCGCCCTACAACGTCATCCTCGTCGAGCTCGACGAGCTGCCCCGGATACGGCTCGTCGGGAATCTCGTCAGTGGGGCGGGCGCGTCCATCAACTCCGTTCCGGAGAGCCGGGTTCGGGTCGGGGCTCGGGTGCAGGTCGTCTTCGAGCCCGGGAGTGGTCTTCCGCAGTGGGTCCTGGAGCGGCCATGAGCGGCACCCTCCGGGTCACCACCGACAAGGACACCGGCGTTGCCGTCGTCACCCTCGACCGGCCCCGGAGGCTCAATGCCATCGACCTCGTCATGGCCGCCGAACTCGGGGACACGTGGCGGGCGTTGCGGTTCGACGACTCCGTGCGGGCCGTGGTGCTCACCGGTGCCGGGGAGCGGGCCTTCAGTACGGGGCTGGACCGGGACGCCGTCGTGCCGCAGCCCTCGTCGCCGTACATGCAGGACGATCCGCTGATCGCCATCGGGCCGAAGACGAACGACCTGTGGAAGCCCGTCGTCGCCGCCGTGCGCGGGATGGCCTGCGGGGGTGCCTTCTATCTGCTCGGGGAGTCGGACTTCGTCGTTGCCGACACCAGTGCGTCGTTCTTCGATCCGCACACGACGTACGGCATGGTCAGCGCGTACGAGTCCGTGCTGATGGCGCAGCGCATGCCGTACGGGGAAGTCGCGCGGATGGTGCTGATGGGCAACGCCGAGCGGATCGGGGCCGAGCGGGCGTATGCCATCGGGCTTGTCTCCGAACTCACCGAGCCTGGTGGCGCGTTGGCCGCTGCCGTGCGGTGCGCGACCGTCATCGCCGGGTATCCCGCCGAGGCCGTGCAGGGCACGGTGCGGGCGCTGTGGGCCGCCAAGGAGGCGGCCCGGGAACGTGGGTTCGCGCAGGCCCCGCATCTGATCGCGCTGGGGAATCTGCCGGGCGATCGGCAGGCGGAGCTGTTCGCAGACCGGCGGCCCGGCGGTTTCCGAACGCGGTGACGCGCGGGCCGGCCGGTGCGGCCGCTTCCAGGCCGCTTTCCAGGCCGTTTCCCGGCCGCTTCCAGGTCGCAAGGGTCGACGTGACGGCGACGGCGAACGTGCCCTCGCCGGCTACGTCGTACGGGCGGTGCCCGTCCCCTTCTCCGCGTCCAGGGCGTAGACGCAGCGGTCCTTGCTGCACGCGTACACGACCCCGTCCTTCACGACGGGCGATCCGGTGATCTCGCCGCCGGTCGCCAGCTTCCACCGCAGCCGGCCGTCGTCGGCCTTCAGGGTGTAGAGCAGGTGGTCGGTGGAGCCGAAGTGGATGCGGCCCTCGGCGACCGCGGGGGCGCCCACGATGTCGCCGCCCGACTGGAAGCGCCACTTGGGCGTGCCGGTGACCGCGTCCAGCGTGTACAGGCCCTTGCCGCTGCCGACGTGGACATGGCCCGCGGCCACCAGGACCGGTTCGATGGAGGCGCGGGACTCGGTGGCGATGCGCCAGCGGTCGCGGCCGTCGGTGGCGTCGAGGGCGTAGACCGTGCCGAGGTAGTCGGCGAGGTAGATGCCGCCGCCGGTGACCGCGGGGCCGGGGACGAAGGTGGGTGCGCAGAGGAAGACCGCGGGGGCCTCGAAGTGCCAGCGCACCATGCCGCTCGCCACTTCTATGGCCAGGACTCTGGAACCGGCCGAGACATAGAGGTAGCCGTCGGACGCATGGGTGAGCCGGACCGGGACCCCGCCGCAGGACGCGGCGTCGCCGATCGGGTACGACCAGCGCTCCTCGCCGGTGCGGGCCTCCAGGGCGCGCAGCCGGGCGTCCTGCCAGACGTAGACCGTGCCGTCGTGGACGGCGGGTCCGGCCTCGGGGGACTCGAAGTCGGTCTGGCAGCCGGTGATCTCCCAGAGTTTCTGCCCGTTCGAGGCCTCCCAGGCCTGCACGCCGCCGCCGCGGGTGCCGGTGACGACCGTGCCGCGGTCGGCGTGCAGCGAGTACACCCAGGCCTCGGTGGACAGCCGCCACAGATCGGCGCCCTCGCGGGCCTCCAGGGCGAACAGGGTGGGGCCGTCGGAGGCGTGGATACGGCCGTCCGCGACCGCCATCGACCAGGCCACGTCGCGGGTCTTGAAGCGGCGGCGGCCGGTGGCCACGTCCAGGGCGTGCACCTCGAAGGAGGTGACGTAGACGAGGTCGCCGTCGACGGACGGGGTGCCCCAGACGTCGTTGGACATGCGGAAGCGCCAGGGGCGCCAGCCGGACGCCGTCTCCGGGGGTACAACCGGGGGCGCCGGTACGGCGGGGTCGGCGCCGTTGACGCCGGGGCGGGGGCGGGACCAGTTGGCGACCAGGCCGGCCTCCGGCGGGGGTGCCTTGACGGCGGCGGCGCGGGCGTCGGCGACTCGCGGGCCTGGGCCGATGGGCACCTTGGCGCCGGCCAGCCGGACGGGACCGGCGTCGGGGCCGCCGGCGGGCGCGCCGACCGGGACGGGCGGGGCCGCGATCACCGGGTCGTGCGGCGGCGGGGGCGGCACCCCGGGTCCGCCGGGCAGGGCGGGTGCGGCCCGGCCGCCGCTGCGCGGGCCGGCGGGCGCGGGCTTGGCCGCCGGGCGGCCGCCGCGGCGGGACTCGATCATTGCGACCGCCTTCTCGGGCAGCCACGCCGACGCCGTACCGCTGTCGTCGGAGCCGGAGCCGAAGAGGTGGGGGGCGAGCTGGGCCTGGAGGTCGGCGGGGTTGGGCCGGCCGGTGGCCTCCATCTGCATCAGGGACTCGATCAGCGGGCGCAGCTCGTCCGGGAGCCCCTCCAGGTCGGGGCCCTCGCGCAGCAGCATGAAGACGGTCTCGACGGGGTTGGCGCCGTGGAAGGGCGGGTGTCCGGTGGCGGCGAACACCAGCATCGAGCCGAGCGAGAAGACATCGCTCGCACCGGTGACGCTGCGGGAGTCCTTCGCCTGCTCGGGAGACATGTAGGCGGGTGTACCGACGGCCACGTTCGTCATCGTCAAACGGGTGTTCGAAACACCGGACGCGATACCGAAGTCGATGACGCGGGGACCGTCCTCGACGACGAGCACATTGGAGGGCTTGAGGTCCCGGTGGACCAGCCCGGCGCCGTGGATGGACTGCAGGGCCTCCGCCACGCCCGCCGCCAGCCAGCGCACCGCCTGGGCCGGGAGCGGCCCGCAGTCGTTCACTATTTCTTCGAGGGAGGGCGCAGGCACGTACGCGGTGGCCAGCCAGGGCACGGCGGCGCGCGGGTCGGCGTCCACGACCGCGGCCGTGTAGAAGCCGGAGACCGCGCGGGCCGCCTCCACCTCACGTGTGAAGCGGACGCGGAACAGCTGGTCCTCGGCGAGCTCGGTCCGGACCGTCTTGATCGCCACGCGCCGGCCGGACGCCGAGCGCGCGAGATAGACGAGCCCCATACCGCCGGCACCCAGCCGTCCCAGCACCTCGAACGGCCCGATCCGCCGTGGGTCGTGCTGCGTCAGCTGATCCACCACTTGCCTGCCACCTCCCCGTACGGGCCGCGTCACCCACATATGTACGCGACCCCGTGCAGCGTCTCACCACCGCACCGCCGTGGCGGCACGCACCCCGATTCTTCCTGGCCCGGGCGCAGGTTGCGAACCCGGTGATAAATCGGGGTGTCTCGTGGTAAGTGAGACATTTCAGCGCCGCAACAGCGCGAACGACGCCCCCTGATTGTCGGTGACGACCGTCACTGTGCCGTACGACGTCTCGAATGGCGGAGCCTGCACCCGCCCGCCGAGCCGCCGCACCGCCTCCACCGAGTCCTCCATGTCCTCCACCCCGAAGTGGACGAGGAAGTGCGGCGGCATCTCGGCCGGGAAGACGTCGGAGACCGGAGCGCGGCCGAAGTCGGGCTCGGTGTCCGGGCCGAACAGGGCGTCGTGGAAGAGGTCGGCGTAGAAGTCGTTGGCCGCCCCGGTGTCCCGCGTGTACAGCTGGACCCAGCCGAAGGTGCCCGGGGAGTGCCGCTCCCCGAACCCGGGGTGGCTGCCCGGCTGCCACAGCCCGAAGACGGCGCCCTCGGGGTCGGTGGCGAGGGCGGCCGTACCCAGGTCGTCGACCGGCGTCGGAGCCGTGACCACCCGGCCGCCGGCCGCGAGGATCCGCCGGCACAGCGCCTGCACGTTCGGCGTCGCGAAGTACACCGTCCAGACGGTGGGCATACGGCCGTCCGTCTTGTGCGCGAGCGTGGCGACGGGCGAGCCGTCCTTGCGGGCCCATACGGCGGAGTCGTACGCCGTGGCGCCCTCCTCGAAGGTCCACCCGAAAAGCTCACCGTAGAACCGCTTTCCCGCCTCCACGTCGGGAAGCTGCGCGTCCACCCAGCACGGGACGCCCTCTCCGTACACCGATGCCCTGTTTTCGGCCATGCCGCCAAAGTAGCGGCGCCACGCGCACCCCGCAGACCAGGCACACCACTCTCCACACCCCCATGCACCCCATTTGCAGTCGGCCGAATCGCGCTCCCATCACCCCTCGGTAAGCTGACGGCATGACAGGACAAGTGCGTACCGTCGACGGCCGCGTGGCCGGCCGACGTGGGCAGGCGACCCGGCAGAAGCTGCTCGACTGCCTCAGCGAGATGCTCAGCTCCTCCCCTTACCGGGACGTCAAGGTCATCGATGTCGCCCGGAAGGCGGGCACTTCGCCCGCGACCTTCTACCAGTACTTCCCGGACGTCGAAGGCGCCGTCCTGGAGATCGCCGAGCAAATGGCCGCCGAGGGCGCCGGGTTGACCGCGCTGCTCGAAGGGCGTTCCTGGGTCGGCAAGGCGGGCTGGCAGACCGCCCAGGAACTCGTCGACGGATTCCTGGAGTTCTGGCGCAGGAACGACGCGATCCTGCGCGTCGTCGACCTCGGCGCGGCCGAAGGGGACAAGCGGTTCTACAAGATCCGCATGAAGATCCTGAATTCGGTGAACGACTCCCTTTCGGAATCCATTGCCGAACTCCAGTCCAAGGGCAGGATCGACAAGGACGTGAACCCGGCGGCGATCGCGGGCTCGCTGGTCGCGATGCTCGCGGCGGTGGCCGCGCACCAGAAGGGTTTCCAGACCTGGGGCGTCAAACAGGCCGAACTCAAGCCGAACCTGGCGCTGTTGGTACACCTGGGCGTGACCGGCAAGAAGCCGGCGAAGTAGCCCCGCGCGCCGGCGGACCACATTCCACGGCCCCACGTCCTGTCTGGCGGGCGGTAGTTCACAGAGGTGAGCTGCCGCCCGTTGCGCTGCGCCCCGTTCTTTCTAAGCGGGCAGCGGCCGGTCGCGCACCACGTGCTTCATCACCAGCGTGGACGTCAGCCGCTGCACGCCCGGCAGCGTCGCCAGCCGCTCGTCGTACAGCCGCTGGAAGGCGGCGAGGTCGGCGGTGGCCACCCGCAGCAGATAGTCCGGCTCGCCGAACAGCCGCTGCGCGTCGAGCACGTACTCCACCTCGCTCACCGCCCGCTCGAACTCGGCGACCGTGTCCCGGTCCTCCTGCCGCATGGACACGAAGACCAGCGCCTCGAAGTTCAGCCCGAGGGCGGCCGGGTCCACCACCGCCCGGTACCCCTGAATGGCCCCCGACCGCTCCAGCTCCCGCAGCCGCCGGTGGCACGGCGAGACGCTCAGCCGCACACGCGCGGCCAGCTCGGTCACGGTCAGCCGCCCGTCCTGCTGAAGCTCGGCAAGGATTTTCTGATCCACATCGTCCATGAAGAAGATATTTGCTCAGAACTCGCGATCATGGGCAAATTTCAGCAACACCTTTGGGTCATTCACGCCTAATGTCCCTGCCATGGATGCGGGAGCGTTGATTTCTTTCCTGGCCCTGGACCTGCTGCTGGTCTGTGTGCCGGGCGCCGACTGGGCCTATGTGATCGCGGCGGGCCTGCGCGGCCGCTCGGTGCTGAGCGCGGTGTCCGGCCTGGTCGCCGGGTACGCGCTGCACACGACGCTGGCCGCCGCGGGCCTCGCCGTCCTGGTCGCGGGTTCGCCCCAGCTGCTCACGGCCCTCACCGTGGCCGGCGCCGGGTACCTGGTCCGGCTGGGCTGGGGCGTACTGCGCAGGCCGGCGGCGCCCGAGGCGGCAACGGCGGACGCGCCGGACACCCGCACCTCCCGCGTCTTCCTGCGCGGCGCCACGATCAGCGGTCTCAACCCCAAGGGCCTGCTGCTCTACCTCTCCGTCCTCCCCCAGTTCCTCACCCTCAGGGGCGCCCACCTGCCCGTACCGGCCCAGACGGCCGCCCTGGGCCTCCTCCACATGGCCTGCTGCGCCGCCGTTTACCTGACCGTCGGCGTCCTCTCCCGCGTCCTGCTCTCCGCCCGCCCCACGGCCGCCCGCGCGGTGACCCGCACCTCGGGGGCGGCGATGCTCGGAATCGGCGCGTTCCTGCTGGTGGAACGGCTGGCGACGCTGTGAGGACTACCTCCGTACGATCCTGAAGATCCGGATCTCCCGCGCCACCCGTGCCTGGTACGTCGCATAGGGCGGCCAGAACACCAGCAGCGCCTTCCAGACCGCCGCCCGCTCCTCCCCCGCAAGGAGCCGGGCCGTGACGGGAATGTCCTCACCCTTCCAGCTCACCGTGGCATCGGGATGCGCGAGCAGATTGTGGGTCCAGGCGGGATGGTCGGTCCGCCCGAAGTTGGACCCGACGAGGATCCAGCCGCGCCCGCCCTCCTCGGGCATACAGGCCAGCGGCGTACGGCGCGGCAGCCCGCTGCGGGCACCGGTGGACGTCAGCACGACACCGGGCAGCAGCTGCGCGCTGAGCAGCACCTTGCCCCGGGTGACCCGGTGCACGGCCCGGTCGAGCGCGGGAACGACATGCGGGGCGACCTTCGCGAAGCCCCGGGTGGAGGACACCTTCTGCACCAGGCGCACACCCAGACCGGCCATCAGACCGCCACCTCCGCCCGCTCGAAGAGCCGCGCCGAGTCGGCCGCGCGGGCGCGCAGCCGGTGGACCGGCCCGAACAGCAGCTCGTCCCCCGCGGCCCGCTTGAAATAGAGATGGGCCTCGTGCTCCCAGGTGAACCCGATCCCGCCGTGCAGCTGGATCCCCTCACCGGCGGCCGTCCGCAGCGCCTCCAGTGCCTGCGCGAGAGCGAGCCCGCCCACCCGCTCGCCCCCTCGGACGGCCGTGGCCCAGGCCGCGTAGTAGGCGGCCGAGCGCGCAGCCTGCACCTGCACGTACACATCGGCCAGCCGGTGCTTGACCGCCTGGAAGGACCCGATCAGCCGCCCGAACTGCTCCCGCTGCTTCACGTACTCGACGGTCCGCTCCAGTGCCCGGCCGGCGGCCCCGACGGCCTCGGCGGCGAGCACCGCGGCGGCGGTGTCACCGAGGGCGGAGAGGGCGCCGAGCACGTCGGCGTCGGCCGACCCCAGCAACCGGGCCTCGACGTTGCGCAGTTGTACGCGCCCCTGCGGCCGGGTGGCGTCGAGGGCGGTCTGCCGGGTCCGCACCACACCCGCCGCGTCCCCGTCCACCAGGAAGAGCAAGGTCCGCGACCGGGCGAACCCCCCGGTGTGGGCGGCCACGACCAGCAGCCCGGCGCTGTGCCCGTCGAGCACCTGCGTGACCTCCCCGTACAGCCGCCACCCGTCCCCCGCCCGGATCGCCTGCACACCCCCCGCACGGCCGCCGCCGGCCCACTCCCCGTCGTTGTCGCCGGTCAGGGTGAGTACGGAGGCGAGGGCGTTGCCGGGCACGGCGAGGGCGGCGGTGAGCGCGCCCGAGGCGAGCCGGGGCAGCAGGCCGGCGCGCTGGGCGTCGGTCCCGAGGGCGAGGATCAGCGGCGCGGCGAGCACGGAGGTGGCGAGCAACGGGGTCGGGGCCAGCGCGCGGCCCGTCTCCTCGCAGGCGAGGGCGAGTTCGGTGGCCGAGCAGCCGACCCCGCCGTATGCCTCGGGGAGGGCCAGCCCCGGCAGGCCGAGCTGGTCGGCGAGGGCCGTCCACAGGACGGGGTCGTGTCCGGCGTCGGTGTCGAGGGCGGTGCGCAGTTCCTCCGGGCCGCAGCGTTTGTGGAGCAGTTCGCGCAGGGCGCGGCGGATCTCGTCCTGTTCGGCGGTGAGGCGCGTGTCCATGGCTGTTCCCTCCGGCCCGGTCCGACCGCCCGATCTGACCAATCCGATCTGACGGGCCGTCATGTTAGGGGGAGGAAGCCGGGATGCCCAGAGAGACGACACCTGCCACGCCGGACCGGATCTGATGTACCGTCAGATTCATGTCACCAGGGAGCAGCAGGAACGTGGCCGTGGTGGGCGTAGCCCTCTCCGACTGCGGCCGAGTGGACGAGGCCACCCCCTACGCCCTGCACGCCCAGGCGGCCCGCCGGGCCCTGGCCGACGCGGGCCTGGACCGCACCCATGTGGACGGCTTCGCCTCGGCGGGCCTGGGCACCCTGGCACCGGTGGAGGTGGCCGAGTATCTGGGTCTGCGCCCCACCTGGGTCGACTCCACCTCCGTGGGCGGCTCGACCTGGGAGGTAATGGCGGCGCACGCGGCGGACGCGATAGCGGCGGGCCACGCGAACGCCGTCCTGCTGGCCTACGGCTCGACGGCCCGCGCGGACATCCGGGCGGGCCGCCGCACGGGAAACCTGTCCTTCGGCGCCCGGGGACCGCTCCAGTTCGAGGTCCCGTACGGCCACACGCTGATCGCCAAGTACGCGATGGCGGCCCGCCGCCACATGATCGAGTACGGCACGACGATCGAGCAGCTCGCGGAGGTGGCCGTGCAGGCCAGGGCCAACGCGGCCCTGAACCCGGACGCCATGTACCGCGACCCGGTCACCACCGACGATGTCCTCGCCGGCGAGCTGATCGCCGACCCCTTCACCAAGCTGCACTGCTGCATACGCTCCGACGGCGGCGCGGCGGTGCTGCTGGCGGCGGAGGAATACGTACGGGACTGCCGGACCCCGCCGGTGTGGGTGCTCGGCACCGGGGAGCACGTCTCCCACGCCGCGATGTCCGAGTGGCCCGACTTCACGGTGACACCGGCGGCGGTGAGCGGCCGGCTCGCCTTCGAACGGGCGGGGGTGAGCCCCGGGGAGATCGACTTCGCGGAGATCTACGACGCCTTCACGTACATGACCCTGGTGACCCTGGAGGACCTGGGTTTCTGCGGAAAGGGAGAGGGCGGGGCGTTCGTGGAGAAGGGCCGGCTGCTGGTGCGGGGAGGGGAGCTGCCGGTGAACACGGACGGCGGCGGCCTGTCGGCCCAGCATCCCGGGATGCGGGGCCTGTTCCTGCTGGTGGAGGCGGTACGACAGCTGCGGGGGGAGGCCGGGGAACGCCAAGTGAGACGGCCGGGCGGCGCGTTGCCGCAGCTGGGGGTGGCTTCAGGCACCGGCGGCTGGTTCTGCTCGTCGGGAACGGTGGTGCTGGGCCAGGACTGAGCCCGCCGGCACGGCTCACGGAGCGGTCCGGCTCACGGAGCGTGCACGAGGATGCGTCCCTCCGCGGTGCCGATCATCACGAGCCCGTTCCCCGACACCGCCAGGCACAGGGGCGCGAAGACATGGCCGCCGACGGCGGTCGGGGTGCGGCGGATCTGCTTGCCGTCCTCGATGCGCAGGGTCAGCAGCTCACGTGCCCGGGTCACGGCATGCACCAGCCCCGCGTGCACATCGAGCCCCACGACCTCCGCATCGGCCCGGTGCGCCCACAGCACCTCACCACCGGGAAGGGCCCTCAGCAGCACATGCGGCCCCGTGGAGCCGTGGCAGGCGTGCAGGAGGCCGGGACCGTGGACCCCCGCGTCACCGTCCACGTACACGGCGGGCCCACTGCGCAGATACCCGGTGACGGAGGCGTCCCAGGCAAGCGGAAAGAGTGACTCGACACCGTCCGGCGTGACCTTCGAGACCCACTTGTCGAGAAGCTCCCGACGAGGGCTGTCACCGAGCCCCCGCAGCAGCAGGAGATACGGCGACCTGCGCACACGAAAGCCGTACGAGCCGTCGCACTCCCCCAGCGGGACCTCGGCCAGCCGTCTGCCCGAGGGCGTGAAGACCACGCTGTCGTACGGCGGCCACTGCGGACCGGGAAACAGATCCCGGGAATCGCGGGCGATCCAGGCGCCGTCCGTCCTGTCGACGATGTCGACGGGGAAGTCCAGCTCGCGATTGCCGATCAGGGTCCCGTCGGTGAGGGAGAAGCGCAGCAGCCGCGTACGGCGGTCGGCGCTGTCCCCCACGAAGTAGGGGACCCAGGCGGTCTCCTGGTCCGGAGCCACGTACACCTGCCGTCCGACGTGCCCGTGCTCGTCGGGCACCGGCACCGACCAGAGCGGCTCCCCGTCCCGCGACCAGCACTCCAGGAGGGTGCGGGAGCGCAGGACGGCGAGGACGCGTCCGTCACGCAGGGGTTCCAGGACCGTGACTCCGTCACGCGGGGCCCAGGCGCGGCCGCGACCGGCGGCCAGCTCTGCGAGATGGGCGCGTGCGTCGGGGATACGGGGAAGCCGCTCGGGGGCGTTCCAGTCGACCTCGACGGGTGAGCGCGGGCCGGGGGTCAGGGTCTCGGCGTCGACGACACAGGCGAGGTAGTGATCGAGCCCGTCGTGCTCGCCCTCCGTGTCCGGCACGGAGAGCGTGAGTTCGAGGTTCCGCCCGTCGTCGGTCCAACGGTGGGCGGTGACACCGACGTCGTCGAAGGCCAGGGTCGCGCGGACGCGGGTCTCCGGCTCGTAGAGGATCAGCTGCCCCTGGCGCTCGTACTCGTCGTCCCCCTCCTCCGTCCCGAGGGCCAGGACCGGCCGGCTCGGATGGAAGGCCAGGCACTCCACACCGTGCTCGAACTCCAGCTGCTCCCACAGGGCGAGGTCACTCAGCCGGTACACGACGACACGGCCACCGCCCGAGCCGCTGGCGTGACAGCTGACGGCAAGCCAGTGCCCGTCGGCACTTTCGGTGACCTGGAAGGGGAAACCGAGTTCCGGGAAAGGGGTGTCGGGAATCAGGTGCACTTGAGGAACGCGGTCCAGGTGGTGGGGGTGACGGTGAGGGTGGGGGCGTCGGGGGTGGGGAGGTGCTTGGAGTCTCGGATGTGGATGGCGGTGGGGGTGGTGGCTATTTCGAGGCAGGCGCCGCCCTCGTTGTTGCTGTAGCTCGACTTGCGCCAGATCAGTCCGGTCGTGTTCACAGCTGTGCCGCCTTCCTCCCGATGAGATCCGCGGACTCCCAAGGGTTGAGCGCCTGGGCCCGCAGGATGCCGAAGAGGTCGAAGAGATCCGTCACCTGCAATGGCTCGGAGATCAAGGTAACCGAGCCCTGCGCATCCACGTAGACAAGGCTCTGGCCTTCCTCGGTGACCATCAACTGCATGGGGCCGTTCAGTCCGGCGTGCGTGTGCCGCCGGGTCGGCATCACCTGGAGCATCAGATGGCTGAGCGACCGCGCGCACTCCAGCAGGTGGTCGAGCTGGCCCTTGAGCACCTCCGCCCCGCCCACCGGCCGCTCCAGCACCGACTCCTCGACCACCAGGCCGATACGGGGCGCCGGCTCCCGCCTCAGCAACGCCTGCCGTTCCAGTCGGGCCTGGACGTGCCGCTGGATCTCCTCCTCGCCGAACGCGGGCACGCGCGACTCGTACAGCGCCCGCGCATAGGCCTCGGTCTGAAGCAGCCCGGGAATCAGCATCGTCTCGTACGCACTGATCACCCGCGCCTCCCGCTCCAGCCGGACCCAACCCAGGAACTTGGGCGGGTACTTCTCCCTCTCCATCATCTCGACGCACGCGAGAAGCGCACCCCGCGCATCCAGCCCCTCGTCCGCGTGCTTCAAGAACTCCACGGGCGGAATGCGCTCGGCGCGCTCGTACGACCCGAGGCACGACTCGGAGACATGCAGCCGCTCGGCCGCCTCCTTCTGTGTGAGGCCGAGCCGCACCCGGTGGATGCGCAGCAGATCCCCCACCACGCGCCGAGCCACGGAAACCTCAGCGTTGGCCCCCACGACGACCACCTTCCTCCCCGCAAACGGCAATGTGGACCGCGTCCGTCTGGTGACGCTACGCAGTCACCGGGACCCTCATAGTCATGACGGGCAAACTGCACCCGAACTGGGTCCCTCGAACCGGCCTCCAACTCCGCCTTGCAGGCATCCATTTCGATGCGATCCGAGTCTGCGGGATCCGCGGAGAGGCGGTACTTCACCACTTGTCGACGCTGACGGACGGCCGGCCGGGTCCGGTGGTCCGCGAGCTGAGCGGCTGCCGCTGGACGTACTTCCTCCTGGCGCCCGGGGAGAGCGAGGAGCACGACTGGCCGCCGGGAGTACGGAGGTTCACGAGGTCGACGCGGGACGAGTACATCGGGGTGCCGGCGCCGGAGGGCAACACATATCCGCTGAGCTGGCGGGCCGGGCCGCCCGAGGTGGGCGAGTTCGTGGACGCGGAGCTGCTGCACGGGGTGCTTACGGCGCAGTTCGTCCTGCCGTGCGCGGCACCGGAGTAATACTCACCCCATGGCAGCAACGGATCTCCACGAACTCCTGAGGTCACTGCGGGTATGGGCGCCGGGCGTCACGGAGCTACCCCCTTTCGACCCGGACACGGCACCCCCGACACCCGTCCCGCTCTTCACGAGATGGTTCGCGGAGGCGGTGGCGGCGGGCCAGTACGAGCCGCACACCATGTCGCTGGCGACGACGGACGAGGACGGCCACCCGGACGTACGGATCGTGATGCTGCACGGCGCCGACGAGGACGGCTGGGCCTTCGCGACGCACGCGACGAGCAGCAAGGGCGGCCAGCTGAGGGTCCACCCGTATGCGGCCCTGGCCTTCTACTGGCCGGTGCTGGGCCGCCAGGTCCGGGTCCGGGGGCCGGTCACGTCGGCGCCGTCGGAGGAGAGCCAGGCGGACCTGCACGCCCGTTCGACGGGGGCGCTGGCGGCGGCACTGACGGGGCGCCAGAGCGAGGTCCTGGGGTCGGTGGAGGAGCTGAGGGAGGCGTCGGAGGCAGCGTGGGAGCAGGCACGCGAGAACCCGACGGCCCCGTCCCCGACGTGGACGCTCTACCGGCTCCACCCGAAGGAGGTCGAGTTCTTCCAGGGCGACCCGGACCGGAGACACGTACGCCTGCTGTACCGTCACGAGACGGAAGGCTGGACGAGGGAGTTGCTGTGGCCGTGAGCCACGGGAGACCTCGCCCGCTCAACCCCCCTCGCCCCCGAACCTGTACGCCGCGAAATCGGCAACCTCCCGGTATCCGATCCGCCGGTACAGCGCGTTGCTCGTCGGGTTTGCCAGGTCGGTGAAGAGGAGTACCTCCTTCGCCCCGGCCGCCCGGGCGGCTCTGCTCGCCTCGGCTGTCGCGGCGCCCGCGTATCCGCGTCCGCGGAGGTGTGCGGGGGTGTAGACGGGGCCGATTCTGATCTGCCCGGCGACCTGGCGGGTGACCCCGGCCAGGGAGACGGGTGTGCCGTCGGGGGTTTCCCAGAGGGTGGTGCCGCCGTAGGCGATGCGCGCGTCGGCCCACTCGTCGGGGGCGATGAAGCCGGGTTCTCCGACCGCCTCGGAGAACTCCACGACCCAGCGCCTCAGCAGGTCCCGGTCGGCGGGGCCGACGGACCTCGCCCGTCCCTCCGGCACCGGCTCCGGTACCGCCAGCTCCCCCAGCCTGTAGAGCCGTTGGCTCATGCGCAGTTCGCAGGTCGCGCCCGACCGCCGCTGCCAGGCTGCCACGAACGCCTCTGCCGACTCCCGCTCCGCGGCGACCGCGGGGACGGGGTGGCCGACGTCGAGCAGCCTGGCCGCGAGGGCGTCGGCCTCCTCGGCCGTGAGGGCGGTGAAGTGCAGCTGGTGCGGAGGCGTGTGCAGGAGGGTCGCCCGAACCGTGCCGTTCTCATCCGTCAGCGTGCCGAACAGCGGTGCCCCCTCGCCGTAGACATGCAGTCCACGCGTCCGGAGCACATCCGTCACCGTCAGCTGCACCGTGTGCAGAGCCGGCCGGGAGCGCAGGAAGCCGCCCGCTCGGGAGAGGAAGGCATCCAGGTCTTCGGTGAGCTGCCAGTCGTATGCAGGGGCCATACCTCATGATCCCGGCAAGACCCGCGTCGCGCCCGCAATTAATCCTCGTGCGCCTCGGGATCCGTGGCTATGCGTGCGTGCAGATGCACATCCCGGAACGCGTCGAGCCGCCCCGCCTCGAACATCGCCCCGCGCAGTGTCCCCTCGTACAGGAACCCGCACTTCCGCGCGATCCGGCACGACGCGTCATGCCCGACGGCGTGCCCCAACTCCAGCCGGTGCAGCCCCAGTTCCGTGAACGCCCAGTGTGAGGCGAGGGTCAGCGCCCGCGTCGCCACGCGTCGGCCGCGCGCCTCCGGGAGGACCCAGTAGCCGACACGGGCGGTACGCATGACGCGGTCGATCATGTTGAGGCCGATGTGCCCCAGCGCCGTACCACTGTCCGCGTCCGTGACGCAGAAGTGCGCGCAGTTGCCGTTGGCCTCGTTCTCCGCCTGCTTGTGCAGGGACGCCCTTGCGCCGTCGAGGTCGGCCACCGCCAACAGAGGGGTGTTCCAGCGCCGGAATTCGGGATCGGACCTGCCGCGCAGCCACGTCGCCGCGTCGGAGTCCGCGGTCGCGTCCCATCGGCGAAGGCGCAGGCCGTGGCCATCGAGCTCGGGACGCCGCCGATCGGGGATGCGTTCATTTGCGGTAGCCATGGGCCCATTCAATCGCCCCCGCCAACCCATCGGCCCATCTCACTCAGCGGCAGGCCGGAACCTCACTCACCCGCAGGCCGGAACACCGCGACCCCCTCCCGGAACACGACGGCCAGTTCGGCCCCCGCCCGCAGTGCCCCCGGCTCGCAGCCCACCACCTCGGTCATCATCCGTGGCCCCTCCGCCAGGTCGACCACGGCGGCGACGTACGGTGTGCGGTCCCCGAACGGCGGAAGGTCGTTCCGGTGGACCACCGACCAGGTGTAGAGGGTCGCCCGGCCGCTCGCCTCCTCCCAGGTCACGTCCTCGCCCCAGCAGAACGGGCAGAACTCGCGGGGGTAGTGGTGGGCACGTCCGCAGCCCGGGGCCCGGCAGCGGCGTATCAGCAGCCGGCCCTCCTTCGCCGCCTCCCAGTACGTGCTGGTGAAGGCGTCCACCTCCGGCACGTCGAATCTCGGCGATCCCATCAGAGCCGTCCCACCTCCCCCATCAGAACCATCCCAGCGCCGCGTCCACCGACCACGTCTGCCACGCCATCCCGAACAACCCCACCACCGAGATGAGCGCCATCATCGAGTTCTGCCCCTGCTCCGCCCAGTCGTGGATCATGAGGACGAAGTAGAGGAGGTTCAGGAGCAGGCCGCCGACCAGGGCCACCGGGGTCAGGAAGCCCGTGATCAGGCCGAGTCCCAGGGCCAGCTCCGCGTACGCGACGACGTACGCCATCGCCTTCGGGCGCGGCTTGACCACGACCTCGAAGCCGGAGCGCACCGCGTTCCAGCGGTGCTTCCCGGCTATGTCCGCCGCCCAGGCGATCCCGCTCCCCGTGAACCAGGTCTTCTTGTCCTTGTGCCGCCAGCTCTCCAGCCACCACAGGCCGAGGCCGATACGCAGCACCGCCAGCCACTGCGCGCCACTGAGCCAGATCGCATCCATGAATCTGACGGTACGTCAGATCAGAGGGAAAGCCGAGACCCCGTTGGAAATTGGCCGCGCACCCACAACCCCACCACCCCCACCCACAACCAGCTCGCCTACGTCACCGGTTCCCCCCACTCCTCCTACAGGCGTGATCTATCCGCAACCAATTCCGGTCTTGACCGAGACCCATCAACGTGGGATGTGGTTACGCTCGCGCTCATGGCCGACTCCAGCGACTCCAGCAAGCCCGCGAGATCCCTCCCCCAGTCCACAGCCCAGCCCACCGCACACCCCGCCGACCGCCCCGTCTACGTCATAGGCGGCGGCCCCGGTGGCCTGGCGGTCGCTCACTCGCTGCGGGCCCGGGGCATACGGGCCGTCGTCCTGGAGAAGTCCGACCGGGTGGGTGCCTCGTGGCGGCGCCACTACGACCGGCTCCGTCTGCACACCACCCGGCGGCTGTCCGCCCTGCCGGGGCTGCCGATGCCGCGGCGGTTCGGGCGCTGGGTGTCGCGGGACGACGTGGTGCGGTACCTGGAGAAGTACGCCGAGCACCATGAGCTGGAGATAGTCACCGGTGTCGAGGTCTCGCGCGTGGAGCGCTCGGCCGACGGCACGGGCTGGCTGCTGCACGCCTCCGGCGGGCGTGAGCTGACCGGGGGTGCGGTGGTCGTCGCCACCGGCTTCAATCACTCTCCGCGCGTGCCCGACTGGCCGGGGCGGGACGCGTACGCCGGGGAGTTCCTGCATGCCGGCGAGTACCGGAATGCCAAGCCCTACGCCGAGCGGGACGTGCTGGTCGTCGGGGTGGGCAACACGGGTGCCGAGATCGCCGTGGACCTGGTCGAGGGGGGCGCGTCGCGGGTGCGGCTGAGCGTCCGTACCGCTCCGCACATCGTGCGCCGGTCGACCGCCGGGTGGGCCGCCCAGTACTCGTCCGTGCTGATCCGGCGGCTGCCCGTGGGGCTCGTCGACCGGCTGGCCCGGCCGATGGCCCGGCTCAGTGTGCCGGATCTGTCGGCGCAGGGGCTGCCGCGACCGGACACGGGGCTGTACTCCCGGGCGAAGGAGGGGGCGGTCCCGGTCCTGGACGTCGGCCTCATCGACGCCGTGCGCAAGGGCCGGGTCGAGGTCGTGGCCGCCGTGGAGGCGTTCGAGGACGGCAAGGTCGTCCTGGCCGACGGCAGCCGGGTCTCCCCGGACGCGGTCGTCGCGGCCACCGGGTACGCCCGTGGACTGGAGGGGCTCGTCGGTCACCTCGATGTGCTCGACGGGCGGGGCCGGCCGGTCGTCCACGGCGGCGCCACCCCGAAGAACGCCCCCGGTCTCTACTTCACCGGCTTCACCAACCCCATCAGCGGCATGTTCCGCGAGATGGCGATCGACGCGGAGAAGATCGCGAAGGCCGTCGCCAGGACCTCCGCGGGACGGCTGTCCCGGATCCCGGGCTGATTGCGGGACGTATCAACTCACTTACGTGCACGCCTCGTTACTTGAGAGTCAGATGTGACGGGAGAGCTGTACGACGCCGCCGCACGGGGCCAGAATGTGAGCACTGCTCAACTTTCCAGCTCCACTCCCTCTCGCTCATGACGGAGGATGCACGTGGCACGCGAAAGACAGCTCTCCCGGCGCTCCCTGCTCGGCGGTGCGGCCGCCGGGGCCGTCGGTCTGACCGCCACCGCCGCCGGTACGGCGTCCGCGGCGACCACCCGTACCGTCGACGTGGCCGTCGTCGGCGGCGGGCTCGCGGGGCTCACCGCGGCCCGTGACCTGGTGGCGGGCGGCCGGTCCGTGGTCGTCCTGGAGGCCCGCGACCGGGTCGGCGGGCGGCTGGTGAACCTGAAGCTGGCGAACGGCGGCTTCACCGAGGGCGGCGGCGAGTTCATCGGCCCCACCCAGGACCGCATCAAGGCCCTCGCCGACTCCCTCGGCGTGGCGACCTTCGCCACCTACAACACCGGGAACAACCTCCTCTACAAGGACGGCAAGCGGACCCCGTACGACACGAGCGGGCTGCTCGGTTCCGTCCCGCCGGTGGACGCGGCCGGGCTCGCCAACGCCGCGATCGTGCAGTCAGAGCTCGACAGCATGGCCAAGCAGATACCGGTCGACGCGCCGTGGACCGCGGCCAAGGCCGCCGAGTGGGACAAGCAGACCTTCGAGAGCTGGCTGAACGCCCACGCCGTCATCCCCTCGGCCAAGTTCCTGCTCGACGTGGCCTGTACGTCGGTGTTCTCGGCGCAGCCGCGCGAGCTCTCCCTGCTCTACGTGCTGTACTACATCGCCGCCGCCGGCAACGCCTCCACCGCCGGCACCCTGGAGCGGCTGACCGACACCGCGAACGGCGCCCAGGACTCCCGCTTCGTGGGCGGCTCCCAGCAGGTGCCGATCAAGCTGGCGGCGACGCTCGGGGA
The DNA here is from genome assembly GCF_040654755.1 of Streptomyces sp. NPDC050625. Classification (NCBI taxonomy): domain Bacteria; kingdom Bacillati; phylum Actinomycetota; class Actinomycetes; order Kitasatosporales; family Streptomycetaceae; genus Streptomyces; species Streptomyces sp. NPDC050625. The sequence goes on from NZ_JBFAIQ010000011.1 coordinate 90,634, forward strand.
CCGGGTGGTGCTGGGCGCGCCGGTGCGCTCCATCGCGCGGTCGGGCGGCTCGTACCTGGTCACCGCGGACGGAATCACCGTGACGGCGAGCCGGGTGGTCGTCGCGGTGCCGCCGCCGCTGGCCGCGCGCATCTCGTACGACCCGCTGCTGCCCGCCGAGCGCGACCAGCTGTGCCAGCGGATGCCGATGGGGTCGATCGGGAAGGCGATCGCCGTCTACGACACCCCGTTCTGGCGGGCCGACGGGCTGAACGGGCAGGCGGTGAGCGACTCCGGGGTCGTGCGGTCGACGTTCGACAACTCGCCGCCCGACGCTTCGTACGGCGCGCTGATGGGCTTCATCGAGGCCGACGAGATGCGGGCGTACGACGCGGCGAGCGTGGACGACGTCAGGGCCGCCGTGCTGAAGGACTACGCGAACTACTTCGGGGACAAGGCCAAGTCCCCGACCTCCTTCGTCCTGCAGCGGTGGGACAACGAGGGGTTCTCGCGGGGCGGGCCGGTCGCCTACGCCCCGCCCGGGGTGCTGACCGAGTACGGCGCCGCGCTGCGCAAGCCGGTGGGCGGCATCCACTGGGCTGGGACCGAGACCTCCACGTACTGGAACGGGTACATGGACGGAGCGGTGCGCTCGGGCGAGCGGGCGGCCAAGGAGGTGCTGGAGGCGCTGTAGGGCGGGTACTCGGGCCCGGGGCTGGTCAGGGCGCCGTCGCGGCTGCCGGTGTGGATCGGGGCGAGCCGCTCGCGCCGCGGGAGCGGCCGCCGGCCACCGGGCGCAGGCGCACGGCGGCGTCCAGGCCGGCGCCCGGCGCCGGGCCGAGGGTGATCTCGCCGCCGGAGGCGTTCACCAGATGGCGGACGATGGGCAGACCGAGGCCGGTGCCGTCGTGGTGGGAGTCGGAGGCGCGCCAGAAGCGGTCGAAGGCGCGGGCGCGGTCGGCCTCGGACATGCCGGGGCCCTGGTCGACGACGTGGAGTTCGGCCCCGGCCGCGGTGCCTGGCGACCGGTGCAGGGTGATGGTGGTGCCGGGCGGGGAGACCCGCAGGGCGTTGGCGACCAAGTTGTCGATGACCTGCTCCAGCGCCCCCGGGAGCGCCCACACCCGGCCGGCGGGGCGGCCGGTGACGGCGAGGACCACGAACTGTTCGGCGGCCAGCGACTCCCACATGGCGACGCGGTCGGCGATGACGCTGTCCAGGTCGACCGGTTCCGGGGTGGTGGCGGAGTTCTCCAGGCGGGCCAGGGCGAGCAGGCCCTGCACCATACGGCTGAGGCGTTCGACCTCGCCGACGGATTCCTCCAGGCTGCCGTGGGCGCGAGGATCGAGGTAGGGCTCGAAGTTCTCCAGGCGCATGCGCAGTGCGGTCAGCGGGGTCTTCAGCTGGTGGGAGGCTTCGGAGGCGAACGCCTGCTGGGCCTTGAGGAGTTGTTGCAGCCGGGTCGCCGTGTGGGTGAAGGAGGCGGCGAGGCTGCGGAGTTCGGGCGGGCCGGTGGTGGCGTCCGGCGGGTCGGTGAGCCGGCCGTCGGCCAGCTGGGCGGTGGCGGCCTCCAGCGTGCGCAGGGGGCGGGTGATCCAGCGGGCGAGGGTGAAGGCGACGAGGGCCACGGCGGCCAGGACGCAGGCTCCGGCCAGGGCGAGGGCGCCCCAGATGCGGTGCACGCGGGCGTTGACCTCGGCCATGGGGTAGGTCAGGCGCAGGGTGCCCCGGACGGTGGTGCCGGAGGTGCCCGGCATGGTGGCCGACAGCAGGTCGTCTCCGGTGGCCACGGTCGGCCGGCCGCGCAGGGCACGGGAGATGTCCGGCTGGGCGGCGACGCTGACGCCCGTACGGCCCGACGGGTCGGAGTCGGCCAGCACGATGCCCCGCTTGTCGGTGACGACGACGTGTCCGCCGGTGCGGGTGGCGTAGTCACCGACGACATCGGGCAGGGCGTCGAGGTTGCCCTTCTCGATGTTCTCCTCGGTGACCTCGGCGAGCATCGAGGCGTCGCGTTCGACGCTCTGGGAGGCGCGGGAGACCTCTCCTCGGGCGTAGATCCAGCCGAGTGGTATCTCAAGGCCGGCCAGCACGAGGATCGCCAGGCCGAGATAGCTGAGCAGCAGACGCCGGGTCATCCGGCCGCCCCGGGTTCCGCGTCGTGGCCGGGAACGGTGAGACGGAAGCCGACACCGCGGGCCGTGGTGATCCAGGCCGGGTCGCCGAGCTTGCGGCGCAGCGCGGCGACGTGGGCGTCGAGGGTCTTGGTGGGGCCGAAGAAGTGCGGGTCCCACACCGAGTCCATGATCTGCTGTCGCGAGTGGACCGTGCCGGGGTCGTCGGCGAGGTAGGCGAGCAGGTCGAACTCACGGGGGGTGAGGAGCACTTCGGCTCCGTCGAGGCGGACCTGGCGGGTGCGGCGGTTGATCTCCAGCGAGCCGAGCAGCTGCGGTCCTGGGGGCTCGGGCGCCGCCGGATGCGCCGGCGCGGGGAAGGGCAGCGCGCCGGTGGTGCGCCGGGTGACCGCGCGGATACGGGCCACAAGCTCCCGTACGCCGAAGGGTTTGGCGAGGTAGTCGTCGGCACCCAGCTCCAGGCCGACGATGCGGTCGGCCTCCTCTCCCCTCGCGGTGATCATGATGATCGGGACGGCGGAGCGGGCGCGCAGGCTGCGGCAGACGTCGAGGCCGTCCATGTCGGGCAGGCCGAGGTCGAGCAGGACCAGGTCCGGTGATCCGTCGGTGCCGGCGAGTCCGTCGGCGCCGGTACGGACGTGGTCCACGGTGAAGCCGTACCGCCCGAGCCCTTCGGTGAGCGGGCCGGCGATTCGGTCGTCGTCTTCGATGAGCAGGAGCCGCATGGCGCAAGGCTCGCACAGCTGTGCCACGAGAGTTGGGCTGTTCATGGGAAGCCGCCTGGGACCTGGGTGTCGTGGGGACGGTGGGCCGGCGCGGGTGCCGCCCGGCCGGTCGACACGGGGCCGAGCGGCCGGGCGGCGGGGCGGTGGAGCGGGGCGGTGACGACGCCGACCGTGGGGAGTCAGTCGTCGGCGTGGTCACCGTCCTCGCGTCCCCGCTCCTCCTCCCCGTGGTGGTCGTCACCGCGGTCATCGGTGACGGGCGGCAGAGCGGTCTGCGTCGGCGGGGTGGCCGTGTTCGCGGTGCCGCCGGGCGGTTCGGCGGGGAGCGTCGCGTCCGGCGGGAGGGACGGCGAGCCGGGTGACCTGGGCGCGGAGACCTGGGCGGTGCCGCCGGGGTTCGGGTTGGAGGTGACCGTGTCGCTGACCGTGGACAGCGCGAGGCCGAAGCCACCGAGGAGGACGAGCGTGGCGACGGCCGTCAGGGCCGACCGGTGCCGTACGGCTGTCTGCCGCCACCCGTTCTCGTCCGGCGCCCGGCTCCGCCTGCTCCCGCTCGCCTCCGACTCGGCAACCGTGGTTTCGGCAGTGCCGGTCACGCCGTCGTCGGAGGACCAGGATTGGGAGGGGGAGGGGGAGGGCGAGGGGTAGTCGAACGCATCCTCCTCGAAGCGGTTCCCATACGCGCTCGGCATCTGTTTCTCCCTTCCGGCCGGTCGCCCGTGCGTCTCAGCCGTTGTTCTCCGTCTCCTCCGTGCCTTCCTCCTTGGTGCCGGTCACCTTGAAGGACTTGTCCAGGTACACCTCGACCGAGGTGCCGTCCGCCTTCTTCACCTCCACCGCGTACATGCCGGGCTTCTCCGCGTCCTCCTCGGACTTGATCACGGTGCCCGGGAAGGCGGCGACGGCCGCCGCCTCGGCCTTCTGCTTGATGTCGCCGGTCAGCGGCGGTTCCTTCTTGTCGTCGGTGTCACCGGCGGCCTCGCCCGCCGCGTCGGCACCGCCCGTGCCCTGGGCGGCCTGCTGGGTGTCGGACTTCGAGCTGCCGGAATCGGAGCCGGAGTCGGAACCGCCGCCGCAGGCGGCGAGGGCGAACATCAGCACGGCGGCGGGAGCGGCGAGGAGGGCACGGCGGGGCAGGGCACGCATGGACTGTCTCCAGATTTCGGGGATGCGGTGATCCAGGAGCCGGATCACCGGGGGACGACAACGACCCTAGGAAGACGCTGTCGAGAGCCGGCCCAGCAGACGGAGAGCGCAAGCCCAGCAGTTGTCCAAGGTTTCGCCACCGATGCCAGGACGCCCACGGTCCCCGGCGGCAGCGCGCAGGCCGGGAACCGGCTCGTCGTACCGTTCGTCAACCTTTGCATGCAGGACAGTTCCTGACGCTACGTCAGTTCAGTAATCTGACACTACGTCAGTTAATTGTGCTGTCACACAGGAGCGGGCGGACCGATGCTTGGATCAACCCACGGCACCCTCACCACCGACTCCCGCCGGGCCCGGGTCATCGCCTGCGGTGAGCTGCGTCCCGGGCCCGCAGTCCACGGCCGGGCCGCCGACGTGGACGACCTCGATGTGAGCGGACGGCCGCTGTATGCGGACGTACCGGATCTGGACCGGTTCTTCCGGCCCGAGTCCGTCGCCGTGATCGGTGCCTCCGACACCGAGGGACGGCCCAACACCGGGATCACCCGGCAGCTACTGGCCTGGGCCGAGCGGGTCGGGGCGCGGGTGCACCCGGTGCATCCCACCCGGCCGTCGGTCTTCGGCATCCCCTGCGTCGCCTCCGTCGCCGACCTGCCCGAGCAGGTCGACCTCGGCGTGCTGCTGGTCGCCGATCCGCTGCCGGTGGTCGAGGAACTCGCCGAGGCCAAGGTGAAGTTCGCCGTCGCCTTCGCCTCCGGGTTCGCGGAGACGGGCGAGGAGGGGGCCAAGGCCCAGGAACGGCTCGCGGCAGCCGTCCGGCGCTCGGGGCTCCGGCTGCTCGGGCCGAACACCAACCTCAACGCCTTCGAGCGGTTCCGGGATGGCCTGGAGGGACCGGCGATCGCCCTGATCACCCAGTCCGGGCACCAGGGCCGCCCCGTCTTCGCCCTCCAGGAGCTGGGCATCCGGCTCTCCCACTGGGCCCCGACCGGCAACGAGGCCGATCTGGAGACCGCCGACTTCATCTCCTACTTCGCCGAGCGGCCCGAGGTCGGGGCCATCGCCTGTTACGTGGAGGGCCTCAAGGACGGCCGCGCCTTCCTGCTCGCCGCCGACCGCGCCGCCCGCCGCAAGGTGCCCGTCGTCGCCGTCAAGGTGGGGCGCACGGAGGCCGGGGCCCGTACCGCCGCCTCGCACACCGGCAAGCTCACCGGGGCCGACGACGTAGTGGACGCGGCCATGCGGCAGTTCGGGGTCGTCCGGGTCGACGGGCTCGACGAACTCCAGGACACCGCCGCCCTGCTGGCCCGCGCGCGGGCGCCGCTCGCCGACGGGGTCGTCGTCTACTCCATCTCGGGCGGCACCGGCGCCCACGTCGCCGACCTCGCCGCCGGGGCCGGGCTCAGGCTGCCGGTGTTGTCCGAGGCGCGGCAGGCCGAGCTGCACCAGTGGATACCCGAGTACCTGAGCGTGGCCAACCCGGTGGACAACGGCGGCCATCCGGTCGGGGACTCGCGCGGCCGGAAGATCATCGACTCGATCCTCGACGACCCGGAGGTGGGCGTGCTGATCTGCCCGATCACCGGGCCCTTCCCGCCGCTCAGCGACCGGCTCGTGCGGGACCTGGTCGACGCGGCCGAGGCGAGCGAGAAGCTGGTGTGCGTGGTGTGGGGATCGCCGGTCGGCACCGAACCGGCCTACCGCGAGGTCCTGCTCGGCTCCTCCCGCGTGGCCACCTTCCGCACCGTCGGCAACTGCCTCACCGCCGTCCGCGCCTACCTCGACCACCACCGCTTCGTCCGCTCCTACCGCTCCCCCTTCGACGAGGCACCCCGCACCCCCTCCCCCTCCTTCAAGAAGGCACGGGCGCTGATGCAGCCGGGCCAGCAGCTGAGCGAGCACGCGGCGAAACAGCTGCTGCGCGCGTACGGCATCCGGGTGCCGCGCGAGCAGCTGGTGACCAGCGCGGCGGCCGCCGTACGCGCGGCCGGACAGGTCGGCTACCCCGTGGTCATGAAGGCGTCCGGCGCGCAGATCGCCCACAAGACCGAGCTGGGCCTGGTGAAGATCGGCCTGACCTCCGCCAGCCAGGTCCGGGACGCCTACCGCGAGCTGACCGACATCGCCCGCTACGAGGGCGTCTCGCTGGACGGCGTCCTGGTGTGCCAGATGGTCGAGCGGGGCGTGGAGATGGTCGTCGGCGTCACGCACGACGAGCTGTTCGGGCCGACCGTGGCGGTCGGTCTCGGCGGGGTGCTGGTGGAGGTGCTGCGGGACGCGGCCGTACGCGTGCCGCCGTTCGGCGAGGAGCAGGCCCGGGACATGATCGCGGAACTGCGCGGGCGGGCGCTGCTGGACGGGGTGCGGGGGCGGCCGCCCGCCGATGTCGAAGGGCTCGTCGAGGTCGTGCTGCGGGTGCAGCGCATGGCCCTTGAGCTCGGGGGCGAACTCGCCGAGCTCGACATCAATCCGCTGATGGTGCTGCCCCGTGGGCAGGGCGCGGTGGCGCTGGACGCGCTGGCGGTGTGCCGGTGACGGCCGAGGTGGAGCGGGCGACCGGCGAGGGGGTCTCACGCATCGCGCTCAACCGCCCCGAGGCGCTCAACGCCCTCACCCCGGACATGCGGGAGGGCGTCATCCAGCTGCTGTCGGAGGCGTCCGCCGACCCGGACGTACGGGCCGTCGTCCTGACGGGGACGGGGCGCGGGTTCTGCGCGGGGGCGGATCTGCGGGGCGGGACCGGCGGCGGTGAGCGGAGGGCCGGTGACGTCGCGCGCACGCTGCGCCTCGGGGCCCAGCGGCTGATCGCGGCCGTACTGGACTGCGAGAAGCCGGTTATCGCCGCCGTCAACGGTACGGCGGCCGGCCTCGGCGCGCATCTGGCACTCGCCTGCGATCTCGTCCTGGCCGCGGAATCCGCCCGGTTCATCGAGGTGTTCGTACGGCGCGGACTCGTACCGGACGCCGGCGGCGCCTACCTCCTGCCCCGGCTGATCGGCCCGCAGCGCGCCAAGGAGCTGATGTTCTTCGGCGACGCGCTGACCGCGCCGGATGCGGAGCGGCTGGGCCTCGTCAACCGGGTGGTGCCGGACGGGGAGCTGGACAAGACGGCCCGGGAGTGGGCGGCCCGGCTGGCCACCGGGCCCACCCGGGCGCTCGCCCTGACCAAGCAGCTGGTGAACGCCTCCCTCGACACCGACCGCGCCTCGGCCTTCGCCGCGGAGGCGGCCGCGCAGGAGATCAACATGACGACGGAGGACGCCCGCGACGGGCTCAGGGCCTTCGTGGAACGCAGAAGCCCGGAGTTCCGAGGGCGATGAGCATGCCGCCGCACCCCTTCCAATCTGACGTACCGTCAGCTTCAATGGGCGGTGTGATGGGACACGCAGGGATGGCGGCCGCCGCCGTCCGCTACCTCAGGTCGGTCGACGCCCCGCCCCCGGGGCCCGTCGAGGCGCTGCCGCGCCCGGAGCTGCGGTGCGTCGGGGAGGACGAGCGGGCGCCGGTCGACCAGGGCGAGTTCCGGCGCGTGCTGGGGCACTTCGCGACCGGAGTGACCGTGATCACGGCCCCTGCCGCCGACGGCGAGGACGGCCCCGCGGGCTTCGCCTGCCAGTCCTTCTCCTCCCTCTCCCTCGACCCGCCGCTCGTCGCCTTCATGGTGGGCCGTACGTCGACGACCTGGCCGCGGATCGCCCGCGCGGGCGTCTTCTGCGTGAACGTCCTGGGCGCCCACCAGGGCGAGTTGTGCCGGGGCTTCGCGGTGCGGGGCGCGGACAAGTTCGCGGGCGTCGAATACGGCGCGGCCCCCGTCTCCGGCTCCCCCCGCCTGGCCGGCACGCTCGCCTGGATCGACTGCACCGTCCACGCCGTGCACACCGGCGGCGACCATCTGATCGTCGTGGGCCGGGTGGACGCGCTGGGCACGGCCGACGAGGACGCGGCTCCCCTGCTGTTCCACAAGGGGCGCTTCCGCTAGGCCGCGACCGCCACGGGAACCGCCGCTCGCTGCCGGATCACCAGCGCCATCAGGGCAGCCGCCGCGCACAGTGCGCCGGAGGCGTACCAGACCATGTCGTACGACCCGAAGACGTCCCGTGCCACACCGCCGAGGAAGGCGACGAGGGCCGCGCCGACCTGGTGGGAGGCGAGCACCCAGCCGAAGACGATCGCGCTGTCCTCGCCGTAGTGCTCCCGGCACAGGGCCAGGGTGGGCGGGACGGTGGCGACCCAGTCGAGGCCGTAGAAGACGATGAAGAAGATCATCGGCGGGTGGACCGACGGGGCGAGCAGCATGGGCAGGAAGAGCAGGGAGATCCCGCGCAGCGCGTAGTACACGGCGAGCAGACGGCGCGGTTCGAAGCGGTCGGTGAACCAGCCGGAGGCGATCGTGCCGGCCACGTCGAACACCCCGATGACCGCGAGCAGCGAGGCCGCCGCCGTGACCGGCATGCCGTGGTCGTGGGCCGCGGGCACGAAGTGCGTCTGGATCAGGCCGTTGGTGGAGGCCCCGCAGATCGCGAAGGTGCCGGCCAGCAGCCAGAAGGGGCCGGTGCGGACCGCGGAGAGAAGGACCGTGACGGTGCGGCGGGCGGCGCCGGTGACGGGTTCCGGCTTCGGTACGAACTCCTCGGCGCCGTACGGCTTCTGGCCCACGTCGGCCGGGTGGTCGCGCAGCAGCAGCCAGACGAACGGGACGACCGCGAGGGCGGTCAGGGAGACCGTGACGGCGGCCGGGCGCCAGTCGTACGTCTCGACCATCCAGGACAGCAGCGGCAGGAAGATCAGCTGACCGGAGGCCGAGGCCGCGGTGAGGATGCCGCTCACCAGGCCGCGGCGCGTGGTGAACCAGCGGTTGGTGACCGTCGCGGCGAACGCGAGCGCCATCGAGCCGGAGCCCAGACCGACCAGCAGACCCCAGCACAGCATCAGCTGCCAGGCCGTCGTCATCCACACCGTCAGGCCCGAGCCGACCGCGATCACGGTCAGCGCGACGGCGACCACCCGGCGGATGCCGAAGCGGTCCATCAGCGCGGCGGCGAAGGGCGCGGTGAGCCCGTACAGCGCGAGGTTGACGGAGACCGCGGCGCCGATCGTGCCGCGCGACCAGCCGAACTCCTGGTGCAGCGGGTCGATGAGCAGACCGGGCAGGGAGCGGAAGGCGGCAGCGCCGGTGATCGTGACGAAGGTGACGGCGGCGACGAACCACGCCCGGTGGATGCGGGGCGATCGGCTGGACTTCGGTTCCTGTGCGGCTGCGATGGCCTCGGTTGTCTGGGGCACGCCATAAAGGGTCCGTTCTGAGCGCCCCGCCATCGAGTGGCCCGAGGGACAGCATTCATTAGGATCGGGCCACGTGGGTCGGAAATCGCCAGTCAGGTCGGAAATCGCCTGTCAGAAGGTGAGCACCCCCCGCGCCACCCTCCCCGCCTCCGCGTCCGCCCGTGCCTTCTCGAAGTCCTCGACCGGGTACGTCTCCGTCACCAGCTCGTCCAGCAGCAGCCGCCCCTGCCGGTACAGCTCGGCGTACAGGGCGATGTCGCGCTGGGGGCGGGAGGAGCCGTAGCGGCAGCCCAGGATGGACTTGTCCAGATACATGGAGGAGACCAGGAAGGAGGCCTCCGCGGAGGCCGGCGGGACGCCCAGCAGGACCGCCTGACCGTGCCGGTCGAGGAGATCGACGGCCTGGCGGATCAGCTCGGTCCGGCCCACGCACTCGAAGGCGTGGTCGGCGCCGGTGGGCAGGATGTCCCGCACGCCCTGCGTCGAAGTCAGGAAGTCCGTGGCACCGAACTGCCGGGCCACCGGTTCCTTCGCCGGGTTGGCGTCCACCGCCACGATCCGCGCCGCGCCCGCGATCCGCGCGCCCTGGATGACGTTCAGGCCGATCCCGCCGGTCCCGATGACCAGGACGGTGTCCCCGAGACCCACCCGGGCCCGGTTGAGCACGGCCCCCACACCGGTCAGCACACCGCAGCCCATCAGCGCGGCGGACGGCATCGGGATGTCCTCGGGGATGCGCACCGCCTGCACGGCCTTCACGACCGTACGTTCCGCGAAGGCGGAGTTGGAGGCGAACTGGTGGACCGGCTGCCCGCCCCTGCGGAAGGGCCTGCCCGGGCGGCCGATCGCCTTGCGGCACATGGTCGGGCGCCCCCGGTCGCAGTCCGCGCACGTACCGCAGTTCGCGAGGGTGGAAAGCGCCACGTGGTCCCCCGGCGACACATGACGGACACCCTCGCCGACCGCCTCCACCACCCCGGCGCCCTCGTGCCCCAGCACCACGGGAACGGGGAAGGGTATGGTCCCGTCCACCACGGACAGGTCGCTGTGGCAGAGCCCGGCCGCCGAGATGGAGACCAGCACCTCACCGGGCCCGGGATCCCGCACCTCCAGGTCGTCGGCGACCTGGACCTGCCCGCCGTCGAACATCACACCGCGCATCACACGACCCCCTTGGGTTCTCTCGGCAGTCCGAGCACGCGCTCGGCGATGATCGTGCGCTGTACCTGGTCCGAGCCGCCGTAGATGGTGTCGGCCCGGGAGAACAGGAACAGGTGCTGCGCCGCGTCGAGTTCGTACGGCGCCGAGGGCGACCAGTCCACGGGTCCCACGCCCGCCGCCGCGCCGCGCACCCGCACCGCCAGCTCCCCGAGCCGCTGGTGCCAGCCCGCCCACAGCAGCTTGGCCACGCTGGGCGCGCCGGGGTCGCCCGAACCGCCCAGGGTGCGCAGGGCGTTCCAGCGCATGGCGCGCAGCTCGGCCCACTGGCGCACGAGCCGGTCGCGGACGACCGGGTCGGCGGCGGCGCCGGTCTCGACGGCCGTGCGCAGGACACGCTCCAGTTCCTGGGCGAACCCGATCTGCTGGGCGAGGGTGGACACGCCCCGCTCGAAGCCGAGCAGGCTCATGGCGACCTGCCAGCCCTCGCCTTCCCCTCCCACGACGTGTTCCACGTGCGCGCGTGCGCCGTCGAAGAAGACCTCGTTGAAGTCGCTGGTGCCGGTCATCTGGCGGATCGGCCGCACCTCGATACGGCCCGGCTGGTCCATCGGCACCAGCAGGAAGCTCAGCCCGTGGTGCCGGCGCGAGTCCGGGTCGGTGCGCGCCAGCACGAAGCACCAGTCGGCCTCATGGGCGAGCGAGGTCCAGATCTTCTGACCGCTGATCCGGTAGTACGGATCCTGCGGTTCGCGTACGGCGGTGGTGCGCACCCCGGCCAGGTCCGAACCGGCACCGGGTTCGCTGTAGCCCTGACACCACAGTTCCGCACCGGCGGCGATCGGCGGCAGGAACCGGGACTTCTGGGCGTCGCTGCCGTGCGCGACGAGCGTGGGCGCGAGCAGGTTCTCCCCGATGTGCCCGGACCGCGGCGGCGCGGCGGACCGCGCGTACTCCTCGGCCCAGACGACCTGCTGGGTGAGACCGACGGTCCGATTGCCGTAGCCGTCCTCCGACCAGCCGAGCCCGATCCAGCCGGCCCTGCCGAGGGCGCGTTCCCAGCTGCGGCGGTCCGCTGCGGAGTCCGCGTGCTCCGACAGCCACGCCCTGGCCTCCGTGCGGAACGCCTCGTCCTCGGAAGTGAACTCAAAGTCCACGAACCTCTCCTCTCAGCACCGTTCGCACGAACCAACCCAGGGGCGCGGGGCTGTATCGATATGCGGCTCCGCCGCGTGGGCGCGAACGGCCACAACGAACCCGCAGCCGCCAACCCACAAAGGCTCCCGAGCTATTGGGCGTTGGGCCGAGAGCCTTCCCGCGCCGCCCTCTCCATCGCCTCCAGCTGCGCCAGCATCGGCATCGGATCCACCCCCACCGACCCAGGCAGAAAGTCGGCAATCCGCTCCGGCGTCCAGGAGCCCTCGCAGTAAGCCGAACGCAGTTCCCTCGGCTGGGCCCACACCGCGATCTTGGGCCCCGCAACGGTGTACACCTGCCCGGTCACCCCCGCCTCGCGGGCCCGCTCGGACAGCAGATAGACCACCAGCGCGGCCACGTCCTCCGGCTCGCCGATCTCCTTCAGCTCCATGGGAACCCCCGCCGACATCCGCGTACGAGCCACCGGAGCCACCGCGTTCGCGCTCACCCCGTACTTGTTCAGGCCCAGCGCGGCGCTCCGCACCAGCGAGATGATCCCGCCCTTCGCCGCGCTGTAGTTGGCCTGCGACACCGAGCCCTGGTGGTTGCCGCTGGTGAAGCCGATGAGCGTGCCGGACCGCTGCTTGCGCATGACCGCCGAGGCCGCGCGGAACACCGTGAAGGTGCCCTTGAGGTGGGTGGCGACGACGGGGTCCCACTCCTCCTCGGTCATGTTGAACAGCATCCGCTCGCGCAGGATCCCGGCCACGCAGACGGCCCCGTCGAGCCGGCCGTACGACGACAGGGCGGCGTCGACGACCCGCTGCCCGCCCGCCATCGTGGAGATGTCGTCGGCCACCGCGACCGCGTCGCCGCCCGTCGCCTCGATCTCCTTGACCACCGCCTCGGCGACCTCGCTGGTCGGTGCGGTGCCGTCGGTGGACACGCCGTGGTCGTTGACGACGACCCGGGCGCCCTCGGCCGCCGCGGCGAGGGCGACGGCCCGGCCGATGCCCCGTCCGGCGCCCGTCACGGCGACGACCTTGCCTGCCAAGAAGTTCCCCACGCCCGGCCCCTTCCCGTGGTTTCTGACGGACCGTTAGATTTTATGGCGCGTCGGACCGTGAAGGACAAGCCCCGGGGAGGCCCCGATGTCACTGCCGGACGAGTTCCACGACATCGCCAAGCGTGTGAACAACTGGGGGCGTTGGGGGGCGGACGACGAGATCGGCACCCTGAACCTGATCACCGACGAGGTGGTGCGCGAGGCGGCGGCGACGGTCCGCACCGGCCGCCGTGTGCCGCTCGCGCTGGCGCTGCGCGAGGACGGTGTGCAGACCGGGATGATCCCGGGGCGGGTCAATCCGCTGCACGCGATGGTGCAGATCAACCAGGAGATCTTCGGGCCGGGGACGGTGGCGTGCAGCGACGACGCGGTGACGATGGGGCTGCAGGCGGCGACCCACTGGGACGCGCTGACCCATGTCTCGCACTCCGGGAAGCTCTACAACGGCCGTCCCGCGCACACCGTCACCGCGCACGGCGGCGCCGAGTTCAGCGGGATCGACAAGGCGCGGCACATCGTCTCGCGCGGGGTGCTGCTCGACGTGGCACGCGCGCGTGGCGTGGACCGGCTCGACGGCGGGCACGCGGTCACCCCGGAGGATCTGGAGGCGGCCGAGGAGTTCGCCGGTACGCGGGTGCGGGCCGGTGACATCGTGCTGGTGCGGACCGGACAGGTCCAGGTGTATCTCGCCGGGGACAAGCGCGGGTACGGCTATCCGTCGCCGGGTCTTTCGGTGCGCACCCCGGAGTGGTTCCACGCGCGCGATGTCGCGGCCGTCGCGAACGACACGCTCACCTTCGAGATATTTCCGCCCGAGATCGAGAATCTGTGGCTGCCCGTGCACGCCCTGGATCTGGTGGAGATGGGGATGCTCCAGGGCCAGAACTGGAATCTCGAAGAGTTGTCCACAGCCTGTGGAGAAGCGGGGCGGTACGCGTTCCTGCTGTCGGCCATGCCCGAGCCGTTCGTAGGGGCGACGGGAACTCCGGTGGCGCCGGTGGCCGTTCTCTGAGCCGCCCTCCGCGCCGTTGCGCGCGGCCCTCGGTTGCTCCGGTTGGCGGCGCGGGCACCGTCTCACGCGCCGCCATCCGGTTCGACCCACACTCGACGAGGGCTTCCGTCACCGAGGCCCTCGCCGTCCCCTCGCGGCGAATCGCTGAGCACAAGCGTGATCAAACGGTCACGAGGCGTCAACACCGGTACGGCGATTTATTGCTTAACATCCTGTTTGGAACTGCCGCGCACGGATGCACACCCGGCGCATCACCGTGCACCGGAACTACACGGCTTCGAAGGCCAGCCCCTCGAACTCGGCGACCCCGCCCCCGTACGCCGCCGTGCTCTCCCCGCGCTCGGCGCAACGGTCCAGTTCGCACCAGATGCGCTTGCCGGCGCCGTCGGGGCTCCAGCCCCAGCGGTCGGCGAGGCCGTCGACGAGCGCCAGGCCGCGCCCCCCGGTCGCGTTCCCGTCCACACACCGCGGCACCGGGGCGCGGTTGCTGGTGTCGGCCACCTCCAGGCGCACCGTCGCCGACTCGACCTCCACCGAGGGCAGCGACAGCCGCAGCACGGCCGGACAGCCGGTGTGCACCACGGCGTTGGTGACCAGTTCGGAGACGAGCAGGATCAGGATCTCGGCCAGCGGCTCGTCCGCCGCTATCCCGGACCCGGCGAGCCGCGAGCGGGCCCACCTCCTGGCCCGTCCCACCTCCGCGGGGTCGGGCCGGATCTCCAGCTGCACTTGAAGCACCTGCACCGCTCACACCATCCGAACCGGCGGACACATGACCCCACGCCACGCGAACGCCACGACGAGGGTCGCGACGAGCACCACGACGAGGGCCACGATCGTAGCCATTTTCTGCATGGCCAGAACAACGGCCAGAGCAAGGGTCACGGAACGTGATTCCCTTACGAGACAGCATGGTTGACGTACAGTCACCCCAACAAGCGCTTCGGGCATATTCCAGCGCGAAGGAGTACGCGTGCGGCATACTGTGCGACGCTCGTTCAGGGGAGTCGAACGGGCGGGGGAACAAGCCCTTACCGCCCTGCAAGCGGCGGCGCGCACCGCCGAACGCGGGGCCGCCCCAGGGGCGACACCGGCATGGCGCGTGCTCGGAACCACTCGCATCCCACAGAAGGTACCGGAGCGGACAGCCGACTCCAGGCCGTGACGAGTCACGCGTTGGACACAACCCGGTATCAACGCTCCGTAGTTCCGGTATGCCACGATCCGCGACATCCGTCGCACCCGCCACACGGTTGCCGCAGCCCAGGGGCGGTTCGGGTGTCTCAGCGCAGCAGATCCAGGGCGAGCAGCTCCTCACTCTCCGTTACTCTGCCGCCACGCTGTGCCCGCACCCAGGCCCGCTTCAGATGCAGATGCACCTCGGCCTCCCAGGTGAAGCCCATGCCGCCGTGCACCTGGAGGCAGTCGCGGGCGCCGCGTTCGGCGGCCTCGTCGGCGAGCAGCCGGGCCGCCGCGATGTCCACCGGGTCGGCGGTGACGGCGGCCGCGTAGACGGCCGCCCGGGCCGTCTCGGCGCGTACCAGCATCTCCGCGCACAGGTGTTTGACCGCCTGGAAGGCCCCGATCGGCTGCCCGAACTGCTCTCGCGTCCGGGCGTGGCGCACGGCGAGCTCGCACGCGCGCGTGGCCGTGCCGAGTTGTTCGGCGGCGGTGAGGAGCACGGCGACGGGGTCGGTGGCGGCCGGGAGGGCGTCCGGGACCCGGTGCAGCGGGGTCAGCGGGTCCACCGACCGCAGCGGCACGGCCCCGGAGGCGTCCCCGAGCACCACGTCGGCCTCCCTCAGCCACTCCACCGGGCCGCCGTCGACGGCGGTCACGACGGTCTGCCCGGTCGCCGCGCCTGCCACGGTCCCGGCCGCGAGATGCGTGGCCACCAGCGGCCCGGGCAGCAGCGCCCGCCCGGCCTCCTCGAAGGCCAACACGGTCTCGGGCAGACCGAGTCCGACCCCGCCCCGGGCCTCCGGCAGCCGCAGCGCGAAGAAGCCCGCCTCGCCCAGCTCGCGCCACAGCGCACGGTCCAGGCCCGGTTCGGCCACGGCCGCCCGCAGCGCGTCCGCGTCGAAGCGCCGGGCCAGCAGCTGCCGTACACCGTCGCGCAACGCGCGCTGGTCCTCGGTGAGTTGGAAGCGCATGGTGCGTGTCACCGCCCCTTCGGCAGTCCGAGGATGCGTTCGGCCACGATGTTCCGCTGGATCTGCGAGGTGCCGGCGGCGATGGTGTACGAGAGGGAGGAGAGGCGGTCGAGGACCCAGGGCCGGCCGAGGTCGAGGGACTCCGCGCCGAGTACGTCCGCCGCCGCGTCGTACAGCTCCTGGCGGGCGTGCGAGTACCTGAGCTTGAAGACGGAGCCGCCGATGCCCGGCACCCCGCCGCCCGTCTCCGCCTCGCTCACGTTCCACTGCGTCAGCCGCCACAGCGCCCGGAACTCGGCGTTCAGCCGGCCCAGCCGGCGCCGCAGCACCGGATCGTCCCAGCGGCCGTTCTTGCGGGCCTCACGGGCCAGTTCGCACAGGACCCGGCGGCAGGCGACCACCTCGCCGACGAAGGCCGTGCCGCGCTCGAAGGACAGCGTCACCATGGTCACCCGCCAGCCGTCGTTCTCGGCGCCCACCCGGTTGGCCACCGGCACCCGCACCTCGTCCAGGAACACCTCCGCGAACTCCGCCGACCCGGCGAGGGTGCGCAGCGGACGTACCGTGATGCCCGGCGCGTCCATGGGCATGGCCAGCCAGGTGATGCCCCGGTGTCTGGGCGCCGCGGGGTCGGTGCGCACCAACAGCTCGCACCAGTCGGCGACTTCCGCGTGCGAGGTCCAGATCTTGGACCCGCTCACCACGTAGTGGTCGCCGTCCCGCCACGCGCGCGTGCGCAGTGCGGCGAGGTCGGAGCCGGCGTCCGGCTCGCTGAACCCCTGGCACCACACCTCGTCGCCGCGCAGCACGGGCGGCAGCCAGCGGGCCCGCTGCTCGGGCGTCCCCTCGGCGGCGATCGTCGGTCCGGCGTGCAGCAGCCCGACGAAGTTCGCCCCGACGTAGGGCGCGCCCGCCCGTTCCGTCTCCTCCAGGAAGATCAGGCGGACGCTCGGTGATCCGTCCCAGTGCACCTCCGCGTACCCGGCGTCGTACAGCGCCCGCTGCCACCCGAGGTCGTACGCGCGCCGGGCCGGCCAGTCGTCGGGGGACGGCTTCGGGGGCAGGCCGGGCAGCACCTCGGCCAGCCACTCCCGCAGCCGGGCCCGGAAGTCCTCCTCCTCGGGCGTGTACGACAGGTCCATTCCGGCCCCCACTTATCTGATGCTTCGTCAGATACTTGGGGCAGGCTAGCCCCGCGCCTCTGGACCGACAAGGCGCCCGGCCCTACGCTCTGCCGCACGATCTGACGTAGCGTCAGCTTGACGGAGGGTGCCGGGATGAACGCCACCGCACACGAACTGAGCACGTCCCGCACGCTCTGCGACCTGGTCGTGCGACGCGCCGAACTCACCCCCGACCGGCCGGTGTTCCTCCAGGACGACCGGGCGCTGACCTTCGGGGAGCTGCGCGGGCGCGCCGAGCGGGTGGCGGCGGGCCTGTACGGCATGGGGGTGCGGCCCGGCACGGTCGTCGCCTGGCAGCTGCCCACCAGGATCGAGACGGCCGTGCTGTCGTTCGCGCTGGCCCGGCTGGGCGCCGTGCAGTCCCCGGTCATCCCGTTCTACCGGGACCGGGAGGTCGGCTTCGCGCTGCGGGAGTCCAGGGCGGAGTTCTTCGCCGTACCGGGCACCTGGCGGGGCTTCGACCACACGGAGATGGCGCGGCGGCTGGGCGCGAAGGGCGTCTTCGAGGCGTACGACGCCCTGCCCGACGGCGATCCCGGGGTGCTCCCCGCCCCGCCCGCAGAGGGCACCTCGGTCCGCTGGATCTACTGGACCTCGGGGACCACCTCCGACCCCAAGGGCGTCCTGCACACCGACCGCTCACTGATCGCGGGGGGCTCCTGCCTCGCCCACGCCCTGCATCTGTCGGCGGCGGACGTGGGCTCGATGGCGTTCCCGTACGCGCACATCGCCGGGCCCGACTACACGGTGATGCTCCTGCTCTACGGCTTCCCCGCGGTGATGTTCGAGCAGTTCGCGCTGCCCCAGGCACTGGAGGGGTACCGCAGGCACGGGGTGACGGTGGCGGGCGGGTCGACGGCGTTCTACTCGATGTTCCTCGCCGAGCAGCGCAAACAGCCGGGCGAGAAGGTGATCCCGACGCTGCGGCTGCTCGCGGGCGGCGGGGCGCCGAAGCCGCCGGAGGTGTACCACTCGGTGGTCCGCGAGATGGGGGTGCAGCTCACGCACGGGTACGGCATGACGGAAGTTCCGATGATCACCATGGGGTCGCCGGACGACACGGCCGAGAACCTCGCGACGACGGAGGGGCGGCCGCCGCGGGGGATGGAGATCCGGATCGTCGACGGGGAGGTGCGGTTGCGCGGGGAGGCGGTCTGCCAGGGGTATCTGGACCCGGCGCAGACGGCGGAGGCCTTCGACGAGGAGGGCTTCCTGCGCACCGGCGACCTCGGGCAGCTGACCGGCAGCGGTCATCTGGTGCTGACGGGCCGGTCCAAGGACGTGATCATCCGCAAGGGCGAGAACATCTCCGCGAAGGAGATCGAGGACCTGCTGCACCGGCACCCGGCCGTCGGGGACGTGGCGGTCATCGGCCTGCCGGATGCCGAGCGCGGGGAGCGGGTGTGCGCGGTGATAGAGGCGGCGGCGCAGCCGGCGGAGGCCGCCGGGCTGACCCTGGACGCGGTGACCTCGTATCTGCGCGCGGAAGGGCTGTCGGTGCACAAGCTGCCGGAGCAGTTGGAGGTGGTGGACGCCCTTCCGCGCAACGAGACCCTGCGGAAGGTGCTCAAGTACAAGCTGCGGGAGCGCTATTCGGACACGGTGAAGTAGCGGGCGACCGCGGGCACGATCTCCGCCTCGCCCACCCGGCCGTCGCCGTCGGTGTCGAGCGCGCCGGCGGTCGACCGGGCGATGTCGTCCTGCACCCCGAGGGTCCTGAGCACCCGCGCGGTGTCCTCCACGGTGGCCGTGCCGTCCGGGGCGGCGGCGAGGTCCAGGGCCGCGTGCAGGAAGGGGCGGGCGATCTCGGCGAACCGGTCGGGGTTGTCGTGCAGCCGCTTGACCGCGCCGTTCACGAACTCCTCGCGAGTGATGCGCTGGTCGCCGTCGCGGTCCGCGATGCCCGCCATGCCCTGCCAGAACGCCTCGGCGCCCGCGTACAGGGCCTGCCCCTTGTCGGATCTGGCCGCGGTCCCGAACTCGGCGAGCAGCGCCTTGGCCGCTCCGCTGAAGTCCTCCCGGTCGATCCAGCCGTTGCCGTCCTGGTCGAAGGTGGCGAACCGGGCGGCGATCCTTCGCTCGTACTCGCTGCTGACCATGTCTCTTCGGGCCGCCTTACGTCACGTCGGGGTACGTCTGACCGGGAGCGTACGACGCTCCGCCCCACCTGGGGACGGAAAACCTACGGTTGTGCCAAGACCGGGGGAATTCCGGGACAACAGTGTGGCAGTGGCTTGATCCCGCGGACTCAGGCCGACAGTGGTTCCGTGTCCTCCGTCGTGGCGGATTCCAGGTCCGGGTAGACGTCGAACAGGCGGCGGACGCCCAGTGCGGCGAAGACCCGGTTGACGTGGGAGCCGTCCGCCGTGCCCAGGGCGGGGAGGATCAGCCGTAGTCTGCCCCGGCAGGAGCGGATCAGGCGGCGGGCGGCGATCAGTACGCCGACGCCGCTGGAGTCGCAGAAGAAGACCTCGGAGAGGTCGAGGACCAGCTCGTGATGGCCCTCGGCCACCACGTCGTGCACCCGCTGCCGCAGCACCGGTGATGTCACCAGGTCCAGTTCGCCCGACACCCGGAGCACGGCCCAGTCGCCCCGCTCGATGCCGGTCACCTTGAATGCCACGGCCCAGCCCTCCGCTCGCCGGATCTCATGGAACCGCCCGGAAATGGAAGCAGTTCCTACGTTTCTTTCCGCGCGGCTGCCCAGCGGCCGTTCCCTGAAACACCAGGTAACAAACCGATGGCGATCGACAAGGGTCTTGTTTCGGTCACTATCGATCCTGTTCGATCGGAAGGAGATTGGGCAGCAGCACAGCGACCCCTTATCACCCGCGGCCTCTCAGGGGGCGCACATTGGCACAAAGGGGCGTGCGTTCCCGAAGGTGCCGACTACATTCGAGGAGACGGTGGACACAGGCTGGACGCGGACATGGGGAGGAGGCCGGATGGCGAAGAAGGACGCACCGCCCCGCTGGGACCGCAAGATGCAGCAGCGGCTCGCCCGCGGCGAGGCGGCCGCCCTCGGTGAGCTCTACGACCGCTTCGCCTCGCTCGTGCACGGCCTCGCCCACCGCGTCCTCGGCGACGAACGCGCCGCCGACGGCATCACCCGTGACGTCTTCGCGCACGTCTGGGAGCACCCGGACACCTACGACCCCAGGCAGGGCCCCCTGCGCTCCTGGGTCGCCGCGCTGACCCACCGGCTCGCCGTACAGCGGCTGCGCGCCACCGAGACCGCCGCGCTCACCCGCGGCGACACCGGCTCCACGGAGGAACTGGAGCGCAAGGTGCACCACGCCTCGGTCGCCGCCCGCGCCGACTACATCGTCCACTCCATGCCCACCCCGCTGCGCGCCGCCCTGGAGCTGGCCTACTTCCAGCGCCGCGACTACCGCCAGACCGCCGTCGACCTCGGCGTCACCGAGGACGAGGCCCGCCGCCGGCTCCGCCTGGGCCTGCAGCTGCTGTCCACCGCCCACGACGCCGGCCGGCCGCGGGGATACGGGGGTGCGCTGTGAGCGGAGCGGGACGCTTCGAGGCGTACGACGAGAACGAGGGCTACGACGGCCCCTTCGAGGACGACTTCCAGGACGGCTCCGAGGACGAGAACGGGCCCGGCACACAGGACGACGGTCAGGGCGCCGCAAGCGGCGACGCACGGCCGTCGGAGCCGGGCGGCCCCGGCGGGAACGGCGGCGGCAACGGCGGGAGCGGCGACGGCAGGAACCCGGACCGGCCGCCCCGCATACCGATGCCCCGGATCTCCGTCGAGGACAGCGGGCTGCCGCTGCCCGAGCCCTCGGTCATCACACCGGCCCCACTGGTGCTGCCGCACGACGTCCTGAAGTCGCTGCTCGGAGCGTGGGCGCTGGCCGCCTGCTCGGCCGCGGAGGCGGCGGCCGTCGAGGAGCACCTCGGCGAGTGCGGCACGTGCGCGGACGAGGCGCTGCGGCTGCGGGCGGCGGTCGGTCTGCTGCACCAGCCGGAGAGCCTGGACCTGGACCCGACACTGCGCACCCGGGTCCTGGAGAGCTGCCTGGAGCTCCGGCAACCGGCCATCCCGGTGCCCGAGTGGACGACACCGTACGACGCCGAGACCGCCCGTCTCGACGCGCTGCTCCAGGACATCGGCGACTCCGAGTGGCACGCGCCGGTGCGGCTGCGGTGGTTCGAGCGCGACGTGGCGACGAGCCGCCGTACGACGGTCGCCGGGGTGATCGCGCACCTGATGTCGGTCGACGGCCTGGTCGCGGTCGCGTTGGGCCTCGACGACCCGCTGGGCGAGGCGGAGGGAGAGACCCCGCTGACCCCGGCCGCCCGCACCGAGGCGTTCTGGACGGCCTCGCGCTTCCCGCCGACCCGCTCCGTGCGGGCGCCGTGGCGGGAGCAGAGCCACAGCATCGTACGGACCGTGTCCTTCACCGGCGGCGGCGGACAACTGCCCGTCCCGTACGGCGACTTCGAGCTGCCGCTGCGCGACGCGATGCTCGACCGGGCCTTCGAGTGCTGGGTGCACGCGGACGACATCGCGGAGGCCGTGGACTACCCGTACGAAACGCCCTCGCCGCGCCATCTGAACCAGATGGTCGACCTGGCGGCCCGAATGCTGCCGGCCGTGCTCGCGGCCAGACGCCGCGCGGGCCTGGCCTCGCCCGGCACGGCCCGCCATCTGGTCACCGCGGGCGCGCCCGGCCGCAGCCTGCGCCTGGAGATCGAGGGCTTGGGCGGCGGCGAGTGGCTGATCCCGCTCGACGCCCCGGGAGCGGTGGGCTCCGCCGAGCACGAGGTGGCCCATGTCGCCCTGGACGGCGCCGAGTTCTGCCGGTTGGCCGCGGGCCACGTGTCTCCTGCGGAGGCTGCGGCGGGTCAGGTCGGTGACCGGGAGGCGATCAGGGATGTGCTCTTTGCCGCGGCATCCTTGAGCCGGATGTAGGGGTGGGTGCGGTTCGTCGGCGGCTGCGGGTGCGTGGGGGTCGTTCGCGCAGTTCCCCGCGCCCCTTTGCAGTGGCCGCACGTCAAAGGGGCGCGGGGCGCTGCGCGAACAGTCACATACGACCCGCAGCCGCCCGTGAAGCAGACCCCCCGAGTTCCTAGGCGAACACGACCGTCCGGCGCCCGTTGAGCAGGATCCTGCGCTCCGCATGCCACTTGACGGCCCGCGCCAGCGCCTGGCACTCCACGTCGCGGCCGATGGCGACCAGTTGGTCCGGAGTGACGTCGTGGCCGACGCGCTCGACCTCCTGCTCGATGATCGGGCCCTCGTCGAGGTCGGCGGTGACGTAGTGCGCCGTGGCGCCGATCAGCTTCACGCCCCGCGCATGCGCCTGGTGGTACGGCTTGGCGCCCTTGAAGCTCGGCAGGAAGGAGTGGTGGATGTTGATGATCTTGCCGCTGAGCTGCTT
Organism: Streptomyces sp. NPDC050625; assembly: GCF_040654755.1. Classification (NCBI taxonomy): domain Bacteria; kingdom Bacillati; phylum Actinomycetota; class Actinomycetes; order Kitasatosporales; family Streptomycetaceae; genus Streptomyces; species Streptomyces sp. NPDC050625. The sequence continues at coordinate 113,014 of NZ_JBFAIQ010000011.1, forward strand.
GCACAGATCGTCCGAGAGGACCTGCATATAGCGGGCGAGGACGACCAGCTCGACGTTCCGCTCGCGGACGAGCTCCAGCAGCTGCGCCTCGGCCTGCGCCTTGGTGTCCTTGGTGACCGGAATGTGATGGAAGGGAATGTTGTACGACCCCACCAGCTCGGCAAAGTCCGTGTGGTTGGAGACCACAGCCGCGATCTCCACCGGAAGCGCACCGATACGGGCGCGGAACAGCAGGTCGTTCAGGCAGTGGCCGAACTTGCTGACCATCAGGACGATGCGCATCTTCTCGTCGGCCCGGTTGATCTGCCAGTCCATCTGGAAGGAGTCACCGATCGCCGCGAAGCTCGCCCGCAGCTTGTCCACCGTCACCGGCGGCTCCGCCGAGAAGTGGACGCGCATGAAGAACAGTCCCGTGTCGTGGTCGCCGAACTGCTGGCTGTCCTCGATGTTGCAGCCGGTCATGAACAGATAGCTCGACACGGCGTGCACGATGCCCTGCTTGTCCGGGCAGGAAAGGGTGAGGACGTACTGGTCGGCGGGGGCCGCGGCTCGGCCGGACTGCTCACTCATGCAGCACAGGGTCCCATATCGGCCCTGCCCCGCGGGCCTCGGTCCGCTACGCGGACCGCGTCATTATCCGCAGTACCTCAAGGCTCCGCGGCGGCGTGTCCGGGTCCTCCCCGTCGCTCGCCGACATCCGGACGTGCGCGTCCCGTGCCGCCCGCACCGCCTCCGGCCACGCGTGGTGCTCGACATAGGCCTGGACCGGCGCGTCGGGACCGACCTGGTGCATGATCCGCAGCACCCGCAGCACGGCGGTGTCGACGAGCGCCGCCTCCTGCGAGTCCCGGAAGATCGTGCCGACGTACTTCTCGGCGGACCAGCTGTCCAGCCAGGTGTCCTCCACCAGCCGGTACACGGCGTCGGTCACGTCGCCGTACCCGTCCACGCCCGCCAGCCAGACCTCGCGCTGGAAGACCGGATCGGAGAGCATGTGCAGCGCGGAGCGCACATTGCTGCGCCAGCGCCACCACGGCATGTCGTTGAGTGGCATGCCGCCCATGGTGGATGAGCGACGGCCGCGACGGGAAGAGTTCTCCGAACCTTGCACGGTCACCGATCGTACGTTCTTCGCCCCGGGCGTCTCATCGGCCCCCGTAATTCACCTGGACGTCACCCTTCGTTGACCAAGGGTCACTCCCGGGTTAGTGATGTGACGGAATCGTGCGTGTCCATGACCGGCAGGCGATACTCGCGCAGCACCTTCCTCCCCGTCTTCACCCGCCCCGTCAGAAGAGCCACCGCACTTTCCGCGGGCGCTCTGGTGGCGTGTGCCGCGCTGACCGCCGGTTGCGGGGTCATCCCCGGTGCCACGGGGGGCTCCGGGGGTGACCCGATCAAGGTCATGACCTGGGCGCCGGAGAACACCAACGCCACCAACAAGCCGGGCATGCCCGCCATGGCCGCGGCGTACGCCCGCTGGATCAACGCCCGCGGCGGCATCAACGGCCGCAAGCTCAAGGTCCTGTACTGCAACGACCACAACGACAGCGTCGACGCCGCGAAGTGCGCACAGCGCGCGGTCGACGAGAACGTGGTGGCGGTCGTCGGCTCCTACAGCCAGTTCGGCGACACCTACCTGGCCCCGCTGGAGAGCGCGGGCATCCCGTACATCGGCGGGTACGGCGTGACGAACGACGAGTTCACCAGCGTCACGTCCTATCCGGTCAACGGCGGCCAGCCGACGCTCCTGGCCGGCCTCGGCAAGGCGCTCGCCGCGAACTGCGGCCCCGTGACGCTGGTCCGGCCCGACAGCATCGCGGGCGACGAGCTGCCCCCGCTGCTCGACTCGGGCCTGAGGTCGGGCGGGCACACGCCGGCCGACGACCTGCTCGCGGCCGAGGACTCCACCGAGTACGGCGTGCCCTCGGAGCGGGCCCTTCAGGCGTCGACCAAGGACCCGGTGAAGAAGGGGTGCGTGGTCCCCGCGCTCGGGGAGCGCACGGACACCTTCATGGACTCCTTCCGGCGTGCCCGCGAGGAATTTCCGTCGGTGAAGACCGCGACCGTCCTCGGCAGCGTCGACCAGACGGTGATCAACTCGACGGGCGGGGCGAACAGCCCGTACGAGGGGTCCTACATCACCGGCTGGTACCCGGTGACCTCCGACGCCCGCTGGAACCGGATGAAGAAGGTGATCAACGAGGAGGCCTTCGGCGACAACCGCATCGACCCCGCGGACGCCGGAGTGCAGACCACGTGGATCGCGTACACCGTCCTGAAGGCCGTCCTGGAGCGGATCGGCACCGGTGAGGTGAGCGCGGACACCGTGCGCCGGACCCTCGACGACGGCCTCAAGGTCACCACGGGCGGCCTCACCCCGACGCTCCAGTGGCAGCGCTACACGGGCAAGCTCGCCGGCGTCGGCTTCGCCCGCCTGGTCAACGCCGATGTGACCCTCCAGGTCGTACGGGAGGGCCGGCTGGTGTCGGCCAAGAAGAGCGGGGTCCTCGACGTGACGACGACGCTGGAGAACGCGGACCTCGGCTAGGGCCCGGCTAGGGCCTGTCCGGCGGATCAGGCCGGCTCCAGGCAACGGTCCCGCATCAGCACAGGTGAGCGGGGCCTGGTGCGTCCAGCTGCAAGGCGGAGGAGGGCGTCGACGCGATGGGGGTCCCCCCTGCTCGAAGAGCTTGGGGGAGGGCGTGCCATGCCCCGCGACTCCGGCGTGATCCGCCGGACAGGCCCTAAGGTCCTGCCGACGGAGGTCCCGGGGCCGTGCGGTCCCGGGCCCCCGCACGCTCAGAGCTGGGTCGGCTGGCGCTGGGTGAGGCCGTACTTCCTGGCGATCGCGTTCCACAGCTGCGCCGCCGTGACCTTCTGGGTGCTGGCGGTGCCGCTCTCGCGGTTGCCCGCCTGGGTCTGGCCGGTGCTGCGGGCCTGGCCGTGCTTGCAGCCGTGCTTACCGGAGACCTGGTCGGCCCAGGCCGCGTAGTGGTTGTCGGCCGCCGCGGACGCCTGCCAGGCCTTGTTGAGGGCGGCGGTCAGCGCGGCGTTGTTCGGCAGCTTGTCGACGGACAGCTTCGACAGCCGGGTGACCAGCTCGCCCCGCTGCTTGGCCGCGTTGCGCAGGTCCGAGGCGGCCGTGTCCAGGTTGTTGCAGGCCTTCACGTCGGCCACGGCCCTGATCACCGACGCCCGGCTGCTGCCGCTGTCGGCGAGCAGCTTGTCCAGCGCGACGGCCTGCTGCTGGGCCGGGTCGGCGGCCGCGGGCGAGGACTCGCCGGTCACCGGGGCCGAGGCGGCCACGTTCTTGTTGGCGTTGTTCTGGTCGCCGCCGCCACCGCCGCTGAGCATCGCGCCCGCGCCGACGCCGAGGACGGCGAGGCCGACACCGACGGCCGCGATGAGCGGCACCTTCGAGCCGCCACGGCCGCCGCGGCCGCGATCGTCGTCGTCATAGTCCGTGTAGTCCCCGCGCCGCCCGCCACCGGTTCCCGGCGAGGCGTACGAGGGCTGCCCGGGGTAGCCGCCCGGGGCGTCCTGGACACGCGGCAGCTGCTGCGTGGCTCCGGCCGGGGCGCCGCCCCCGGGCCCGCTGCGGAAGAGGTTGTCGAAGTCGGACGGCGGCACCCGGTCCCCGCCGCCGTACGGATCGGTCACCGGCGCGATGTACTGCGTGGCCTGGGCATCGGGGTGGGCGGCGGGCTGCGGCGCGCGCCCCAGGAACCGCGTCTCCTCGGAGGTGGCCTCGGGCGGCATCGCCCCCGCTGCCACCGGGGGTATGTACTGGGTCGCTCCCTCGTCCACGGGAGCGGGACCGGCCGCCGGGACCGGCGGTATGTACTGGGTGGCGCCCTCGTCGACGGGAGCGGCGGCCGGCGGGTAGGCGCCCGCTCCGGCGCCCTGCCCGGCGTACGCGTCGGGGACGGCCGGGGGCAGGGGCTGGGCGGCCCGGCCGTTCTGCGCGTACGGCTGCTGGTGCTGCTCGGAGCCGTAGGGCAGCTGGGGCTGGGAGCCGTACGGCTGCTGCTGGGAGCCGTAGGGCTGCGGTGAGCCGTAGCCCGCGTCCTGGCCGCCGCCGTACGTCGCGTGCGCGCCCTCCGGGGGCAGCGGACCGGCGCCGGGCGTGGCCGGGGCGCCCTGCGGGTTCCACGGGGCGGGCTGCTCCGGGGTCCCCCACTCCTGGGCCGCCGCGGGCGGCCAGCCCTCGCCGGGCCGGGGTGCCTGCTGCGGGTCGGGACCCCAGGGCTGACCCCAGGCCTGGCCACCGGTCGGGGCCGCGGCCGGGGGCGGGCCTGCCGGGGCTGCCGGACGTGGGGCGGGTCCGGCCGCCATTCCCGGCAGCACGGGATCGCCGCCGTCGGAGGGCAGCACGATGCCTTCGCGCGCGGGCTCGCCCTGTCCACTCTGCGTCACCGGGACTCCTACGAATGGGGGACTTTCGGAATCGTCCGGCAAACGCTACCGGGTCCCCAGAGCCGGGTGCTACGCAGCTCAATGCGCGATCTTGCTGCCTGTGACAGCAGTAACAAAAGCACCCTGTGGTGCGCTGTTCATGGCACCTCCTGTGTGTCCGCTGCGCATAAACGGGTCGTTTCCCGCACGTTCACGCAGCCACAGGGCGCTTGTTCACGCGGCCTGCTGCACGTCCAGCCGCGCTCCGAACTCCCGCACCACGGGCTCGTCGCGGTACGGCTCCAGCCGCTGCTGGAAGTCCTCCAGGTACTCCGCGCCCCGGTTGGAGCGGAGCGTCTCCAGGAGTTCGACCGCCTTCATGCCCGTACTGCACGCCTGTTCGATCTCGCGCTGCTGCACCTGCGCCGTGGCGAGCAGCACATAACCGATCGCCCGCCTGCGCGCCCGCTTCTCGGGATGCCCGGCCAGCGACTGCTCCGCGCACCGCGCCGCCGCCTCGGCCTGCCCGAGGTCACGGTGGCAGTGCGCCAGTTCGTCGGCCAGGTAGGCCTCGTCGAAGTGCGCGATCCAGGCCGGGTCGTCCCCGGAGTCGGCGTCCGCCGAGTCCATGGCGGTGATCGCCCGCCCGGACGCCACCTGGGCGGCCCGCGCGTCGCCCAGCAGGGCATGGCCGCGGGCCTCGGCCGCGAAGAACATCGCCTCCGCGCGCGGGGTCACGCGCCCCCGCGCCCCCTCCTGCGCCGCCCGTGCGAGCTGCGCGATCTCCCGCGGGTTTCCGAGCTGGGCCGCGAGGTGGCTCATGGAGGCGGCCAGCACATAGCCGCCGTACCCGCGGTCGCCCGCGGCCTGCGCCAGGCGCAGGGACTGGATGTAGTAGCGCTGGGCGAGCCCCGGCTGGCCGGTGTCGACGGCCATGTACCCGGCCAGCTCGGTCAGGCGGGCCACCGCGGCGAACAGGTCCCGGCCGACCGCCTCCCGGTAGGAGCCGGCGAGCAGCCCGGAGACGACGCTGTTGAGGTAGTGCACGACGACCGGGCGCACATGCCCGCTGCCGTACTGGTGGTCGAGGTCCGTCAGCGCCTGCGTCATCGCGCGGACGGCCGCCACGTCGGAGTGCCCCACGCGCGGTCCCGCCTGACGCGCCACCTGCGAGTCCGGCGCCGAGATCAGCCAGTCACGGCTCGGCTCGACGAGCGCGGACGCGGCGACGGAGGAGCCGGACAGGAAGTCCCGCCGGCCCACGTCGCTGCGCCACAGCTCGCAGACCTGCTCGATGGCCCCCAGTACCGTCGGCGAGAACTGGAGACCCACGCCCGAGGCGAGGTTCTTGCCGTTGGCCATGCCGATCTCGTCGATCGTGACCGTACGGCCCAGCTTGCGGCCGAGCGCCTCGGCGATGATCGCGGGCGCCCGGCCCCGCGGCTGCTGTCCGCGCAGCCAGCGCGCCACGGACGTCTTGTCGTAGCGCAGATCGAGACCGTGCTCGGCACCGCACATGTTGACCCGGCGGGCGAGCCCGGCGTTCGAGCACCCCGCCTCCTGGATGAGCGCCTGCAGCCGTTCGTTCGGCTGTCGCGCGACGAGAGGCCTCGCGGCCATGGCATAACCCCCTGCGAACCCCTGAAGCGGAAAGATCCGGCCGTGAAGATCGATGCCCCGCGGACATGACGAAAATGCGGGACATGCGAGGATTGCCGGGGTAAAGGCTGCTGCCGACCCCCACACGTGGCTACCCATCCCACGCCACGGTTCCTCCCGCGCGCCCCCGCTCATGCACCCATGCGCCCCGGCCGCCGAATCGATGCTCCTCCCCCGCGCGCGCTACGCCCGTAACTCCAGGTGAGCGCGGGAGTTGAGTGGAACGTGGACGAGACCATCGCAGGCACCGAAGCCGCCCAGATTCCGAAGCAGCGCGGGGAATCGCTGCTGGAGACCGCCGTACGCTACGCCGAGGAACGCCACTGGGACGTGTTCCCGGGCACCTGGCTGGAAGCCGTCGACGGGGTGCAGCGCTGCTCCTGCGACCACGTGGCGTGCGCCGCACCGGGGGCGCATCCCGAGCGCGCGGACTGGCAGACCCAGGCGACCGGCAGCGCGACCGTCGCCCGCCGGATGTGGCAGAAGCAGCCGGCGGCGTCGATCCTGCTGCCGACCGGCCGGACCTTCGACGCGCTGTCCGTCCCGGAGAGCGCCGGGTTCCTCGCGCTGGCCCGGATGGAGCGGATGCAGCTGACGCTGGGGCCGGTGACGCGCACCCCGGACCGGCGGATGCACTTCTTCGTGCTGCCTGGCGTGTCCTCGAAGGTGCCGGACTCGGTGCGCAGGCTCGGCTGGTCCCCGGGCTCGCTCGACCTGGTGGCACTCGGCGAGGGGGCGTATGTGGCCGCGCCGCCCACGCGGTTCGGGTCGGGCGGCGCCGTGCAGTGGGCCCGCCGGCCCACGTCCGCGAACCGGTGGCTGCCGGACGCGGAGGAGTTGATCTCGACGCTCGCCTATGCGTGCGGGCGGGATCGGTAGCGGTCCGCCTCCTTCTGCTCCCCCGTAGGGTTTCACCATGACGGACGGAGCAGTGGTGACAGCAGCGGCAGCCGTACGTGTGCGCGGGCTCTGGAAGCGGTTCGGGCAGCAGGTCGCGGTCGCCGGGATCGATCTGGAGCTGCCCGCGGGGAAGTTCATCGGACTCGTGGGACCCAACGGAGCCGGGAAGACCACCACCCTCTCCATGGTGACCGGGCTGCTCAGGCCCGATCAGGGGTCCGTCGAGGTCGTGGGCCACGACGTGTGGCGGGACCCGGTGGCGGTCAAGGCGCGGATCGGCGTCCTGCCCGAGGGGCTGCGGCTCTTCGAGCGGCTGTCGGGCCGGGAACTGCTCGGATACTCCGGGCGGTTGCGCGGGCTGCCGGGCGGCGAGGTCGACAAGCGGGCCACGCAGCTCCTCGACGTCCTCGATCTGGCCGGGGCCCAGCACAAGCTCGTCGTCGACTACTCGACCGGCATGCGCAAGAAGATCGGGCTCGCGGCCGCTCTCCTCCACAACCCCGAGGTCCTCTTCCTCGACGAGCCGTTCGAGGGGGTCGACCCGGTGTCCGCGCAGACCATCCGGGGCGTCCTGGAGCGGTACACGGCCTCCGGCGCCACCGTCGTCTTCTCCTCCCACGTCATGGAACTCGTCGAGTCGCTGTGCGACTGGGTCGCCGTGCTGGCGGCGGGAAGCATCCGCGCGACCGGCCCGCTGACCGAGGTGCGCGGCGCGCACCCCACCCTTCAGGGGGCGTTCCTGGAGCTCGTGGGCGCCCGGGGGCGCGATGCCGCCTCCGACCTCGACTGGCTGGGCGGCGGGGCCCGATGAGCGCCGTCACCTCCACCGTCGTACGGCTGAAGCTGTCCCTGCTGCGCAACGGGCTGCGGCAGTCGGGCGGGCGGCGGGCCGCGTTCGTCGCGTCGGCCGTCGTCGCGCTGCTGTTCGCGGCCCTGCAACTGCTCGGCCTGCTCGCCCTGCGCGGGCACGCGCACGCCGACGCCGTCGCCCTGCTGGGGACGTCGGTGCTGGCGCTGGGCTGGGCGGTGATGCCGCTGTTCTTCCCGGGCGGGGACGAGACCCTGGACCCGACCCGCCTGGTGATGCTGCCGCTTCGGCCGCGCCCGCTGGTACGGGCCCTGCTGGCGGCCTCGCTGGTCGGCATCGGGCCGCTGTTCACCCTGCTCCTGCTGGCGGGCTGCGTGCTCTCGGTGGCGCACGGGACGGCCGCCCACGTCACCGCCGTCGTGGGCGTCGCCTTGGCGCTGCTGGTCTGCGTGGCCCTCGCGCGCACCGTCGCCACCGCCAACGTACGGCTCCTGACCAGCCGCAAGGGCCGCGATCTGGCCGTGCTCAGCGGGCTGGTCATCGCGATCGGGGCGCAAGTGGTCAACTTCGGCGCCCAGCGCCTCGGTTCCGCCGGGCTCGGACAGCTGGCCCCGGTGGCCGACGTGCTGCGCTGGCTGCCGCCCGCGTCGGCGGTGGGCGCGGTGCACTCGGTGAGCGAGGGGGCGTACGGGACGGCGGCCACCCAACTGCTGCTCAGCGCGGCCGCGCTGGGGCTCCTGGTGGCGGTGTGGGCGCGCGGTCTGACCCGGCTGATGACTTCTCCCGACGGCTCTACCCTCCAGGCCGCCGACCCCAGCACTCGGGAACGCCCGGCCGGCGGCCTGGGGCGACTGCTCCCGGCCGGCCGCACCGGTACGGTCATGGAGCGCAGCCTGCGCTACATCTGGCGCGACCCCAAGACCAAGGCCGCCTGGGTGACCTCGCTCGCCATCGGTCTGATCGTCCCCGTGTTCAACGCGCTGCAGGGCACCGGCTCGATCTACTTCGCGTGCTTCGCCGCCGGGATGCTCGGCATCCAGATGTACAACCAGTTCGGCCAGGACACCTCCGCCTTCTGGATGGTGGCGATGGCCATCGCTTCGCCCCGGGACGCGTACGTCGAGCTGCGCGGCCGGGCGCTGGCCCTGCTGGTGATCACCCTGCCGTACGCGACGCTGGTGACCGTCCTGACCACGGCGATGCTCGGCGACTGGGCGCGGCTGCCCGAGGTGCTCGGGCTGTCCTTCGCGCTGCTCGGGGCGATGCTGGCGACCGGCGCGTGGACCTCGGCCCGCTTTCCTTACTCGATCCCGCAGGAGGGCCACAAGAACGTGGCCCCGGGCCAGGGGGGCCTCGCCTGGATCTCCATCTTCGGCGGCATGGTCGCGGCGGCCCTGCTGTGCGCCCCCGTCATCACCCTGACCATCTGGCTGAACGTGAGCGCCGACGGCGACGCGTGGACCTGGCTGCTGCTCCCGGTGGGCGCGGCGTACGGGGCCGGGATCACCGCGATCGGCCTGCGCCTGGCGGCCCCGCGGACGGCGGCGCACCTGCCGGAAATCCTGACGGCGGTGAGCAGGGGCTGACGGCGCCTGCAACCCCTTGGGGGCGCGGGGAACTGCGCGACAGGCCGCACACAACCCGCACCCGCCACAAACCAGAACCCCCCGAGCTCCCAGGCGCCCTCAGTCCACGCTCACCGCGTCCAGAAACGGCTCGATCGCCGCCCGCCAGGCCACCGGCTGGTCATAGTGGACGAGGTGCCCCGCATCGGCGACCTCGGCATACTCGCCCAGCGGCAGCACCCGCACCATCTCCTGCGCCTCCGCCCGGCCCAGCTCCCCGTCGAGGCCGCGCACGACGAGCGCGGGGCACCGGACCTGCGCGAGCTCCTCCCAGTGCGCGTCGTACACCCAGGTCTCCCGGGACTTGAGCATCTGCTCGGGCTCGAAGACGGGGCGCCATCCGTCGGGGGACTCCTGCATGACCTCGGCATAGAACTCCCCGCGCGCGGCGTTCGGCCGCTCCACCCAGGGGTCGCCCTCGCCGAACCACTTGCGTACGTCGGCGAGCGTGGCGAAGGGGACGGGCCAGGACTTGAACCAGTCGGCCCATTCGCGCTGCGAGGCCGCGCCGAGCGCGGAGGCCCGCATGTCACAGATGATCAGGCCCCGCACCAGGTCGGGGCGTTTGGCGGCGAGCTGCCAGGCGGTCAGCGCGCCCATGGCGTGGCCGATGAGGACGGCCGGGGCGAGGCCGAGCTGTTCGAGGGCGGCCTCGGCGTCCTCGACATAGGCCTCACGGGTGTACGCGGCCTGCGGGGGCTTGTCGCTCTGGCCGTGGCCGCGCTGGTCGAGGGCGACGGCGCGATGCCGCTCCGAGAGCCAGCGGGCGGTGGAGGCCCAGTGCGAGGCGCGACCCATCAGGCCGTGCAGTAACAGCACGCCGGGATGCGCCTGGTCCGGGTCCGTCTTGGGCGGGTCGGCGAACTCCCAGGCCGCGAGGCGTACGCCGCCGGCTCCCGTCACGTCGATGCGCCGTGCCATGGGCTGGCACCCCCCTAGCTCCGCTCGGACCGCTGCTGTCGTGCCGTCGTACCGCTGCGTTGCCTGTGTTCCGACCCCAGATTATCGAATGCCTATTCGAAAATTCTGCCTCTGCGGACAACACCCCTCAATCGAGTGACACCTTTTGAGGCATGATCGCCGCCATCGAGGGGATTTCTTCAGCGGGAGGCGGACCGCTCGGGGAAAACGGTCCGAGGGGGATGACCCTGAGAGCTCGGGGCTCCGGGTCAGCACAGGGGAGGACAGGCCCCGGCGCCACCAGGCGCCGGGGCCATCCACATGCCTGCGGCACATCCTCCCCGCCCCCCTCAGGTCATATGCCTCTCGCGACAGCCTTGCACGCGAAGCGCCCGAGCGCTGCGATTCGGCGCACTGAATCTTGGATTCGGCACGTTCGGCGGGGCGCCACAACTACCCCTTGCAGCACGGGAGTTGATGTATACGACGGTCGGGGCCGGTCAGCGCTTGGCGACGAAGACGTGCGAGGCGACGTCCGCCTCCAGCTCGGCCGCCTCACCGCCGCTGCCCACGAGCACACCGCCCGCCGACTCGGTGACGCTCACCACCGAACCGGGCTGCACACCCGCCCGGCGCAACGTGTACATCAGCTGGGCGTCGGTCTGGATGGGCTCACCGATCCGGCGGACGACGACCGTCTTGCCGTCGGAGCCCGGGTCGAGGTCGGCCAGCGACACCATGCCCTCGTCCAGGAACGGGTCGGCACCGTCCTTCTCGCCGAGCTCCTCCAGACCGGGGATCGGATTGCCGTACGGCGACTCGGTCGGGTGGCGCAGCAGCTCCAGCACGCGCCGCTCGACGGCCTCGCTCATCACGTGCTCCCAGCGACACGCCTCGGCGTGCACCTGCTCCCACTCCAGGCCGATCACGTCGACCAGCAGACACTCCGCGAGCCGGTGCTTGCGCATGACCCGCGTGGCCAGGCGGCGGCCCTCGTCGGTGAGCTCCAGATGGCGGTCGCTCGCGACGGACACGAGACCGTCGCGCTCCATCCGCGCGACCGTCTGGCTGACCGTCGGCCCGCTCTGGTCGAGCCGCTCCGCGATGCGGGCGCGCATGGGGACAACGCCTTCCTCTTCGAGTTCGAGGATGGTGCGGAGATACATCTCCGTGGTGTCGATCAGTCCGGACATTCGTGCCCCTCGATTACCTGCCGGAAGTCCGGCGCGTGCGCTGGCCCTGTCACCAATTCTGCCGGATCCCACTGACAACCGTGCCGCACCGGGAAAAGCGACCCGGCTGCGGGCAGTCGTGCCTCCCCCAAGCTCTTCGAGCAGGGGGGACCCCCAGGCGGCACGGGTGGGCGCGTTGGCACCCCGCACGCGCGGCAAGCGTCCCAACCCCCGGCCGTATTGACACCGCACTGGTCCAGACCGCACCGTGATCCGCGACACAGACGCTGCGAAGGGGCTCCGCATGAGCGACGGCACGCCGGCCGACCAGTTCTTCGACGCCGCCATCGGCCTGCTGCAACGGGCCCGCGACGAGGAGTCCGGGGCCGTCGCGGCCGCCGGCACCCTGCTCGCCGACACCGTCCAGGCCGGCGGCCGCCTGTTCGCCTTCGGCGCCGGCCACTCCTCCCTGGCCGCCCAGGACGTCGTCTACCGCGCCGGCGGCCTCGCCCTGATGAACCTGCTCGCCGTCCCGGGCGTCGTCGGCGTCGACGTCACCCCCGCCACCCTCGGCTCCGCCCTCGAACGCGTGGACGGACTCGCCACCGCCGTCCTGGACACCGCGCCGATCCGCTCCGGCGACGTCCTCGTGATCATCTCCCTCTCAGGCCGCAACTCCCTGCCCGTGGAGATGGCCATGAACGCCCGCGCCCTGGGCATCCGCGTCATCGGCGTGACATCGGTGGCGTACGCCTCGGAGACGAAGTCCCGGCACGCCTCGGGGACGTATCTGAAGGACCACTGCGACATCGTCCTCGACTCGAAGATCCCGGTCGGCGACGCGGAACTCACCCACGAGGCCATCCCGGCCCCCTTCGCCCCCGCGTCCACGGTCGTCACCGCCGCCCTCCTCCAGGCGGTCATGGCCACGACGGCCACCACGCTGGCCGACCGCGGTATCGAGCCCCCGCTCCTGCGCTCCGGCAACGTCGACGGCGGCCACGAGTGGAACAGCCGGATCATGGAGCAGTACCGCGACCGGATCTTCTACCGGCACTGACGCCCCCGACACACGGGCACGGGTACGACCGGACCGCGGCGGGCTACTTCTCCCCCAGCACCCCGGCCAGGTCCAGCGCCGTCCCGATCCGCACCGCCACGTCCTCCGCATACGTCGCGTCGTTCCGCTCGAAGCGGCTCCGCCCGGCCCCGCGCAGAAAGGTCACGACGCCCAGCGTCCGCCCCCGGCTGCGCAGCACCGCGCACAACGCGTGCACGGCGTCGCCCGGCCACTGCCGGGCCAGGGCCCACTCCCGGGCCTGCTCCGCCGGGACGGACCCGGCATCGGCCCGCACCGACCCGGCCCGCTCCACGCACTGCAGCGCGGGATGCCCCTGTTCGTAGCGCACGGGCAGCCCGGCGTGACCGGTGAGCACGCTCGGCCCAGGCGCCCCGGCGGGCGTCGCGGCCACCCGCACCAGCCGTACCGGCCCCGTCTCCCCGTCGGCCCGCGCCTCGCCCGCCACCCGGTCGATCAGCGCGTGGTCGGCGAAACCGGCGAGCGCGAAGTCGAGGTGCACGGTGACCGCCTCCGCCGGGTCCTCGCACTCGGCGGCCGCACGGGCCGCCCGGTGCAGCTGGTTGGCGCGGAAGCGCAGCGTCGCCGCTTCCTGCTCGCCCTGCTTGGCCTCGGTCACGTCCTGGAACAGCCAGCCGACCCCGAGCGGCACCGGCTCCTCCGCGAGCGGCGAGGCCAGCCGCAGGAACCCGCTCCGCCAGCAGCGCCGCTTCTCGCCCTCCGGCGTCCGCACGCTCACCCACATCTCGGCGGGCGCGGGCGGAGCGCCCTCGGCCAGCACGTGCGTGAGCGCGCTCTCCAGTTCCTCGACCCCCTGGGCGAGCAGCTCGCCGAGCGGCCGCCCCAGCACGGACGTGCGCCCGATGCCCAGCGCCCGGGCCGCGTGCGCGTTCACCACGGCGGGCCGCAGATCCGCGTCGACGAGCACGACACCCCAAGACGCGTCCTCGAACAGCGCCTCGCTGAGCGCGATGGACCGCTCCAGGTCTATCTGCGCGTGCACCTCGCTGAAGGCGCAGTACACACCGGCGGGCTTCCCGTCCGGACCGCGTACGGCGGCGGACTGCGTCCGTACGAGGACCCGGCCCCCGTCCTTCGTGACCAGCGCGAACTCATGCACCTGCCGGCCGGGGGCGTGCATCACTGACAGCAGCCGCTCCTCGATCTCCTCGGCGTCCGCCTCGCGCACCGCCCAGCCGGCGAACCCGTGCCTGCCCACCGCCTCGGCCGCGGTCCAGCCGAGGATGCGCTCCGCCTCACGGTTCCAGTGCGTCACCACCCCGTCCGCGTCGAAGGCGCACAGGGCCGCGTCCATCCCGTCCAGCAGGGCGGCCAGCAGATCGGAGCCGCCCGAGCCGTCCGGGCCGTCGTCGGCCACGGGTCCGCCGCCGGTGGGCTCGGGCTCGTCGGGCCCCAGCTCATCGGTGGTCCCACTACGCCGGGAAGCACTCACCTGGACCCCCTGCAGGCTGCGTCCGCACGTACGGCGCGAAAGTTTCGCTCACTCCCTTTCATTCAACTCGAACGTGACGCAGCACACACTTGGTTCCCACAAGATTGAAGGAATCGTTGTAACAGACCGCCGCGTCCCGAACCTGCCGCGAATCTGCCCCGAACCTGCCCCGGACCGAGTCCTAGACCCCGTCGCCCGCGAGCCTGAGATCCACCCACAGGTCGCTCTCGCCGTCCAGCACATACCGCTCGACCTCGGCGAACCCGTGCTTCGCGGCGAACTGCAGCCCGTCCTCGTTGACCGCGAGGACACAGGTCTCGACCGCCCGGGCGCCGAGCACGCGCGCGTGGGCGAGGCCGTGCTCGTACAGCGCGGCCCCGTACCCGCGCCGCCGGTACTCCGGCAGCACCCGGGCGATGACCGTCGCCACCGCGTCCTCCCCCTGCGGCGGCCGCACGGTGGAGCAGCCGACGAGCACGTCCCCCACGTACGCGTTCTCCAGCCGGTAACGCCCCGCCCGCTCACGGACCTCGTCCAGGTCCATCGCGGCGGGCGGCACGATCACGTTGTGGACGTGCCGCCACTGCTCCAGCATGGCCTCGCCGGCCACGGCCTCTATCCGAAGATCAGTCACCCGAGCAGACTACGAGTCCGGCACCGACCGCGAGGGCGGTCGTGGCCGCGAAAAAAATGGTTGATCGGTGGCCGAACGGTTCCTAGTGTGTGATGCACACGAGAAGGGAGGTGGTTCGGCAGATGTATGAAAACCGGACGCGTGAGGTGACTGCGGGCTAGCGGCTCGCCACCACACTCAGTGCGGTGCCGGACCAGCACGTGAAAGACGCGTGCAGCCGGCCCAATCCCAGCAGTCACCCGACCCGCGAGCTCGCCGGTACGTCCGGCCGGCTTCTTCGCCCGAGAGGCGAAGGACCCGAGCTCGCGGGTCGTCTGCGTTTCAGGGGCTCAGGCGCTCCACCTTCCAGGTGCCGTCCGGCTCGGCGACGTAACGCAGGCGGTCGTGGAGGCGGTTGTTCCGGCCCTGCCAGAACTCCATCGTCCGGGGCGCGACGCGGAAGCCGCCCCAGTGCGGGGGCACCGGGACCTGTTCGCCCTCGGGGTAGCGGGCGGAGAGTTCGGCGTAGGAGGCGTCGAGTTCGGTCCGGGAGGAGATCACCGAGGACTGGGCGCTGGCCCAGGCGCCCAGTTGGGAGCCGTGGGGGCGGGTGCGGAAGTACGCGGCCGTCTCGTCCCGCCCGGTGCGGCGGGCGGTGCCGGTGACGATGACCTGGCGGGCGACGGGATGCCAGGGGAAGAGCAGGGAGACGTGCGGGTTCGCGGCGAGGTCCCGCGCCTTGCGGGAGTCGTAGTTCGTGTAGAAGACGAAGCCCTGCGTGTCGTACTGCTTCATCAGCACCGTGCGTGAGCTGGGGCGGCCCTCGGCGTCCGCCGTGGAGACGACCATGGCGTTGGGCTCGTAGATCGTGCCGCCCGCGGCGGCCCGTGCGGCCTGTTCGAACCAGAGGGTGAACTGGTCCATGGGGTGAGCGGCGAGATCGCTCTCCTCGAAGCCTTCGACCCGGTAGTGCTTGCGCATGGCGGCCGGGTCGAGGATGGGTTCATGGTCGGTCACGCGGTCATCTTGCCGTATGCACGTACGACTTCGCGTGGCACTGAGTGCCGCTTGGGCTCCCCAAAGGTGGCACTCGGAGATATCGTTCAGATGCCGTTCCGGTTGGGTGACCACCAACCGTTCGGGGCATCACCGGGGTGACCGTTTCGGACCGCGAGTCCCGAGAGTGACCGTGGAGCCGCTGCGGCACCCGCTTCCTGGCATTCTTCCGCCGCGCCGCACACAGCATCTAGGAGCCGCCTGATGTCCGACTTCGTACCCGGGCTCGAAGGAGTCGTCGCGTTCGAGACGGAGATCGCCGAACCGGACAAGGAGGGTGGCGCCCTGCGCTACCGGGGGGTCGACATCGAGGACCTCGTCGGTCATGTCTCGTTCGGCAACGTATGGGGGCTGCTGGTGGACGGAGCCTTCAATCCGGGCCTGCCGCCCGCCGAGCCGTTCCCCATTCCCGTCCACTCGGGTGACATCCGGGTGGACGTACAGTCGGCGCTCGCCATGCTCGCCCCGGTGTGGGGCCTGAAACCGCTGCTCGACATCGACGAGGAGCAGGCCCGCGAGGACCTCGCCCGCGCCGCGGTGATGGCGCTCTCGTACGTCGCCCAGTCCGCCCGCGGGCAGGGCCTGCCGATGGTGCCGCAGCGGGAGATCGACAAGGCCCACTCGGTCGTCGAGCGGTTCATGATCCGCTGGCGGGGCGAGCCCGACCCCAAGCACGTCGCGGCCGTCGACGCCTACTGGACGTCGGCCGCCGAGCACGGCATGAACGCCTCCACCTTCACCGCCCGGGTCATCGCCTCGACCGGCGCCGATGTGGCGGCCGCGCTGTCCGGTGCCGTGGGCGCCATGTCCGGGCCGCTGCACGGCGGTGCGCCGTCCCGGGTCCTCGGGATGATCGAGGAGATCGAGCGGACGGGTGACGCGGAGGCGTACGTCAAGCGGGCCCTGGACCAGGGCGAGCGGCTGATGGGCTTCGGGCACCGGGTGTACCGGGCCGAGGACCCGCGCGCGCGTGTGCTGCGCCGTACGGCCCGTGAGCTGGGCGCCCCGCGCTTCGAGATCGCCGAGGCGCTGGAGAAGGCGGCGCTGGAGGAGCTGCACAGCCGCCGCCCGGACCGGGTTCTGGCGACGAACGTGGAGTTCTGGGCGGCGATCATGCTGGACTTCGCGGAGGTTCCGGCGCACATGTTCACGTCGATGTTCACGTGCGCCCGTACGGCGGGCTGGTCGGCGCACATCCTTGAGCAGAAGCGGACGGGACGGCTGGTCCGCCCGTCCGCGCGGTATGTGGGGCCGGGGCCGCGCAGCCCGCAGGAGGTCGAGGGCTACGCGGACATCGCCCACTAGTCGCTCTTCACGCAGGCGCCGTTCACGCCGGGCTGAGCAGGTCCGCGTGGTGCCGTTCCGCCACCAGCGGGTGGGCCCTGAGCTTGCCCTTGAGCTCGTTGTAGCCGTACTCGGCGAAGAGCGGGTTGGCGGGGTCGTCGGTGATGCCCGGGGCGGTGGTCGCGTGCGGGAAGGGCAGCGGCTCCACCCGGGCGTCCAGCCGCGGGTTGTAGAAGAACGGGACGGAGAAGCGCTCGGTGGCGCCGGGCGGGCTGACGACGCGGTGGTTGGTGGCGATCAGATAGCCGTTCGTCGCCACCTCCAGCAGTTCGCCCAGGTTGACCACGAAGGCGCCCTCCAGCGGCGGCACGTCGTGGAAGAGCCCGTCCTCGCGCTGGACCTGCAGTCCGCCGACCGTGTCCTGGAGCAGCAGCGTCAGGAAGCCGTAGTCCTTGTGGGCGCCGACGCCCTGGTGGGTGCCGTCGCCCGCGCTGCCGGGGTAGCGCACGAGCTTGAGGTGCGGGTGGGCACTCGCGCCGAAGACCGGGTCGTAGAAGTCGGCGGGGGCGCCGATGGCGGCGAGCAGCTCGTGCAGGAGCCGGCCGGCGACGCCGCTGAGCCGGTCGATCCAGGCGAGTGCGGCGGTGCGCAGTTCGGGGAGGGCGGCGGGCCACTGGTTGGGGCCCTGCAGCCACCAGTAGGCGGGCTCGCCGGGTGCGGGGACGTGGGCGGGGCGTTCGGCGCCTATGTCGAGCTGGTCGCGCCAGTCGCGGGCGCCCTGGGTGCGTTCGTCGCCGGTGCGGGTGTAGCCGCGGAAGTGGGGCGAGTTCACGTTGTCGAGGGCGAGCCGGTCGGCCGCGGGGAGCGCGAAGAAGGCACGCATGGCGCTGACCAGCGCGTCGGTCTCGGCGCGGGTGACTCCGTGCCCGACGAGCTGGAAGAAGCCGACGTCGTGCGCGGCGCTGTGCAGCTGGGCGTGGAGGAGGGCGCGGGCCTGAGGGCCGCGGTCGGCGGCAGACAGGTCGATGATCGGAAGTTGATCGTACGACGGGTTCGTCGCGGTGTGCGTCGTCATGGATGCGTCCACAGGGTGTGTGGGCCACGGGCAGGCCGCCGAGGGTGGGGCGGCGCCCAGGATGCCGTAAGAAAGGGGAGAATAAAGGGGCTGATTCAGGCCGAAAGCCGACAGCCCATGCTCGTGACGCGCACGTAGTCCACGTGACGGCGTCGAACAAGCATCGGAGGCATGCGCCAAGGGTAACGCGCCCCGCCAACAAACCCCGGGGGGCTGCCGACACCCCCTCGCACCCACACGCAGGCCCCGCCGACCGCCCCTCGCACCCCTCGCGCCCCGACAGCATCTCCCCCAGCCATGCCCCTGCGCGGCCGCCGAGCCCCCGAACTCGTCGACAGCCCCGTGTGCCTTGGCGCTTGGCCCGGCGGACGCCTCCGTCCCCGCTGCCGATTCCTCGACCCGCGCCGCCGCTCCCAGGAGCCCGCGGACAACCCCGCACCCGCCGGCGCCCCTGGGCGCCGGCCCTCAGCCCAGCGCGCTCTCCAGCAGCGCCGTCCACTGGGCCACCACCCGCTCCCGGCGGCCCGTGTCGTCCGTGAGGAGGTTGGCCAGGCCCAGGCCGCGGGCCATGTCCAGGAGGCCCTGGACCGTTTCGCGGACGCCGGGGAGGGACTCGTCGGCGCCCAGCAGCTCCACCGCTATGCGATGGGTCTCCCGGCCGACGCGGGCCTCCAGCTCCGTGACGCGGGGGCGCAGCTGGTCCTCGTAGGAGGCGGCGACCCACAGGTGGAGGGCGGCGCGGAAGAGGGGGCCGGTGTAGAGGCCGACGAGCGCGGAGACGACGGCGCGGCGGTCGGCGGCGCCCTCGGGGAACAGGGCGCGCAGGGCCGTGGAGCGCTCCTCGGCGACGTACTCCACGGCCGCGGTGAACAGGTCCTCACGGGTACGGAAGTGGTGCTGGGCGGCGCCGCGGGAGACTCCGGCGCGTTCCGCGACGACGGAGACCGTGGAGCCCGCCCAGCCGTGTTCGGCCAGGCAGGCCACGGCGGCCTCCAGGAGCCGCTGCCGGGTGGCCCGGCTGCGGTCCTGCTTGGGCAGGCGGTCGCGTTCGGCCGTACTCACACTCATCCCGCGCTCACACTCATCTTGCGCTCACATCACCCACGAGGGGTCCCGTCGCTCCAGGAAGGCCGTCATCCCCTCACGCGCCTGCGCGGAGGAGAACAGCCGGGCCGAGAGCGCGGTGAGATCCGCCGCGTCCCGGTCGAAGCCTTCCAGCACCCTAGCCGTGAGCAGCTGTTTCGTCTCGGCCAGGCCCTGCGGGGACGATCGGCGCAGCCCGTCGAGGATGGGTTCCAGTACGGCGTCGACGTCGTCCCCGGCCGCTGTGACGAGGCCGATCCGGGCCGCCTCGGCCGCGTCGAACCGTTCGCCGGTCAGGTAGTAGCGGGCGAGGGCACGCGGGTCGGCGCGCGGGATCACCGGGAGGGAGATGACGGCCGGCGCCACCCCGATCCGTACCTCGGTGAACGCGAAGCTGGACGCGGCGGACGCGGCAGCGATGTCGCACGCGGCGAGCAGCCCGAGCCCGCCCGCGCGGACGTGCCCGGCCACCCGGGCCACCACGGGCTTGCGCAGCTCGACGATCTGCCGCAGCACGCCGACCAGGGCGTCGGGGTGCGGGGGGTCGCGCAGGTCCGCTCCGGCGCAGAACGTGTTGCCGGAGTGGGTGAGGACCACGGCCCGTACGTCGCCGTCCTTGGCGCACTCGGTCAGCGCGTCCGCGAGCTCGCCGACGAGCGCGGCCGACAGGGCGTTGCGGGTGTCGGCCGAGTCCAGGCTGAGGGTTTCGATGCCACGCGCGCGCGTGCGTCCGATCAGTGTCACTTCCGCTCCCGTAGTTCCCGGCGGAGGATCTTGCCGGAGGCGGCCCTGGGCACGCCGTCGATGAAGGTGACCCGCCGGACGCGCTTGTAGGGGGCGACGCGTTCGGCGACGTACGCCATGACCTCGTCCTCGGTGAGGTCGCCGGCGGTGGGCTGGCGCACGACGTGGGCGTGCGGAACCTCGTTGTGGTCCTCGTTGTAGACGCCGATGACGGCGGCGTCGGCGATGCCGGGATGCGTGAGGAGCAGCGCCTCCAGCTCGGCGGGTGCCACCTGGAAGCCCTTGTACTTGATGAGTTCCTTCACGCGGTCGACGACGAACAGCCAGCCGTCGGCGTCCACATGGCCGACGTCGCCGGTGTGCAGCCATCCGTCGGCGTCGATCATTGCGGCGGTGGCCTCGGGGCGGCCCAGGTAGCCCTTCATGACCTGGGGTCCGCGGATGAGGATCTCGCCCGGCTCTCCGTTGCCCACGTCCTTGCCGGGGTCGTCGAGGGAGACGATGCGCATCTCGGTGCCCGCGATGAGCCTGCCGACCGTGCCGGGAGGTGCCTGGTGCATGGCGTCGAGCGGAACGACGTGCGTACCCGGCGAGAGTTCCGTCATGCCGTAGGCCTGGCCGACCGGCGGCAGGCCCAGGCGCTCGGAGCAGGCGGCGGCGAGCTGGGCGTCCAGGGGTGCGGCGGCGCTGACGATGTACCGCAGGGAGGACAGGTCGTAGCGGGCGACGGCCGGGTGCTTGGCGAGGGCGAGGACGATCGGCGGGGCGACGTACAGGCCGGTGATGCGGTGGTTCTCGATGGCCGCGAGGAACGTCTCCAGGTCGAAGCGGGGCAGCACGACGACGGCGGCGCCGTTGCGCAGGGGCGCGTTCATGAGCGCGGTGAGGCCGTAGATGTGGAAGAAGGGCAGGACGGCGAGGATGCGTTCGCCGGGTCCCGCCGTGATGGCGGGTTCGAGCTGGGCGAGGTTGGTGGCGATCTGCCGGTGGGTGAGCATCACGCCCTTGGGGACGCCGGTGGTGCCCGAGGAGTAGGGCAGTACGGCGATGTCCTCGGCCGGGTCGGTGAAGACGTCCGGTTCGGGCGCGTCGGAGGCGATCAGGTCGAGCAGGGAGCGGTGTCCGGGCGCGTTGTCGCAGACGAATATCTCCCGTATGCCACCGGCGAGTTCGGCGGCGCGGCGGGCCGCCTCCAGCAGCGGCGAGACAGTGACGATCCAGCGGGCGGCCGAGTCCCGCAGCTGCTTGGCGAACTCCTCGGGCGTGGCGAGCGGGTGCACGGTGGTGACGGTGGCACCCGCGCGCGTGGCGGCGTAGAAGGCGGTCGGGAAGGCGACGGTGTTCGGGCTGTGCAGGGCGAGGACGTCGCCCTTGCGCACACCCGCGTCGGCGAGCGCGGCGGCGGCGCGCCGGTGGAACCGGTCCAGTTGTCCGTACGTGAGGGTGGTGCCGTCGGCGCCGTCGATCAGGGCGGGCTGGTCGCCGAACTCGGCGGCCCGGCCCAGAACGGCCTCGTGGATGGGCAGTTCGACGGCAGGGACGTCTGCGTACTCGCTGCGGAACACGGTTCCTCCTCGCGCGACGGGGTGCGCCGGTACGGCCTAGTACGACTTGGGCAGGCCGAGGGACTGGTGGGAAACGTAGTTGAGAATCATCTCCCGGCTCACCGGTGCTATACGAGCCACGCGCGCCGCCGTTATCAACGAGGCGAGCCCGAACTCGCGCGTGAGCCCGTTGCCGCCGAGGGTGTGCACGGCCTGGTCGACGGCCTTCACACAGGCCTCTCCGGCCGCGTACTTGGCCATGTTGGCGGCCTCGCCGGCGCCGATGTCGTCCCCGGCGTCGTAGAGGTGGGCGCCCTTCTGCATCATCAGGCGGGCCAGTTCGAGGTCGATGTGCGCCTGCGCGAGGGGGTGGGCGATGGCCTGGTGGGCGCCGATCGGCGTCTTCCAGACGGTGCGGTCGCGGGCGTACTCGATCGCCTTGGCGAGGGCGTACCGGCCCATGCCGATCGCGAACGCGGCCGTCATGATCCGCTCGGGGTTGAGCCCGGCGAAGAGCTGGAGCAGCCCCGCGTCCTCGTCGCCGACGAGCGCGTCGGCGGGCAGCCGTACGTCGTCGAGGACCAGCTCGAACTGCTTCTCCGCGCCGAGCAGTTCCATGTCGATCTGCCGCCGCTGGAAGCCTTCGGCGTCGCGCGGGACGATGAACAGGCAGGGCTTGAGGCTGCCGGTGCGGGCGTCCTCGGTGCGGCCGACGATCAGGACGGCGTCGGCGTGGTCGACACCGGAGATGAACACCTTGCGGCCGGTCAGCAGCCAGTCGGCACCGTCCCTGCGGGCCGTCGTGGTGATGCGGTGGGAGTTGGAGCCGGCGTCGGGCTCGGTGATGCCGAAGGCCATGAGCCGGGTGCCGTCGGCGAGGCCGGGGAGCCAGGCGCGCTTCTGTTCCTCGGTGCCGAAGCGGGCGATGACGGTGCCGCAGATGGCGGGCGAGACGACGAGCATGAGGAGGGGACAGCCGGCGGCGCCCAGCTCTTCGAGGACGATGGAGAGCTCGGCGATGCCGCCGCCTCCGCCGCCGTACTCCTCGGGGAGGTTCACGCCGAGGTAGCCGAGCTTGGCGGCTTCCGCCCAGAGCTCGGTGGGCTGGGCGCCTTCGGCGACGACGCGGGCGAGGTATTCACGGCCGTAGCGCTTGCCGAGGGCGGCGACGGCGGATCGTAGGGCCTTGTGTTCCTCGGATTCGATGACGGGGCTCATGGGGCTCCTAAGAGAAGGGGGCTGCAGACCGTCTGGAGAGTGCGGGTCGTGTGTGGTTGTTCGCGCTCACGCGGCGGAGCCGCATATCGATACCGTCCCGCGCCCCTAGGTGTCCTGGACGACCGCCAGGAGGGCACCGACCTCCACTTGCTGACCCGGGGCCACGTGCAGGTCTGTCAGCGTGCCGGAGGCCGGGGCGGTGATCCGGTGTTGCATCTTCATCGCCTCCAGCCAGATCAGGGGGTCCCCCGCCCGTACGGTGGCCCCCTCGGCCAGGCCGTCGGCGATGCGGACGACCGTGCCGGGCATGGGGGCGAGCAGGGAGCCGGGGGCGTGGTGTTCGGTCGGGTCGGGGAAGCGGGGCAGGGCGGTGAGGGCGGTGGCGTTGACGTACACCCGCTCGCCGTGCCGGACCACGTCGAACTTCCGCCGTACGCCGTCCACTTCGAGTACGACGAGACGCGCGTCGGCGTGCACGACCCGGACGCCGTCCGCGGCGAGGCCGTCCCTGGTGTGCCGGTAGCGGGCCTCGTGCTCCTCGCCCGCCATGAGGTAGCGCTTGGACTGCGGCTGGGAGGACAGGTTGCGCCAGCCGCCGAAGCGGGAGCGGCCGTGGGCGTCGGCGAGGGCCGCGGCCAGGGGCGCGTACGGATCGGGAGCCGGCTCGGTCAGGTCGGCGAGGTGGCGGTCGTAGAAGCCGGTGTCCATGCGGGCCGCCGTGAACTCCGGGTGACGCAGGGAGCGGACCAGCAGCTCGCGGTTGGTGACGGGGCCGTGGATCCGCGCCCGCTCCAGGGCGCCGGAGAGCCTGCGCAGGGCCTCCGCGCGCGTGGGGGCGTGGGCGACGGTCTTGGCGAGCATCGGGTCGTAGTGGACGCCGATGTCGTCGCCGTCGGTGTAGCCGGTGTCGAGGCGGACGCCGTCCGGTACGGCGAGGTGGTGCAGGGTGCCGGTCTGCGGGGCCCAGTCGCGCGACGGGTCCTCGGCGTACAGGCGGGCCTCGATGGCGTGGCCGCGCGCGCTCGGGGGGTCGGTGGCGAGGGCGTGGCCCTCGGCGATCCGGATCTGCTCGGCGACCAGGTCGAGACCGAACACGGCCTCCGTGACGGGGTGTTCGACCTGGAGGCGGGTGTTCATCTCCAGGAAGTGGGCCCTGCCGTCGGCGACGAGGAACTCGACGGTGCCGGCGCCCACGTAGTCGACCGCGCGGGCGGCGCGGGTGGCCATCTCGTACAGCTCGGCGGTGAGTTCGGGATTCAAACCCGGTGCCGGGGCCTCCTCGATCACCTTCTGGTGGCGGCGCTGGAGGGAGCAGTCGCGGGTGCCGAGCGTCCAGACCGTGCCGTGGGTGTCGGCGAGGACCTGCACCTCGACGTGGCGGCCGCGCTCCACATAGGGCTCGACGAAGACCTCGCCGTCTCCGAAGGCGCTCGCGGCCTCGGCACGTGCGCTCTCCAGCGCGCCGTCGAGCTCCTCCAGGGCGCGGACGATCCGCATCCCGCGTCCGCCGCCGCCCGCGGCCGCCTTCACCAGGACGGGCAGATTGGCCGCGGTGACCTCGCGCAGCGGCTCGATCCCCATCAGCTCCTTGGCGCGCGTCTTGGACGCCATCGCCTCGATCGCCTCCGGGGACGGGCCGATCCAGACCAGGCCCGCGTCGAGGACGGCGCGCGCGAAGTCGGGGTTCTCGGAGAGGAAGCCGTAGCCGGGGTGCACGGCGTCCGCGCCGGCCGCGACGGCCGCCTTCACGATCAGGTCGCCGCGCAGATACGTCTCGGCGGGCGTCGCGCCCGGCAGTCGTACCGCCGTGTCGGCCACGCGCGCGGGGAGGGCGTTCTCGTCGGCGTCCGAGTGCACGGCGACCGTCCGGATTCCCAACTCACCGCAGGTGCGGAAGATCCGGCAGGCGATCTCGCCGCGGTTGGCGACGAGCAGAGTCGAAATCATGAGCCTCACATCCGGAAGACGCCGAAGCCGCCCCGCGCGCCCTCGTAGGGGGCGGTGTGGATGGCGGACAGGCACAGGCCGAGGACGGTGCGGGTGTCGCGCGGGTCGATGACGCCGTCGTCGTACAGCCGCCCGGACAGGAACATCGGCAGCGACTCGGACTCGATCTGCTGCTCCACCATGGCGCGCAGGGCCGCGTCGGCGTCCTCGTCGTACGGCTGCCCCTTGGCGACCGCCGACTGCCGGGCCACGATCGACAGCACGCCGGCGAGCTGCTGCGGGCCCATGACGGCGGACTTGGCACTGGGCCAGGCGAACAGGAAGCGCGGGTCGTAGGCCCGGCCGCACATGCCGTAGTGCCCGGCGCCGTAGGAGGCGCCCATGAGCACGGAGAGATGCGGCACGCGCGAGTTGGAGACCGCGTTGATCATCATGGCGCCGTGCTTGATGATCCCGCCCTGCTCATACTCCCGGCCGACCATGTAGCCGGTGGTGTTGTGCAGGAAGAGCAGCGGGATGTCGCGCTGGTTGGCGAGCTGGATGAACTGGGCGGCCTTCTGCGACTCCTCGCTGAACAGGACGCCCTGCGCGTTGGCGAGGATGCCCACCGGATAGCCGTGCAGGGACGCCCAGCCGGTGACGAGGCTCGCCCCGTACAGCGGCTTGAACTCGTCGAAGTCGGAGGCGTCGACGACACGGGCGATGACCTCGCGCGGGTCGAAGGGGATCTTCAGATCGCCGGGGACGATGCCGAGCAGCTCCTCCGGGTCGTACTTCGGCGGGGCCGCCGGACCCGGATCGTCGTACGCCTTGCGGTGGTTGAGGCGGGCGACCACGCGCCGCGCCTGCCGCAGCGCGTCCTGCTCGTCCACGGCGAAGTAGTCCGCGAGCCCGGACACGCGCGCGTGCATCTCGGCGCCGCCCAGGGACTCGTCGTCGCTCTCCTCGCCGGTCGCCATCTTCACCAGCGGCGGCCCGCCCAGGAACACCTTCGCGCGTTCCTTGACCATGATCACGTGGTCGGACATGCCGGGGACGTAGGCGCCACCGGCGGTCGAGTTCCCGAAGACGACGGCGACGGTGGGGATTCCGGCGGCGGACAGCCGGGTCAGGTCCCGGAAGATGGCGCCTCCGGGGATGAAGATCTCCTTCTGGGAGGGCAGGTCGGCGCCCCCGGACTCGACCAGGCTTATGCAGGGCAGCCGGTTGGCGAGCGCGATGTCGTTGGCCCGCAGGGCCTTCTTCAGGCTCCAGGGGTTGCTGGCGCCGCCGCGCACGGTCGGGTCGTTGGCGGTGATCAGGCACTCGACGCCCTCGACCACCCCGATACCGGTGACGAGAGAGGCCCCGACGGCGTAGTCGCTGCCCCAGGCGGCCAGCGGTGACAGCTCCAGGAACGGTGTGTCCGGGTCCAGGAGCAGCTCGATGCGCTCGCGCGCGAGCAGCTTGCCGCGCCCCCGGTGCCGCTGGACGTACTTCTCACCGCCGCCCGCGAGCGCCTTGGTGTGCTCGGCGTCGAGGTCGGCGAGCTTGGCGAGCATGGCCTCGCGGTTCGCCCGGTAGTCCTGGCCGTTGCTGTCCAGGGCGGAGGAGAGGACGGTCACAGGAGGACCTCCGGGATGTCCAGATGACGGGAGCGCAGCCATTCGCCGAGGGCCTTGGCCTGCGGATCGAAACGGTGCTGGGCGGCGACGCCCTCACCGAGGATTCCCTCGACGAGGAAGTTCAGGGCGCGGAGGTTGGGCAGGACGTGCCGTACGACGGTCAATTCGGCGGTCTCCGGCAGGAGTTCACGGAACCGGTCGACCGTGAGGGCGTGCGCGAGCCACCGCCAGGCCTCGTCAGTCCGCACCCAGACGCCGACGTTGGCGTTGCCGCCCTTGTCCCCGCTGCGGGCGCCGGCGATCAGACCGAGAGGGGCACGGCGTGTGGGCCCTGCCGACACGGGTTCCGGGAGGGGCGGTGCCGGTGCTTCGTCGAGTACGAGGGTGTCCTGGGCCGGGGGCACAGAGATACGTCGGCCGTCCTGGAGGACGGCCACATGGTCTACGGCGCCATGGGGGACGTACACATCCTCGAAGACCCCATAGGGAGCGCCTTTTCCTGGTGGTGCCAGCACATGGAAGCCGGGGTAACTGGCGAGCGCCAGCTCGATGGCGGCACCGCTCAGCGCACGCCCCACGACCCCCTGGTCGGGATCGCGCACGACGAGCCGCAGCAGGGCGCTCGCGGTCTCCTCGGTGTCCGCGTCGGGCCGGTCGGTCCGGACGACGTCCCACCGCACGTCACTGGGGGGCGACTTGGCAAGGGCATCGTTCATCTGCTCCCGCACCAGCGCGGCCTTGCCCTCGACATCAAGCCCGGTCAGGACGAAGACGACCTCGTTGCGGAAGCCGCCGAGCTTGTTGAGGCCGACCTTGAGGGTGGGGGGCGGGGCCTCGCCGCGCACACCCTCTATCCGTACCCGGTCCGGGCCGTCCTGGGTGAGGCGGATCGTGTCGAGGCGGGCGGTGACGTCGGGTCCGGCGTACCGGGCGCCGCCGGTCTCGTACAGCAACTGCGCGGTGACGGTGCCAACATCGACGAACCCGCCGGTGCCGGGGTGCTTGGTGATGACGCAGCTGCCGTCCTCGTGGATCTCGGCGAGCGGGAAGCCGGGCCGGCGTACGTCGCCGTCGCCCTCGCCGAAGAATGCGTAGTTCCCGCCGGTGGCCTGCGTCCCGCACTCCAGTACATGTCCGGCGACGACGGCGCCCGCGAGCCGGTCGTACTCCCCCGGCTGCCAGCCGAAGTGGGCGGCGGCGGGCCCGGTGACGAGCGCCGCGTCGGTCACCCGCCCGGTGACCACGATGTCAGCGCCCGCCCGCAGACACTCCGCGATGCCGAAGCCGCCGAGGTAGGCGTGGGCGGCGAGGCTACCGGGGTGATCGGCGGTGAGATCGTCGCCCTCGACGTGGGCGACGCGGACGGGAATGCCGAGGCGGTCGGCCAACTGCCGTACGGCGTCCGCGAGTCCGGCGGGGTTGAGGCCGCCGGCGTTGGTGACGATGCGGACGCCGCGCTCCTGTGCGAGCCCCAGGCACTCCTCCAGCTGCCGCAGGAAGGTACGGGCGTAACCGGCGGCGGGATCCTTCAGCCGGTCCCGGCCAAGGATCAGCATGGTCAGCTCGGCGAGGTAGTCGCCGGTGAGGACGTCCAGTTCGCCGCCGGTGAGCATCTCGCGCATCGCGTCGAAGCGGTCGCCGTAGAAGCCGGAGGCGTTGCCTATGCGCAGCGTCACTCCGCGTCCCCCTTCGGGGAACGTCCGCTGCCGGGCGGGCCCGCGAAGGCCTGGGCGATGTCCAGCCAGCGGTCGGCGTCGGGCCCTTCGGCGCGTACGGCGACGTCGGCGCGGTGGGCGCGCTGGGTGACCAGGAGGCAGAAGTCGAGGGCGGGGCCGGTGACGCGGTTTTCGGCGTCCTCGGGGCCGTACACCCACGACTCGCCGGAGGGGGAGGTCAGTTCGACCCGGAACTCCTCGAAGGGCACGGGGAGCCCATGCACGCCGAAGGCGAAGTCACGGGTACGGACACCGAGGCGGACGATGTGCCGGAGCCGGTCGGTGGGGGTGCGCTCCACGCCCAGGGCTTCCGCCACGTCCAGACCGTGGGCCCAGGTCTCCATGAGGCGGGCGGTGGCCATGGAGGCGGTGGACATGGGCGGGCCGTACCAGGGGAAACGGGCGCCGTCGGGGGCGGCCCGCAGCGCATCGGCCAGGGCCTTGCGCCCGGCCCGCCAGTCCGCGAGCAGTTGCGCGGGCGGCTTCTTCGCGCCCTCCTCCGCGCCGTTGTCCACGAAGTCACCGGGCTGGGCGAGCGCCTTCTCGACCTCACGGGAGAAGGCGTCCTGATCCGTCACGGCCAGCACGGAATGGTGGTCGGTCCAGGCGAGATGGGCGATCTGGTGCGCGACGGTCCAGCGGGGGGCGGGGGTCGCGAGCGCCCACTGCTCTGGGCTCAACTCGGCCACGAGCAGGTCGAGTTCCTCGGTCTCCGAACAGAGATCGTCGATCACGGGCGTGGGGTCAGCCATGGGGGGAGCATGGCAGTGGGAGGAGAAACAATCAAGCGTGCTTGCATTAATTTTCCTGTCACCTGATTGCGTTTGCGTCGCTACGCTCGGTGACTGGAGGTGGTTGGCATGCGAAGCCGCGAACTGGACCCGAGTGCGTCGCCGCTGGACTACTACGGGTACGAGCTTCGGCGGGCTCGGGAGGCGGCGGGGCTGACGTTGGCGCAGCTGGGGTCGATCGTCTTCTGCACGGGGTCGCTGATCGGCCAGATCGAGACGGCGGCGAAGGTCCCGCAACGGGACTTTTCCGAGCGGTTGGATGCGGCGCTGGGGACGGGTGGGTTGTTCTCGCGGTTAGTGGGGCTGGTGCTGCGGAGCCAGTTACCTAGTTGGTTTCAGCCGTATGCGGAGATGGAGGCGAAGGCGGCATACATCTCTACGTTTCAGGCCCAGTTGGTGGACGGTCTGCTTCAGACAGAGGCGTACGCGCGGGCGGTGCTGGGTGTGCGAAACGAGAGTGGGCTGGACACGAGAGTGGCGGCTCGGATGGAGCGGCAGCGCGTTCTGGAGCGGGAGCATCCACCGGCAGTTTGGGTGGTGCTCAGTGAGGCTGTGCTGCGCCAGGAAGTCGGCAGCCGGGAGGTCATGCGAGAGCAACTCGCCCACTTGTTGACCTTGCGCGAGCGGCAATGGCTGAACGTGCAGGTGCTCCCGTTCGAGGCCGGCGCGCACGCCGGTTTGATGGGCTCGTTCGCCATCCTGCGCTTCGACAGGGACCCCGACATCGTGTACACGGAGGACTTCGTGCAAGGGCACATGACGGCGAATCCGCAGCCGGTCAGGGAGGGTTCGGTCCGTTACGATCAACTCCAGGCCGCCGCCCTCTCCTCTGAGGACTCGGCAGCGCTGATCTCCCGCATGATGGAGGGGCGTTATGGAAACGAGCCGGAACCTGGCGGGCGCGATATGGCGTAAGTCGCCGTACAGCGGCGACACCGGCGGCCAGTGCGTCGAGTGCACGCCCCTCGGCGCAGCCACCTGGCGCAAGTCGTCCTACAGCGGTGGCACCGGCGGTGATTGCGTCGAGGTCGCCGACCTCACCCCTCACATAGCCGTCCGCGACTCCAAGAACCCCGTCGGCCCCCACGTGACCTTCTCCGCCACCGCCTGGGCCGACTTCCTCACGTACGCCGCGAAGTGACCATGGGGCCGCCTGACGGGGTTCACGGGCAACCGTCAGCTGCGTACCCGGTCTCAGGGCGACGTGCAGCGGCGGCTAGACGAGCTCCGAGCGGGGTGTGACCATGTAGACGAAGAAGCCGCCCGCCACGAACGCGTGCTTCGCCCCTTCGTCGGCCCCCTGGTACGAGGGGCCGTGAAGATGGAATGCCTCCCGCGCACCCGGCAATGCTGCCGAAGCCGTCAGGAAGCGGCCGTCGGTGGCTTCGCTCTCCCCCGGCCCACCTGTGTGCGTACCGCTCCCATGCTTGCGCCGATGACCAGGGCGATCGCGGCTGCCTGGGTGGCGGAGAGGGTCTGGTCCAGGATGAGGAAGCCGGCCGTCGCTGCGATGGCCGGTTCCAGGCTCATGAGGATGGCGAAGGTGGAGGCGGGCAGGCGGCGCAGGGCGAGGAGTTCGAGGGTGTAGGGGAGGACCGAGGAGAGGACCGCCACCGCCGAACCCAGGGCCAGCGTGGTCGGGTTCAGCAGCTTGGTGCCCGATTCGACGATCCCCAGCGGGAGGAACAGCAGCGCCGCCACCGCCATGGCCAGCGCCAGGCCGTCGGCCTGGGGGAAGCGGCGGCCGGTGCGGGCACTGAAGACGATGTACGCCGCCCACATCGCGCCCGCCCCGAGCGCGAAGGCGACGCCCACCGGGTCGAGGCTACTGAAGCCCCCGCCGCCCAGGAGGAAGACGCCGGCCAGGGCCAGGCACGCCCAGAGCGCGTTGATCGCACGGCGCGAGGCCAGGACCGAGAGGGCAAGCGGGCCCAGTACCTCCAGGGTCACGGCGGGGCCGAGCGGGATGCGGGCGACGGACTCGTAGAAGAGGCCGTTCATCGCGCCCATGGTGATGCCGAAGACGATCACCGTCACCCAGTCGGTGCGCGAGTGGCCGCGCAGCCGGGGGCGGCAGACCAGCATCAGGATCACCGCGGCGGCGAGGAGGCGCAGGGTGACCACCCCGAGCGCGCCGGCCCGGGGCATCAGTGTCACGGCGAGGGCTCCGCCGAACTGGACCGAGATCCCGCCGGCCAGCACCAGTCCGACCGGCCCGAGCGAACCGAGCGAACCGAAGCGGCGGGGCGCACCGTCCGCGGGCGTGGGCACGGGGTCCGTCATGGAGGTGGGTGAGGACGACGGGGTGGTGGCGCTGGAGGTGCTCACGGGCGGTCCTGGGGGCTGGCTCGGGTCAGGGTGTGTTCATCGCGATGTACTACCGAGTCCAGGGTAATAGACTTCGCCAGGAGTGTGAACCGCTTATGCAACTGTCCTGGATGCTGAGATCAGATGCCGGGCCAGGGGTCCGCGTCACGGAACAGCGGGCGGCCGTCCGGGAGTGCGGTGGGGAGTGTGGTGGGGACGGTTCCCTGCGCCTCGTAGGGAGGCTGGATCCAGACCGCGGCGGCCGCATACGGGTCGTAGCCCTGCCCGTATGCGTACTCCTGCGCAGGTGCCGGCGCTTCCTCCGCGAACAGCGGCAGGCGCAGTTCCGCCGTGTCCATCGCCGCCGCCGCGTTGTTCTGTGAGCGGTGCAGCCGGGAGTACGGCCCGCCCCGCGCCAGCAGTTCCTCGTGCCGGCCCGTCTCCACGATGCGGCCGCGGTCGACGACCAGGATGCGGTCGGCGTCGGGGGCGAGGTTGAGGTCGTGGGTGATCATGATGGTCGTACGGCCCGTCGTCAGGCGGCGCAAGGGCTTGACCACCCTGCGCGCGGCCATTGCGTCCAGGCCCGTCGTCGGCTCGTCCAGGACCAGGACCGGTGCGTCGCGCAGGATCGCGCGGGCGATGGCGAGGCGCTGGAGCTGGCCGCCGGACAGGCGGGCCGAGTTGGGGTCGACCCTGGTGTCGTAGCCGTCGGGGAGCCGGACGATGAATTCGTGCGCGTCGGCCGCCTTCGCCGCCTCGACGATCGCCTGCTCGCTGGCGCCGGGGCGGCCGCAGGCGATGTTCGCGCGGACCGTGTCGTGCAGGACGAGCGTCTCCTGCGGGAGCAGGGTGACGTACTCGCGCAGCCGGGCCAGCGGGTAGTCCCGCAGCGGTACGCCGTCCAGGAGGATCTGGCCCGTGTCGGGGTCGTAGAAGCGCAGGAGGAGTTTCGACACCGTCGACTTGCCCGCGCCGCTGGGGCCGGTGATGATCACCAGCTCGCCCGGGGTGACGGTGAAGGAGAGGCCCTGCAGGGCCGTTCCGTCGGCGCCGGGGTAGCTGAAGCCGACGTCGCGGACCTCCACCGTGCCGTCGGGGCGGCCGGTCTCCACGCCCCGCCGGGGGTCGGTGACCGACGGCTTCATGTCCAGGATCTCGATGAGCCGTTCCGCGCCCGCCGTGGCCGCCGTGACCGTGAGGCCGAGCTGGGCCAGGCCCCGGACGGGCGGGTAGAGATAGCCGAGGAAGGCGGCGAAGGCGAGCAGCTGGCCGAGGGTCATCCGGCCGGTGGAGATCTCCCAGGCGCCGATGCCGATCACCGCCAGCACGCAGATCGTCTCTAGGACCTGGACGAGCTGTTCGTAGGCCTCGTTGAGGCGGGTGGAGCGGACCGCGGCGCGGAACCAGGCGTTCGCCTCCTCGCTCAGCCGCCGCCGCTCCGCGTCCCGGCGGTCGTACGCCTGCGTCAGCACGATGTTGCCGAGGGACTCCTCCACGACGGAGGTGATCGCGCCGTCGGCGACCCGGCCCTCGCGCGAGACGTCCTTGATGGAGCCGGAGAAACGGCGGGCCGCCAGCCAGAACAGCGGGGCGAGGACGAAGGTGGCGGCGGCCAGGTCCCAGCGCAGCCAGAACGCGGCGGCCGCGTAGAAGAGGGCGGAGAAGGCGGCCGAGGCGGCGCCGACGAGACCGGAGACGACCATCGTCTCGATCGCCTCGACGTCGCTGGTCAGCCGGGAGAGCAGATCGCCCTGCCGGTGGCGCTGGAAGAAGTGCGGGGGCAGCTGCTGCACATGGTCGAAGACGTGCTCGCGCAGCCGCATCACGAAGCGCTCCGTCACCCAGGCGGCAAGGGAGTTGCCCGCGTACGCTACGGCCGCGCCGACCGCGGCGATGCCTAGCCACTTCACGGCCGGACTCCAGAACGCGCTGAGCGAGCCCTTCTGCAGGGCGTGGTCGGTGAGGTCGCTGAAGAGCAGGATGGCCTCGGTCTCGGCGAGCGCGGCGAGCACCGTGCACAGCCAGACGACCAGCAGCCACCGGCGCAGTCCTCTGGTCAGCGGCCAGAAGCGGTGAAAGGCGGTACGGGCGGGGATGGTCGGAGTGTCCTCGTATTCGAGTTCCGCACCCCCACTGTCATCCTTGTCCATTTCACATTCCCTCCGCTTTCCGTCGCCGATATTCGAGATCGATTGAATTCAGGAATGCGCGAAGGGGGCCGACGGTGCACCATCGGCCCCCCTCATCCGCTCAGCTCCGGATCAGTCGTCGCGGCCGGGCAGCGGCTTGGGCAGCGGCTTGTGCGCACGCTTCTTCGGCTTCGGCTTCGGCGGCGGAGGAAGCTGCTTCGACTTGGGCTTGGGGGGCAGCGGGGCCAGCTTCTTGAAGCTCATTCCGACTCCTAGTGTTTCGCAGTTCAGGTGATTCGAGAATTCCGCGTCCGGCTCCCGATGAACAAGAAGCTACACGGCCCACATGTGCCCTGACGGCAAAAATGGCAAAGGAGCGCTGTGAATACCCTGGGAAAAGCTGGGAGTTACTTTGGCAGGCTGAGTATTTCGTCGCCAGGCCGGAGGGGCGCCCCCTCAGTTCCCCTCTCCCTCCAGCGCCTCCGCCAGCACCTCCGCCAAGTGCCGTCCCCGTACCCCGGCCAGTTGCTCCAGCTGTGTGCGGCAGGAGAAGCCGTCTGCCAGGATCACCGTTCCCTCGGGGGCCGTTCGTACCGAGGGCAGCAGTTGTTCCTCTGCGCAGGTCTTCGACACCTCGAAGTGGCCCTTCTCGAAGCCGAAGTTGCCCGCGAGGCCGCAGCAGCCGCCGGTCAGTTCGCCGGTGAGGCCCGCCGCCTCGCGCAGTCCGCGGTCGGGGGCGTCGCCCAGGACCGCGTGCTGGTGGCAGTGGGTCTGGCCGGCCACGGGGCGGTCCACCGGGGGCGGGGGCCACTCGGGCGCGTACCGCGCCAGGGCCTCCGCGAAGGTGACGACCGCCGATGCCAGGCGTGCCGCGCGCGGGTCGTCGTGCAGCAGTTCGGGCAGGTCCGTACGGAGGGCGGCCGCGCAGCTGGGCTCCAGGACGACGACCGGCGGGATGTCGTCGCCCAGTTCCGGCAGCAGATACGGCTCCATCAGGTCGAGCGTGCGCCGCAGCACCGCGCGGGCACGGTCCAGCTGGCCGGTGGAGACGTACGTCAGGCCGCAGCAGGCGCGTGTACGGCGGCCCGGCGCCCACGGGTTCATGCCCACCCCCTCCACCTCGCCCCGCGCCGACCGCCGGACCCTCATCCGTCTCGTCGGCGGGAGCGTCACGCCCAGTCCCGCCGCCTCCAGGACGCGAACGGCCGCCTTTCCCACCGACGGCGAGAAGTGTTCCGTGAAGGTGTCCGGCCACAGCAGGACGGTGGTCCGGGGCGCCTCGGCACCATGCTTGCCGGTCCGTCCCGCGGCGGCCCGACCCCGTAGCCGCGCCCCGAGCCGCCGTGCCCACCAGCGGCTGAACGTCTCCCCCGCCACCCGCGGAATCTCCCGCTCCGGCGCGATCCCGCCCAGCCACTTCGCCGCCCGCGCCAACGGCCGTACGGAGGCGAGCGCGTTGAGCACCGGCGCGGTGCGGGTGCGGGCCACCCAGCGCAGCCACAGCGGCAGCCACCCCATCGTGTAGTGGGCGGCCGGGCGCCGCCGTCCTTCGTAGTGGTGGTACAGGAACTCCGCCTTGTACGTGGCCATGTCGACCTCGACCGGACAGTCGGAGCGGCAGCCCTTGCAGGACAGGCACAGGTCCAGCGCGTCCCGGACCTCGGTGGAGCGCCAGCCGTCCGTCACCAGCTCGCCCGCGAGCATCTCGTGCAGCAGCCGGGCCCGCCCGCGCGTGGAGTGCGCCTCCTCGCCGGTCGCCCGGAAGGACGGGCACATGACGGAGGGGCCGGCCGCCGTGGTCGTACGGCACTTGGCGACCCCGACGCACCGGCGCACCGCGGCCGAGAAGTCACCGCCGTCGGCCGGGTAGCCGAAGGCCACGTCGACCGGGCGGCGCGGCAGTACGGAGAAGCGCAGGTTGGCGTCCAGCGGGGCGGGGCGGACCAGCATGCCGGGGTTGAGCAGGTCGTCCGGGTCCCATACGCCCTTGGCGCGCTCGAAGAGGGCGACCGTCTCCGCGCCGTACATCCTCGGCAGCAGCTCCGCGCGGGCCTGTCCGTCCCCGTGCTCCCCGGACAGCGAACCGCCGTGGGCCACCACGAGGTCGGCCAGTTCCTCGGAGAAGCGCCGGAAGCGGCCGACGCTCGCGTCGGTCATCAGGTCGAAGTCGATGCGGACATGGATGCAGCCGTCCCCGAAGTGCCCGTACGGCGTGCCGCGCAGCCCGTGCGCGGACAGCAGCCCCCTGAAGTCCCGCAGATACGCGCCGAGCCGCGCGGGCGGCACCGCGCAGTCCTCCCAGCCGGGCCAGGCCTCCGCCCCGTCCGGCATACGGGTCGCCGTGCCGCTCGCGTCCTCCCGGATGCGCCACAGGGCGCGCTGGGCGGCGTCCTCCGTCACCACCAGGGAGTCCACGACGTCGGCCGCGCGGACGATCGTCTCCGCACGCGCGCGTGCCTCTTCCGGCGACTCCCCGCCCGTCTCCACGAACAGCCAGGCGCCGCCGGCGGGCAGCCCGGCCGCGGACGGCACCAGGTCGGCCGCCATGCCCTCCACGGTCAGCGGGTCGTACGGCAGCAGCCCCGCCGCGGCCTCGGCGGCCGCGCTCTCGTCGGCGTACCCCAGCACGGCCAGGGCACGCGCGCGGGGCGCCTCGACGAGTCGTACGACCGCCTCCGTGAGGATGCCCAGGGTGCCCTCCGAGCCACAGAAGGAGCGGGCGACATCGGCGCCCTTCTCGGGCAGCAGCGCGTCCAGCGCGTACCCGGAGATGCGGCGGGGCAGGTCCGGGAAGCCCGTGCGCAGCCGGGCCAGTTCGCCCTCGGCCAGCGCCCGCAGGCCCTGCGGCGCGCCGGCCCAGTCCTGGCCGAGCCGCAGCCGCTCGCCGCGCGCGGTGACCACGGCCAGCTCC
Source organism: Streptomyces sp. NPDC050625 (assembly GCF_040654755.1). Classification (NCBI taxonomy): domain Bacteria; kingdom Bacillati; phylum Actinomycetota; class Actinomycetes; order Kitasatosporales; family Streptomycetaceae; genus Streptomyces; species Streptomyces sp. NPDC050625. Next base: position 149,031 of record NZ_JBFAIQ010000011.1, read on the forward strand.
CGCACGCTGTCCGCGGTCGTCCCCCAGGCCACCGAGTGGGAGCCGCACGAGTTGTTGCCGATCATCCCGCCGAGCGTGCACCGGCTGTGCGTCGCGGGGTCCGGGCCGAAGCGCAGGCCGTGCGGGGCGGCGGCCTCCTGGAGCCGGTCGAGGACGAGACCCGGCTGCACGACGGCCGTGCGCGCCTCGGGGTCCACCGAGAGCACCCGGTTCATGTGCCGGGTGAAGTCCAGCACCACGCCCGTGCCCGTCGCCTGGCCCGCGATCGACGTGCCGCCGCCGCGCGCGACCACCGGCACCCCGTGCGCCCGGCACACGTCGAGGACCGCCGCCACGTCGTCAACATCACGTGGCGCCACCACCCCCAGCGGGACACGCCGGTAGTTCGACGCGTCCATGGTGACCAGCGCCCGGGACGTGACGTCGAAACCCACCTCGCCCCGGACGGCTCCCCGCAGCTCCGCCGCCAGATCCGCCGCCAGTTCCGTCATGCGTCCAGGATGCATCCGACCACTGACAGTGACGGAACCCGCCATGACGTCGTAGCTCTCCACAAGTCCACGGGCCGGCGGAGGTCGTCTCATCGAACGGACACGTTTCCGCAGGGTTTCACCAAAGGGATACGCTCCGGCTCGTGGCTGAGATCCAGATTCCCTCTGACATCAAGCCCGCGGACGGACGTTTCGGCGCGGGTCCCTCCAAGGTGCGGACGGAGGCGCTGGACGCCCTCGCCGCCACCGGCACGTCCCTCCTCGGCACCTCCCACCGCCAGGCTCCGGTCAAGAACCTGGTCGGCAAGGTGCGCGAGGGCATCTCCGAGCTGTTCTCCCTGCCCGAGGGCTACGAGGTCGTCCTGGGCAACGGCGGGTCCACCGCGTTCTGGGACATCGCGACCCACGGTCTGATCGAGAACAAGTCGCAGCACCTCACGTTCGGCGAGTTCTCCTCCAAGTTCGCCAAGGCCGCCAAGCTCGCCCCGTGGCTCGCCGAGCCGACCGTGATCTCCTCCGACCCGGGCACCCACCCGGAGCCGCAGGCGGAGGCGGGCGTCGACGTCTACGCGTTCACCCACAACGAGACCTCCACCGGTGTCGCCACCCCGATCAAGCGGGTCGCGGGCGCCGACGAGGGCGCGCTCGTCCTGGTCGACGCCACCTCCGGCGCCGGCGGCCTCCCGGTCGACGTCGCCGAGACCGACGTCTACTACTTCGCCCCGCAGAAGTCCTTCGCCTCCGACGGCGGCCTGTGGATCGGCGTCTTCTCGCCGGCCGCGATCGAGCGCGCCGAGCGGATCCACGCGTCCGGCCGGCACGTCCCGGAGTTCTTCAGCCTGCCGACGGCGATCGACAACTCCCGCAAGAACCAGACGTACAACACCCCGGCCCTCGCCACCCTCTTCCTGCTGAACCAGCAGCTGGAGTGGATCAACGGCCAGGGCGGCCTCGCCTGGTCCACGGCCCGTACGAAGGACTCCTCGACCCGCCTGTACGGCTGGGCGGAGGAGTCCAAGTACGCCACGCCGTTCGTCGCCGACCCGGCCAAGCGCTCCCAGGTCATCGGCACGATCGACTTCGCGGACGAGATCGACGCGGCGGCCGTGGCCAAGGTGCTGCGCGCCAACGGCATCGTCGACACCGAGCCCTACCGCAAGCTCGGCCGCAACCAGCTGCGCATCGCGATGTTCCCGGCCGTCGACCCGGCCGACGTCGAGGCGCTGACGAAGTGCGTCGACTACGTGATCGAGAAGCTGTAGTCGTTCCTCGTACGGCTCCGAGGGCGCCCGGCACCTGCCGGGCGCCCTTTGCGTGTGCGGCCCTGTGCGTGTGCGGCGATCACCCTTTGCGCATGCGACAATTACGGCATCGGACCATGAAACGCGCGGAGCTCTTCCATGCCGACCGTGCACGCAAGCCACCGCCGCTCTCTCCTGGCCGCCCCGGTACTCGTGGGCGCCCTGGTCGCCCCCGCCCTTCTGCCGGTGGCGACCGCCTCGGCCACCCCCGCCACCCGCCCGGCTGCCGGTGCCCCGGTCGCCGGCGACCCGGCCGCCCGTTACGCGGGCAAGTCCGTCGCCATCGGCAAGGACATGGTGGCCGTCCTGCGCAACGATCCCGGCGCCGGCGGCCCCGAAGCGTGGATCCGCGCCGTGGGGCCGAACTGGCGGCAGGGCGACGCCTACATGTACCGCGTGCTGGACAAGCTCGACCGCTCGCACGGGACGGCCGAGCAACGCGGTCTCTCCCTGCGCCTGGTGGGTGCCGAGGGCTCCGCCCCCGCGCTCAAGGTGACCGGCGCGGTGGCCGGCGCCAGGAGCGGAACGCGCACCTACCCGCTCCCGAAGGTCGGCACCCCCGACGCCCGCGGCTGCACCATCGTCGACGAGAGCTTCATCGGGGCCGGGACCGTCGCCGTGCTGAGCAACGGCCCCGGAGGGCCGTCGGCCTACTTCAAGAACGAAGGCGACGGCACGCGCGTCGGCGGCGTCGTCGACCGGGCGCATCCCGCGCTGCCGAAGAGCGCCGGCTTCGTCGCCCGGATCATCGACCCCTATGGGAAGGCCCCCGAGCTGCTCACCGACATGGAGGGCGGAGGCCACCCCGCGGACACGACGGCCTTCCCGGCCCCCGGTTGCGTGCGGTGACCCGGCCCCTCAGCCGCGTCGCCGCAGCCGTCGTAGGCCGAACACGGCGGCCGCGGCGACGGCCACGGCGAGGGCTCCGAACTTGACGCCGTCGCCCGAAGCGCCGCCACCGCTCCCGGAAGCCGCGGAACTCCCGCCTCCGGATGGCGACTTGTCGGACCCGGACCCGCCGCCGCCCGGCGCGCTCTGCGCCTCCACCGTGCTGTCCGCGCCCTCGCTGCCGTACATGAGCTTGGTGCCGTCGGCGGAGTAGGTGATCGACTCGCCCTGCCCCTGGAGGGGCACGTTCAGCCGCCCCTTGCGCTCGATCTTCCCGCCGTTCCAGTCGTAGTAGATGCCGCCGAAGTAGCCGCGCACGGCGAGCTGTTCGCCGTCGGGGGAGAAGGCGGCGTCCGTGGCCCAGAGGTCGACGGCGGCGACGGGCTTGAAGATGTTGGCGCCGGAGGGCGACAGCTGGGCCGGGCCCTCGTACAGGTGCCCGCCGTTCTCCTTCTTGTCGATGATGTACACCCGGCCGGTCTTCGGATGGACGACGAGCGACTCGGCGTTCCGCGCCCCGTCGGAGTACTTCACGACGTACTGCGTGGCCTTGATCGTCTGGTCCTTGAGCACCTTGGGCTCGGGCAGCCGGTAGATCCAGACGTACGGCCAGCTGCCGTCGAGGTTGTCGCCGATGTCGCCGACGTAGATCTGGTTGCCGGGCCCGATGGAGATGGCCTCCACGTCGCGCGGCGAGCCGATGCCGCTGAGCGTGACCGTGGCGACGGTCTTGCCGGTGCCGCTGTCCACGGCGTAGATGTACGGCCCGTCGTCGCTGTCGTTGTGCGTCCAGTAGATGCCCCGGTGCAGATGCGAGGCGGCGAGACCGCTGGACTCGGCGATCCGCGAGTCCTTGATCGTGAACCCTTCGTCACCGTCACCGCCACCGTCACCGCCTGCGGCGGAGGCGGGCAGGGCGAGGGCGCCCGTGAGCAGGACTCCGGCGAGGAGGGCGAAGGATCGACGCATGCCCCCAAGCCTGCCATCCCGCAGGGAGGTTCACCGGACGAGGTGGCCCGGTGGTGGGACGTGGTGGGCCTCACACCCCACCCGCCCCCGTGATCGTCCATCATGAGCGGATGCTCAGGTTCATGCCCGTCGGTGACTCCATGACGATCGGAAGCGCGGGCGAACACACTTGGCGCTACCGGCTGTGGCAGCACCTGTGCGCGACGTACGACGGCCCGTTCACGCTGGTCGGCCCGCGCGAGACGCTGTACGACAAGATGGCGGACGCCCCCACGTCGTACTACTACGCCGACCCCGACTTCCCCCGCGCCCATCTGGCCGGCTGGGGCGAGGGCTGGCAGCACATGGCTCCGCTGATCGGCGACGCGGTGAAGAAGTGCCGGGCGGACGTCCTGCTGGTCTCCCTCGGCCTGATCGACCTGGGCTTCTACACGAACGCGGAGCAGACGGCGGAGAACGCGCGGGCCTTCGTCGCGGCCGCCCGTGCGGCCAACCCGCGTATCCGTATGGTCCTGCTCCCGGTGATCCCGAACATCCGCGCCGCGGCCGACGCGCCCTTCGCCGAGCAGGTGGACCGGTTCAACGTCCTGCTGGCAAAGGCGGTCGCCGACCTGGACGAGCCCCGCTCGCCGATCCTGCTGGCGTCACCACCGGAGTCGTACGACATCCACGCCGACACCTACGACGGCACACACCCCAACGAAAGCGGCGAGCACCGGATCGCGGAGGCGTTCGCGGGGGCGATGTGGGAGGCGTGGGGGGTCGGACAGGCGTACGTGGCTGGAACGCGTTGACTTGATCGCGGCGTCTCCTTGTCACTGTGCGTATCGTTGTACTGCGCGGCTGCACATGTCCGTGGGCAGCCGGGGAGGAGCGCCACGGTGACCGTCCTGGAGGACAGGATCGAGATGGCCGACGTCAACACCAAGCGTCTGGACGAGTGGTTCGAGCGCCTTGAGCGGATGCCCGTCCCCGAAGGATTCAGGGTCGAGATCGTCGGGGGCAATGTTTATATGACGCCACAGCGCCGCACCCATTGGGAAACCATCCGCCGGATCGTGCAAGCTCTGGAGGACCGGTTCGGGAGGGACGTCATGGTGTTCTCGGATGTTCGGATCGACTTCCCGGGTCGCGAGAACGGCTTCTGCCCGGACGTCGCCAAGCTCAGCGACTCTGCGGAGGAGGACGAGGAAGGTCACTGGCGCTACCAGGACGTCGAGTTCGTCGCAGAGGTCATCTCCGAGGGAACGGCCCAGAACGACTACGGCCCCAAGAAGACCGCGTACGCCCTCGCGGAGGTTCCCGTCTATCTGGTCGTCGACCCGTACTTGGGCAAGTGCCGACTCTTCACCGAGCCCAAGGACGGCGATTACGTCAACGACTTCTCCGTCGCCTACGGCGGGGTCGTCGACCTCACCGGCACCTCGGTCGACCTGACCCTTCGCACCGACGAGTTCCCGCGGGACTGATCGCCGTCAGGGGCGTTCAGGAGGGCTCAGACAGGATCGAGACAGACATGGCCGACGAGAATGCCCAGCTCTTGGACGACTGGTTCGAGCGGCTCGAGACGATGCCCGTCCCCGAGGGATACAAGGTCGAGATCGTCGAGGGAACCGTCTACATGACGCCGACGCGGTACACCCACTGGGAAATCATCGCCGACCTCCTCGAGCAGTTGCGAACCAAGTACCCCGGGAAGCGGATGAAGTCCGACGTCCGGATCGACTACCCGGGCCACCTCAACGGCTTCGCCACGGATGTGACGGTGATGGCTGAGGGTGCCGCGAAGACGGAAGCCGGCCGTTCGCGCCACGAGGACGTCGAGTTCGTCGCCGAGGTCATCTCCAAGGGCACCGCCGCCAACGACTACGGCCCCAAGAAGACCGCCTACGCCACAGCCGAAGTCCCGGTCTACGTCATCGCCGACCCCTACCAGCGCAGGTGTCACATCTACACCCAGCCCAAGGAAGGCGACTACGAGATCGAGACCACGGTTCCCTTCGGCAGCGACCTGGACCTCACCAGGACAGTCGTCGGCCTCACCCTCAAAACCGACGAGTTCCCGCGGGACTGATCGCCGCCGGGGCCTTCAGGAGAGCTCGGTGTCGGTGGGGGGCGGCATGTGGAGGGTGTCGAGGAGTTGCCGGTACGTCGGGGCCATCGACGCCGCCCGCTGCTTGGAGCTGATGCTCAGCAGCTGGACGTAGTGGCTGCCGTCGTCGATGAAGCGTGTGGAGCCGACGGTCCCGTTCCTGGCGGAGAGCCGCGCGTCGAGGGTACGACGGCCGTTCACGTCGGTTTCCTTGACGGCTGTGCTGGTGAGCTTGTCGCGGGGGGACCGGGAGTACTGGTTGTAGCCGTCCAGGAAGGCCCGGAGGTTGTCCTTGAGGTCCTTCGCGCCGTGGAGGTCGAAGACCGCGAAGCCGGTGACCTGGTCGTCGTTGCCCGCCATGTAGATCCGCCCGTCCATGCCGTCCTTGGCCTTGGTGAACTTCTGGACCTTGGGTTTTCCGGGCAGCTCGACCTTGATGCCGCTCGGCGCGTCGGTGACCGCCACCCAGTGATCGGCGGTGACGGCACCGGCGGGCGGCGGTGACTCCGTCGCGGCGAGCGCGCTGCCGGGCAGCAGTACGCCTCCGGTGACGGCGACCGATGCGGCGAGCAGCGCATGGCGGTGGAATCGAGTACGACGAGTCCGAGTACCAGGAGTCCGCGTACCAGGAGTCGGAAGAGTCTGAAGAGTCATGGGGATGCACTTCCTGCAGTGGTGGGGTTGGGGGAGCGCGGCCGAACGGCCTCGTGTCCATTAGGCCGGGAGCCGCCCGCCCGGTCATGCCACTGCATGTCGTGGCACGCGGACTCGGGACTTGACACCGAGCCGCTTGCATAGAGCGCACTCCAAGTCGTTGGCTTGTGGACCATGAAGTACACGCAGCTAGGACGCACGGGACTCAAGGTCGGCCGACTCGTCCTCGGCACCATGAACTTCGGCCCGCAGACGGACGAAGCCGACAGTCACGCGATCATGGACACGGCGCTGGACGCGGGCATCAACCTCTTCGACACCGCCAATGTGTACGGCTGGGGCGAGAACAAGGGCCGTACCGAGGAGATCATCGGGAATTGGTTCGCCAAGGGCGGCGACCGGCGTGACAAGGTCGTGCTGGCGACCAAGGTGTACGCCAACATGGCCGCCGACGGCGAGCCCTGGCCCAATCACGACAAGCTCTCCGCGCTCAACATCCGGCGCGCCGTGGACGCCAGCCTGAAGCGGCTGCGGACCGACCACATCGACCTGTACCAGTTCCACCACGTCGACCGCAGCACCCCCTTCGAGGAGATCTGGCAGGCCATCGACGTCCTGGTCCAGCAGGGGAAGATCCTCTACGCCGGGTCCAGCAACTTCCCCGGTTACAAGATCGCCCAGGCCAATGAGATCGCCGCCCGGCGCGGCGGCACCATGGGGCTGGTCAGCGAGCAGTGCCTGTACAACCTCGCCGAGCGGCGCGCCGAGATGGAGGTCATCCCGGCCGCGCAGGAGTACGGCCTCGGGGTCATCCCCTGGTCGCCGCTGCACGGCGGACTGCTGGGCGGCGTGCTCAAGAAGGAGGCGCAGGGCGGACGGCGCTCCTCCGGCCGGGCCGCCGACTCGCTCGCCAACACCGCCGTCCGCGGGCAGGTCCAGGCGTACGAGGATCTGCTCGACAAGCACGGGGTTCAGCCGGGTGAGGCGGCGCTGGCCTGGCTGCTGACCCGGCCCGGCGTGACCGGCCCGATCGTGGGGCCGCGCACGGCCGAGCAGCTGGAGTCGGCCCTCAGGGCCGTGGAGCTGGAGCTGTCGGACGAACTGCTGGCGGGGCTGGACGAGATCTTCCCTGGTCCGGGGCCGTCCCCCGAGGCGTTCGCCTGGTAGCCGCCACCGACGGCAGGGCAAAGCGGCGGCGGTCTACTTTCCGAGGGCCGCCGCCAGCGCCACCACCACGAACATCAGCACAAGCGCACCGGCCATGATCCGGTTCCGGGTTTTCGGGTCCACGCAGTCGAGCCTAACCGGCCCCGCCGAGTGGCCAGCGGGCGACCGCCTCGTACCGGGGTTCCTCCCCGGGCACCCCGGACCTGGGCAGGTTGCTGCGCACCAGGGCCAGGTCGGCCACGGTCCAGGTGCGGCTGGTGAAGCCGCGGAGGTTCTCGACGTACGGCCGTACGTCCACCGAGTCCCGGCTGCGCGCCACCGTCAGATGGGCCTTGTACCGGCGGTGCTCCCCCATCGGCACCCCCGCCCTGCGCGCCGCGGCCTCCGCCCGGTCGGCCAGCAGCCGCAGCGTCTCCAGGTCACCCTCGGCTCCGGCCCACAGGGCCCGTCCGTGCCCGAACTGGCCGCCGCCCGCGATGGCGAGGGGGAAGGACGCGGTGCGGTGGGCCGCGCGCTCCAGCCGGTCCGACAGGTCCGGCAGGAGTTCGTCGTCGACCTCGCCGTAGAAGGCGAGCGTGTAGTGCCAGCCGGGCCGACCGGTCCAGCGCAGCCCGTCGGCGCCGGGCAGTCGGCGCAGTGCGTCCACCTCCGCGGCGAGTTCGTTCGTCACGTCCTCCGGGGGCAGTACGGCGGCGAAAAGTCTCATGCGGTCACCCTCCCAGACGGGGCGGGCATGATGGGTTCATGGTGATCGACATACGAGAAGGCAGCCTCGACGACGTTCCGCTGATCCTCGGCATGTTCGACAGCTCCGTAGCCTGGCTGGTCGCCCAGGGAAGGACCCGGCAGTGGGGCGTCGAGCCCTTGTCGGAGAACCCGCGCGCGGTGGCCATGATCGAGCGGACGGTCGGCGAGGGCTCCCCGTACATAGCCGAGGTGGACGGCGTCCCGGCCGCGACCCTCGCCCTCACCGACTCGCCCGGCCCGTACCTGGCGCCCGCAGGCGAGCCCGAGCGCTACATCCACATCCTCGCCTCCGACCGCCGCTTCAAGGGCATGGGCGTCGGCGCCGCGCTCCTCGCCCACGCCGCCGAGGAGACCCGCCGAGCCGGGATCTCCCTCCTCCGCGTGGACTGCTACGCGGGCGACGACGGCAAGCTGGTCGCCTACTACGAGAGCAACGGCTTCACCCGGACCGAGGCCTTCACCTTCGGCAAGGACGAGTGGCCGGGCCAGGTGCTGGCCCGAAGGGTCCGGTAGGAACCCTCCAGACCCTCCGAACCCCCCGGACCCCCGGACCGGGCACCTCATGCCGCGGTCGCCAGCTCCTGCTCGCGTGGTACGAACCGGACCCGGGGGTGGCCATGGTTCCAGCCCATCGACAGGCGGAGGCCGCCCACGCGGGCGAGGATCAGGCCGACGGTGACCGCCGCGGCGCCCGCGACGGCGCCGCCGAGGGCGAAGCCGATCCGTGGGCCGTAGGTGTCGGTGACCCAGCCGACGACCGGTGCGCCCAGTGGCGTACCGCCCATGAAGACCATCATGAACAGGGCCATCACCCGGCCGCGCATGGCCGGGTCGGTGCCCATCTGGACCGCGGTGTTCGCGGTGACGTTGACCGTCAGGCCGAAGCTGCCGATCGGGATCATGAGCAGCGCGAAGAGCCAGTACGAGGGCGCCAGCGCGGCCACGATCTCCAGGGCGCCGAAGGCCACCGCGGCCGCGATCAGGATGCGGAGGCGGGCCGTGCCGCGGCGGGCGGCGAGCAGCGCCCCGACGAGGGAGCCGACCGCCATCAGGGTGTTGAAGAGGCTGTAGGTGCCGGCGCCGCCGTGGAAGACGTCCTCGGCGTAGGCCGACAGCCACACCGGGAAGTTGAAGCCGAAGGTGCCGATGAAGCCGACCAGGACGATCGGCCAGATCAGCTCGGGGCGGCCGGCGACATAGCGCAGACCTTCCCGCAGCTGTCCCTTGCCGCGCGGGGCGCGCTCGACCACGTGCAGCTCACGGGCCCGCATCAGCAGCAGGCCGGCGATGGGGGCGACGAAGGACAGGCCGTTGAAGAGGAAGGCCCAGCCGGTGCCCACGCCGGTGATCAGCAGGCCGGCGACGGCGGGGCCGATCAGCCGGGCCGACTGGAAGTTGGCGGAGTTGAGGCTGACCGCGTTCTGCAGCTGCCCGGGGCCGACCATCTCGGAGACGAAGGACTGGCGTGCCGGGTTGTCGACGACCGTGGCGAGGCCGACGGTGAACGCGGCGAGGTAGACGTGCCAGACCTGGACGTGTCCGGTGAGGGTCAGCGCGGCGAGCGCGAGGCCCGTGAGCGCCATGGACGCCTGGGTGACGAGCAGCGTGGGGCGCTTGGGCAGGCGGTCGACGAGGACGCCGCCGTAGAGACCGAAGAGCAGCATCGGCAGGAACTGCAGGGCCGTCGTGATGCCGACGGCCGCGGAGGAGCCGGTGAGGCTGAGCACCAGCCAGTCCTGGGCGATGCGCTGCATCCAGGTGCCGGTGTTGGAGATGACCTGGCCGATGAAGAAGAGTCGGTAGTTCCGGATGCTCAGCGAGCTGAACATCGAGGATCTGCGGGTGCGGCCAGGGGTGGTGGGAGTGGTCGGTGCGGGGGCGGAAGCTGCTCCGGATCCCGTACTCAAAGTGGGTTCGCCTCCTTATTCGATTGCTCGCTCGCGGAGCGATACGTCCTTACAGGTGTGCGAGCTTCTCCAGCACGGGGGCGGCGGCGCGGATTTTCGCCCACTCGTCCTCGTCGAGGCCCTCGACCAGGCCGGCCAGGAACGCGTTGCGCTTGCGGCGGCTCTCTTCGAGCATCGCCTCGGCCTGTTCGGTCCTGGTGACGACCTTCTGGCGTCTGTCCTCGGGGTGCGGCTCAAGACGGACCAGGCCCTTGGCCTCCAGCAGCGCCACGATGCGGGTCATCGACGGCGGCTGGACGTGCTCCTTGCGGGCGAGTTCGCCCGGTGTGGCCTTGCCGCAGTTGGACAGGGTGCCGAGCACCGACATCTCGGTGGGGCTCAGCGACTCGTCGACCCGCTGGTGCTTGAGCCGACGGGACAACCGCATCACGGCGGAGCGCAGGGAGTTCACGGCGGCAACGTCGTCGCCATGGGTAAGGTCCGGCATGTTCTTTAGAGTAACTCATTACTCTCGCTAAAGACCACCGGCGACACGCCCGAATGCCCGTGACCCTGGCCACTGAACCCTCGCCTCACCCGTACGAGTGAGTCGAGCGCGGAAAGTGACGCGCCGGGCCTCCCACTGTGGCGACCCTCGTGTGCATGGGGACCACAGTGCTCAGCGTGCGGATGGACGGGGAACTGCTCGACCGGCTCCGGCACCACGCGGCGAAAAGAGGCATGAGCGTCCAGGACTATGTGGTCCGGACGCTCATACGGGACGACTTCGACGAGCGGTTCCAGGCCGCCGTCGAGGAGACGGAGAGGTTCTACGGGGTCACCTGAGCGCGGCGGCTCAGGTGAGACCGAGCGCGGGCATCAGGTAGTAGAAGGTGAACACGGCGGCGACGACGTACATCGGGGCCGGGATCTCGCGGGCGCGCCCGACCACGAGCCGCATCAGCACGAAGGTGATGAAGCCCATGCCGATGCCGTTGGTGATCGAGTAGGTGAACGGCATCATCACCATCGTGATGAACGCCGGGACCGCGATCGTGTAGTCGGCCCAGTCGATCTCCCTGACCGAGCCGGCCAGGATCAGGAAGCCGACCGCGAGCAGCGCCGGGGTGGCGGCCTGGGACGGAACCATCGTGGCGACGGGGGTGAGGAACAGGGCGACTGCGAACAGTCCGCCGGTGACGACGTTCGCGAAGCCGGTGCGGGCGCCCTCGCCGACGCCGGCCGTGGACTCCACGAAGGCGGTGGTGGCCGAGGAGGAGCTGGCACCGCCCGCGGCGACCGCGAGACCGTCGATGAAGAGCACCTTGTTGATGCCGGGCATCTCGCCCTTGGCGTCGGTCAGCCTGGCCTCGTCGCTGACGCCCATGATCGTGCCCATGGCGTCGAAGAAGCAGGACAGCAGGACGGTGAAGACGAAGAGGACGCCCGTCAGGACACCGACCTTGCCGAAGCCGCCAAAGAGGCTGACCTGGCCGATGAGGCCGAAGTCGGGGGTGGAGAAGGGGTTGCCCGGCCACTTCGGGGTGGTCAGGCCCCAGGAGGGCACATGGGCGACGGCCTCGATGATCAGCGCGAGCACGGTCATGGCGACGATCGAGATCAGGATCGCGCCGGAGACCCTGCGCACGATGAGCGCGAGCGTGAGCAGCGCGCCGAGGATGAAGACGAGGACCGGCCAGCCGTTGAGGTGCCCGTCGGCGCCGAGCTGGAGCGGGACGGTGGTGTGGGCAGCGTCCGGGATGCGGGTGATGAAGCCGGAGTCGACGAGGCCGATCAGCATGATGAACAGGCCGATTCCGATGGAGATGGCCTTGCGCAGCCCGTAGGGCACGGCGTTCATGACGCGCTCGCGCAGTCCGGTGGCGACGAGCAGCATGACCACGAAGCCGGCCAGGACCACCATGCCCATGGCATCGGGCCAGGACATGCGCGGCGCGAGCTGCAGGGCGACCACGGAGTTCACACCGAGACCTGCGGCGAGCGCGATCGGCACGTTGCCGATGGCGCCCATCAGCAGGGTCGTGAAGGCGGCGGTCAGAGCGGTGGCCGTGACCAGCTGCCCGTTGTTGAGCTGGTGCCCGTAGATGTCCTTGGCGCTGCCGAGGATGATCGGGTTCAGCACGATGATGTAGGCCATCGCGAAGAACGTGGCGAAGCCGCCGCGGATCTCACGCGGCAGGGTGCTGCCCCGCTCGGAGATCTTGAAGAAGCGGTCGAGGGCGCCGTAGGACGGCATGCTCCCCGGCTGTTCGGGGGCGGGAACCTTGGCAGGTGCCGGGGTGGACATGCGGGACCTCATCACCGAAGGGACTCCCCCAAGACCCTTTGGACTTTCATACGAGCAGAAGTGGCCAGTGACAAACGGTTTCAGTATGAACGTATGACAACCTGAGCGCTATCTCCGCGCGTAGACCCCACCGCCCCGGTCGCCCGGTAAGTCGCCGCCCCTCGCCTCGTAAGCTGTGCGCATGACGAAGTGGACCCCCAAGCACGAGGCACCGGAGCCGCTGGAAGGCCCCGTGGTCGCCACCATCACCGGCGGCACGATCGTCTGGTTCGTCCTCTTCCTGGTCCAGCTGCCGTTCTACGGCTGGTTCGACGACCACGGCCACACCTGGTGGCTGTGGACCTGCCTGGCCGGCGGCGGCCTGGGGCTGATCGGCATCTGGTACGTCCGCAAGCGTGACGCGGCGCTCAAGAGGGCGGCGGCACTCAAGGAGGCGACGGCCAAGTAGGCCGTGCCACAGCAGGCCGTACGACCAGCGCAGGACTCCCCTCCTCCCCAGGTCGGATCTTCCCGCCACTCGGCAGGTGAAGCCGTACATACGCACGTACCGTCGAATGCATGACGCACATCGACGCGGGAGCGGAACTGGACCCTGTGCACCCGGTACCGGCCCCGTCGGCGCCCGAGTCGAGAGGGCTGACGTCCGCCGAGGTCGCGGAGCGGGTCACCCGCGGTCAGGTGAATGACGTCCCGGTCCGCAGCAGCCGCACGCTCTCCGAGATCGTCCGTGCGAACGTCTTCACCCGCTTCAACGCGATCATCGGCGTCCTCTGGCTGATCATGCTGTTCGTCGCCCCGATCCAGGACAGCCTCTTCGGCTTCGTGATCCTCGCCAACACCGGTATCGGCATCGTCCAGGAGTGGCGGGCCAAGCAGACCCTCGACTCGCTGGCCGTGATCGGGGAGGCCCGGCCCACCGTCCGCCGTGACGGCGTCGCGACCGAGGTCAGCACCTCGGAACTCGTCCTCGACGACATCATCGAGATAGGCCCCGGCGACAAGATCGTCGTCGACGGCGTGTGCGCCGAGGCCGACGGGCTGGAGATCGACGAGTCCCTGCTCACCGGCGAGGCCGACCCCGTCGTCAAACACCCCGGCGCCGAGGTCAGGTCCGGCAGCTTCGTCGTCGCCGGCGGCGGCGCCTTCAAGGCCACCAGGGTCGGCCGCGAGGCGTATGCCGCCCAGCTCGCCGAGGAGGCCTCCCGCTTCACGCTCGTCCACTCCGAGCTCCGCAGCGGCATCTCGACGATCCTGAAGTACGTCACCTGGATGATGATCCCGGCCGCCATCGGCCTGGTCGTCACCCAGCTCTTCGTCAAGAACAACGACCTCAAGGACGCCATCGCCCGCACCGTCGGCGGCATCGTCCCCATGGTCCCGGAGGGGCTGGTCCTGCTCACCTCCGTCGCCTTCGCGATCGGCGTCATCCGCCTGGGCCGACAGCAGTGCCTGGTCCAGGAACTCCCCGCCATCGAGGGCCTCGCCCGCGTCGACACCGTCTGCCTGGACAAGACGGGCACGCTGACCGAGGGCGGGATGGACGTCACCGAGCTGCGCATGCTGGGCGACAGCGACGAGACGTATGTGCACAAAGTCCTCGGGGCGCTCGGCGAGTCGGCCCCCCGGCCCAACGCCTCCCTCCAGGCCGTCATCGACGCCTACCCGGACAGCGACGAATGGCGTTGCGTCGAGTCGCTGCCCTTCTCCTCCGCCCGCAAGTACAGCGGCGCCACCTTCAGCGAGGGCGACGGCGAGACCAGCACCTGGCTCCTCGGCGCCCCCGACGTGCTCCTCGCCGACGGCGAACCGGCACTGGCCGAAACCGAACGGCTCAACCGGGAGGGGCTGCGCATCCTGCTGCTCGCCCGCGCAGCCCGGGACCTCGACGACACCGACGTCGCCAAGGCCGCCAGGCCCACCGCCCTCGTCGTACTGGAGCAGCGGCTGCGCCCCGACGCCGCCGACACCCTGCGCTACTTCGCCGACCAGCACGTCCGCGCCAAGGTCATCTCCGGCGACAACGCGGTGTCCGTCGGCGCGGTCGCGGCCAAGCTCGGGCTCAGCGGTACGACGGTGGACGCGCGCCGACTGCCCGAGGATCCGTTGGGCATGGCGGCCGCCCTCGACGAGGGCACCGTGTTCGGCCGGGTCACCCCGCAGCAGAAGCGGGACATGGTCGGCGCGCTCCAGTCACGCGGGCACACGGTGGCGATGACCGGCGACGGCGTGAACGACGTGCTGGCCCTGAAGGACGCCGACATCGGCGTGTCCATGGGGTCGGGTTCCGAGGCCACCCGCGCGGTCGCCCAGATCGTGCTGCTCAACAACAGCTTCGCCACCCTGCCCTCGGTGGTCGCGGAGGGCCGGCGGGTCATCGGCAACATCACCCGGGTGGCCACGCTGTTCCTGGTGAAGACCGTCTACTCGGTGCTGCTGGCCCTGCTGGTGGTGTGCTGGCAGGCGCAGTACCCCTTCCTGCCGCGGCACCTGACCCTGCTGTCCACCCTCACCATCGGCGTCCCCGCCTTCTTCCTCGCCCTCGCGCCGAACACGGAACGCGCACGGCCCCACTTCGTACGGCGGGTGATGCGGTACTCGATCCCGGGCGGTGTGGTGGCCGGGGTGGCGACCTTCGTGACGTATCTGATCGCCCGGCACTACTACACGGGCGAGGGTTCGCTGGACGCCGAGACCAGCGCGGCCACGCTCACGCTCTTCCTGATCTCGATGTGGATCCTGGCGATCATCGCCCGCCCCTACACCTGGTGGCGGGTGCTCCTGGTGGCCTCGATGGGCGTGGCGTTCCTGTTCGTGCTCGTGGTGCCCTCGCTGCAGAGCTTCTTCGCGCTGAAGCTGGTCGGGGTGACGATGCCGTGGACGGCGGTGGCCATCGCCGTGGTCGCGGCGGTCGCCCTGGAGTTCCTGTGGAAGTGGGTCGACCGCCGCTTTCCCGCGTGACGCGGATTACTGCACGTCGACGAAGTCACCCGTGGCGTTGACCGCCGGGGTCGTCGAGGTGCCCGCGAAGGAGAAACGCCAGTAGCCGTCGTACTGGGCGGTGGCGGTGGCCTTCACGTTGCCGTATGAGTCGGAGTAGACCGTCTTGACCGTGGTGTACGTGGTGCTACCCGCCTTGCGGAACTGCAGCTTGACCGGCTGGCTGGAGTAGCCGTGGTACAGGCCGTCCTCCCAGTTGGCCCGGGTCAGCCTGCCCGTGGTGGTAATGGTCTTGCCCTTGGCGACCGGCTCCGGGCCGGCGTTGGCCGTGAGCTTGGAGTAGCGCTTCAGCAGAGTGGTGGCGAGGCCACCCTGGTCCTTGAAGCCGACCTTGCTCAGGTCGGGGTTGTTCTGGTCCTGGCCATTGAAGGCGATGGCCTCGGCGGCGACCGACCAGCTGCCGGCGTCGGCGTTCTTCAGCTCGCCCTCGCCCGGGTAGATGTCGACCGTACCCTTGCAGGTGGCGGTGGTCGACGAGGTAACCGTGCAGGTGGCGGGATTGTCACCCTCAAGCGTCTTGGTCGGGTCGTCCAGCGAGCCGCGGTAGAGATAGGCGTCGCTGTAGAAGTCGGGCGCGGTGACGTCGACGTCGGCGCCGTGGGTCAGCGTGTAGGTGTACGTCGTGCTGACCTTGTTGGTGGTGCCGACCTTGATCGCCGAGGCGATCTTGAGGTTCGAGAAGCTGACGTCCATCGTGTACGGCGTACCGCTGGACTCGGTGGCGTGCGCGGCCGGCACGGCGAGGGCGGAGAGGGCCAGGGCGCCGGAGACGGCGGCCACAGTGGCACGTATGCGCATTGCGTTCCCCTGGAGGGAGAAGTGATCGTGGAGTCGGTTGACTCACGCGATCAGATCCGTGAGGGGTGTGGCAGGTTGTACGTCAAGGTTGCTTCCCGGCCAGATTTTGGGCGCGTATTGCCAGCTCATGACGCAAGTGAGAGAAAACGTTCCGGCCACGGGAACGACAGGTGCCCGGGGCCGGAACCCAGCGCTTGCCGCGCGGTCTACTGCACGTCGACGAAGTCACCCGCGGCGTTGACCGCCGGGGTGGTCGAGGTGCCCGCGAAGGCGAAGCGGTAGTAGCCGTCGGCCGACGCGGTGGTCGTCGTCCTCAGGTTGCCCGTGGAGTCGGACTTGATGGTCTTCAGCGTGGTGTAGGTGCTGGAGCCCTTCTTGCGGAACTGGAGCTTGACGGGCTGGTTGGTGTAGCCCGCGTACTTGTGGGTCTCCCAGTTGGCGCGGGACAGCTTGCCCGTGACCGTGATGGTCCTGCCCTTCTTCACCGGCTCGGGCGCGGCGTTGACCGTCAGCTTGGAGTTGCGCTGGACGAGGGTGGTGGCGAGGTCGAACTGGACCGAGCTCTTCTCGGACGCGAAGTCCAGGGCGAACGCGGCGCCGTGCCAGGTGCCGGCCTGGGAGTTCTTCAGCAGTGAGCTGTTCGCGCCCGACGGGTAGATGTCGATCCGGGCCTTGCACACGGCGGTGGTCGCCGAGGTTTCGGCGCAGGTCGCGGGCTCGTCGGGGCCCAGGTCGTTGACCGGGGCGGTGGAGGAGCCGCGGTAGATCACGGGCAGGGTGAGGAAGTCCTCGGAGGTGACGTCGACGTCGGCGCTGTGGGTCAGCTTGTAGCTGACCGCGGTGGAGACATGGGCGGTCGTGCCGACCTTGATCGCCTTGGCGATCTTGAAGTCGGAGAAGGAGACGTCCAGGTCGCCCACCGGGTCGGAGGCGGCGCTGAATGCGCTCCTGCCGGACGTCTGCTGCGAGAAGACCTTCGCGAGCTCGGAGCGGTACGACGGGCCGCCGTCGGCGGCGTGCGCGGCCGGCGCGACGAGGGCGGAGAGGGCCAGGGCGCCGGAAGCGGCGGCCACAGTGGCACGTATGCGCATGCGTTTCCTTGGATGAGTGGTGGTGCGGGTCTTCCGGTGGATCCGGACTACCGCGCTGCGGGACTACGGCACTGTGGGACTACTGCACGTCGACGAGGTCACCCGTGGCGTTGACCGCGGCGGTGGACGAGTTGCCCGCGAAGGAGAAGCGGTAGTAGCCGTCGGCCGTGGCGGTGGTCGTGGTCTTCAGGTTGCCCCTGGTGTCCGCCTTGATGGTCTTCAGCGTCGTGTAGGTGCTGGCGCTCTTCTTGCGGAACTGGAGCTTCACCGACTGGGAGCCGTAGCCGCCGTACTTCAGCGTCTCCCAGTTGGCCCGGGTCAGGGCACCGGTGACCGTGATGGTCCTGCCCTTCTTCACCGGCTCGGGCGCGGCGTTGGCGGTGAGCTTCGCGGCGCGCTGGAAGAAGAAGGAGCCGGCCTTGTCCATCTGGATGAAGTCGTCGTCGTTGGCGTTGATCCAGGCGTCGACGTACCAGGTGCCGGCGTTCTTGTTGCTGTAGTAGTCCGTCCTCGGGTCGATGGTCACCGAGGCGGTGCAGGTGGAGGTGGTGGCGTTCACGACGGTGCAGGTGGGCTTGCGGGTCAGCTCGAAGCCGTAGCCGGGGCCGGTCAGCGCGAACTCGTCGGCGTCCTTGATGCCCGAGTTGTCCTTGGCGGTCACGCTCACCTTGACCGTCACCGGGCTGGAAGTGCCCATGGACACCTTGTTGTCGCCGTCCACGACCACCTTGGTGATCGTGGTGTCGCCGTAGCCGCCGTCGGCCTGCGCGGCCGGAACGGTGAGGGCGGACAGGGCCAGAGCACCACTCACGACGGCGACAGATGCACGAATGCGCATGTGTTTTCCCCACGCTTGATTGCCTGTGGAGTCGCGCGACTCCACAGGCATGACATGGGACGGAAGTGAAAGGTTGTACTACAGGTGAGGAATCGGTGTGGAGGTTCGGGAGGTCAGTCGAACCAACGGTCCCGCGCCAGCTCCTGCGTCCGCGACGGGTCCTCCAGCAGGGCCGCCACCTCGAAGCGGCGCGGCCACTGACCCGCCGCCCAGGCGAGGCCCGCGGCGACACCCTCCAAGGTGGCCGCGTGCAGGACGCCGTCGCCGGTCAGCCGCCAGTCGATCTCCACACCGTCGACCACGAGTTCCTCGTGCTCGACGTAGGTGTCCGGGGTGCGCGGGCCGAGCAGCACCCGTACCGACTCCGGTACGTCGTGCTCGGTGCCCTCGGAGTCCACGGACCCGGTGACGGACTCGCTCAGCCGCCGCACCTGGAACAGCTCGGCCAGCTCGGCGGCCCGGGACGGGCGGACCGGCAGCAGCGGGACACCGGAGGTGAAGGGCAGCAGGTCGGGCGAGTCGACGACCACCGCGTCGGCCGCGTCCACGACCTCCACCCGTCCGTCGACGACGGCCCGCAGTTCGTCCGGCAGGGTCACCTGCTCGGGGTCCAGATCGGCCAACGCGCTGTACAGCCCGTGCAGTTGGGCGGGCGTGACCGGGCGCTCCGGGTCGGCGAGCCGGTCCAGCAGCTCGGCGGCACCGCCGGGCTCGTCGAGCAGCGCGGCGACGGAGGTGCGCACGCCGAGGGCCCGCAGCACCTGCTCGTCCTCGAACCCGGTGGCGTCGGCCTCGTCGTACAGCCCGCGCAGCAGCGGGTCGCCGCCGGCCGCGAGCAGACCGGCGGGCCGGCGCCCGTCCAGGACCGGGTGCCCGCGCAGCCACCATGCGGTGTACGGGCGTACGACCTCGTGCGTGCCGTCCGCCAGCAGGATCCGCACCGGCTGGGTGAGCGCGTCGCGCAGCGGCGGGCGGGCGAGCAGGGCGAGGGCCTGCGGCCAGTGCTCGTCGTCGACGAGGTCGAGGTCGCGCACGGCGACGAGTTCGGTGGCCACGGGCGGCACCGGGCTGTCCGGGAAGCGGTCCAGGATGTCCTCGCACCACACGTCGACGGCGTCGAGCAGACCGGCGTCGTCGGGCTCGGCGAAGTCCCCTTCCCTGGGTTCGAGTTCGTCCGGGTCGAGGACCACGTCCGTGGCGCGCACCAGGGCGAAGTCGGCGAGCACACCACAGGCGGCCAGCGGGCTCTCGCCCCACTTCTCGGCCAAGTCGGCGTCCACGGCGGCCAGTTCGCCTTCGCGGATGACGCGCGCGAAGGAGCTGCCGGGGAAGACCAGCTCACCGGCGGGGGCGAGTTCGCCGTCCTCGTCGGGGAGGGCGAGGGCGCCCAGCCAGGGCTCGTCACCCGGCTCCAGGCCCGCGTCCCGGACGAGGGCGAGGACGATCTCGGCCAGCTCCTCGGCGTCCGGGGCGTCCTCCTCCCAGCTCGCCCCGCCCTCGTCGTCCAGGGAGGCGGCGACGGCGGCACGCACCTGGGGCGTGGTGAGGACGGCCCGGGGGGTCGCGGGCAGGGCGCCGAGCTTCTCCAGGAGCGGATGGGCGGCGTCCGGGTGGGCGACCTTCAGCCCCAGCCGGGCGAGGACCTCGGGGTCGATCCGGGTGGCGTCCGGCGCGGGCAGCAGGACCTGCCGGGGGCCGATCGTGGTCCGCCCGTCGGCGAGCGGCACGGGCAGGCCGGAGAGCCGGTCCGGGTCGACCCCGGCGAGGCTGTCGTAGAGCCGGTGCCACCAGTCCGGGTCCTTCTCCAGCCCGGCCAGCCGGTCGACCGCGTCGGCCAGCGGGAGGCGGGCGACGCCCAGCGTGCGCAGTTCGACGCGGCGTTCCAGGCCGGCCGGCAGCAGGGTGGGCAGGACCTCGGCCAGGACACGGACGGTGTCGCCGCCCGCGCCCTCGACGACCTCGGCGTCCCGGGGGCGCAGGGCCTCGGGGAGGTCCTCGGCGTGCGGCTCGGGCTCGACGGCGGGCGGGAGGAAGGCGGTGCGCGGGAGACGGTCGAGGATCGCCTGGCGCAGCGCGCCGTCGAGCTCGCCCTTGCCGAGGGGGCCGGGCACGAGGCCGATGATGCTCTCGGCCACCGGGCGCCATTCGGCGAGGAGTTCGGTGTACGCGTCCGCCGCGCGCTGCACCAGGAAGTCGGTCAGCGGGCCGGGGGCGGCGTGCCGGCGGGTGGTGTCCAGCGGGAAGGACGCGATGAGCAGGGCGGGCACGCCGAGGGGCTCGTCGCTGGGGGTGGGGGCGTGGACGACGGGGGTGGTGCGGGGGTGGACGGGGCTGCCGTAGACGTCGACGGGTACGGCCCAGGTGACGGACCAGTGGGGGCGCAGGCGCTCCTCCACCGGGCGGTCGGCGAGCAGGTCCGGGGTGAGCGGGCCGTGCGTGGCGGAGGTGCGCCAGTGGGTGACGCCGTCGCGTGAGTCCTCCACGATCGTGAAGGGGCCGTCGGTGCGGCGGGTGAGCGTGCGGGGGGCCTCGCCGTTGATCTCGACGACCACTTCCGCCAGGCCGGGGAGGGCCAGGAGGAGGGCGTCGTCGACCGCTTGCAGGAGCCGTTCGGCCAGATCGGTGGCGGCCGTGTCGCGCAGCGGGAGGATGACGACCGTGTCGTACGGGTCGGGGGCGGTGCCCTCGGCGGCGAACGGGAGGCGCAGCAGGGGGACGTGTCCGTCGCGCCGGCGGATCTCGTCGCCGAGCCCGGGGCTGTGGCGGGCGGCTTCGGCGGCGTGTTCCCGGGCCTCGGCGAGGGACCAGCGGACTCCGCCGTGGCGTCCGACGACCGCGGGCTCGTCGGTGACGGCGAGTACGGCGGCGAAGCCGACGCCGAAGCGGCCGACGGTGCCCTGGTCTTCGTGGGCCTCGCGCTTGGCGGAGGCGCGCAGGGTGGCGAGCGACTCGACACCGGCCGCGTCCAGGGGGGCGCCGGTGTTGGCGGCGAACAGGACGCCGTCGCGGAGGGTGAGCCGGAGGCGGCCGGGTGTCTTCGCCCGGGCGGCGGCGTCGGCGGCGTTCTGGGCGAGCTCGACGACGAGCCGGTCCCGGTAGCCGCCGAGGACCAGGTCCT
The DNA here is from genome assembly GCF_040654755.1 of Streptomyces sp. NPDC050625. NCBI lineage: Bacteria > Bacillati > Actinomycetota > Actinomycetes > Kitasatosporales > Streptomycetaceae > Streptomyces > Streptomyces sp. NPDC050625. The sequence goes on from NZ_JBFAIQ010000011.1 coordinate 170,376, forward strand.
CCTCGGCGTTGGCGTCCTCGCGGAAGCGGGCGGGGCTGGTGGCCCAGGCGTCGAGAACACCGCGGCGCAGACGGGCGGTGCCGAAGGGGTCGGCACCCTCGGCAGCGGGCCGCACGAACTTGCTCACGTTCACTCTCCTCATCGGCGTGACGATGCAAGGTACCGCGCCACTGCCCATGACTTTCCGCGCCCGGACTCCACCCACAGCCCACTCGCCCGTCCCCCGGCCCGAAACTCACCCCCGAGAGGACCAAGACGCCACCACCACCGGGGCCCAGCCCCCGCGCTCTGCTCGCCCGTCCCGGTGGTACGTCGTCCTGGAGAGGGACCACGCACCACTACCACCAGGATCCAACGCCAGCACCCCACCCGACGACCCGCGGCCCCGAGACCGGTCCGCGAGCCGGACCACGTTCCGCTGCCGCCAGGGCCCTGCCCTTGAACCCGTTCCGACGACCGACTCGCCCGCTCTGGCGGGCCGGGGGACGTCCCCGACAGGGACCACGCACCGCTGCCACCAGGGGCTCAGCCCCTGAACCCGGTCCAACGCCCCACTCACCCGCCCTACCGGGCCGGGCACGTCCCCGACAGGGACCACGCACCGCCGCCACCAGGGCCCAGCGCCTGCACCCCACCCGACGACCCGCGGGCCCGAGACTCCTCCCCGAGCCGAACCACGCACCGCCGCCGCAAGGGCTCAGCCCCTGGACACGGTCCAACGCCCCACTTACCCGCCCCGCCGGACGAAACACGCCCCCTGACAGGGACCACGCACCGCTGCCACCAGGGGCCAGCGCCTGGACCCCGCCCGAATGCTACGAGTGGCCGAGTTCTGCCGTTTCCTCGTCGCCCAGTGCCGGGACCGAGCCCGAGTCCGGGGCCGGGCGCAGGGGGAAGGGGTCCACCTTCGTCTCGTCGATGACCGGTGCCGCCGGCTGGGGCGGCTTGGGCATGACCGCGGCCTCCGAGTGGCCGCCGCAGCCGTACGTGAGCGAGACGACCCGCCCGTCGGCCGGGGAGAACTCGTTCGCGCAGAGGCCGAAGGCCTGGCCGAGGGAGCCGCCGAGGGGGACCAGGAAGCCACAGGTGACGCAGGAGGCGGGGGCCGCCTGGGCCATCGGGGTCTTGGCGCCGAACGCCTCGTCCCAGCGGTCGGCGGCGACGTGCAGGCCGTACCGGGACAGGACCCGGGCCCGGCGCATGCCGAGTTCCTCCGCCACCGAGGCGATCGAGCCACGGGCGGGGACCGTGGGCAGTGTGGCGGGCGCACCGGGGGTGACCTCCGCGTCCTCCGCCTCCGCCAGTTCCGCCATCTCGTGCGACACGGGGGAGCTCGGCAGGGGCTGGTCCTCGCCGGAGTAGCCCGGCTCCAGCCGGAGGTCCTCGGCGTCCGTGGGAAGGAGGTCGCCGGGGCCCATGTCGCCGGGCCGCAGCCGCTCGCTCCAGGGCACCCACTCCGGGGCCAGGAGCGCGTCGGGGCCGGGCAGCAGGACGACCTCGTCCAGCGTCACCACCTTCGCGCGGGACGCCCGGGTCACGGTCGCCGCCCAGCGCCAGCCCCGGTACCCGAGCTCCTTGCACTCGAAGAAGTGCGTGACAACGCGGTCGCCCTCGGACACCAGGCCGACGTGCTCGCCGACCACACCCGGGGCGGCGGCCTCCTCGGCTGCGGCGCGGGCGAGGTCGACGGCCTCGGCGCACAGGCGGTCGGGGGTGCGGCTTCGCGTGCTCGCTGCGCTCACAGGTATCGCTTCTCTCCTACGCCGTCTCACGGGTGCGCCTGCCTTTGGCGGTGGGGCGGACGGAGCGGACCTGTGGGCCGCATCGACGTCCGCGTCCGATCGCTCTCGGGCGCACCTCTGCCATCCATTCTGCGGGATGGCTGAGATACGCACGCTACCTGTTCGTAGGCGCTGGGCCTACACCGACGGGACAGTACGCCGTTTCAAGCCGGTGTTTGACCCGCCGGACGCGCCGTAACCGCACTACGGACCATCATCTCAGGGCACTATGAACGTCGTGGCAGCCGCGAAGTCGTCCCAAGGCGCCACCGGGGTCGGTGGGGTCAAAGGGAGCAGTCGAAGTGGCGGTGCGGGCCGGATGCGCGGCGCCGCCCGCTCCGTCGGCCGTGCCCTGCACTTCCCGCTGACCGGAACCGCCCGAGGCATCCGGAGGGCGACGCACGCGCACGGCGCGGGCGAGTCGGGGCTCGGGAAGCTGATCGAGCTGCACGCGGTGAACGGCGCCGGCGACGTCATGATCACCGTGGCCCTCGCCTCCACCGTCTTCTTCTCGGTGCCGACCGACGAGGCCCGCGGCCGCGTCGCCCTCTATCTCGCCATCACCATGGCCCCCTTCACGGTCCTCGCACCCGTGATCGGCCCCCTCCTCGACCGTCTGCCGCACGGTCGGCGCGCCGCGATGGCCGTGGCGATGCTCGCCCGCGCCCTGCTCGCGCTGATCATCTCGGGGGCGGTGGCCAGCGGCAGGCTGGAGCTGTATCCGGCCGCGCTGGGGGTGCTCGTGGCCTCAAGGGCGTACGGGGTCGTACGCAGCGCGGTCGTGCCCCGGCTGCTGCCGACCGGCTTCTCCCTGGTGAAGGCGAACTCCCGGGTCACCCTCGGCGGGCTCCTCGCCACCGGCATCGCCGCGCCCGTCGGGGCGGGACTGCAGGCCCTCGGCTCCCGCTGGCCGCTCTACGGCGCCTTCGTGATCTTCGTCGCGGGCACGTTCCTGTCCTTCTCCCTGCCGCCGAAGGTCGACTCGGCCAAGGGCGAGGACATCGCGCTGCTCGCGGCCGACGAGGAGCATCTGCACGGACCGCACCTCAAGCCGGTGAAGCGTCCCGGGCTGCGCACGGTCGGCCCTGCCGTCACCCACGCCCTCGGCGCCAACGCCGCCCTGCGCTGTCTGTCCGGCTTCCTGATCTTCTTCCTCGCGTTCCTGCTGCGCGAGCACCCGCTGACCGGGGAGAGCGCGGCGGTGTCCATGGGGATAGTCGCCGTCTCGGCGGGCGTGGGCAACGCGCTCGGTACGGCGGTCGGGGCCTGGCTGCGGTCGAGGACGCCGGAGATCATCATCGTGACCGTGGTCGCGGTGGTGCTGGGTACGGCAATCGTCGCGGCGGTGTTCTTCGGCGCCTTCCTGGTGGCCTGTCTGGCCGCGGTCGCCGGGTTCGCCCAGGCCCTCGCCAAGCTGTCCCTGGACGCGCTGATCCAGCGGGACGTGCCGGAACTGGTCCGTACGTCGGCGTTCGCGCGCTCCGAGACGCTGCTGCAGATGGCGTGGGTGTTCGGTGGCGCGGTCGGCATCGTGATGCCGCTCAACGGCACGCTGGGCCTGACGGTGGCCGCCGTGATCGTGGCCGCCGGCTGGCTGACCACCCTGCGCGGTCTGCTCAGCTCGGCACGCCAAGGGGGCCGGACACGGCCGCGAGTGGCGTAACGAACCGGGCACGCCGCACCCCACATGGGGCGACGGCCCGAGTGCCCGATAGCCTTCGGCCATGACCACGCTGCAATCCGCCTCGCGACGCCGCCGCGCCGTCGCCGCCGCCGGCGCCGTTTCCGCCGGACTGCTCGTTCTGTCTGCCTGCGAGAAGCCGACGCCCATCGCGACGATCACCGTCGGGACGAGCTCGGTCAACTCGGAGGCCACCTGCTACAACGACGGCAAGGCCCTGAGCACGGCCTCCCTGGCCAATTGCCTCAAGGACACCGGCATCAAGTCGATCAAGGTGGACCCGGACGAGACCGTGCGCTTCGGCGTCGACCCGGCGGTCGCGGACAGCGGGTGGACGATCCTGATGAACGGTCAGCCGCTCACCGACTCCAGCAAGAAGACCTACCGCACGATCCCGGGCAGCGTGTTCTTCAACGCCCAGTACGGCGCCCAGGGCAACTCGACCCTGGTCTCCATCAAGGAGGGCGAGAAGGACGTCAAGGGTCTGTGGTCCTTCAAGCTCAAGAAGGACTCCTGACCACGTCTTCCGCGTCTTCCGCGTCTTTTGGACGTGTTCTCGTGGCCACCGCGGTACCCGCCGAACGGGACGCGGTGGCACGGGCGTTCACGGGGCCGGAGCATGAGGTGCGGCTTCCGGGGGTGACCCTGCACCGGCTGCCTGGGCTCGATGTGGCCGCCGCCGGGGTCGGCCCGGCCCGCGCCGCCGCCTCCACCGCCGCCGCCCTCACCGCGGCCGCCCTCGAAGGCGCCCCGTACACCCTGGTGGTCTCCGCCGGGATCGCCGGCGGTTTCCAGCCCGGGGCCCCGGTCGGTTCGCTGGTGGTGGCCGACGAGATCACCGCCGCCGATCTGGGCGCCGACACGCCCGACGGCTTCCTTCCGGTCACCGAGCTGGGCTTCGGGACCGTCAACCACCGTCCGCCAAAATCACTCGTACGAGACATCGCCACCGCGACCGGAGCTCGCCCGGGAGCCGTACTCACCGTCTCGACGGTAACCGGCACGGCCGCCCGCGCCGCCGAACTGCGCACCCGTCACCCGCGTGCCCTCGCCGAGGCCATGGAGGGCTTCGGGGTGGCCGAGGCGGCCGCCGCGCACGGCGTGCCCGTCCTGGAGCTGCGCGCGGTCTCCAACCCCGTCGGCCCGCGCGACCGCGCCGCCTGGCGCATCGGCGACGCCCTGGCGGCCCTCACCGAGGGCTTCGGGAAGCTCGCGCCCGTACTGGAGAGTTGGAACCCCCATGAGCCCTGAGAGCCGACCCCTGCAGATCGCCTACTCCCCCTGCCCCAACGACACCTTCGTCTTCGACGCCCTCGCCCACGGCCGCGTGCCCGGCGCGCCCGCGCTCGACGTGACCTTCGCCGACATCGACATCACGAACGGCATGGCCGAGCGCGGCGAGTTCGACGTGCTGAAGGTGTCGTACGCGGTGCTGCCGTACGTCCTCGACGAGTACGCGCTGCTGCCCTGCGGGGGCGCGCTGGGCCGGGGCTGCGGGCCGCTGGTGCTCACTCGGGAGGCGGGGGCCGACCTGACGGGCCGTAGGGTCGCCGTGCCCAGCGAGAAGTCGACGGCCTATCTGCTCTTCCGGCTGTGGGCGGCGGACACGCTGCCCGGCGGGGTCGGTGAGATCGTCGTCATGCCGTTCCACGAGATCATGCCCGCCGTGCGGGACGGGAAGGTCGACGCCGGGCTGGTGATCCACGAGGCGCGCTTCACGTACCAGAACTACGGGCTGCACAAGCTCGCGGACATGGGCGAGCACTGGGAGAACACGACCGGGCTGCCGATTCCGCTGGGCGCGATCATCGCCAAGCGGTCCCTGGGCGCGGACACGCTGCGGCGGCTCGCCGAAGCGATCCACACGTCCGTGCACGCGGCCTGGGACGACCCCGAGGCCTCCCGGCCGTACGTCATGGAGCACGCCCAGGAGATGGACCCGGCCGTCGCCGATCAGCACATCGGGCTGTACGTCAACGAATTCACGTCGGATCTCGGCGAGGACGGCTACGCGGCGGTCAGGGGGCTGCTGACGCGCGCCGCGGCCGAGGGACTCGTCCCGCCCCTCGGCCCCCGGGCACTCGACTTCCCCTGACCGGGCCCGGCCCTACACGTCCAGCTGGTCGGCGACCGCCCGCAGCAGGCCGGCGATCTTCTTGCCGGAGGCCTTCTCGGGATAACGGCCCTTTTCGAGCATCGGAGTGATGTTCTCCAGGAGGGTCGTCAGGTCCTGCACGATCGAGGCCAGTTCGTCCGGCTTCTTGCGCTGGGCGGCCGCGACCGAGGGGGCCGGGTCGAGGACGGTGACGGAGAGCGCCTGGTCGCCGCGCTGGCCGGCGACCACGCCGAACTCCACGCGCTGTCCCGGCTTGAGTGACTCGACTCCGGCGGGAAGAACCGAGGAATGGACGAAGACGTCACCGCCGTCGTCGCGGGAGAGAAAGCCGAAGCCCTTCTCGCTGTTGAACCACTTGACCTTGCCGGTAGGCACGTCTGTCCTCGTCCTCGTTCTCGTCGGAAAACTGCTTCTGAAAACGGCTCTTGATAGCACTCGGGCGGGTCGTCCATGACCCGCCGGTACCAAGGCTAATGGTCTTCGGGCGGGTGACAAGACGTCGCCCGGTTGTTCCTTCGCGCTGGGAACTACCCTGGTCCGGTGCGTGACAAAACCCAAACGAATTCCGCCGGGCCCGGTGACGGACTGATCCGTACCGGTGCCGTCGTCTTCTTCATCGGTGCCGTGGCCACTCTCGTCACCGTGGCACCACTGTTCCTCGGTGCGAAGCCTTTTCCGACGTACATGTTCGGCCTGAGCATGCTGATGGCCGTCGGCTTCCTCGTCGCGGGCGCCGGAGTACTCCGATCGATCGCATCAGGACGCCGCCAGGCCCGCGGCACCTCGCGCTAGCCGACCACCCGGCACGGGCACGCAACCAGGCCACCGAGCACGACGTCCACCCCAGCCGACCGCACCTCATCCGGGTCGCAGGGGCCGGCGCCCACGACGACGCGACAGTACGCGGCCGTCAGACGCCCGGCGCCTCGCGGTAGCCCGTCAGCCAGCGCGGGAACGCCGCCAGGTCATCGAGCACGACGTCCGCCCCTGCCCCGCCCAGCCCGCCCCGTCACACGGACCAGTGCCCACGGCGACACGGCAGGACAGCGTCAGCCGCCCGACGCCACGCGGTAGCCCGCCAGCCAGCCCGGGAACGCCGCCAGGTCATCGAGCACGACGTCCGCCCCTGCCCCGCCCAGCCCGCCCCGTCACACGGACCAGTGCCCACGGCGACACGGCAGGACAGCGTCAGCCGCCCGACGCCACGCGGTAGCCCGTCAGCCAGTGCGGGAATGCGGCCAGGTCGTCGAGTACGACGTCCGCGCCTGCCGTGCGCAGCTCGGTCGCGTCGCAGGGGCCGGTGGCCACGGCGACGGACAGTGCTCCGGCCGTGCGGGCGCCGCGGACGTCCCCCACGTGGTCCCCTACGTACACGGCGGCTCCGTGCTCGCGCAGGGCCTCCGCCTTCTGTTCCGCCCACAGGTCGCCCACGACCACGTCCGGTTCCAGGCCGAGGTGGCTCAGGTGCAGCTTGGCGTTCGGCTCGTACTTCGCGGTGACCACGATCGCCCGTCCGCCGGCCGCCTGCACCGCCGTGATCGCCTCCCGGGCACCGGGCATCGCGGGCGTGGCGGCCACGGCTATGTCGGGGTACATCTCCCGGTACAGGTCGCTCATCGGCCCGACCTGCTCGGCCGGGAACCAGTTGATCAGCTCCTCCGCGAGCGGCGGCCCGAGCCGGGTGATCGCCAGGTCGGCGTCGATGAAGGTCCCGGTCCGCTCGGCCAGCGCCAGGTAGCAGGCATGGATGCCCGGCCGGGAGTCGATCAGGGTCATGTCGAGGTCGAAGCCGACGGTCGGCGCGGGAGCAGTCATATGGGCCATTGTGCCCAGAGGGCATGACAGCCAGGCCACCCGGGACTGTGAGGTGGGCGACGCTTCGGGGCGCCGTACACCTAGTTCCGGCGCTGGGAGCGCCAGACCAGGTAGAGGGCCGAGGCCACGGCCGCGCCGCGTACCACCCATGGCCAGGTCTCGGCGACGGCGGTGTTCATATGGCCCTGGGCGATGGGGGTGCCCCAGCGGCCCTCGTTCCTGCCCCACAGCCAGACCACTCCCGCCGCCAGCGCCAGTCCGGGCATGCCCATGACCGCCCACTTGGTCTCCGCCGGGGTGAGCCGGCGTGAGCCGTACGCGATGAGCCAGCCCAGGATGAGCCCGAACCAGTTGCCGAGGACGGCTCCCGCGACGAGCAGCGCGGCGGCGAGCAGGAGGAGCGGGTTGGTCCAGCCGGCGGCCGGGCGGGGCAGCGCGAGCCGACGGTGCCGGGCCGACGCGGGGGCGGCGTCCTGCTCGACCGGCGCGGTCTCCTCCCCCTTGGTCTCCTTGGTCTCCTTGGTCTCCCGCTCCGGCGGCTTCTCCTTCAGCGGCGGCCTGAGCAGCTCGGGGATCTCCACACCGCCGACGAACCCCGGCACGCTGTCGCCCTCCCCGAACGGGCTGCTGTCCACCCGCCACCAGTCCGGCTGCAACGCGCTGTCGCCGAGCTCGTGCTCCCCGGCCAGATGCGGCGGGGACGGCGCGTCCGGGCGGGCGGGCGGCTCCGGTTCGGCGGGGCGCGGCCGCGGTACGACCCGGCGCAGCCGCTTCGGCTCGGGCTCCGGGCGCGCCGGCTGTACGGGCACGGAGGCGGGCGGCGCCGACGGCGCACCGGAGGTGTCCCCGGCGGCCGCGACGACCTCGTCCGGGGTGCCCAGGCGAGCGATGATGCGGCGGACGGCGGCGGGGCTGTCGACGGTGGCCTTGGCACGGCGCCGGTCGATCTCGTTCCGCAGCTCCGAGACCAGACGCATCCGGACGGCCGACGACAGCTGCCGCTGCTGCGCCACATCGCCGACGCGGCTCAGATACTCGTAGACGACCTGGTCGCTTTCGATACCCACGAAGTCCCCTCCGGGGCTGACATGTTGGTAACCGGCGGGACGAAGGTAGCGCAGGTCGGCATCGACCGTTCCATCCGGCATTCGGGGACAAGGCACCCCCACCGGCCCGCACCTCATCGGCGAAACCGCTGGGGGCGACCCGCTAACGTGGGTCAGATGAGCACCGAGGACCGCCCGGCGCCCCGCTCTCTCGCGGAGGCGCTCCGCGCCAGGGACGACGTCTCGCTGGCCGCGCTCCTGCGCAGCCGCCCCGACCTCATCACCCCCGTCCCCACCGATCTCACCCAGCTCGCCACCCGCGCGGGCACCCGTGCCTCCGTGCTGCGCGCCCTGGAACGACTGGACCGCTTCGCGCTGCAGACCGCGGAGGCGCTGGCGGTGGCACCGGACCCGGCGACGTACGGCGCGCTGCTCGGCCTGATGGCCGGGGACGCCGGTGAGAAGGGTGATCCGGCCGTGGCCGCCGCCCTTCCCCGCGCCCTGGCCACCCTCCGCGAGCAGGCCCTGGTGTGGGGCGGCGACGACCGGCTGCGCCTGGTACGCACGGCCCGTGAGGTGCTGGCCCCGTCGCCGCAGCACCCGTCGCCGACGGGCCTGGGCCCGACCGTGCAGGAGGCGACCGCGGGGATGTCCCCGGGCCGCATCCAGGAGATCGTCGCCACCCTCGGACTGCCCTCGACCCATGACGCGGTCTCCGCCGCGGTCTCGCTGACCGGCCTGTTCACGCACCGCAAGAAGATGGCCGCACTGCTCCGCGAGGCACCCGAGGAGTCCCTCGAAGTCCTCACCCGGCTGGTCTGGGGCCCGCCGTACGGCCAGGTCACCCCCGACCCGGCACCCCGGCTGCGCTGGCTGCTCGACCGCGGTCTGCTGCTGCCGACGGCGCCCGGCACGGTCGTACTCCCCCGTGAGGTCGCCCTGCATCTGCGCGGGGGCCGCGCCCACCGCGCGCCCGAGGCGGTGGCGCCCGCTGTCGAACCGGCCGCGACGCACGCTCCGCAGATGGTGGACGCGACGGCCGCCGGCCAGGCGTACGGCGCCCTCGCGACCGTCGAGGAGCTGCTGAAGGACTGGGACGAGGGCGGCCCGGCGGTGCTGCGGGCCGGCGGGCTGAGCGTCCGGGACCTGAAGCGGACCGCCGTCGCGCTCGACGTGCCCGAGCCCGTCGCCGCCTTCTGGGTCGAACTCGCCTACGCGGCGGGCCTGCTGGCGTCGGACGGCGAGGCCGACGAGCGGTACGCGGCCACCCCGGCCTACGACGAGTGGCTGGAGCAGCCCCCGGCCGAACGCTGGGCGCGGCTCGCCGAGGCGTGGCTGACCGCGACCCGGACGCCGGGTGTGGTCGGCGGGCGGGACGCGAAGGACCGTGCGCTGTCGGCCCTGGGGCCGGGGCTCGACCGCTCCGCCGCGCCCGAGGTACGCCATCGCGTCCTGTCCCTGCTGGCCGCCCTGCCGGAGGGCGCGGCCCCGTCCCCCGACTCCGTGCTGGCCCGGCTGCGCTGGGAGCGCCCGCTGCGCGGCCCGCAGAGAGACGACGACCTGCGCTCCCGCCTCGCCGAATGGACCCTGTCGGAGGCGGAACTGCTGGGTGTCACCGGACGCGGCGCGCTGTCCGCCCAGGGCAGGGCGTTGCTGGGCGCACCGGCGCCCGGCCGCCCCGCGCACGGCTCGGCGGCCGCCGAGCCGTCCGGACCCGGCGACAAACTCCCCGTCCACCACCACCATCACGCCCCCGCGCCCCACGAACCCCTCTCCGCGCCCGAGCAGGCGGTGGCGTCCGCCGCGGCCGCCCGGCTCGTCGCCCCGCTGCTGCCCGAGCCGCTGGACCATGTGCTGCTCCAGGCGGACCTGACGGCGGTGGCGCCCGGCCCGCTGGAACGCCCACTCGCCGACATGCTGGGAGTGCTCGCGGACGTGGAGTCGAAGGGCGGCGCGACGGTCTACCGCTTCACCCCCGCCTCCGTACGCCGTGCCCTGGACGCCGGCCGCGCCGCCTCCGACCTGCACGCCTTCCTCGCCGCGCACTCCCGCACGCCGGTCCCGCAGCCGCTGGCCTACCTGATCGACGACGTGGCCCGCAAGCACGGCCATCTGCGCGTCGGCGCGGCCTCCGCCTATGTCCGCTGCGACGACGACGCCGTCCTGAACGAGATCCTCGCCGACAGGCGGGCGTCCGCTCTGCGCCTGCGCCGGCTGGCCCCGACGGTGCTGGCGGCCCAGGCCGACCCGGCGACGCTCCTCGACGGCCTGCGCTCGATGGGCTACGCCCCCGCCGCCGAGTCCGCGGAGGGCGACGTCCTGATCACCCGCGCCCACGCCCACCGCACCCCGCCCCGCACGGCCCCCGAGCCGGTCCCGGACGGCCCGCCCACGCCCGACGCCACGCTGCTGTCGGCCGCGATCCGCGCCATCCGGGCGGGGGACCTCGCCGCCACGACCCCGCGCAAGCCGGCCGGTGCCCCGGTCGCGAGCGGCGACCTGCCCCGGACCGGTTCCGCCGAGACCCTCGCCACCATGCAGGCCGCCGTGCTCACCGGCGAGGCCCTGTGGATCGGCTACGTCAACGCCGAGGGTGCCGCGAGCCAGCGCGTGATCGCCCCCATCCGCGTCGAGGGCGGTTTCGTCACGGCGTACGACCACACGGCGGACGAGGTACGGACGTATCCGCTGCACCGGGTGACGGGGGTGGCGGAGCTCGCCGAGGACTGATCCGGCCGACGGTTGCGATGATCTGACCGGTCCGTCCGCGGCCGGCCGTGATCGTCGGGCCGTAGGGCACACTGGACGTTTGGGCCATGACGATGGCCGTAGGGAAAGGGTGCCCGCGTGAACGGTCCGCTGATCGTCCAGTCCGACAAGACCCTGCTCCTCGAGGTCGACCACGAGCGAGCGGACGACTGCCGTCGGGCCATCGCGCCGTTCGCCGAGCTGGAGCGGGCGCCGGAGCACATCCACACCTACCGCGTGACGCCGCTGGGGCTGTGGAACGCGCGGGCCGCGGGGCACGACGCCGAGCAGGTCGTCGACGCGCTCGTGCAGTACAGCCGCTACCCCGTGCCGCACGCCCTGCTCGTCGACATCGCCGACACCATGGACCGGTACGGGCGGCTGACCCTCAGCAAGCACCCGGCCCACGGTCTGGTCCTGACGACCACCGACCGCCCGGTCCTCGAAGAGATCCTCCGCTCCAAGCGGATCGTTCCTCTCGTCGGAGCCAGGATCGATCCGGACTCCGTCGTGGTGCACCCCTCCGAGCGCGGGCAGATCAAGCAGGTGCTGCTCAAGCTGGGCTGGCCGGCCGAGGACCTCGCCGGGTACGTGGACGGCGAGGCGCACCCGATCGAGCTGCGCGAGGACGGATGGGCGCTGCGGGCCTACCAGAAGCAGGCCGTGGAGAACTTCTGGCACGGCGGCAGCGGTGTCGTCGTGCTGCCCTGCGGCGCCGGCAAGACGCTGGTCGGCGCCGGGTCCATGGCCCAGGCCAAGTCCACCACGCTCATCCTCGTCACCAACACCGTCTCCGCCCGGCAGTGGAAGCACGAACTGGTGAAGCGGACCTCGCTGACCGAGGACGAGATCGGCGAGTACAGCGGTACGCGCAAGGAGATCCGGCCGGTCACCATCGCGACCTACCAGGTGCTCACGACGAAGCGGAAGGGGATCTATCCCCACCTGGAGCTCTTCGACTCCCGTGACTGGGGTCTCATCGTCTACGACGAGGTGCATCTGCTGCCGGCTCCTGTCTTCAAGTTCACCGCCGACCTCCAGGCGCGCCGGCGTCTTGGCCTGACCGCGACCCTGGTGCGTGAGGACGGGCGTGAGTCGGACGTGTTCTCCCTCATCGGGCCCAAGCGGTTCGACGCGCCCTGGAAGGAGATCGAGGCGCAGGGGTACATCGCGCCCGCCGACTGCGTCGAGGTACGGGTCAATCTCACCGACTCCGAGCGGCTCGCCTACGCCACCGCCGAGACGGAGGAGAAGTACCGCTTCTGTGCCACCACGGAGACGAAGCGCAAGGTGACGGAGGCGATCGTCCGGCGCTTCGCGGGACAGCAGATCCTCGTCATCGGCCAGTACATCGACCAGCTCGACGAACTGGGCGAGCATCTGAACGCCCCCGTCATCAAGGGCGAGACGTCCAACGCCCAGCGCGAGAAGCTCTTCGACGCCTTCCGCGAGGGCGAGATCAGCGTCCTCGTCGTCTCCAAGGTCGCCAACTTCTCCGTCGACCTGCCGGAGGCGACGGTCGCCGTCCAGGTGTCGGGCACCTTCGGCTCCCGCCAGGAGGAGGCCCAGCGTCTCGGCCGGGTGCTCCGCCCCAAGGCCGACGGCCACCAGGCCCACTTCTACTCCGTGGTCGCCCGCGACACCATCGACCAGGACTTCGCCGCCCACCGCCAGCGCTTCCTGGCGGAACAGGGCTATGCCTACCGGATCGTCGACGCGGACGAGATCCTGGCCGAGGGCTGAGAGCCGAGGCGGGCCCGGCTGCTCGGCCGACGCTGCCCGAGGACGGCCGATCCCATGAGCAGCGCCAGCGCCAGCAGTGGATACGGCGCCGCCAGCGGCTCCTGCCACCAGGGCAGTCTCAGGTCCAGGTCGCCCTGGTGCGGCAGCAGCCACATCGTGCGGGCGGTGAAGACCGTCAGGGTCAGCGCCGCCAGGCGCACGCGGCCCTCCGCGAGGAGTACGGCGGTCAGCGGGACGCACCACACCCAGTGGTGGGACCAGCTGATCGGCGAGACGAGCAGCGCCGTGAACGCCGTCAGCAGGATCCCGTGCCGTTCCTCCGCGGCCCGCGCCGCCAGCCACAGGCCCAGCGCCCCGACCACGGCCGCCGGGAGCAGCCAGGCGAGCCCCGGCGCCGGGTCGCCCGACACCCGTGCGACGAGCCCCTGCAGGGACTGGTTGTCGACGATCCAGCCCTTGCCCACCCGGCCGGTCTCATAGAGGCGCCTGGTCCAGAACTCCACGCCGGCGACGGGGAGCATCAGCGCGCCCAGCAGAGCCGTGCCGCCGAAAGCCGCCGTAGCCGTGGCCGCCTCCCGGCGGCGCCCGGTCAGGAAGAGGTAGGCGATGAACACGGCCGGGGTGAGCTTGATCCCGGCCGCCAGGCCCAGCGCGACGCCCTTGCCCCGGGCGCCCGGGGCACGTGTGAGGTCCCACAGGACCAGGCAGGCGATCAGCAGGTTGATCTGGCCGAACAGAAGCGTCTGGAAGACCGGTTCCAGCCACAGGGACAGGGCGGTGGCGGTGCAGAGGAGAGGTGCCGGGGCCGTTCTTCCCGCGAGGCGGGCGGAGAGGTGGACGAGACCGGCGAGCAGGAGCGCGTTGCCCGCGAGGAACGCCACTTTCAGGGCCGGGACGGGGATCCAGGTCGTCGGCACGAACAGGACCGCCGCGAAGGGCGGATACGTCGCCGGCAGCCGCCACTCGGTGACCGTGAAGCCGTAGAGGTCGCCGCCGTGGGCGACGGCCTCGCCCTCGGCCCGGTAGACCAGCACGTCGGCCATCGGGATGCGCTGCAGGACGCAGAGGGCGGCGAAGGAGCAGAGGGAGAGCGTGAGGAGAAGAGGCGGAAAGAAGGGCGGAAGGGCAGGCTTCACCGTCCGAGGCGTCACGGAGGTGAACCTATGCCATTACTTACGGCGTATGCCCGCTTCCTCGCCGTACTCCCCGAGGACGACCACGCTGAACGCCGCCTCCGCGAACACCTTGATGGCGCGGAGGGCGTTGCCCAGGCGGTGATGGTGGATGCCCGCGACGGAAGTGGCACCGGACGGTCGGGCTGGGACTGAGTGGACGGTTGCTGCGCTCATGTCTCCATGGTCGCTCCGCCGACCTGGGAACGGCATCGGTCTCCAGAGCCAACCCGCACCACCTCCCCGTCCACCCACAGGCGGACCCCTCCCCCTACGCCGGGTGGCCCCACCCCCTAGGGGACGGAGGTCCGGAGGGGCGGGAGTCCGGAGGGGCGGAAGTCCGGGGACGGAAATCCATTGGCCCCCACCCGGCCCGGCTCACTACAATCTCCGCTCTTGCCCGCCTCCCCATCGGAGTGCCGCCGCCCGGCCGGAAACCGGACGGCACCCCCTCAGCACACACCAGCAGCCGCAGCAGGCCCACCGGAGGCACCCCCTTGTCCACGTCCGCCGACGACCCCCTCGCGCGTGAGCGCTCCCACCTCGCCGAGTCCCGCTCCGCCCTGCGCGCCATGCGCCAGGACGTGGAGTCGCTCGACATCAGCGATGTCACCGCGAACTGGGTGAACGCCGAGGTCCTCGCCCGTCAGATCGACGAGCGCATCAAGGCGCTGGCCGACCTCAGCGACACCCCGCTGTTCTTCGGCCGCCTCGACTATCTGCACGCACCGGGCGCCGAGCAGGCCGAGGGCGCGGAGGGCGAGCGCTTCTACATCGGGCGCAGGCATGTGCACGACGGCGGCGGCGACCCGATGGTCATCGACTGGCGCGCGCCGGTCTCGCAGCCGTTCTACCGGGCGTCCAAGAAGGACCCGATGGACGTCGGGCTGCGCCGCCGCTTCGGCTACACCGGCGGCGACCTCACCGCGTACGAGGACGAGCACCTCTCCGACCCGGCCGATCCATCGGGGGCCGCCGCCACCAGCAAGCTGCTCCAGCAGGAGATCGAGCGCCCCCGCGTCGGCCCGATGCGCGACATCGTGGCCACCATCCAGCCCGAGCAGGACGAGATCGTGCGCTCCGGTCTGTCCGGCACCGTGTGTGTGCAGGGCGGCCCCGGCACCGGGAAGACCGCGGTCGGCCTGCACCGGGTCGCGTATCTGCTGTACGCGCACCGGGAGCGGCTCGCCCGCACCGGCACCCTCGTCATCGGCCCGAACAAGTCCTTCCTGCACTACATCGAGCAGGTGCTGCCCGCGCTCGGCGAGTTGACGGTGCGCCAGGCCACCGTCGACGACCTGGTCGCCCATGCGGAGGTGCGCGGCACGGACGACGCGGCCGCCGCGATCGTGAAGGGCGACGCGCGCATGGCGGACGTCCTGCGCAGGGCCGTGTACACACACGTGACCATGCCCACCGAGCCGGTCGTGGTGGTGCGCGGCTCACGGCGGTGGCGTGTGCCCACGTACGAGCTGGAGGAGATCGTGCGGGAGCTGCTGGCCCGGGACATCCGCTACGGCGCCGCCCGCGAGGCCCTGCCGCAGCGCATCGCGCACGCCGTGCTGGTGCAGATGGAGCGGTCGGGAGAGGCCCCGGACGACCGGGTGCAGGACGCCGTCGCCCGCAACAGCGCGGTGAAGGCCGCGGTCAAGGAGATCTGGCCGCCCGTCGACCCGGCGAAGCTGGTGCTGCGGCTGCTGTCCGAGGCGGACTTCCTCGCCGAGCACGCCGAGGGGATCCTCGACGAGGACGAGCAGAAGACGATCCTGTGGGCGAAGCCGGTGCGCAGCGTCAAGTCCGCCAGGTGGTCGCCCGCGGACACGGTGCTGATCGACGAGGCCGCCGACCTCGTGCAGCGCACGCATTCGCTCGGGCATGTGGTGCTCGACGAGGCGCAGGACCTCTCGCCCATGCAGTACCGGGCCGTCGGCCGCCGCTGCACCACCGGCAGCGCGACCGTCCTCGGCGACCTGGCGCAGGGCACCACACCGTGGGCGACCCGGAGTTGGGACGAGGCGCTGACCCACCTGGGGAAGGCGGACGGGGTCGTCGAGGAGCTGACCGCCGGTTTCCGCGTGCCGACGGACGTCATCGCGTACGCCTCCGCGCTGCTGCCGCACATCGCGCCCGGCCTCACCCCGGTCGCGTCGGTCCGTGAGAACCCGGGCTTCTTCGAGGTCCGTACGATCGCCGGCACCGCCGAAGTGGTCGCGGCCTGCGCGGAGTTGCTGGGCAACGAGGGCTCGATCGGCCTCATCGCCGCCGACGCCCGCGTCCCGGCCCTCGCGGAGGCGCTCACCGCCGCGGGCATCGGCCATCTGGACCCCGGTGAGGAGACGACCCCGGACACCCGGCTGACCCTGGTCCCGGCCTCGCTCGCCAAGGGTCTGGAGTACGACTACGTCGTCCTGGACGAGCCCCGGGCCGTGGTCGACGGCGAACCGGACGAACGCACCGGCCTGCGCCGCCTGTACGTGGCCCTGACCCGAGCGGTGTCCGGCCTGATCGTGACCCACACGGCCCCGCTGCCGGAGCAGCTGGGCCAGGACGGGCCAGGACAGGGCTAGGACCGCGCAAGGACCAGGCAAGGACCGGGCTAGGACCGGGCGGTCCGGGGAAGCTCCGTGGGGGCGAGATCCAGCGCCCGTCGCCACTCCGCGACCGCCGCCGACGACACCGGTCCCGTCCAGCCCTCCGGCCGGGCCGCCCCGCCGATGTGAAAGGCGTCGAGGCCGGCGTCGAGGAGTGCCGGCACGTGGTCGAGGCGGAGGCCGCCGCCGACGAGGAGCGTCTGCTCGTACCCGGGTTCCCCGCGCCGCGACGCCTCGGCGCACAGCGTGGAGAGTCCGTCGTCCACGCCGGACGCGGAGCCGGCGGTGAGGTAGGTGTCGAGGCCGGGCAGGTCCGCGAGCTGCTTGCGCAGCGCGTCCCGGTCCGCCGCCCGGTCGATCGCCCGGTGGAAGGTCCACCGGCAGCCCTCCAGCTCGGCGACGACCCGCTCCACCGCGGCCAGGTCCACTTCGCCGTCCGCGCCGAGGAAGCCGAGCACGAACTGGTCGGCTCCGGCGCTGCGCAGCTCCCCGGCCGTCCGCACCAGGCCCTCGACGTCCCCGGCGGCGAATCCGTCCGCCAGCCGCAGCATCACGCGCAGGTCGATGTCGACGGCGGCCCGGATGCCGGCGAAGGTCCGGGGTGGCGGGGTCAGGCCGTCCGCCGCCATGTCGGTGACCAGTTCGAGGCGGTCCGCGCCTCCGGCCTGGGCGGCGACGGCGTCCTCGGGGCCGAGGGCGATCACCTCCAGGACTGCACGCGTGCTCATAGGACCCCTTCCGTCGGTGTTCCCTGGAGCGGCTACAGGTCTAGTCCAATCTCAGGGTACGTGGGACGGCACCGGCCCGCGAGAAGGCCCCCCTGTCAGCCGAAGATGTTCAGCTCCGCGATCTCCGCCCCCACCAGCTCGTAGGACGCCCCCGCGACCGTCCGCCCCGAGTACATCCGCACGAGCGTGGCGGCGTCCCCGATGAACCGCGCCGGGGTCCGCACCCCGCTCGTCGCCCCCAGCCGCAGCGGCTCGTCCACGTCGTCGAGGTCGGCGTGCACCGCCAGATGCCCCTTCTCCCGGGTCGCCCGGGCCAGCAGGGTGAGCGCGTACGTCACCCCGGCCCCGGAGTAGGCCCCCGGCTCGCCGAAGGTCTCACGCACGTCACCGGCGTGCACCCACTCCCCCAGGGCGATCAGGTCCAGCACCCCGCCCGCCCCGGCGATCACCGGCCCCGCCTCGGTCATCCCGCGCTCCAGCTCGTCGAGGACCCGCGCGTTCGTCCACCCGGCCCGCTCGGCGATGTCCCGGTCGTTCGACTCGGGCGAGAACACACCCTCCTCGAAGCGCCTCTCCACCACCCTCATCAGCGCGGCGGAACAGTGCGCCAGCACATCGCGCACCGTCCACCCCGGACACGCGGCGGTGGGCAGGGCGAAGTCCGCGTCGGGCCGGGCCCGCAGCAGGGGTATGAGGGCATCGCGCTCGACGGTCAGCAGCAGTCCGGGCAGTTCGGGGTCGCGTACATCCTGAACGTCAGTCATGGTGACCAAGCTAGGCGCCGCACCCGGCCTGCGCGGGAGAATGAACCCATGGCCGACCTCGACGCCCTCCGCTCCCGCTGGACCCGCGCCCTGGAAGGAGCCCGTGGCCCCGGCGGCGGTCCCGACCCGGTCCCGTACGCCGACAACCTCCTCGCCCGCTGGCAGGAGCCCCAGCGTCACTACCACACGCTCACCCACCTCACCGCGGTCCTCGACCACATCGACGTGCTGGCGGAGTACGCGGCCGACCCGGACGTCGTACGCCTGGCCGCCTGGTTCCACGACGCCGTCTACCTCCCCGACCGCTCCGAGAACGAGGAGCGCTCGGCCCGGCTCGCCGAGCGCGCGCTCCCCGAGGCCGGGGTTTGCGAGGAGCGGACCGCCGAGGTGGCCCGGCTGGTGCGGCTCACCGTCACCCACGACCCCGCCGACGACGACCGCGACGGCCAGGTCCTGTGCGACGCCGACCTGGCGATCCTCGCCGCGGCCCCGTCGGTGTACGCCGCCTACACCGCGGCCGTCCGCGAGGAGTACCACTTCGTCCCGAGCGACGCGTTCCGCGCGGGCCGCTCGGCGGTACTGCGCCAACTCCTCGATCTGCCACGCCTGTTCAGGACGCCGTACGGCGAGGCGAAGTGGGAGGCGACCGCCCGCTACAACCTCCGCTCCGAGCTGGAAATGCTGTCGACCCCCGCGGACCCGACCGCCTAGTCTGCGGCCCATGCGTGCATTGGACGGGGAACAGGTGCAAGAGGCCGTCGCGGGCTGTACGGCGGCGCTGCGGACGACGGCGGACCGGGACTGGACGGGGGTGAAGGCCGGTCGGCTGGAGTGGAGTTGCCACAGGACGGCGCTCCACGTCGCCTCGGACCTGATCGCGTACGCCGGCCAGCTGGCGGGGCGCGCCCAGGACTCCTATATCCCCTTCGAGATCACCCTCGACGAGGGCACCGACAACGCGGGCCTGCTGCATGTGATCGAGACGACCGGCGCCCTGCTCGCCGCCACGCTCCGCGCCACCCCGCCCGACGTGCGCGCCTGGCACCCCCATCCCTTCCGCAGCGCGGACCGCGAGGGCTTCGCCGCGATGGGGATCGCCGAAGTACTGCTGCACACGCACGACATGGCCGAGGGACTGGGCATCCCCTACGAGCCCTCCGAGGAACTGGCCGAGTCCGTACTGACCTGGATCTTCCCGCACGTCCAGCCCGGCCCGGCCGCCTGGCCCACGCTGCTGTGGGCGACCGGCCGCGGTGAGCTGCCCGGCCGCGCCCCGGTCACCGAGTGGCGCTGGCGCAACAACCTCGTCGTCCCGGCCGGGCGCCTGACCCTGACCGGCGTCCGCCCGGCCGCCGCCCGCGACCTGCGCCTCGGCGGCGACGGCGGCTTCGACTGGATCGAGGGCGGCCCGTACGAGGGCACGCGGGATGCCGCCGGGATGATGGTCAAGGCCTACGAGGCGGGCGTGCACCGGCCGGAGTTCGGGCTGTTCGTCCTCGTACGACGGGAGGACGGCCGCGCGATCGGCGGCATGGGCTTCCACGGCGCCCCGGACGAGGACGGCCGGGTGGAGATCGGCTACGACCTCGTCGAGGGCGCCCGCGGCCAGGGCTACGCCACCGAGGCGCTGCGCGCGCTGTCCCAGTGGGCGCTGGCCCGGGACGACGTACGCACGCTGTTCGCGACCGTCGACCGGGACAACACCGCCTCCCAGGGCGTGGTCACCCGGGCCGGGTTCAAGCAGGTGGGCGAGGGCGAGGAGGAGCTGGCCTACGAACTGCGGCGCGCGTAGGGGCGGTTACCGGGCCCGCCCGATGTCACGGGCCCGCCGCTTGCGTCTGCGCAGCCCGGAGGCGTGCAGCAGCCGCACCACCTCACGGCTGTCCACCTGAACGGCCCCGGCGGCCACCGCGTCCGCGTACCGGTGCGACGGAAGGTCGTAGTGATCGCGCTCGAAGGCCCGCCGGGGCAGGCCCAGTTCCGCGGCGAACAGATGCAGTTCCTCGTACGACACGTCGCTCACGAGGTGCGACCACAGGCGCCCGTGTCCCGGCCAGGTCGGCGGGTCGATGTACAGCGTCACGAGGAGGTCGCCCCGCCGGTCGCCCGCGCCAGCGACCCGACCGCCGCGACCTTCACCCCCGCCTGGTGGCACACCCAGTGCGGATCGGGCCCGAGTTCCGGCTCGACGTCCAGCGCGTGCGGGTCGCCGGAAACGCAGACGGGGCACAGCGGCCAGCGGCCGTACCGGTCCAGCAGCGCGTCCTGCACGTCCTGCGCCACCAGCCCGGCCAGATAGCCCGCACCGTCCGGCCACTGTTCGACCCACCAGCGGCGCTGTACTACGGAGTCCTCGACCAGGGAGACGACGTCCGCCTCGGCGACCTCGCCCGCGACCAGATCGGCGAGCACCAGGGCGCGGGCCGCGTGCAACGCCTGTTCCAGAGGGCTTACGGGGTCCATGGTCCCATTGTGCGCGGTCTTGACCCCGACACCGAGCCGAAAATATCTTTCATATGTGACCCAGGACGTGAAGGAAATTTTCGGCAGCCCGGGAAGGCCCGGCAGCACACCGCCGGCCCCGGCCGCCCTCGCCGCCAAGGTGCGCACGCTCGGCCCCTCCATGACCCGCTCCATGCAGCGCGTCGCCGAGGCGGTCGCGAGCGATCCGGCAGGCTGTGCCGCCCTCACGGTCACCGGTCTGGCCGAACTCACCGGCACCAGTGAGGCGACGGTCGTCCGAACGGCTCGTCTGCTGGGCTATCCGGGCTACCGCGACCTGCGCCTCGCCCTGGCCGGCCTCGCCGCGCAGCAGCAGTCCGGCCGCGCGCCCGCCATCACGACCGACATCGCGGTCGACGACCCGATCGCGGACGTCGTCGCCAAGCTCGCCTACGACGAGCAGCAGACCCTCGCCGACACGGCCGCCGGCCTCGACACCGCGCAACTGGGCGCGGCCGTGACCGCGCTGGCCGGGGCGCGGCGCACCGATGTGTACGGCATAGGCGCGTCGGGGCTGGTCGCCCAGGACCTGACCCAGAAGCTGCTGCGGATAGGGCTCATAGCCCACGCGCACAGCGATCCGCATCTCGCCGTGACCAACGCGGTCCAACTGCGGGCCGGGGACGTGGCGATCGCGATCACGCACTCGGGCTCGACGGGGGACGTCATAGAGCCGCTGCGGGTGGCGTTCGAGCACGGGGCGACCACCGTCGCGATCACGGGACGGCCGGATTCGTCGGTGACTCAGTACGCGGACCATGTGCTGACGACGTCGACCGCCCGGGAGAGTGAGCTGCGGCCGGCGGCGATGTCCTCGCGGACCGGTCAGCTGCTGGTGGTCGACTGTCTGTTCGTGGGTGTTGCGCAACGGACGTACGAGTCGGCCGCGCCGGCGCTGGCCGCTTCGTACGAGGCGTTGGCTCATCGGCATCGGAGTTCGCCGCGATAGATGGACCGTAGGACTTGATCGTTGTGGGGACGCGCGGGCCGGGTGTGGCTGGTCGCGCCCCGCGGCGGAGCCGCAAATGTCACAGCCCCGCGCCCCTGGCTACTGCACTGACCAGCACTGAAAAGAGCCGCCCCCCATGACTGCTGCGTCCGACCCCCGTGACCTCCGTGCCGAGCTGGATGCCCTGACCACCGAGGCCTTCCGTCCCGAACTCGCCGGTATCGACCGGTTGTCCACCCTTGAGATCGCTCGGCTGATGAACGGCGAGGACTCGGGTGTCCCCGGTGCCGTCGCCGAGTGTCTGCCGCAGATCGCCGGTGCCATCGACGCCATCGCCTCGCGCATGTCCCGGGGCGGCCGGCTGGTCTATGCCGGCGCGGGTACCGCCGGACGGCTCGGCGTGCTGGACGCCTCCGAGTGCCCGCCGACCTTCAACACCGAGCCCTCTGAGGTCGTCGGTCTGATCGCGGGCGGGCCGGAGGCGATGGTCACGTCCGTCGAAGGCGCCGAGGACTCGAAGGAGCTGGCCCGCAGGGATCTCGACGCGCTGGTGCTGACGCCCGACGACACGGTGGTCGGGATCTCCGCCTCCGGCCGGACCCCGTACGCGATCGGCGCCGTCGAACACGCCCGCGCGCTGGGTGCCCTGACCGTGGGGCTGGCCTGCAACAGGGACAGCGCGCTGGCGGCGGCCGCCGAGCACGGCATCGAGGTCGTCGTCGGGCCGGAGCTGATCACCGGCTCCACCCGGCTGAAAGCCGGTACGGCCCAGAAGCTGGTCCTCAACATGCTGTCGACGATCACGATGGTCCGTCTGGGCAAGACGTTCGGGAACCTGATGGTCGACGTGCGTGCCTCGAACGACAAGCTCCGGGCCCGCTCCCGCCGTATCGTCGCCCTGGCCACGGGCGCACCGGACGAGGAGATCGAGAAGGCGCTGTCGGAGTCGGGCGGCGAGGTGAAGAACGCCATCCTGACCATCCTGGCCGGTGTCGACGGCCCGACGGCCGCCCGCCTTCTGGAGGAGTCCGGCGGCCATCTGCGTGCCGCGCTGGCGGACGCGGGGCGCTGACGCGCACGCTCGGTGGGTGCGCAACGACCCCGCCTCCACCGCCGCCGCGATCCTGCCCCTGGTGGGCGGCCCCGCGAACGTCATCTCCGTCGCCCACTGCATGACCCGGCTGCGGCTCGGCGTCGCCGACCCGTCGGCCGTCGACGGGGAGGCGCTGCGGGCGGTGCCCGGGGTGCTCGGGGTGGTCGTGGACGGAGGCTCGTACCAGGTGGTGCTGGGGCCCGGGGTGGTGGCGGAGGTCACGGCCGAGGTGGATGCGCTGGTGGCGCCGACCGCGGCCGACAGGCTCGCCTCCAAGGGCGCCGAGTTGCGGGCGGCGCAGCGGCGGCGCAACGCGACCCCCGTCAAGACCGCCCTGCGCCGCATCGCCAACGTGTTCGTCCCGCTGATCCCCGCGCTGATCGGCTGCGGAATCCTGGCCGGCGTCAACGGGCTGCTGGTCAACGCCGGTTGGCTGCCGGGCCTGACCCCCGCCCTGGCCGCGACCGCCTCCGCCTTCATGGCGCTGATCGCGGTGTTCGTCGGGTACGGCACGGCGAAGGAGTTCGGCGGCACGCCGGTGCTGGGCGGGGCGGTCGCGGCGGTGACCGTCTATCCGGGCGTGGCCAAGGTGACGGTGTTCGGCATGCATCTGGCGCCCGGGCAGGGCGGGGTGCTGGGCGCGCTGGCGGCGGCGCTGCTGGGGACGTATGTGGAGCGGTGGTGCCGGAGCCGGGTGCCGGGCGCGCTGGACGTCCTGCTGACGCCGACGGTGACGGTCCTGGTGTCGGCCCTGGCGACGCTGTACGGCCTCATGTACGCGGCCGGGGTGGTCTCGACGGCCATCGGCACGGCGGCGGACCGGCTGCTGGCGACGACGGGCGCGTTCGCCGGGCTGGTCCTGGGCGGGCTGTTCCTGCCCCTGGTGATGCTGGGCCTGCACCAGGCCCTGATCCCCATCCACACCACCCTCATCCAGCAGCAGGGCTACACGGTCCTGCTGCCCCTGCTGGCCATGGCGGGCGCAGGCCAGGTGGGTGCGGCGATGGCGGTGTACGTCCGTCTGCGCCACGACGTCTCCATCCGTACGACGATCAAGTCGGCGCTCCCGGCCGGGCTGCTGGGCGTGGGCGAACCGCTCATCTACGGGGTGTCCCTGCCGCTCGGCCGGCCGTTTCTGACGGCCTGTGCGGGCGGGGCGGCGGGCGGGGCGTTCGTCGGGTTCTTCGCGATGCTCGGGGACAAGGTGGGAGCGACGGCGATCGGGCCGTCGGGCTGGGCCCTGTTCCCGTTGCTGGCGGGCAACAGGAGCCCGGCACTGACGGCGGCGATCTACGGCGGAGGCCTGCTGACCGGTTACGTCGTCGGCTTCCTGGCGACGTACGCGGTGGTCAGGCCAGGCGGCGGAGACCCGGACGAGCCGCATGAGGCCGCGGCCGCGCACAAGGCGGATCGCTCGGCGGATCCGCTGACGGATCCCTTGGCGGATCCACACTGATCCGTTGGCGGACCCATACTGAGGGCGTACTCGAAGGCGTACCGCCGCGCCGCCGGAAGACGGGAGCGCTCATGAACCACGCCCAACTGACCGCCCTGGGCCGGGCCCTGCGGCTGGTCGGCGAGCACGGGGAAGCGCTGACCGCCGACACCCCGGACGCGCGGCTGCACGAGGTGAAGGCCGATCTGCGCAGGGCCCTTGACCTGCTGGACGAGAGCGTGACCACGGGCGCGGTCACCACACGGTGTCCCGAGCATCCGAACGGGCCCGTGGACGAGAGCGCGCCGGATCTGTGTCTGCTGTGCGAGACACGGCGGCGGGCCGCTCGCCGCTCCGAGTTGCACGGCAGCCGCCCGCAGTCCGACCCCGTCTCCCCGGCCCCCTCCCGCTACGGCGTCCGCTCCGACCGCCCACAGCCCCAGCAGCGCTGGCTGCCGGAGCTGTGGAACGGGCGGGAGTGGCAGTTGTGCGGTACGCCGCGACGGGACCGCCGCGAGGCCGAGCAGTATCTCGCCGCCCAGCGGCGCGGCTCGCGGCCCGCCATGGCGTACCGGCTCGTGCACGAGTTCACGGACTACGAGGTGCTGCGGATCTGGGGCACGCCGGTACAGGTCGACATCGAGCCCATGGGCAACCTTTAGGGCACGAGTGCTCGTACCCGGTTACGCCTTCGCCCCGGCGGCCTCCACCGCGTCCCCCATCTCCTCCCCCACAGCCGCTTTCTCCGCCGCCGCGGACCGCCGGCCCGGCAGGAAGGAGGCGAGGAGGAAGGCCAGCGCCGCGGCGCCCGCGCCGAGGGCCATGACGACCTTGAAGGCGTTCTCGGACGGGAGGGCGTGGCTGCCCAGGTCGATCGTCATCTGGGCGAGGATCACGCCCGCGGCCGCGCTGGCCACCGAGGTGCCGATGGAGCGCATCAGGGTGTTGAGGGAGTTCGCGGCGGCCGTCTCCGACGCCGGGACCGCGCCCATGATCAGGGCGGGCATCGCGCCGTAGGCGAAGCCGACGCCCGCGCCGATGATGCACGACACCAGGACCAGGTGCCACACGTCGGACATGAGCACGATGTTGAGGGCGTAGCCGGCCGCCACGATCACCGCGCCGATCATCAGGGTGATCTTCGGGCCCTTGGTCCTGGTGATCGCCGCCGACACCGGGGCCATCGCCATCATCACCAGGCCCTGGGGGGCCATGACGAGTCCGACGGTGAGCATGGAGCGGCCGAGGCCGTAGCCGGTCTGCGTGGGCAGCTGGAGCAGCTGCGGGAGGACCAGCGACATCGCGAACATCGAGAAGCCGAAGGCGATCGAGGCGAGGTTGGTGAACAGCACCTGCCGACGGGCCGTGGTGCGCAGGTCGACCAGCGGCCGGGCCGTGCGCAGCTCCCAGCGGCCCCAGACCAGCAGTACGACGACCGCGGCGGCGAACAGGGTCATGGTCAGCGGGTCGGTCCAGCCCCAGTCGGCGCCCTTGGAGATGGCGAGGAGCAGGGAGACGAGCACGACGGAGAGACCGAGCGCGCCGACGATGTCGAAGCGGCCGCCCGTGCGCACCCGGGACTCCGGAATCAGCCTCAGGACGAGGGCGAGGGCCACGACACCGAGGGAGGCGGAGGTCCAGAACAGGACGTGCCAGTCGAAGTGGTCGGCGATGAAGGCCGCGGCGGGCAGTCCGAGGGCGCCGCCGACGCCGAGGGAGGCGCTCATCAGGGCGGTCGCGCCCGCGAGCCGCTGAGGCGGGAGTTCGTCGCGCATGATGCTGATGCCGAGCGGGACCACGGCCGCGGCCAGGCCCTGGAGCGTACGGCCGACGATCATCGGGGTCAGTGAGTCGCTGAGCGCGCAGACCACGGAGCCGAACACCAGCAGCACCAGGCTGACCAGCAGCAGGCGCCGCTTGCCGAGCATGTCGCCGAGGCGGCCGACGACGGGGGTGGCCACGGCCGCGGCGAGGAGGGTCGCCGTCACGGCCCAGGCCGCGTTCGACGCGGAGGCGTGCAGATAGCCCGGCAGCTTCGGGACGATCGGGATCACCAGGGTCTGCATCAGTGAGACGACGATTCCGGCGAGGGCCAGCACCGCCACCACGACGTTCGACCTCGGCGGGGCGGCACCCCCGGCGTCGACGGGCCGGGCAGGGGCTTCGGGCATGGCAGGGCCTCTCTCGGGAACGGATGATGCTTGACTTACGCAACCGTATTCCGATTGATTGACTTAAGCAAGTTAAATCTCCCCGAGATGAGCCCGTGCGATCGACCCGTCCGGCAAGGGTGGGTCCGGGGCCAGGGCAAGTCCCTGGCCCCGGGCCTGGGCTCAGCTGAGCGTCTTCAGCGAGGCCGCGTCGTACGGCTTCAGCTCGTCGAAGCGGTTCGCGAGCACCTTCGCCGCCCACTCCGGGTCCTGGAGCAGCGCGCGGCCGACGGCGACCATGTCGAACTCGTCGGCCTCCAGGCGGTCAAGCAGGTTGTCGATGCCCTTGACCGGGGAGCCCTCGCCCTGGAAGGCGTTGACGAAGTCGCCGTCGAGGCCGACCGAGCCGACGCTGATGACCTGCTTGCCGGTGAGCTTCTTCGTCCAGCCCGCGAGGTTCAGGTCGAAGCCGTCGAACTCGGGGAGCCAGTAGCGGCGGGTGGAGGCGTGGAAGACGTCGACGCCGGCGGCGGCCAGCGGGGCGAGGATCGCCTCCAGCTCGTCGGGGGTCTCGGCGAGGCGGGCGCCGTAGTCCTGCTGCTTCCACTGCGAGTAGCGGAAGAGGACGGGGAACTCGGGGGAGACGGCCTCGCGGACCGCGGCGACGATCTCCGCCGCGAACTTGGTACGGGCCACCGGGTCGCCGCCGTAGGCGTCGGTGCGGCGGTTGGTGCCGGCCCACAGGAACTGGTCCACGAGGTAGCCGTGGGCGCCGTGGAGTTCGACGCCGTCGAAACCGATCCGCTCGGCGTCGGCAGCGGCCTGGGCGAACGCGGCGACGACGTCGTCCAGGTCCTGCGCGGTCATGGACTTGCCGGTGGGCTCGGCACCCTCGGTGACCAGGCCGGACGGGCCGATCGCGGGAGCGTCGGCGTAGGGCGGCTGGCCCTGCTGGCGGACCATGCCGATGTGCCACAGCTGGGGCACGATCGTGCCGCCCGCCGCGTGCACCGCCTCGGCGACCTTCGCCCAGCCGGCCAGCTGCTCCTCACCGTGGAACCGGGGCACGCGGTCGCTCTGCCCGGCCGACTCGTGCCCGACGTAGGTGCCCTCGGTGACGATGAGCCCGACACCGGCGGCGGCGCGGCGCGCGTAGTACGACAGCACGTCCTCACCGGGGATGCCGCCCGGGGAGAACATGCGGGTCATCGGCGCCATCACGATCCGGTTGGGAACGGTGAGTCCGTTGAGGGTGATCGGGCGGGAGAGGATCTGAGCCGCGCGGGAAGCGGGAGGCGTCGTGTCGGTCACGTGGGGGCTCCTCGGGAGTAACTCGGTCGACCAGCTGGTATGTGCACGCGCATTGTTGCACCCTCTTAAGGAACCCACTGCCCGAGTGCCCGCATTCCGTTTAGAGCCGACCCGCCACGTGATCCCGGACACACCCGCACGTCAGGGCAGGCCGGCCGCCGGGCCTGATCGGGCGTCCCGATTCAGCCGCCGCACCCGCTCCCGCAGCACCTCGTCCGGCGCCGCCTCCCTCAACTCCTCGGGCGGACAGTCCCACTCCCGCCCACCACCGACGGGCCGCAACTGCACACGACCTCCCACGCGCGCCATGACCTCGCCGATCCGCCCGCTCCGTACGTCGACGACATACGTCCCGATCTCCCTCGTCTCCATTGCGCCGATCCCTCCACGCTGAGTGTTCGCCTTCACCACACAGCGTGGCCATAGGCGCCCTAACCTGGCCAGATACGGCGTCCCAACAACCTCAGCTGTCAGACCGGGAGTTGCCATGGCAGGACCGAAGGACCTCGATCCGTCATCGTCACCGCGCGCTTTGCTGGGTGCGGAGTTACGGCACGCTCGGGAGCGGAGGGGGCTGAGTCAGGAGCAGCTGGGCCAGCGGCTGTTCGTGAGCGGGTCGTTCATCGGGCAACTGGAGGCGGGGACGCGGCGGATGCAGCCGGAGTTCGCACGGATGCTGGACGAAGTGCTGGAGACGGACGGCTTCTTTGCGCGGAACTGTGGGGCGGCGGCCAAGTCGAAGTACGAGCCGCCCTTCGAGGAAGTGGTGGAGGCGGAGGCACAGGCCACGGCGATCAGGCAGTACACGTCGCTCCTGATCCCGGGGCTCCTGCAGACGCCTGCGTACGCACGGGCCGTGGACCGACCGTGGGCCCCGATGGCGTCGGAGGAGGCCATCGAGGAGTGGGTGGAGGGCCGTATGGAGCGGGCTCGACTGCTCGACCACCCAACAAAGCCGGTGTTGTGGACGGTGCTTGACGAGGCGGCGCTGCACCGGAAGATCGGCGGCCCGGCGGTGATGGCGGAGGCCCTGCGTCATGTGGCCGGTATGGCCCACCGGAACCGGATCATCATGCAGGTGCTGCCGTTCAACGTGGGTGCGCATGCGGCGATGCAGGGTTCCCTCAAGCTCATGGAGTTCGCGGACGCCCCTCCGCTGGTCTACTGCGAGGGGGTGCGCAGCGGGCGTATGGAGGACGACCCAGCTACCGTCGCCCAACTGAGGTTTGTGTACGACCTCCTCGTGGCCTCCGCGCTATCGCAGGAGAAGTCCCTGGCCCTGATCGAGGCGTTGGCGCAGGATTACGCCCATGAGGAAGAACCTTGACAACGACCTGGGCACGGCCGTATGGATCAAATCGAGCTACAGCGCCGGCGGCAACGACTGCCTCGAAGTCACCCACGACTCCCCCACGCTCATCCCCATCCGCGACTCCAAGACCCCCCTCGGTCCGAAGCTCATGTTCCGGGCCGAGGCATGGTCGGCGTTCGTCGAGGACCTGAAGCGCGCCTAGCCGTCAAGTGACCGTGGGGGCCGCCCGCTTCTTCGCCAGTGTCGTGCTTCCACGCCCCGAGTAAAGGGCGCTCCGCGTCGCCTTCGGCGATGGCCCTGCGGGCCACCCTTGACTAGGGCCGCTCCAGCACGGGTGAGAAGCAAGCGAGTGGCCCGGAAAGACGGTGGCCGCTTGACGGGGTTCACGGGCAACCGTCGGCTGCGTGCCTGGCCGGGGTTCGCGGGCGCGGCCGCGCCTCGCCAGCACGCCGGGCTGGCTCAGCGGCTTGCGGATGGTGGGCAATGGAGCGCGGGGGCTGCGTGGCGGGACGCCGGGCCAGCATCGTCATAGGTCGGCGCCTACCGCAAGGGGCCCGTGATACCAACCGACGCGACCGCATCGACAAGGTCCGCGGCTACGCCGAAGCTGGTATCCCCATCCACCTGCTGATCGACCGGGACAACAACACGCTCGTCGTACACAGCGAGCCCAAGGACGGCCGCTACCAACAGTCCCCGGCCCACTCCTGGGGCGCCACCGTCGCGCCGACTGGAAACGCCCGAGGGCGGCACCCCCAGCCAGAAGCTGGGAGAGCCGCCCTCGGTCCGTAGGACAGGCGATCAACCGGAACCGGTCGATCAGAAGTCCATGTCACCGCCCGGCATGCCGCCCGGAGCGGCCGCGGCGGCCTTCTCCGGCTTGTCGGCGATGACGGCCTCGGTGGTGAGGAACAGCGCGGCGATGGAGGCGGCGTTCTGCAGCGCGGAACGGGTCACCTTCGCCGGGTCGATGATGCCTTCCTTGACCAGGTCGACGTACTCGCCGGTCGCGGCGTTCAGGCCGTGGCCCGGGGTCAGGTTGCGCACCTTCTCCACCACGACACCGCCCTCGAGGCCGGCGTTGACGGCGATCTGCTTCAGCGGAGCCTCGAGCGCGAGCTTCACGGCCTGGGCGCCGGTCGCCTCGTCACCCTGCAGCTCCAGCTTCTCGAACACCTGGGAGGCCTGGAGCAGGGCCACGCCACCACCGGCGACGATGCCCTCCTCGACGGCCGCCTTGGCGTTGCGGACGGCGTCCTCGATGCGGTGCTTGCGCTCCTTGAGCTCCACCTCGGTGGCGGCACCGGCCTTGATGACCGCGACACCGCCGGCGAGCTTCGCCAGGCGCTCCTGCAGCTTCTCGCGGTCGTAGTCGGAGTCGCTGTTCTCGATCTCGGCGCGGATCTGGTTGACCCGGCCGTTGACCTGGTCGGAGGAGCCGGCACCGTCGACGATGGTGGTCTCGTCCTTGGTGATGACGACCTTGCGGGCGCGGCCCAGGAGGTCCAGGGTCGCGTTCTCCAGCTTGAGGCCGACCTCCTCGGAGATGACCTCGCCGCCCGTGAGGATGGCGATGTCGCCGAGCATGGCCTTGCGGCGGTCACCGAAGCCCGGGGCCTTGACGGCGACGGACTTGAAGGTGCCGCGGATCTTGTTGACGACCAGGGTCGACAGGGCCTCGCCCTCGACGTCCTCGGCGATGATCAGCAGCGGCTTGCCCGACTGCATGACCTTCTCCAGGAGCGGGAGCAGGTCCTTGACGGAGCCGATCTTGGAGTTGGCGATGAGGATGTACGGGTCGTCGAGCGACGCCTCCATCCGCTCCATGTCGGTGGCGAAGTACGCCGAGATGTAGCCCTTGTCGAAGCGCATACCCTCGGTGAGCTCCAGCTCCAGACCAAAGGTCTGGGACTCCTCGACGGTGATGACGCCTTCCTTGCCGACCTTGTCCATGGCCTCGGCGATGAGCTCGCCGATCTGGGTGTCGGCGGCGGAGATGGAGGCCGTGGAGGCGATCTGCTCCTTGGTCTCGACGTCCTTGGCCTGCTCCAGCAGGGCGGCGGAGACGGCCTCGACGGCCTTCTCGATACCGCGCTTGAGGGCCATCGGGTTGGCGCCGGCGGCTACGTTGCGCAGGCCCTCCTTGACCAGGGCCTGGGCGAGCACGGTCGCGGTGGTCGTACCGTCACCGGCGACGTCGTCCGTCTTCTTGGCGACTTCCTTGACCAGCTCGGCGCCGATCTTCTCGTACGGGTCCTCGAGCTCGATCTCCTTGGCGATGGAGACACCATCGTTGGTGATCGTGGGGGCGCCCCACTTCTTCTCGAGGACGACGTTGCGGCCCTTGGGGCCGAGCGTCACCTTCACGGCGTCCGCGAGCTGGTTCATGCCGCGCTCGAGGCCGCGCCGCGCCTCCTCGTCGAACGCGATGATCTTGGCCATGTGAAGTGGTCCCTCCAGGACTGGGGGTGATTCCTTCGGACCGCGCCCGCGCCCGCGACGGACGGCCCACGGGCCGGTGGTTCCTTGCCCCACCCGCTCCGCGGCCTCACCGACCCGGTCCTTCTTTTGTCACTCTCACCTTCAGAGTGCTAACGCCAATGATTAGCACTCGCCCCTGTCGAGTGCAAGCGGCTCGGGAGGATACGCAGGTGGGCTGCGGCGTCACGGGGCCCGGGCGGGCCGGGCGGCACGGGCGTCGCGGGCAGACCGAAGGGCCCGTACCCCGGGAGGTACGGGCCCTTCGAAGATGAACAGAACGTCGGTGTCAGTCGACGCGTGCTTCAGCTGGTCGCCAGCCGGACCATGTCCGCCTGCGGGCCTTTCTGACCCTGCGAGATCTCGAAGTCGACCCGCTGTCCCTCTTCCAGGGTGCGGTAGCCGTCCATCTGGATCGCGCTGTAGTGGACGAAAACATCCGCACCACCGTCGACCGCGATGAAGCCGTACCCCTTCTCCGCGTTGAACCACTTGACGGTGCCCTGAGCCATGCCTAACTCCCCTATTACTGGCCCTTGCACAGATCCACACCTCGCGGATCCGGGTCAGACCTCACCCCCCATTGGCTTGGGGGCGTGCGCCGGAACGCGTCGACCGCGGCTGAATGTATCTGTCCAACTGCCGTCTGCAACAGGTCAATCGGACGAGAATTCTGGACGTGCGCGGTCCGGAATGTGGCGAGAATTCGCCTGAATTCAGGGCAAGTCGGGCCCTGCAAAAGGTATAAAAGCCGCAGAAAGCCCACACACTTTGGCTACTTCTTGTCGGCCTACGGCATGAATCCAGGGCTTCCGACCCGGAGATCGGGAGCGAGTTCCCCAACTGTACCGCGCTCAATCACACTGAATTGCCCCCTCCGCTTCTCTCACGGAGGGGGCAATCAGATGAACACTCGGTAACTGCCGTTACCCACGGTAATGATCAGCCGCCGGCGACCGCCGGGATGATGGAGACACCCGAGCCGTCGGGGGTCGCCGTCTGAAGGCCCTGCTCGAAGCGGACGTCGTCGTCGTTGACGTACACATTGACGAAGCGGCGCAGCTTGCCCTGGTCGTCCAGGACACGGGCGGCGATCCCCGTGTGGTTCTTCTCCAGGCTCTCGATGACCTCGGCGAGGGTCGCGCCCTCGGCCGTCACCTCGGCCTGGCCGCCCGTGTAGGTGCGCAGGATGGTGGGGATGCGGACGGTCACACTCATGCCAGGCCAGCCTCTCGGAAGGAGTCAAGGTTCGGGCGGATGGTCGCGGTCAGGCCCGTGCCGGCCACCGCGTCAAGCGTCTTGAGGCCGTCGCCCGTGTTGAGGACGACGGTGGTCTTGGTCGGGTCGAGGACGCCGTCCTTGATGAGCTTCCGCGTCACGCCCACCGTCACACCGCCCGCCGTCTCGGCGAAGATGCCCTCGGTGCGCGCCAGCAGCTTGATGGCGTCCACGACCTGCTCGTCGGTCACATCCTCCACCGCGCCGCCGGTGCGGCGCGCGATGTCGAGGACGTACGGCCCGTCGGCCGGGTTGCCGATGGCCAGGGACTTGGCGATGGTGTTCGGCTTCTGCGGGCGGACCACGTCGTGCCCGCCCTTGAAGGCCACGGACACCGGCGAGCAGCCCTCGGCCTGGGCGCCGAAGATCTTGTAGGGCCGGTCCTCGACAAGCCCGAGCTTGATCAGCTCCTGCAGACCCTTGTCGACCTTGGTGAGCTGGGAGCCGGAGGCGATGGGGACCACGATCTGGTCGGGCAGCCGCCAGCCGAGCTGCTCGCAGATCTCGTACGCCAGGGTCTTGGAGCCCTCCGCGTAGTACGGCCGCAGGTTGACGTTGACGAAGCCCCAGCCCTCGCCGGCCGGGTCGCCGATCAGCTCGGAGCAGAAGCGGTTCACGTCGTCGTAGTTGCCCTCGATGCCGACGAGGTTGCCGCCGTAGATCGCGGCCATGACGACCTTGCCCTGCTCCAGGTCGTGCGGGATGAACACGCAGGAGCGGAGGCCGGCGCGGGCGGCCGCGGCGCCGACGGCCCCGGCGAGGTTGCCCGTGGAGGAGCAGGACAGGGTGGTGAAGCCGAAGGCGCGGGCGGCCTCCAGGGCCTGGGCGACGACGCGGTCCTTGAAGGAGTGCGTCGGGTTGCCGGAGTCGTCCTTCACGTACAGACCGCCGGTCACACCCAGCTCGCGCGCCAGGTTGTCGGCCTTGACGAGCTTGGTCCAGCCCGGGTTCAGGTTCGGCTTGTCGGCCACGTCCGCGGGGACGGGCAGCAGCGGCGCGTAGCGCCAGATGTTCGCGGGGCCCGCCTCGATGCGCCTGCGGAGTTCCTCGGTTTCGTACGCCGAGAAGTCGTACGCGATCTCGAGCGGACCGAAACACTCCTCGCAGGCGAACACCGGTCCGAGCGGTACCCGGTGACCGCACTCGCGACAGCTCAGTGCTGCGGCCGGGCCGAGGTCTACTGTGGGATTGCTGGTGCTTGCAACTGTCTGCACAGCCATGGAGGCGAGGCCCTTTCTCCTCATCTTCCTCACGACGCATCTCGCCGTGAGACGGATTTGGCACCTTCCCTAGCCGGGAGCCTCGCTGGAGGACGAGAACCGACTGGAGGGTTGCCGGGGCTTCATCGGGCCGTGTCCCTCTGCCCCTCTGGATGAGCTGTATGTGGTTGTAAACGCCCACGACCCTCGACATGCGATGGTCATCGGCGTTGTTCAAGACTGTAACCGAAGGCCAGGACAGTTGAGATAGTCGTCCGAACCGCGAGACAACGTGAGGAGCCGCTGACTGTGCTGGAAGAAGTCGAGCGCTGGCTGGCCACCCGCTCCTGGTCCATGACCGATCGCCCCCTCCACAAGATCCTCGCCGCCAAGCAGCGGACGGGTCAGTCGGTGTCCGTGGTGCTGCCCGCGCTCAACGAGGAGGAGACGGTCGGTGACATCGTCGCCGTGATCCGCCACGACCTCATGCAGCAGGTCCCGCTCGTCGACGAGATCGTCGTCGTCGACTCGGGATCCACCGACCGCACCTCCGCGGTGGCCGCCGCCGCGGGTGCCAGGGTCGTCCACCGCGACGACATCCTGCCGCGCATTCCGGCCGTTCCCGGCAAGGGGGAGGTCCTGTGGCGCTCCCTGCTGGTCACGAGCGGGGACATCGTCTGCTTCATCGACGCCGACCTGAGGGAGTTCTCCTCCGACTTCGTCTCCGGGATCGTCGGCCCGCTGCTGACCGACCCGGGGGTCGACCTGGTCAAGGCGATGTACGACCGCCCACTGGGCGGGGCGACGGGCCAGGGCGGCCGGGTCACCGAGCTGATGGCGCGCCCGCTGCTGAACATGCACTGGCCGCAGCTGGCCGGCTTCGTGCAGCCGCTCGGCGGCGAGTACGCGGCCCGCCGCTCCCTGCTGGAACAGCTCCCGTTCCCCGTCGGCTACGGCGTGGAGCTGGGCATGCTGGTCGACGCCCTGCACCTGGTGGGCCTGGACGCCCTCGCGCAGGTCGACGTGGGGGTGCGCAAGCACCGGCACCAGGACGGGCAGGCGCTGGGCCGGATGGCGGCGGCGGTCTACCGGACGGCGCAGCTGAGGCTGGCCCGCGGTCACCTCGTCCGGCCCTCCCTGACCCAGTTCGAGCGGGGCGAGGACGGCTTCGAGCCGCGCACCTACTCGGTGGACACGGAGGAGCGGCCGCCGATGGCGGAGATCGCGGAGTACGCCTCGCGCCAAGTGGCCTGATCACTGGAGAACGGCTGTATACGGCCCCCTCGCAGGGTGGAACGTACGTTTGAGCGTTTCCGGGCCGGGCTAGGTTGAGGCGTATGGCTTCCACGCACGGTGCTGCTGAAGTGCTGGTCGCGTCCAATCGCGGCCCGGTCTCGTTCGAGGTGCGCGAGGGGGGTGCGCTGCACGCCAAGCGGGGTGGTGGCGGGCTGGTCTCGGGTCTGTCGGCCATCGGGCCGCACACGGACGCGGTGTGGGTGTGCGCCGCGCTGAGCGACGCCGACCGAGAGGCGGTGCGCCGCTCGCACGGCGGCCGGCGGCTGTCCGTGGACGCGACCGGCGGCCAGCAGGTGCGCATGCTGGACATCGACGCGACGGTGTTCTCCGACGCGTACAACGGCGTCGCCAACTCCGTGCTCTGGTTCGTCCACCACATGCTCTACCAGACCCCGCTGGAGCCGGTTTTCGACGCGGAGTTCCGGCGCCAGTGGGCGTCGTACGAGGCCTACAACCGGGCCTTCGCCGAGGCGCTGGCGGAGGAGGCCGCCGAGGGTGCCGCGGTGGTGATCCAGGACTACCACCTCGCGCTGGCTCCCCGGATGCTCCGGCAGCTCCGCCCCGATCTGCGGATCGGCCATTTCTCGCACACGCCCTGGGCCCCGCCGGACTACTTCCGTCTCCTGCCCGACGACATCGCGGCCGAGCTGCTCGGCGGCATCCTCGGCGCCGACCGCGCGGCCTTCCTCACCCAACGCTGGGCGGACGCGTTCACCGACTGCTGTCATGCGGTGCTCGGGCCCGGCATCCCGTCCGGCACGCGCATCGGTGTGCACGGGCTCGGCGCGGACGCGGACTTCCTGCGCAAGCGGGCGCACGAGCCGGACGTGGCCGAGCGGATGGCCGTGCTGCGCGCGGAGATCGGTGACGGCCGCAGGACGATCGTCCGGGTGGACCGCACCGAGCTGTCGAAGAACATCGTGCGCGGGCTGCTGGCGTACCGGCAGCTGCTGGACGACCACCCCGAGTGGCGCGAGCGGGTCGTGCACGTGGCCTTCGCCTACCCCTCCCGGCAGGACCTGGCCGTGTACCGCGACTACACGGCGGAGGTGCAGCGCCTGGCGCAGGACATCAACTCCCGGTACGGCACACCGGGTTGGACCCCGGTCGAGCTGCACGTCAAGGACGACTTCGCGCGCTCCCTGGCCGCGTACCGGCTGGCGGACGTGGCGCTGGTGAACCCCATCCGGGACGGTATGAACCTGGTCGCCAAGGAGATTCCGGTCGTCTCCGACGAGGGGTGCGTGCTGGTGCTCTCACGGGAGGCCGGGGCGTACGAGGAGCTGGGCGAGGACGCGATCGCCGTGAACCCCTACGACATCGTGGGCACGGCCGACGCCCTGCACCAGGCGCTGACCATGCCCTTCGAGGAGCGGGCGGAGCGGACGAAGCGGCTGGCCGCCGCGGCCACCGCGTTGCCCCCTGCTCAGTGGTTCCTGGACCAGCTGCACGCGCTGGACGTCGATCAGTCCAGCTGAGCGGCGAGTCAGTCCAGCTGAGCGGCGAGCGTGCGGAGCAGTCGTACGACCCCCTCGGGGCCGTCCACCACCAGGTCCGCCCGTTCGGCCAGCTCCGTCACCTCCGAGCTGCCGCTGCACACCAGCAGGCCGGGGACGCCGTCCGAGCGGAGCTTGTCGACCGCGGCGTAGGCGGGGAGGTCGCCCAGGTCGTCGCCGGCGTACACCACGGACTCGGCGCCGATGTCGCGGACGTACTCCAGGAGGGCGACGCCCTTGTCCATGCCGGGCGGGCGCAGTTCGAGGACCAGCCGGCCTGGCTCGACGATCAGGCCGTGCCGGGTGGCGAGGTCGGAGAGGGGTTCACGGAGGGCCTCGAAGGCGGCCTGCGGATCGTCGGCGCGGCGGGTGTGGACGGCGACGGCCCGCCCCTTCTCCTCGATCCAGGTCCCCCGCCAGGCGCCGATCCGGTCCAGGAACCCGGGCAGTTCGGCGCGGACGGCGGCGACGCCGGGGTGCGGGGGCGGCGCGCTGACGGTTCCGCTCACGGCCTCCCAGCGCTCGGCGCCGTAGTGGCCGAGGACGACGAGGTGCTCCAGGCCGGGGACGCCCGCGAAGCCGCCGTGCCGCACGGCGACCCCGGCCGGGCGGCCGGTGATCACGGCGACGGAGGCCACCTTGGGGGCGATTTCGGAGAGTGCGGGTACGGCGTCGGGGTGGGCCCGGGCCTGTTCGGGGTCGGCGACGATGGGGGCGAGCGTGCCGTCGAAATCGAGCCCGATCAGCGCGGTGCGCGGCCGTGCGAGCAGCGCGTCGAGCCCTTCGCGTCCGGCCTGGGTCACGGGGGTCGGCAGCGGGTCCATCGGGTTGGTGGAGTCCGTCGTATGGATGCCCATACGGCGACCCTATCCACGGGAGGGCGGGCGCACCCATGGCTCAGGGGGGCGCACAGGGAAGCGCCGCGGTGTTCACCGCTCGGAGCGCCGCGCCTCCCGTACGCGCCGCAGCCGGTTCACCGTCACCGGGTCGTGCGCCAGCGCCCGCTCGTCGTCCAGCAGGGCGTTCAGCAGCTGGTAGTAGCGCACGGGCGCGAGCCCCAGCTCCTCACGTATCGCCCGCTCCTTGGCCCCGGGCCCCGCAAACCCCCGCCGCTCCAACGCAAGGATCCCCCGCTCCCGCGCCCCCAGCTCGTCCAGCTCCATACGGGGAACGGTAGCCGGGCCCACTGACAACGACCGGCTCGCCAGCTGACAACGACCGGCTCACCGGCAGTGCCTCACCCGCGTCGCGGCTGCCCGCGGGGTCGCTGTCGTCTGGGCCGAAACAGCCCGGCCCCTCCTGCTCCACGCCCACACACGACAGCGGCCCCCGTCCGCGGCACCCCCTCAGCCCTCGTCGCGGTTGTCCGCCGTCGTTGCTGTCGTCTGGAGGCGGTTCAGGATGGTCACCGGGCTGCCTGCGGGGGTGACGGCCTGGCCGATCGTCTTCTTGATGTCGGCGCTCACTCCTGCCCAGGAGGTCTTGCCGACCGGGTAGAGGGCGGACGTGGGGAGCTGGTTGAGGAAGGGGTGGAGGTTCGCGTCCTTGGCGGACTGGGACATGGCGTCCGAGGCGGCGCTGGTGACCGGCAGCAGGCCGTACTCGCGGGAGAAGCCGAGGACGTTCTTCTTGCTGTAGACGAAGTCGAGGAAGTCGCCGACCTGCTCGGCGTGGCCGTTCTGCTTGAAGGCCATCATCCAGTCGGCCACGCCCATCGAGGACCTGGACTGCCCGGTCCGCCCGGGCATCGGCACCATGCCGAACTTCACGCCCTTGGCGGCGGCCTGCTTCATCAGCGTGGGATGCCCGTTGAGCATGCCGACCTGACCGTCCGCGAACGCCGCGAAGGCATCGGCACGGTTGAGCTTGCCCGGTGCGACCGGCCCGGTCAGCCCCTTGCCGACGAGCTGGTCCTTGAGCCAGGTGAAGGTCTCCACGTTCTCGGGGGAGTCGAGGCTGTAGGTGCCGACGTCGTCGGTGATGCCGGAGCCGCCGCTCAGCAGCCACTGCATGGTCTCGGCCTGTGCCTCCTCGGGGCCGAGGGGCAGCGCGTACGGGTACTTGACCCCCTCGGCCTTCAGCGCCTTCGCGTCGGCCGCGAGCTCGCTCCAGTCGGTGGGCGCGGAGATGCCCGCCTTGGCGAAGAGGGTCTTGTTGTAGAAGAGCACGCGGGTGGAGGCGGCGAACGGGATGCCGTACTGCACGTGGCTCCACTGCCCGGCCTCGCTGAGCTGGGGGAGGAAGCTCGCCTGAACGGGTATGGAGAGCAGGTCGGACGCCTGGTACAGCTTGCCCGCGGCCGCGTAGTCGGCGTACGCGCCGATCTGGGCCATGTCGGGCGCCTTCCCGGCGTCGGCCATCTCCTTGACCTTGCGGTCGACGTCGTTCCAGGAGTAGACGCTGACCTCGACCTTCACCCCGGGGTGCTGGGCCTCGTACTCCTCGACCAGCTTGTCCCAGTACTTCTTGGAGCTGTTGGCGGCGGAGTCGCCGTAGTCGGCGGCGACCAGTCTGAGGGTCACGTCCGAAGAACCCGTGCTCCCACAGCCACCGAGAACCGCCGTCATGCCCATTGCGGACACCACCGCGATCATTCCTGCCCTACGCCGCCGCACTGCTACTGCCCCAACTCTGCCGTCTTGTCGTTTCACCATGTGGACCATGAGGTCTAAACCTAGGTCTACACCACGTGAGTGGACTAGACCTCTTACAGGTCGGAGGTCCACACTGTTCCCGTGAGACATGTCATCGCCCTCGACGTGGGCGGCACCGGGATGAAGGCCGCCCTGGTCGGGGACGGCGGCGACCTGCTCCACCAGGACCGGCGGGCGACCGGACGCGAGCGCGGACCCGACGCGGTGGTCGAGGGCATCCTCGACTTCGCCGCGGATCTGCGCGCGTACGGCGCACGGCACCTCGGCGGGCCCGCGGCCGCGGTCGGCGTAGCCGTCCCCGGCATCGTCGACGAGCAGCACGGCATCGCCGCCTACTCGGCCAACCTGGGCTGGCGCGACGTACCGCTGCGCGACCTGCTCGCGCAGCGGCTCGGCGTCCCGGTCGCCCTCGGCCACGACGTGCGCACCGGCGGGCTCGCCGAGGGCCGGATCGGGGCGGGCAAGGGCGCCGACCGGTTCCTGTTCGTGCCCCTCGGCACCGGGATCGCGGGCGCCATCGGCCTCGACGGCCGGGTGGAGGCGGGCGCGCACGGCTTCGCGGGCGAGATCGGGCACATCGTCGTACGGCCCGGCGGCGCCCCCTGTCCGTGCGGGCAGCGCGGCTGTCTGGAGCGGTACGCGTCCGCGGCCGCCGTGAGCGAGGCCTGGGCGGCCGTCTGCGAGGACCCGGACGCGGACGCCGCGGACTGCGCGAAGGCCGTCGCGTCCGGGGACCCGAACGCCGTCCGGATCTGGCAGGAGGCCCTGGACGCGCTCGCCGACGGTCTGGTCACCGCGCTCACCCTGCTGGACCCGCGCACGCTGATCATCGGTGGCGGCCTGGCCGAGGCGGGGGAAACCTTGTTCACGCCGCTGCGGGAGGCCGTCCAGCGGCGCGTCACCTTCCAGAAACTGCCGTCGATCGTCCCCGCCGCCCTCGGGGACACCGCCGGATGCCTGGGCGCGGGGCTCCTCGCCCGGGATCTCCTCGAAACCACTGACCCTTCGGAGGTAACCGCCTGATGGCCCCCAGCATGGTTCTCGCCGGTGCCCGGGTGGTTCTGCCCACCGGGACCGTGGACGACGGGCGCGTGGTCGTCGAGGGTACGAAGATCGCGGCCGCCGCGGGTCCGGACGCCGAGACGCTCGACGTGTCGGGCCACTGGCTGGTCCCCGGCTTCGTCGACATCCACAACCACGGAGGTGGCGGCGCGTCGTTCTCCGGCACGGCCGACGACGTGCTGACGGCGATCCGCACCCACCGTCTGCACGGCACCACGACCCTCGTCGCCTCCACCGTCACCGACGACATGGACTTCCTGGTCAAGCAGGCCGGGCTGCTGAGCGAGCTGGCCGAGCAGGGCGAGCTCGCGGGCATCCACTTCGAGGGCCCGTTCATCTCGCCGTGCCGCAAGGGCGCCCACTCCGAGGAGCTGCTGCGCGACCCGGATCCGGCGGAGGTCCGCAAGCTGATCGACGCGGCGCGCGGCCGGGCCACGATGGTCACCCTCGCCACCGAACTGCCGGGCGGCCTCGACTCCGTACGGCTGCTGGCGGAGCACGGGGTCATCGCGGCGGTCGGCCACACGGACGCGACGTACGAGCAGACGGTCGAGGCGATCGACGCGGGCGCCACCGTCGCCACCCACCTCTTCAACGCCATGCCCGCCCTCGGGCACCGCTCCCCCGGCCCGGTCGCCGCCCTCCTGGAGGACGAGCGGGTCACGGTCGAGCTCATCAACGACGGCACCCATCTGCACCCTGCCGCCCTGGAGCTGGCGTTCCGTCACGCGGGTGCCGGGCGGGTCGCGTTCATCACCGACGCGATGGACGCGGCCGGGATCGGTGACGGCCGCTATATGCTCGGCCCGCTGGAGGTCGAGGTCAGCGAGGGGGTCGCCCGGCTCGTGGAGGGCGGCTCGATCGCCGGCTCCACGCTCACCCTGGACCGCGCGTTCAAGCGGGCGGTGACCGTCGACAGGCTCCCCGTGGAGGACGTGGTCACGGCCCTGTCCGTCAACCCGGCCCGGCTGCTGGGCAGGTACGACACCATCGGCTCGCTGGAGCCCGGCAAGGACGCCGACCTGGTGCTGCTGGACGCCGGCTTCGAACTCAAGGGCGTGCTGCGCCGGGGCGAGTGGGTGGTCCCTCCCCAACTGCCCTGATCCGTCCCCGGGCAGAGAGACGGTGGCCGACCATGGGCTGGGCCGGTCGCCGTCTCTTTGGCATGATCGGGGCCCGGAACAGACGGCAGGCGCACAGGCTTCGAGGGAGGTCGGCCCGGGTGATCCTCACGGTCACACTGAACACCGCTCTCGACATCACCTATCGCGTACGGTCCCTGCGGCCGCACGCCTCGCACCGCGTCTCGGCGGTCACCGAACGGCCGGGCGGCAAGGGCCTGAACGTGGCCCGGGTGCTCGCGGCCCTCGGACACGAGGCGACGGTCACCGGGTTCGCGGGCGGCGGCACCGGACGGGCGGTGCGGGAGGGTCTCTCGGCCATATCCGGCGTGGTGGACGCGCTGGTCCCGGTCGGCGGGTCGACCCGGCGCACGATCGCGGTCGTAGACGAACTCACCGGCGACACCACCCAGTTGAACGAGCCGGGCCCGCAGATCACCCCGATGGAGTGGTCCGCCTTCCTGGACACGTACGAGGACCTGCTGGCCGAGGCCTCGGCGGTGGCCCTGTGCGGCAGCCTGCCGCCCGGCGTGCCGGTGGGCGCCTACGCGGGACTGGTACGAACGGCACGAACCACCGGCGCCCCCGTCCTCCTGGACACCAGCGGAGAACCACTGCGCCGCGGTGTGGCCGCCCGCCCCGACATCATCAAACCGAACACCGACGAACTGGCCGAACTAACCGGCTCCCACGACCCCCTGCGCGCGACCCAGGACGCCCGACGGCGGGGGGCCCGCGCGGTGGTCGCGTCCCTGGGCTCGGAGGGCCTCTTGGCGGTGACCCCCGAGGGCCGCTGGCGCGCCACCCTACCCACCCACGTCCACGGCAACCCGACCGGCGCCGGCGATTCGGCGGTCGCGGGCCTGCTGTCGGGCCTCGTGGAACAGATGCCGTGGCCGGACCGGCTGGCGCGCTCGGTCGCGCTGTCGGCGGCGACGGTACGGGCGCCCGTGGCGGGGGAGTTCGACCGGGTGGAGTACGAGAACCTGGTGGGGCGGGTGGCGGTGACGGGCGAGGCCACGGCAGCGTGACACTGCACGTGGCCGACAGTCACCCCTACCCCCGTACTGCGGCGGCGACCGCGCTGCAATGACGCCGCCGTCAGTCTTCGGACGTGACCCAGCCCTTCGCCAGCGACAGCTGGTCGAGGTAGGCGTCGCACTGGTTGCCCTGCTCGCACGAGATCTTGATGGTGTTCGTGCCCTTGGTGAGCTGGACCCAGTTGTAGGTCTTCGTCCAGCCCCTCTCGTAATTGCCCTCGGGTGCCTTTGCCCAGTTCTTGAACTTGACGGGCTGGTTGGACGGCGTGCCGTTGATCGTCAACGTGCCGGTGCCGTCCTTGCCCGGGACGCTGTACCCGAGAAACACGGTGTACTTGCCGGCGTCCGGGATGCCGTTGACCGTCCAGGTGACCGAGGCGCCGACGTTGTTGAAGTTCGTGACGTAGACACCGCCGTCCGCCTGGGCTCCCTTGACGTCCGAG
Source organism: Streptomyces sp. NPDC050625 (assembly GCF_040654755.1). NCBI lineage: Bacteria > Bacillati > Actinomycetota > Actinomycetes > Kitasatosporales > Streptomycetaceae > Streptomyces > Streptomyces sp. NPDC050625. The sequence continues at coordinate 213,380 of NZ_JBFAIQ010000011.1, forward strand.
GCGGTGGTGGCTCCGCCTTCCAGGCGAAGTGCCTTCGCATCGATCTTCGGGAGCTCGCCCGAGTCGGACACCGAGCTGGTGCTGGACGGCTTGGGTGAGGCGCTCTGCGACTGCGTCGGAGAGGGGTTCGCCGCGTTGTCCTTCTTGTCGTCGTTGCCGTTGATCACGGCGATGCTGATGCCGATCACGACCGCGGCGACCACCGCGACGGCGCCGATCAGCAGGCCCTTGGTGTTCGGGCCGCTGCCGCGGCCGCGGCCGCCGCCCGGGAGAGGCTGCTGGGTGGTCGGGGCGCCGCCCGGGAGGGTCTCCGGAGCCTGGTAGTGCGCGTTCGGCTGGCCGTAGGTGCCCTGCTGGGGGATGGTCTGGCCCTGCTGTCCGCCATAGGTGCGCTCGCCGACCGGGCGCACCCTGCTGACCGAGTTCGGGTAGCCGTAGCCACCGGACGGCGGCTGAGCCCCTCTGGCCTGGCCGTCGGCATAGAGATAGCCGAACGGGTCCTCGTCCTCGGGCGTGCTCGCGCCGTTGTCGCCGGGCGTCATCCCTTGGTACTCCTCAACAGGTGCGGGCGGATGCGGTACAGGTATTGAATGGCGAGCCTACCCGTTCTCGCTGGCCCAAACGGGTGACTCACACCGCTTCAGCCCACTGACCTGCGCATCATCCGGCGCGTCGGTGCTGTTTGGGACGAGATCGTTTCTCGACGTACATCCGTTCGTCAGCGGATTTCAACACTTCGTCCGCGGTCATGCCGCAGTGTGCCCACCCGATGCCGAAACTGGCGCCCACCCGCACGGCCCGGCCCTCGGCCCGTATCGGCTGGATGATCTCGTTGCGCAGGCGTACGGCCAGGTCCTGCGCGTCGGCCTTGCCCAGCCCGTCGGCCAGGATCACGAACTCGTCGCCGCCGAGGCGGGCCACCGTGTCCCCGTCCCGCACCCCCCGGGTGAGCCGCCGGGCGACCTCGATGAGGACCGCGTCACCCGCGTTGTGCCCGAACCGGTCGTTGATCGACTTGAAGCCGTCGAGATCGCAGAAGAGGACCGCGAGACCCTTGGTGCCGTCGTCCCGCTCCCCCTCGGGCGCGATCGTGTGCACATGGTGGTCGAAGCCGTCGTACGACTGCGCCACCGCCGCGAAGTCGAAGCCGTGGCCGTTGACGTCGAAGGCGGGATGGCCGTAGGCGGCGTCCAGGGACTCGATCTCGCCGGCGTGGCTGGCCCGCTGACAGAGCCGGGACGACAGCCGCGAGCGCAGCTCGGCCGAGTTCGGCAGGCCGGTGAGCGAGTCGTGGGAGGCGCGGTGGGCGAGCTGGAGCTCGCGGCGCTTGCGCTCCTCGATGTCCTCGACGTGGGTGAGCAGAAACCGGGGGCCGTCGGCCGCGTCGGCGACGACGCTGTTGCGCAGGGACACCCACACATAGCTGCCGTCGCGGCGGCCGAGGCGCAGCTCCGCACGGCCGCCCTCGGCGGAGGTGCGCAGCAGCGTGCCTATGTCCTCGGGGTGGACGAGGTCGGAGAAGGAGTAGCGGCGCATCGCGGAGGCGGGGCGGCCGAGCAGCCGGCACAGCGCGTCGTTGGTGCGCAGTATCCGTCCGTGCTGGTCACCGCCCATCTCGGCTATGGCCATGCCGGAGGGGGCGTACTCGAACGCCTGCCGGAAGCTTTCCTCGCTGGCGCGCAGCGCCTGCTGCTCCCGCTCCAGGCGGACCAGGGCGCGCTGCATGTTCGAGCGGAGACGCGCGTTGCTGATAGCGATGGCCGCCTGGAACGCGTACATCTGGAGCGCCTCGCGGCCCCAGGCGCCGGGGTGGCGGCCGTTGCGCGGCCGGTCCACGGAGATCACGCCGAGCAGCTCGCCGGAGGAGCCGCCCTGCACGCCGGGCGTGTACATGGGCGCGAAGAGCCGGTCGGAGGGGTGCCACTCGTCCTCGAAGCGGGGCGCGGGGCCGTCGGTGTACCACTGCGGTACGTCGTCCTCGTCGAGCACCCAGCCCTCGGTGTGCGGTATGAACCGCAGGTCGCCCCAGGCCTCGCCCATGGTCAGCCGACGCTCCCAGGACTCGCGCGAGCCGACGCGGCCGGTGATGAGGGCCTCGGCCGCGGGGTTGCCGGAGAAGGCGGCGACGACGAGGTCGCCGTCGGGGCGCACGAGGTTGACGCATGCCATTTCGTACCCGAGGGCGGTGACCGCGCCGTCGGCGACGGTCTGCAGTGTGTCCGCCAGGCTGCGTGCCGTGTTCATGTCGGCCATGACCTGGTGCAGCTGCCGCAGGGACGCAAGACGGACATACGGCTCCGACTCGGTCTCCATGCTCGCCCTCCCCCCGAGACCTCGCAGCGAATCAAGGGTTGTCTTTGGCGCTTCTTATCAGTGGTGCCCTTGCATCTTGCCCCGCCACTGAATCACAGCGCGCTGCCCACTCGGTACACAGGGTCAACAATTAATGGCCCTTGTGACTCAAGTCACAGGGGAACGTGAGCAATTGAGTGGAGTTTCTGCGTTTTCCCTGTGGGCTTACTGAACCCATGCTTTGCGGGTGTGGGGACATGATGCACGACCCTGGTCCTAGGACCCACTTCGGACCGGGGCCCGATGCGACCCGCGCGGACCGGAGATTAGCGTTTCCGGCGTGCCGAACACTCCCTCCGCCCTGCCTTCCCCCACCGCCACGGCCGCCCCCGGGCATGCTGAGGGGGTGAGCAACGACGAGTTCCGGGCCGCCATGTCCCGGCTGGCCGCGGGCGTGGTCCTGGTGACGGCGCAGGAGCCGCCGCTGGACCCGGACGACCCCCTGGCGCCGGGCGGCGAGGACGTCGGCATGACCGCCACCGCCTTCATGTCGGTCTCGCTGGACCCGCCGCTGGTCCTGGTCAGCCTGCGCAACGGCTCCCGCATGGACGACCTGCTCGACGAACAGCCCCTGTGGGCGGTCTCCGTCCTCTCCGAGAGCCAGCGGCACATCGCGGGCCGCTTCGCCATGAAGGGCCGCATCAGCGACCGGCTCCTGTTCGAGGACCTCGCGTACGTCCGCGGCGAGGCCTCCGGCGCCCCCTTGATGGGCGGCGCCCTGGCGACCCTGGAGTGCCGGACCGAGCAGCGGGTGACGGCGGGGGACCACACCCTGGTGATCGGCCGCGTGCTGACCGCCGGGGTACGGAGCGCGGACGGGGGGCCGCTGCTCTATTTCCGGGGCCGCTACCGGCAGTTGGGGTAATCGGGGACGGAAGACACGGGCGGAAGTCACGGGGCAAGGAGGTGCGGAAGGGGCCACGGAAATTCCGTTGGACCTTCGTGAACGGCCCAAAGATGCCCGGACGGCAGCCCGCCTCGAAGAAGTCGCGCCCCGGAATTCGGAAACCGCCCTCGGCATTCGGATCCGGCCCGACCAGGAGCATGCGGTCGAGCCCGTCGCTCACCCCCAGTCGCGGCCCGATCTCCCCCGCTTGGTGTCCGAGCGCTGTTTCTTCTCCCTCAGCCGGCGTTCGTTGATGCCGCGTGGGATGCGGGTCGGCTTGCGGGGCTTGGGTGGGGGTGCGGTGGCCTCCGCCAGCAGCGCCGCGAGGCGTACGGCGGCCGTCTCGCGGTTGCGCCACTGGGAGCGGTGCTCGGAGGCGCGGACCGTGACGACACCGTCGACGAGCCGCCCGGCCAGCCGCTCCAGCGCACGCCGCTTCCACACCTCGGGCAGTGCCTCGGTGTTCGCCAGGTCGAAGCGCAGCTCCACCTGGGAGTCGCTGGTATTGACGTGCTGTCCGCCGGGCCCGGACGACCGCGAGAAACGCCACATGAGCTCCGCCTCGGGCAGGAGGACGGAGCCGCGGATGACGTGAGGACCGGACATGCGTCCCATGTTCCCTGCTCTGTCCGGTCCACGTCATCCGTATTTCGCGGCCTGAATGTCTCCGGCTTGGTAAAAAAGGTAAAGCGAACCGGAACCATGGGGACCCCTCCCGGCGTTCTCCCGGGTGACGGTAGCTTCGTGCACACAGAAACTAGGGAAGGGACTCCCAACAATGGCTGTAAGCCTGTCCAAGGGTGGCAACGTCTCGCTCACCAAGGAGGCTCCGGGCCTGACCGCCGTCACCGTGGGCCTCGGCTGGGACGTCCGCACCACCACCGGCACGGACTTCGACCTGGACGCCTCCGCCATCGCGGTCAACACGCAGGGCAAGGTCTTCTCGGACGCCCACTTCGTCTTCTTCAACAACAAGCAGACCCCGGACAACACGATCGTCCACACGGGCGACAACCGCACGGGTGAGGGCGCCGGCGACGACGAGGCGATCAACGTCAACCTCGCCGGCCTCCCGGCCGACATCGACAAGATCGTCTTCCCGGTCTCCATCTACGACGCCGAGAACCGCGGCCAGAACTTCGGCCAGGTCCGCAACGCCTACATCCGCATCGTCAACCAGGCAGGCGGCACCGAGATCGCCCGCTACGACCTGTCCGAGGACGCCGCCACCGAGACGGCCATGGTCTTCGGCGAGCTCTACCGCAACGGCGCCGAGTGGAAGTTCCGCGCGGTCGGCCAGGGCTACGCCTCGGGCCTGGTGGGCATCGCCCAGGACTTCGGCGTCAGCGTCTGATCCGGTCCCCTGCCCTGCCGGAGCCCCCAGCCGGGAAACCGCTGGGGGCTCCGGGGTTCTCGCGCTAGGTTCACCCTGTGATCCTCGATCCTCTCCGCCTCACGCCCGACCACGACATCCCGGGCCCCGTGCTCACCGAACTCACCGCGCTGCACGCCTCCAACCGCGACTTCCAGGCCCTGAGCGGCGACTTCCCGGACCCGGACGACATCCGGCCGGAGCAGGTGGCGGCGGCACTCGCCGTGGAGATGGCGAATCCGGACATCGAGGTGCTCCTGGCGCGCAGCGAGGGGCTGCTGGTCGGGCTGGTGATCACCCTTGCGCACCACCCCGATCCGGCCGACCCGGATCCCTGGATCGGGCTGCTGATGGTCGACGCGGCCTCGCAGCGCCGCGGGTACGGACGCCGCCTGGCCACGCTCGTCGAGGACCGGTTCCGCGCCGCGGGCCGTACGGCCGTGCGTCTCGCCGTCCTCGACAACAACCCCAAGGGACTGGCCTTCTGGACCGCCCTCGGCTACGAGGTCATCGGTCACCGCAAGGACCTCCAACTGGGCCGCCCCTGCGCCGTACTGCGCAAGGAGCTGCGCACGCCCCGCCGCGCGGCCGGGGTCGCCGTCGCCGGCCCGGACGGCTCCGCCCGCTGAGCCGCGTGTGACGCTTCGGGCATCAAGTGCGCTGTGAAAGTGGGGAGTTCGAGCGACCCTGCTTGTCCGCATAACGGATTCACAGTGACGGATTTCGGATACGAACACGTAAATTCTTGACGGCCCCCTGTCAAACGGGCAGTCGCAGGTGTCACCCTCTCCTCGCCCGCCGCAACGCTGTGCCCCACCTGTGCATCACCTGTGCCTCGATCACGAGGCCGGCTCGAAGGAGATCGAGTGAGACAGCAGCCACGCTCCACCCGCACCTCCGGCAGGACCGCCGTACGCGCCGCCGCTCTCGTCGGCTCGGCCGCGATGGTCGTCCTCGCCCTGCAGAACGGTGCCGCCACCGCGGCCCCGGAGCACGCGACCGGCGCCACCGCACTCCCCCTCACCGCCTCGGCCCGCAGCGCCGCCATCAAGTCGGCGCAGGACGCGGCCGGTTCCACCGCACATGAACTCGGGCTGGGCGCCCGGGAGAAGCTCGTCGTCCGGGACGTCGTCAAGGACGCGGACGGCACGGTCCACACCCGCTACGAGCGGACGTACGCCGGTCTGCCGGTCCTCGGCGGCGACCTGGTCACCCACGTGGCGAGGAGCGGCACGCTCAAGGGCGTCAGCAAGGCGACCAAGGCCCGGATATCCGTGGCGTCCACCGACGCCGCCGTCTCCCCCGCCGCCGCCAGGAAGTCCGCGCTGAAGGCAGCCGGCTCCGCCGAGGCCACCACCGCCACCGCCACCTCCCGCAAGGTCGTCTGGGCCGTCGGCACCAAGCCCGTCCTGGCCTACGAGTCCGTGGTCAAGGGCCTCCAGCACGACGGCACCCCGAGCGAGCTGCACGTCGTCACGGACGCCGCCACCGGCAAGAAGATCTACTCCTACCAGGCCATCGACACCGGCACGGGCACCAGCCGGTACAGCGGCACAGTGCCGCTGGGCACCACGGCCTCCTCCTCCGGCGGCTACGACCTGACCGACGGCGGCCGCGGCGGCCACAAGACGTACGACCTGAACGGCGGGACGAGCGGCACCGGCACGCTCTTCCACGACGCCGACGACATCTGGGGCGACGGCACGGTCACCAACCGCCAGACCGCCGCCGTCGACGCCGCCTACGGTGCCGCCGTCACCTGGGACTTCTACAAGTCGGCCTTCAACCGCAACGGCATCGCGGGCGACGGCAGGGCCGCCTACTCCCGCGTCCACTACGGCAACGCCTACGTCAACGCCTTCTGGAACGACAGCTGCTTCTGCATGACGTACGGCGACGGCGCGGGCAACGCCGACCCGCTCACCTCGCTCGACGTGGCGGGCCACGAGATGAGCCACGGCCTGACCGCGGCCACCGCGGGGCTGAAGTACAGCCGGGAGTCGGGCGGCCTGAACGAGGCCACCTCGGACATCTTCGGCACCTCGGTGGAGTTCTTCGCGAACAACTCCTCCGACCCCGGTGACTACCTCATCGGCGAGAAGATCGACATCAACGGCAACGGCACGCCCCTGCGCTACATGGACAAGCCCAGCAAGGACGGCGGCTCCGCCGACTACTGGTCGCGCAGTGTCGGCCGCCTCGACGTGCACTACTCGTCCGGTGTCGCCAACCACTTCTTCTATCTGCTCAGCGAGGGCAGCGGCGCGAAGACCATCAACGGGGTGTCGTACAACTCCCCGACCTACGACGGCTCCACGGTCACCGGCATCGGCCGGACCAAGGCCTACCAGATCTGGTACAAGGCCCTGACCACGTACTTCACCTCGTCGACCGACTATGCGGGCGCGCGCACCGGCACCCTCAAGGCGGCGAGCGACCTGTACGGGGCCGGCAGCGCCGAGTACAACGCGGTGGCGGCGGCCTGGAAGGGCGTCAACGTCAACTGACCGGCGAGGCGCACGCCGGTGAAGGCCGGGCCGCTCCTCAGGGGTGGTCCGGCTTGCCGTTCCCGTACAGCCAGTCGTCCCAGATGGCGGCGAAGTCCTTGTCCGGCGCCATCTTCTCGACGTACGCCGTGAACTGGGCCGTGTCCGCGTTGCCGTGCCGGTGGGCGGCCGCCCAGCCCTGGATGATGTCGTAGAAGGTGTCGTCGCCGACCTTCTGCCGGATCTTCTGCAGGACCATGGCGCCGCGCTCGTAGACCGGGCTGTCGGAGATGTGCGCGGCGCCGGACGGCTTCGCCGGCGGGTAGGCCCAGACGGCCTTGGCCCGGTCGGCGTCGTCGAAGTGGTCGCCGCTGTAGACCGCGTCGAATGTCTGCTGCGCGGTGTCGCCGCCGTGGTCCTCCTCCCACAGCCACTCCGCGTACGTCGCGAAGCCCTCGTTGAGCCACATGTCCCGCCAGCTCTTCGGCGTGACGGAGTCGCCGTACCACTGGTGGGCCAGCTCATGGACGAGGGTTCCGGTCTCGGGGGCGCCGGGGAAGACCGGGCGGTTCTGGGTCTCCAGCGCATAGCCCGCGTCGTCGGGGCGGTCGACTATCGCGCCGGTGGAGGAGAAGGGGTACGGGCCGAAGTTGTACTCCTCCCACTCCATGATCTCGGGGATCTTCGCCAGCACCTTGCGGCTCGCCGCGGTCTGCTTCGGGTCGACGGCGACGTAGACGGGCAGTCCGCTCTTGGTGGTGTAGCGGGTGATGTCGTAGTGGCCGATGGCGACCGTGGCGACATAGGTGGCCATCGGCTGGGCGGTGTGCCAGGTGAAGGTGGTACGGCCGCCGGTGGTCCGCTCGCTCGTCAACTCACCGTTGGAGACGGCCTGAAGGCCCTTCGGCACGGTGATGGCTATGTCGTAGGTCGCCTTGTCGGAGGGGTGGTCGTTGCCGGGGAACCACGCCATGGAGCCGGTGGGTTCGCCGAGGGCGAGCGCGCCGTCCGCCGTGCGCAGCCAGCCCTCCTCGGAGCCGTCCGGGTCGGTGATCTTCTCCGGGGTGCCGGAGTAGCGGACCGTGGTGCTGAAGGTCTCCCCCTTGTCCAGGTCGTCGTGGGGGCGGACGGTCAGTTCCTGGCCGGAGCGGTTGACGCGGGCGTCCTTGCCCTCCACGGTGACGTCCTCGACGTCCAGGCCCTTCAGGTCCAGGTCGAAGGCGGACAGGTCCTCGGTGGCGCGGGCGGTGATCACGGCCTTGCCGGTGAGGCGGTGGGTGCCGGGGGTGTAGGAGAGGGTGAGGTCGTAGTGGGTGACGTCGTATCCGCCGTTGCCCGCCCTCGGGAAGTACGGGTCGTGTACGCCGGAGCCGCCCGGGATGCCGTGCACACCGCCGTCGCACGCGGTCAGGACGAGCTGGAGGGCGAGGGCGCCGGCGGCGACCGGGACAAGGCGCACGGATCTGGACATGTCAGAGATCCTACGGGGCACGAGTGACGGTCGGGGGCGTGCCGGAGACCGGATGCGGCCGTGACACCATCACGTACGTGCTCGACATCGGCTATGCCCTCTCCAACCGTTTCCCCGACCCGCCACAGACGGACTACCGGCGCGCGGACGTCCATGCGCTGCGGCACGATCTGTTCTGCGGGGACGTGTATCTGGCCGACACCGAGACGGACCGGGAGCTGTCCACAGCCTGGGGATGGGTGCCAGTGCTGGACTTCGCGTGGGCGCTGTGCGACATCGTGGAGCGGATCGACCGGGACCCGGCGGGCTCCCGCGCCTCGCGCCCGCAGCGGGCGGAGCTGGACTTCACCGAGTCGACCGACCGGATGCTCTTCGAGCGGCGCTTCGGGTGGGTGGACATCGAGTCCGACTGGATGCCGGCCGAGGAGGCACCGCTCACCTTCTCCCACGCGGAACTGCGCCGCGAGGCACGGGACTTCCTCCACGACCTGCTCGCCGACCTGACCGACCTGCACGAGGCTCTGGCCGAGAATCCGGCGATCTGGACGCTGCAGGCCCGCTTTCCACGGGTGCCGTGAGCCGCGCCGACCGTCCTCGAACGCCGACGCCGGTCATTCCACCCGGATTCCCAGCTCCGCCGCCAACACCGGCGACAGATCGACCAGTTGGCCGGGGCTGATCACCGCCCCGGTCAATCGCCCCACCCCCCGGGCGATGTCCAGCGAAGCGACCCCGCGCAGGTCCACGTCCGTCATTGTCACCCCGTTGAAATCCACCCCCTTCAGCGCGCAGTCCACGAACTCGACCCGCTCCAGTCGCGCTTCCCCGAAGTCCGGCTCGACGAGGACGCAGCTCTCGAAGACGACGTCCTTGAGCTTCGCCCTGCGGAGGTTGAGATAGTCGATCTTGCCGCCGCGGATCAGCACGCGCTCCAGCACGGCACCGTGCAACTGCGTGCCGCCCAGCCGCGCGTCGACGAGTTCGACGTCACGCAGGGTCGACTCGGCGAGGTAGGTGCCGACCCCCCTTATCCCGGTGAGGACCGTGTCGAGGATGCGCGCGTGGTGCAGTCGCGTCTCGTCGAAGGCGCAGCCCGTCAGCGCGCAGTCCATGAAGCGGGCGCCCCCGCCGTCCTGCCCGGCGAAGTCCGCCTCCCGGAACTCCACCCCGTCGTAGTCCCCGTCCGGCTCCAGCCCGCCCCCGGCATACGCCTCCAGCGCCGGCAGCCGCATCTCCGGCCGCCGCGCCGACCGCACCCCTGCCCCGCCCGTCGCTCTCCTCGCCATGCCCCCATGCTGCACCCCACCACTGACAATCACCCCGACCTGCGCAAACACCGGCGATGTCACATTTCGGCGGCGCCGACAGTCATAACTGCGGAGAAGAGGCGACCCCGAGCAGAGGGAGACATCCGCCCATGCAACGAATCACCGTCGTCGGCGGCGGCCTCGCCGGACTCACCGCGGCGATCACCGCCGCCGAGGCGGGCGCCAAGGTCACCGTGCACGAAGCCCACCACACCCTCGGCGGGCGGGCGCGGACCGCCGAGGGCCCGTACCGCACGAACGAAGGCCCGCACGCCCTCTACAGCGGCGGCCCGCACTGGGTCTGGCTCAAGCAGCGCGACCTCATAGGACCGGTCGCTCCGGTGCCGCCCCTGGAGGCGGCCCGGCTGCGGCTGCGCCACCACGGCGTCCTGCGCCGCACCCCGCCCTTCGCGATGCTCAAGCTGCTGCGGCGAAGCGCCCAGCAGGCGCCCGTCGACGAGGACTTCATGAGCTGGGCGACACGGCAGGCGGGCGAGGAAGGGGCGCGTGCCGCCGCCAACTACTCGGCCGTCGCCCTCTTCCACCACGACCCGGGCGCCCTGTCCGCCGCCTTCGTGCAGCAACGTCTGCGCCGCGCCACCAAGTTGCCGCCGGAGGCGCACTACCCGCGCGGCGGCTGGGCCAACGTGATCGACCGGATGGCCGCACGGGCCTGGAACCTCGGCGTGCGGATGGAGACCCTGTCCCGGGTCGACACCCTGCCCACCGACACGCCCGTGGTCGTCGCCACCTCCCTGGAGGCGGCCCGGCGCCTGCTGAAGGACGACTCGCTGAGCTGGACCGGTGGCCGTACCGCCCTCATCGACCTCGCCCTGCGCACCCGGCGCGGGGACGCCTTCGCCGTGTCGGATCTCGACGCACCCGGGTGGCTGGAGCGGTTCACCGCGCAGGACCGTTCACTCGCCCCGGCCGGTGAGCAGCTCGTGCAGGGGCAGATCCCGATCGGTCCCGGGGAGTCACGGGCCGACGGCATCGCCCGTGCCGAGCGGCTGCTCGACCTCGCCTTCGAGGGGTGGCGGGAGCGGGTCACCTGGCGGCGCGAGGCCCTCGCCAACGGCCGTACCGGTGCCGTCGACCTGCCCGGCACCAGCTGGCGCGACCGGCCCGCCATCGACCGCGGCGACGGCGTCTATCTCGCCGGTGACCAGGTCGCCGCCCCCGGTGTGCTGTCGGAGGTGTCCTTCAACAGCGCCCTCACCGCCGTGTCGCTGGCCCTCGGCCGGCACGCCCTTGACCTCAAGCATGCTTGAGGTTGAAGGCTGGACCCCGGACGACGGACACAGTGAGCGAACGACACATCGATGGGGTCCACATGCACGCCATCCGCCTGCACGCCTTCGGCCCGGCCGAGAACCTCACCTACGAGCGGGTCGAGGACCCCGTGCCGGGCCCCGGCCAGGTCCGTGTCACCGTCGCCGCGGCCGGTGTCCACCTCCTCGACACCGCCCTGCGAGAGGGCATGCAGGGCCCGGCACCCGCCCCGACACCGCTTCCGACGGTCCCGGGCCGCGAGGTCGCCGGTGTCGTCGAGTTCCTCGGCTCGGGCGCGCCCGAGCGATGGCTCGGCAGGCGCGTGGTCGCCCATCTCGGCTTCGCCCCGGGCGGCTACGCCGAACTCGCCGTCACCGACGCCGAGCGGCTGCACGAGATACCGGACGGCCTCGACTTCGCCCAGGCCGTCGCCATGATCGGCACGGGGCGTACGGCGCTGGGGATCGTGGGGTTCACCGAGCTGGGGCCGGACTCGGTGGCCGTCGTCCCTGCAGCGGCGGGCGGCATCGGCACGTTGCTCGTGCAGTACGCCAAGAACGCCGGTGCCACGGTGATCGGTCTCGCCGGCGGCCCGGAGAAGGTGGCGCGGGTGCGGAGGAACGGGGCCGACCTCGCCGTCGACTACCGGGACGCGGCATGGCCGGAGCGGGTCCGCGCGCATCTGGGCGGGCGGTCCGCGACCGTCGTCTTCGACGGGGTCGGCGGCGATGTCGCCCGCGAGGCGGTCGCCCTGCTCGGGCCCGGCGGACAGCACCTCGTCTTCGGCTGGTCCGCGCAGGGGATCTCCACCGGGCGGGGATATGTCGTGGACGGCGTCTCCGAGCAGGTCCTGGGCCCCGCGATGCTGAATCGGGCGGGTGGCCCCAACCCCCTGCGCACCCTTGAACTGCGCGCGCTCACCGAGGCCGCCGCGGGGCGCCTGACCCCCGCCGTGACGCGCTTCCCGCTCGCCGAGGCGACCGCCGCGCACCGGGCCCTGGAGGGGCGCGGCACGGTCGGGAAGGTGGTCCTGGAGCCATGACTGGGCACCTCGCAGCAGGTGCACGCGCCCGTGCCCGAGTCAGCTCTCTGACCCGCCCAGTTCGGCCAGCGGCCCGTCGGTCAGCCGGTACACCGTCCACTCGTCCTGCGGACGGGCGCCCAGGGCCTCGTAGAAGCCGATCGCGGGGCGGTTCCAGTCCAGGACCGACCACTCCAGGCGCTCGTAACCGCGCTCCACGCAGATCCGCGCCAGCTCGGTGAGCAGTGCCCGGCCGTGGCCGCCACCGCGGGCCGAGGGGCGGACGTACAGGTCCTCCAGGTAGATGCCATGGACCCCGCGCCAGGTGGAGAAGCTCAGGAACCACAGGGCGTATCCGACCGTCGTGCCGGTCGCCTCGTCCACCGCCACATGTGCGTGGACGGCGGGACGCTCGCCGAAGAGGGCGGCGCGCAGCTGCTCCTCGGTCGCCCGCGCCTCCTGCGGGGCCTTCTCGTAATCGGCGAGCTCGCGGATCAGGGCGTGGATGACAGGTATGTCCGAGGGGGTCGCGGTGCGGATCATGGTCAGTGTCGTCCCGCCACCCGGTCGGCGATCCGGGCCAGCCGTGACGACTCCGAACCCGGGTGGAGGCGCTCCCGCTCGTCGGCGGCACGGTAGGTGGCGTACATGCCCTGCACGCCGAGCCAGCGGAAGGGCTCCGGTTCCCACTTGCGCACCTTGTGGCCCACCCACGGCAAGTCCGTCAGCTCGGTGCTGCCGCCCTGGCCGGAGTCCTGCTGGACCAGGTCGCACAGGGTGCGCCCGGCGAGGTTGGTGGTCGCGACGCCCGAGCCGACGTATCCGCCCGCCCAGCCGAGGCCGGTCGAGCGGTCCAGGGTGACCGTCGCGCACCAGTCGCGCGGCACCCCGAGCACCCCGGACCAGGCGTGCTCGACACGGACACCGGCCAGGGACGGGAAGAACCGGACGAGGATCTCCCGCAGCGCCTCGACCGTCGCCTCCTGCGTCCGCCCGTCGTTGTCCGTGCGCGAGCCGAAGCGGTACGGCACCCCGCGCCCGCCGAGCGCGATGCGGCCGTCGGCGGTGCGCTGGGCGTACATATAGGCGTGCGCCATGTCGCCCAGGGTCTCCCGGCCGTCCCAGCCGATGCTCTGCCACTGCTCGTCGGTGAGCGGCTCGGTGGCGATCATCGAAGAGTTCATCGGCAGCCAGGTGCGCCGGTGGCCCTTCAGGTTCGCGGTGAAGCCCTCGGTGCAGCGCAGGACGTAGGGGGCGCGGACGGTGCCGTACGGGGTCACGGCGTGCATCGGGCGGATCTCGGTCACCGGGGTCGACTCGTGGATCGTGACGCCGAGCGCCTCCACGGCCGCCGCGAGCCCCTTGAGCAGCTTCACCGGGTGCAGCCGGGCCCCGTGCGGGGTCCAGCTGGAGCCCACGGCGTCGGCGACCCGGATCCGCTCGCGCGTCTCGCGGGCGCCGTACAGTTCGCGGTCCTTCTCGCCGTACGACAGCTCGTGCTCGTGGAAGGCCTTCAGCCGCGCCAACTGCGCGGGTGTGGTCGCCACTTCCAGCACCCCGCCCTTGTGCAAGCCGGCGTCGATGCCCTCGGCCTCGGTGACCGCGACGACCTCGTCGACGGTGTCGTTCATCGCCTTCTGCAACCGTACGGCGGCCTCGTGGCCGTGCAGTTTCGCGTACCGGTCGCGGCCCGCGATGCCGTTGTAGAGCCAGCCTCCGTTGCGTCCGGAGGCGCCGTATCCGCAGAACTTCTGCTCCAGGACGGTGACGCGGAGGAAGGGGGCGGCCTTCTTGAGGTAGTACGCGGTCCACAGCCCCGTGTAGCCGCCGCCGACGATCACGACGTCGGCGGTCGCGTCACCGGGCAGCGGCTCCCGGACCTCCGGGAGGCCGTCGTCCGCGAACCAGAAGGAGATGCCACCGTTGACGACACTGCTTGCCGTGCTGCTCATGGCCGGACGTTAACCCCTGAGGGCGGCCAGTGTCTCCTTCGGATTCCATGCTTTTCCGCGACCCCTGACCAGCGGATAGCAGGCGAGACCGATCAGGACGGCGACGAAATGTCCGAAGTCGGTGAAGGTGCGGTCGGTGTAGAGCGGGATTCCGTAGAAGACGAGGACGCCCAGCAGATACAGGTGCCGCCAGGGCACGGCGAGCCGGTAGGTGAGCAGCCCGATGACGCCGGCCAGCGCGTAACTCACCCCGATGTCCAGGGTGTTGACCGCAGAGTGCGGGGCGATCCCGTCCCGGACCGCCTTCAGCAGCGCGCCCTCGCTGATCAGCGTCGCGAACACATGCGCGACCACGCACACCGCCAGCCAGCGGGCGGTGCCGATCCAGCGTTCGGCCTGGGCGTGGAAGACCGAGTACAGGATCGCGTACGGCACCCAGTGTCCGCCGTCGATCCACATGGCGCTGGTGATCAGCACCCGTACGGGGTTCTGCGACAGCTCGTGGATGTTGGTGGAGCGCTGCCGCAGGAAGTCCTGCTCGAAGTCCGGCGACATGTGGTGCAGGGCGACGGTGGAGATGAACAGGATCAGCAGCCAGACATAGGTGCCCGGGGCGCTGCGGACATAGGCCGTCACCGCCCGGAACCCACGTCGAAATCCGATGACCCGGTTCACATCCGTCAGTATCGTCGGGAAAGCGATCGAGGTGCCCGGCGAGCCGGCGGCTTCACAGCGGAAATTCAACGGGGACGCGGGGCGGGCGTTCATCGCGGACCTGCCCCGGCGGGCGGAGGAGTTCCTGAGGCGGTGGGAACTGCGGCTCGACGGGCCCGCCATGCACGGGGTGTGTGCGCTGGTCCTTCCGGTGGTCCGTGCCGACGGTACCGCGGCCGCGCTGTAGCCCCATCCGCTGGACGCCGAGAGCGAGGGCGAGCCGCTAGCGCTGCGGGTCTGGGGCGGCGACGTGGGCCGGACTCGCGTGAGGCCGTGCGCGCCGTCGGAGCACTGGTGGCCCGGCTGACCTCCGCGGCGGCCCCGCCGGGGCTGCGCCGGCTCGGGGACATCGCGCGGGCGATGCTGGAGCGGTGCCGTGGGCGCCGGAGCGGGTGCCGCGGGCGCTGGAGCGGGTGCCCGATCCGGCCGACCGGCGGCTCCTCGCGGACTGTGCGGCGGCCGTGCGGGAGGTCGTGGGCGAGCCCGGGGACCGGCTGCTGCACTGGGACCTGCACTACGACAACGTCCGGGCGGCCGAACGGGCGCACTGGGTGGCCATCGAACCCAAGCCGCTCGCGGGCGATCCGGGCTTCGAACTGCTGCCGGCGATCGACAACCGCTACGCCCCGGGCGAGACCGTCCGGCGCTTCGACGCACTGACCGACGCGCTGGCGCTGGACCGGGAGCGAGCGCGGGCGTGGACGCTGGGGCGGGTGCTGCAGAACTGCCTGTGGGAGGTCGAGGACGGCCGCCCGCTGGAGGCGGTGCAGCTGTAGATCGGTCGGGCGCTGCGCGGGTGACACGCCGCCGGACGGACCATGTACCACGTTTATCAACTAATCGGTCATAGCGTACCGGATATGACGAAATGCCATATCGCATATCTGGCGTGCGCCGCCGCGCTCATCGGAACGGGGCTCGGCGCCACTCCGGCGACCGCCGCACCCAGGACCCTCCTGGTCCACCCCGGGGAATCGATCCAGCAGGCGGTGAACGCCGCCCGGTCGGGAGACACCGTCCTGGTGACTCCCGGCACGTACCACGAGAGCGTCACGGTGAGCACGTCCCGGCTGACCCTGCGCGGCATGGGCACGAGCACGGTGATCGAGCCCGCGGCCAAGGCCTCCAACAGCTGTGCCAAGGGCGGCAACGGCATCTGTGTGGCGGGCACCGCGAACCGCGCCGTCGAGGGCGTCACCGTCTCCCACCTGACCGTGACCGGCTTCGCCAAGACCGGGGTGCTCGGCCGGGCGACCGACGGACTGACCGTACACAAGGTGTACGCGGTCGGGAACGGGGTCTGGGGCATCGCCCAGGAGCAGTCGGTGCGCGGTGTGTTCCGGAGCAACTACGTGCGCAACAACGGCGACGCGGGCCTGTTCCTGGCCAACACCATCTCGAAGGAACAGGGCGCCACGGACACCCGGGGCACGGTCGTCCAGCAGAACCGCATGGAGGGCAACCGGATCGGCCTGACCGTCCGGCGCCTGCGGAACCTCTCCGTCACGGGCAACTACGTCACCGGCAACTGCGCGGGCGTGTTCGTCGTCGGCGACGAGAACCTGCCGCGGGCCGGGGCGCTGACGGTGGCGGACAACGTGGTCGCCACCAACAACAAGTCCTGCCCCAAGACCCCGCGGCTGCCCGCGCTCCAGGGCTCCGGCATCGTGCTGACCGGGGTCGAGAACACCAAGGTGAACCGGAACCTGGTCACCGGCAACTCCGGCCGCTCCCCGCTTTCGGGCGGGATCGTGCTCTTCAAGAGCTTCGTGGGCGTCACCAGCGAGCGGAACCGGATCAGCGAGAACACGCTGAAGAGCAACGCCCCGGCCGACCTGGTCAACCAGGAGACCAGCAAGGCCAACAACACCTTCCAGGGCAACTCCTGCGCGGCCTCCAAGCCCTCGGGGCTGTGCTGACCGCCGTACCCCGCGTACATCCAAGGAAGGAAGGCGGCACATGACGACCGCTGAAACCGCCCCACCGCCGTCCATGCGGCTCAGAGAGCTCGTGTTCGGCGCGGCCTGTGCCGCCGCCGTCCGCGCGGCCGCCCGGCTCGGGGTCGCCGACGCCCTGGGGCAGGCCCCGATGGCCGTCGAGGACCTCGCGGCCGCGGTGAAGACCGAACCGGGGCCGCTGCGCCGGCTGCTGCGGGCCCTGTCCTGCTACGGCGTCTTCGCCGAGCGGCCGGACGGCATGTTCGCGCACACCGAGATGTCCCGGCTGCTGCGCGAGGACGACCCGAACAGCCTGCGCTACATCTCGCTGTGGTGCACCGAGCCGTGGACCTGGGACGCCTGGCCCAAGCTGGACGAGGCCGTCCGCACCGGCCGCAACGTCGTCGAGGACCTGTACGGCAAGGAGTTCTTCGCGTACCTCAACGAGGACGCCCCGGAGTCGGCCGACGTCTTCAACCGGGCGATGACCACGTCCAGCGAGCAGTCGGCGCGCGATGTCGCGGCCCTGCTGGACCTGTCGGGCAGCGACTCGGTCGCGGACATCGGCGGCGGCCAGGGGCACGTGGTGGCCTGTCTGCTGGACAAGTACCCCTCGATGCACGGCAGTCTGCTCGACCTGCCCCGCGTGGTGGAGAACGCCGTGCCGCGGCTGCGCGAGGGCGGTGACCTCGCCGAGCGCGCCCGGATCGTGCCCGGCGACGTGCGCGAGGCGATCCCGGTCAGGGCCGACGTCTACATCATCAAGAACATCCTGGAGTGGGACGACGAGAGCACGGCGCGGACCCTGCGGGGCGTCATCGGGGCCGGCGGCCCCGGAGCGCGCGTCGTGGTGATCGAGAACCTGGTCGACGACACCCCGTCGATGCGGTTCAGCACCGCGATGGACCTGCTGCTGCTCCTGAACGTCGGCGGGGCGAAGCACACCACCGACAGCATGGTGCGCCGGCTGACCGCGGCCGGCCTGGTCGTCGACGACATGCGTCCGGTCAACCCGTATCTGCACGCGTTCGACTGCCACGTACCGGGGTGAGGGCGCACACCCCGCAGACCACCGGTCGCCGGGCCCGCGACGCTGCGGGCCCCCCCGCCCCCCGGGGGCCGGGGGGGGGGCCCCCCCCCCCGCCCG
>NZ_JBFAIQ010000012.1:0-231085 GCF_040654755.1 Streptomyces sp. NPDC050625
CGTCCGTCGATGACGATCAGGTCGAGCATCTCGGTGCGCGGGTGCATTTCCACGTTCCCGGCCGCGATCTGCCGCGACAGCGCCTGGTAGGCGCCGAGCAGCAGCTGCTGGCCCGTCTGTCCGCGGGCGTAGAAGGTGCGGGAGACCTGGACGCCGCCGAAGGAGCGGGTGTCGAGGAGTCCGCCGTACTCGCGTGCGAAGGGCACGCCCTGGGCCACGCACTGGTCGATGATCTCGACCGAGATCTGCGCGAGGCGGTGCACGTTGGACTCGCGCGCCCGGAAGTCGCCGCCCTTGACGGTGTCGTAGAAGAGCCGGTGCACGGAGTCGCCGTCGTTGCGGTAGTTCTTCGCCGCGTTGATGCCGCCCTGCGCGGCGATGGAGTGGGCGCGGCGCGGGGAGTCCTGGTAGCAGAACTGGACGACGTGGTAGCCCTGTTCGGCGAGGGTGGCGCCGGCCGAGCCGCCGGCGAGGCCGGTGCCGACGACGATCACCGTGTGCTTGCGCCGGTTGGCGGGATTCACCAGCTTGGCCTCGAAACGGCGCTTGTCCCAGCGCTCGTGGACGGGGCCGGAGGGCGCCTTGTCGTCGACGACGGGCGCGCCGGTCTCGTAGTTCGCGTAGGTTGTCATGTCAGCTCACCACTCCGGTCATGACGCCCACGGGTACGGCGATGAAGCCGGCCGTGAGCAGCAGCGCCAGTACGTTGGCGACGGTCTTCAGGGCGCGGTCGCGGGCGCGGCTGCCGACGCCGAGGGTCTGTGCGGCGCTCCAGAAGCCGTGCCGGATGTGCAGGCCGAGCGCGAGCATCGCGACGATGTAGACGACGTTGCCGTACCAGGTGGAGAAGGTGTCCACGACGTTCTGGTACGGGTGGCCCTCCTGGAAGCCGCCGGAGTGCACGGTGCCGGTGGTCAGGTCCAGGAGGTGCCAGACGATGAACAGGCCGAGGATGATCCCGCCCCAGCGCATGGTGCGTGTGGCATAGCTCGCCCGGGGCCTCTTGTGCACGTACTTGCTGGGGCGCGCCCTGATGTCACGGCGGCTGAGCTGGTAGGCGGACGTGGCGTGGGCCACCACGGCGACGACCAGGACGACGCGGATGAGCCACAGCGTCCACTCGTAGTGCATGAACGGTTCACCGACGGTGCGCAGCCAGTGGGCGTAGTGGTTGAACTCGCCCGCCCCGAAGTAGATCTTCAGGTTCCCGATCATGTGCGCGACCAGATACAGCAGCATGATCAGGCCGCTGACCGCCATCACGGTCTTCTTGCCTACGGTGGAGTCCCACACCGTGCGTGCCATGGACGGCCGTCGGTCCGTCCGCGTTGCCAGAGCCATGAATCAGAACGCTAGGGCCAATGGTCCCGATCGGTCCAAGACATGGTCCGGCTCGTTTCCATAGGCTGGGGCTATTCTTGAACCATGCAGTTCCAGCAGCTCCAGTATTTCGTGGCGGTCGCCGAGACCCGGCACTTCACCCGGGCCGCCGAGCTGGTCCATGTCGCACAGCCGTCCCTGTCCCAGCAGATCAAGGCGCTGGAGCGGGAGCTGGGGGCGGATCTGTTCCTGCGGGCGCGCGGCAACATCACGCTCACCGACGCGGGCGAGGCGCTGCTGCCGCTGGCCCGCCGGATCCTGGCCGACGCCGACACGGCCCGGCACGAGGTGCAGGAGCTGGTGCAGCTGCGCGGCGGCCGCGTCCGGCTCGGCGCCACCCCGAGCCTGTGCACCGGCCTGCTCCCGGACGTGCTGCGGGCCTTCCACGACCGCTATCCCGGCATCCGGCTGCTGATCGAGGAGGGCGGCTCCCACGATCTCGTACGGGAGCTCGCGCGCGGCGCCCTCGACCTCGCCCTGATCGTGCTCCCGCTGCCGCCGGCCTCGCCCGCCCTCACCACGGTGGAACTTCTGCGGGAGGATCTCGTGGTGGTGTCGTCGCCGGAGGCGCCCGCGCCGGGCCGGGGCGCGCCGGCCGTGCACGTCGCCGACCTGGAGGGCGAGCGACTCGTGATGTTCCGGCACGGCTACGACCTGCGCGAACTCACGGTGGCGGCGTGCCGCTCCGCGGGGTTCGAGCCGGACTTCGCCGTGGAGGGCGGTGAGATGGACGCGGTGCTGGGGTTCGTGCGGGCGGGGCTCGGCGTGGCCGTCGTACCGCGGATGGTGGCGACGCGGTCGGGCCGGGGACTGCGGGTCACTCCGTTGGCTCGGCCGGGGTTGCATCGGACGATCGCGTTGGCGCATCGGAGCGATGTGGCTCCGCCTCGGGCCGCGCGTGAGTTGCAGCGGATGTTGCTTGAGCGGTGAGGGTGCTTTGTGCCCGGGTGCGTCTGCCTCGGAGGCGCCGTTGCGGGGTGCGGGTCGTGCGTGGTTGCTCGCGCAGTTCCCCGCGCCCCTCAAGGAACTGCGCAGTTCCCCGCGTCCCTTGGGGGGAACTGCGCCTGCCGTGTTTCAGGGATTCAGCCTGTTGCGTCCACCAGGGCCAGGTCGTGCAGGCGTTCCGGTGGGCCCGGGCGGGCGTAGTACCAGCCCTGGGCCGTGTCGCAGCCCAGGATGCGCAGTTGCTCGGCCTGGGCGCCCGTCTCCACGCCCTCCACGGTGACCGCGAGGTCGAGGCTGTGGGCCAGTGAGACGATCCCCTCGACGATCTTGAGGTCGACGGGGTCGGCGGGGAACCGCTGCATGCTCTGGGTGAAGGAGCGGTCCAGCTTGAGGATGCTCACCGGCAGCCGACGCAGGTTGGCCAGGTTGGAGTAGCCGGTGCCGAAGTCGTCGAGGGCGATGTCGACGCCCATCTCGGCGAGCCTGCGCAGCGGTTTGAGCAGATCGTCGTCGGCGCCGATGAGGGCGGACTCGGTGACCTCCAGGCACAGCGAGTCCGGCGCGACGCCCGCGCGCTCCAGGATCTCCACGGTGTCCTGCACCAGACCGGGATGGGTGAGCTGGCACGGCGAGAGGTTGACGTTGATGCGCAGCGGCCCGTCGGCCGCCCCGTCGTATCGCTCGCGCCAGTCGCGGGCCTGGCGGACGGACTCCTCAAGGACCCAGCGGCCCAACGGCACGATCAGGCCGGTGTGTTCGGCGAGCGGGATGAACCGGTCTGGGCCGAGGACGCCGTGCTGCGGGTGCAGCCAGCGCACCAGTGCCTCGGCGCCGCGCACGCTGCCGTCGCCGAGGTGGACCAGCGGCTGGTACTCGATGAAGAACTCGCCCCGGTCCAGGGCCGCGGGAAGCGCGGTGGTCAGACCGTGCCGGGTGATGGCGCGGGCGTCGGCCTCCGGGTCGGCCAGCTCCGAGCGGTTGCCGCCCGCCGACTTGGCCCGGTACATGGTGATGTCGGCGCTGCGCAGCACCTCGGCCGGGGTGCGCTCGCCCGCCGGGCCCTCGACGATGCCGATGCTGCCGCGGACCAGGAGCTCACGGCCGTCGATTCTGATCGGGGTGACGAGCGCGTGCATGATGCGTTCGGCCAGCTCGTCGACCTCGCGCTCGGTGCCGGGACCGGTGGTCAGCGCCACGAACTCGTCGCCGCCGAGCCGCGCCACCATCTCACCGGGCGCGGTCGCGCAGGACTGGAGCCGGTCGGCGACCTCGACGAGCAGCCGGTCGCCGGCCGCGTGACCAAGGCTGTCGTTGATGGTCTTGAAGCCGTCGAGGTCGAGGTAGCACAGGCCGAAGCGCTGGCCCTCGCCCGCCGCCAGGGCCTTTTCCAGACGCTCGAAGAACAGGGTGCGGTTGGGCAGGCCGGTGAGCGCGTCGTGGGTGGCCTCGTAGCGCAGCCGCAGATTGAGCAGCCGGCGCTCGGTGGTGTCCTCCATCAGCGCGAGCTGGTACTGCGGACTGCCGTCGGCGTCCCTGAGCAGGGAGACCGTGAGATTGGTCCACAGGACCGTTCCGTCGGGGCGGTTGAAGGCCTTCTCGACGTGGTAGTGCTCGCGGTCGCCGCGCACCAGCTCGTCGTAGAGCTTCCAGGTCTGGGGCGCGTCCTCGGGGTGGGTCCACTCCATGACGTTACGGCCCCGCACGGCCTGCTCGGAGCCGCCGAACATACGCAGCAGCGCCCCGTTGACCTGGAGGACGTTGCCGTCGAGGTCGGCGATGCCGATGCCTATGGCCGCGCCCTCGAACACCGCGCGGAACCGGGCCTCGCTGGCGTGCAGCGCCTGGGCGACCACGCCCTGGGCCTGGAGCGCGGCCCGGGCGATGGCCTCCTGCTCGGCCAGGGTCCGCTCGCGCAGCGCCTGCGCGAACCCGGCGGCCATGGAGTGCTGAACCCGCGAGGAGCGCATCCGTAGCTCGTCCTGGGGGCCGTCCGCACCGCAGTAGAGCACCAGGTAGGCGTCGACGCAGTCCAGGGTGCGGGTGAGCGCCTCGGGGTCGGTGCAGTGCGTCTCGATCAGCGCCGCGCCGACCGCCCTGGCCTCGTCGGCGTCGAAGCTGCGGGCCCGTAGCGCGTCGCTCAACCGGCGTGCGAGCGGCAGGAGTTGCTCCTCGAACTCCGGCCGGGTCAGCGACGTGGAGGTCACCGGGAAGACGGCCCGGCTCCAGATCGTCGCGAACCGGCGGAGTCTGTCCTCCGGCCCGTCCGGCTCCGCGGTCACGCCGTACGCCCCACGCCGGCGAATCCGGAGAAGGCGTAGGGATCCTCGTCCTCCGGCGCCGTCTGCGGCCGCCAGTGAGGCATCGGCACCAGCCCGGGTTCCACCATGTCGTACCCCTCGAAGAACCGCGCGATCTCGTCGCGCGAACGCATGATCAGCGGGTTGCGAATGTCCTTGTACACGTCCACCGCACCCTCCGCCCGCTTCGGTGGCAGCGGGATTCCCTCGTACGAGGCATGCGTGAGGATCAGCAGGCTGCCGGGCGCGAGCGCCTCTCGCAGCTCGGCCACCGCACTGTACGGGTCGTCCGCGTCTTCCACGAAGTGCAGTATGGCAACGAGAAGCAGCGCCACTGGCCGATTCGGGTCGATCAGACGCTCCACTTGGGGGCTCGACAGGATCTCCTGGGGCTTGCGGAGGTCCGCGGCGACGACATCCGCGCGCTCGTTGTCCGCCAGGACCGCCTGGCTGTGCGCCACGGCCACCGGGTCGTGGTCGACGTACACGACGCGGGCGTCGGGCCGGGCCGCCTGGGCCACCTCGTGGACGTTGCCGAAGGTCGGGATGCCCGAGCCGATGTCGAGGAACTGGTCGATGCCCTCCTCGGCCGCGAAGGCCACGGCCCGGCGCATGAATGCCCGGTTGGCCTGCATGATCTTCGGGAGGCCGGGCATGAACTCCATGGCCTTGCGGGCCGCCTCGCGGTCGACCTCGAAATTGTGCGATCCGCCCAGGTAGTAGTCGTAGATACGCGAAACGCTCGGCACCGAGATGTCGATGCTTCGTGGGGCCCAGGCGGGACGCTCCATGTATCTCTCCAAGGCGTAGGCGACAGGTCAGCCGATCCGGTGTTCGAGCTGAGGCTACTGATCGCCCGCCAATGGAGCGACCCGAACCGGAAATTGACCGTCCGTTCCCGGTCACTGCCTGGGGCAACGCCGAGCTGCGCTTTGGGTGTGTTCGGCCCGTCGGTCGGGTGCGGGCGGTTCGTGCCAGTCGCCCCGTTACCCCCGTCTCCACGGGGCGCGCGATCCGGCGCCCGCGCACAGCGGTCCGCCCCCTCCGTGCGGTGCGGAGGGGGCGGACCTGTGGTCGCGCGCCGGTTGTCGTGCGTCCGGCACTCTCGCTCGTCCTCGTCCCTCCCTTCCGCGGTGGTCCGATACGACATGGGCGAGGCGATCAACCCTGGGGAGGTGATCTCTACTCCGACGCGCCGACCAGCTTTCCTTCGGGCGAGACGGCGTACCACGTGCCGCCGACGCCCTGCCCGTTGGTGTCCCCGGGGGCCTTGTCACCGGAGAAGGTGTAGATCGGCCAGCAGTTGACCGTCATCTGCTTGGTGCCGGTGTCGGGCCGGGTGAAGCCCATCAGGCCCTTCTTCTTGACGCCCTTGGTGTCGTTCGCGCTGACCTCGGCGACCGCCGGCCACTTCTCCAGGCAGGCTCCGGTGCAGTTCGAGACGGACTTGGGCCATGCCTTGTCCTTGATGAAGCGGTAGACCGTCATACCGTTCTTGTCGACGACGATGTCGCCGAGCTTGGCGTCCTTGCGGACGGACAGGCCGGGCAGAGCGGAGAGGGTCGCCTTCTTGCCATTGGGGGCGAGCGCGAACCACTTGCCGCCCACACCCTGGCCGTTGACGTCACCGGCGTTGACGTCCTTGGCGTAGCGGTACGCCGGCCAGCCGCCGATGGTCAGCTGCTTGGTGCCGTCGGAGCGGGTGACCTCACCGAGGAGCGCCTTGTCGATGCCCTCACCGGCCTTGGCGTCGTCCGCGGGAACCGGCGGCCAGGTGGTGGCGCAGTCGCCGTCGCAGTTCGACTTGGGGGGATTGGCGGTGTCCGCGTCGAATCGGTAGAGGGTGAGACCGGAACCGTCGGTCAGCACCTTGCCCAGGTCCGGGTTGGCGGCCACGGACAGGCTGCCGGCGGGGGCCGCCGGGCTCGGGGAGCTCGAACTCTGGCTGCCGTCGGCGCCGTAGCCGTTGCCGGCGCCGGTCCCCGCACCGGCGGTGGCGCTGCCGTAATCGCCCGCCGCGGCCGTCGCACCGACGTTCTGGGCCGCCGACGACGGAGTGGTGGCATTGTCCTGACCGCACGCCGTCGTGAGCATCAGCACCGATGCGGCCGTCGCCACAAGTGAGGCGCTCCGCCAGGAGGTCTTCATCGTCAACTCCCCATAATCGCCTGGATATTGCAGCGCCTCTGCGCCGCCGCACGACATTGGGTACGGATGGGGACGGGCGTTGTGTTCAACCGGCGCACAAATTTCTTTCCGAACCCTGTGCCACAACCCGCCGCACACCGCACGCGCGTGCGCAATCGCCCGGCCGCTCCGCCCCGCCGTTCAAACCGCCGTGCGGCGCCGGTCCTCCCTTCGGGGCAATCCCCGGGCACGGCGGCGTGGGACGGCGTTCCGCTGCCCATGATCTCCGTCGTGCATGGACCCGAACGGACCCGACTCGCGCCCGCCCCAAGGGTGTTGGCCGTGCTGGCGCTGACGTGGACCCTGGCCGGCTGCCCGGCGGGGCCGGCGGCGGCCGACGCCTGCGCGTACGCC
Organism: Streptomyces sp. NPDC050625; assembly: GCF_040654755.1. Taxonomy (NCBI): domain Bacteria; kingdom Bacillati; phylum Actinomycetota; class Actinomycetes; order Kitasatosporales; family Streptomycetaceae; genus Streptomyces; species Streptomyces sp. NPDC050625. Next base: position 7,164 of record NZ_JBFAIQ010000012.1, read on the forward strand.
TCGACAGGCCCGGACGGCATGGTCGCGGTGGCCGTCGCCGGGGGCCGCTCCTGGCCGACGCCGCCCGCCTGGCCCACTCCGCCCGCCTGCCCGTCGCCCACTCCGACGCCGACACCCGCCCCGGCACCGCCGAGGCCGACGCCCACCCCGCGTCCGGCCCCGCCCCCACCGCCGAAGCCCGCGCCGAAACCGCCACCCCCGCTCCGGCCGGCGCTCGCCCCCACCCCGACGCCCACTCCCCCGCCACCGAAGCCCGGGCCGAGGCCCACCCCGCACCCCTCGCCCACACCGGTGCGGTACCCGCACTACCGGCCCAGGCCGACCGGAGGAACGACGCACGGGCGTACGTCCCCGGTCACCTACGTCCTGCTCATCACCGTCCCCGCGGTGATCGCCGTCGCCGCGCTGCGTCCGCGCTGACGCGTCGACGCACAGACACGCGCTGTTCTTTGGAGGCACCTGTTGTCGGAATGGCTTGTTCTCACCCTCGCGATGCTGGGCGCGTGCGCCGTGGTGGTCGTCGTCACCCTCGTACGGCATCGCACGGCCGCCGAGGACGACGATCCCAGTGAGACCCCCGACGTCATCGAGTACATGACCATGTGGATCGGTGTCGTGTACGCCATCGTGCTGGGCCTGGCCATCGCCGGGGCGTGGGAGGCGCGCAGCGCCGCCCAGGACCACGTACAGGCGGAGGCCCAGGCTCTGCACGAGGTCTCGGAGCGGGTCCGGGTCTATCCGCCAGATGTCCGCGACCGGATTCGGGCCGATGTCAACGCCTATGTCGGACACGTCGTCACCACCGAGTGGAAGTCGATGACCGACCACGGCCGGCTCACCCCGCGCGGCACCGAACTGCTCGACCGCGTCCGCCACGACGTCACCGACTTCCAGCCGAAGACGGACTTCCAGGCGCAGGCCTACCAGCCGCTGGTCGACCAGGTGGCCACGGCCGACCAGGCGCGCAACGCCCGGGCCGACTCGACCGGGGCGACGATGCCCGGCGTGGTGTGGTTCGGGCTGCTCACCGGGGCCGCGATCACGATCGGCATGGTCTTCGCCCTGCAGATCAGACGCACCCCGCGCGAGCTCGTCCTGGCCGGGCTGTTCTCCGCGACGATCGCCTTCATGCTGTTCCTCATCTGGGACTTCGACGCGCCCTACAGCCGGGGCATCGCGGCGACGGCCGAACCGTTCCTCGCGCTCTTCCCGCACGTCAAGGGATGACGACGGCCAGGGGGTGAGCCCTCACCCGTGCGGCCCACGGACTTGACCCGTTCGCCCTGTCCCGATCGCGGCCGTGGGCCGGCGTGCCTAGCGTTCGAGTCAGCGAGGTGCACGTCAGGCGCCGGCGGAGCAGGTCCGCCGCCGCTCCTCGGTGACAGGAGGGACAGACCATGGGCGCGATACGCGTTGCCGCGGACGGTGTCTGCCCCCGTCAACGCCCCAGCAGGCCTTCGCCCCGGGATCCGTCGAGGACCGGGGCGAAGGCCTGTCACCGTGCGCCGTGCTCTCCGAAGGGGGCCTTGCCAGGGAGAGGGGCCACCCGCTCAGATCCGCTTCTCGTGCCTGCGGCGCACCAGGAACACCCCGCCGCCGATCACGGCCGCGGCCACCAGACCGCCGCCGATGGCCATGTCGGTCTTGGTCGCCCCGGACGAGACGCTGCCACCGACGCCGCCGTTGACGCCGCCGAGCACATTGAAGGCCGCCGGGCGGGTCAGGGTGCGGCCGTTGCAGTTGACGGCGATGTCGAACGGGCCGGCCAGGGCGTCGTTGTTGACCGTCGCGATGCCCCGCGCGGTGTCGTTGGTGCCGGCCAGCGGCGACAGCGCGACGGCGCGGAAGGCACGCGAGGACGCGGTGCCACCGCCCCGGCAGCCCTCCGCCGTGATGGTGAGCCGGCCGCCCGCGGCGATCGCGTTGGGCGCGGCGCTGATGTTCCTCGCGAAGTCACCGAGGTTGTTGTTGCCCGGCCCGTTGTTGTTGCCGACCCCGTTGTTGTTCCCGGCGCCGTTGTTGCTCCCTACCCCGTTGTTTCCCCCGACGCCGTTGTTGTTGCCGGCGGCGTTGTTGTTCCCGGCGCCGTTCTCGTTGCCCTGCCGGGATTCGTTGTTGTTCCCGGAAGCGTTGTTCCCGGCACCGTTGTTCCCGGCACCGTTGTTGTTTCCGTACCCGTCGACATTGCCCGGCCGGTTCTCGTTGTTGCCGGGTCGGCTCTCGTTGTTGTTCCCCGCCCCGTTGTTGTTGCCGTAACCGTTGTTGTTCCCCGGCCGGTTCTCGTTGTTGTTCCCGACCCCGTTGTTGTTGCCATAGCCGTTGTTGTTGCCGGGGCGGAGCCCGTTGTTTCCCAGATCGCCCCCGCCGAGCACGCCACCTACACCGCCGATGCCCCCCACACCGCCGATGCCACCCACACCCCCCACACCGGCCACGCCGCCTACACCACTTACGCCGCCTACGCCGCTCACACCGTTCAGATCGGTGCTGCTCGGACCGCCGCCGCTCCCCACACCGTCCGCGACGGCCGCGGGGGCGGCGAGCCCGAGGGCGGCGACCGTCAAGGCCGCGGCCGCCAGGGCACGTGTGTTCCTCATGTGATCCTCCGCGGGAGGCACCCCGGGACCCGTCCCCGGTCGATCGGCGAGAAAGCACCTCCAGGAAGACCCTCGGGCGCGGGGAACACGCCCGCATTTCGAGAATGGTCCGTCCTGGTGAGCGGACACGCCGACGGAAAACCGCACAATCGGACAACATTGCAGGTCACGGACCGTCAGAAAATTTCCGGTCGATGGCAACTCGGATGGCGCACCAAGGGGTGCCCGGGCCACCCGTTCGCCGTATGCCCCGTCGCCGGTCGCGCGTGCGGGACTTAGCGTTCTCGTATGCGCGAATGACGTGGCGACGGCTTCGTCGAGAGGGGATGGCGAATGTATGCGTCCGGGCTGTCCGAGCTCGTCGAAGTGGAGGACCGGCGAAAGAAGCGCGCCCCTTGGGGCGTGATAGCGCTTGTTCTGCTGACCGGGCTCGCGCTCATCCGGAACGGCTCGGGGGAGTTCGACGTCGGGCCGCCGCAGCCCGCCCGGGCCGCGGCCGCGGCCGCGGACAGCCGGGTGCCCGGTACCACCGTCGCGGGGGGCCGGAAGGACCTGCCGTTCGCCGCGCCCGACCGGGTCAGGATCCCCTCGATCCGGGTCGACGCACCCATCATCTCCGTGGGCCTGGACTCGAACGGCTGGGTCGGCGCGCCGCCGCCCGAGGACCCCAATCTGGCCGGCTGGTTCACCGGCGCCGTCTCGCCCGGGGAAAAGGGCACGGCGGTGATCGTCGGACACGTCGACAACAAGCAGGGCCCGGCCGTGTTCTACGGACTCGGGTCCCTGAAGAAGGGGAATCGCATCGAGGTCGCCCGCAAGGACGGGAAGACCGCGGTCTTCGAGATCTACGGCATCGAGGTCTTCGCGAAGAACAACTTCCCCGGCGACCGGGTCTACGGCTCCAAGGGCACGCCCGAGCTGCGTGTCATCACCTGCGGAGGCGGATTCTCCAAACAGCACGGCTACGACGGGAACGTCGTCGTCTTCGCCCGCCTGGCCGAGGTCCGCTGAGCGTTCCCCGGCGGGGCGGGCCGGACCTCAGACGGTGCGGCGTCGGGGAACGGTGAAGTGGTAGCCGTCGTCGAGCAGATGGGGCAGCCACTTGCGCAGTGCCCGCACGGTCTGCGAGCGGTCGCCCCCCGCGTCGTGGGAGAGCACGACGACCCCGGGAGCGGCGCCGTTCTCCACCCGGTCGATGATGGTGCGGGTGCCCGGAGTGGTCCAGTCGAGGCTGTCGACCGTCCAGGCCAGCGGCTCCATCCCCATCTCGGCGCCCAGCTGGAAGGCCGCTCGGTTCCAGGCACCGTAGGGCGCCCGGAACCACCAGGGCCGTTCTCCGTAGGCGTCCTCGATGACATCACTGGTGCGCACCATCTCGGAGCGGATCTCGGCGCGGTCGAGCTGGGTCAGCAGCGGATGCGTCCAGGTGTGGTTGCCGACGATGTGGCCGGCGTCGGCCATCCGGGCCAGCAGTTCCTTGTTGTCCACGGCCATCTCGCCGCACACGAAGAACATCGCGCGGACGCCGTACTCGTCCAGGGTGTCCAGGATGTCGGGGGTGTAGCGGGGGTCGGGTCCGTCGTCGAAGGTCAGCACCATGAGCCGGCCGTGCACGGGCAGTTCCATGATGGGTTCGCTGCGCACCGCGACCTTGCCGGGCCGCCTGCGCGGCGCTGTGTCACCGGCGAGGGGCTGGAGCCGGTAGGCGTTGGGCTTGAGCGCGGCACGCGCCTGCGGGCCCCAGGCGGGCGCCGCCGACCGTACCGATTCGCCGCCCGTGCCGGACATGAGCAGTCCCGCGGTACCGGCGGCTCCCAGAGCGGCGGCACCGAGCAGCACCCGGCGCCGTGTGAGCAACTGATCCTTCTGCATGACTCATCAGTCGCCCGAAGAGGCTCCGGCGCACCACAGCGACACCGGTACGGCCGCCGAAAAGCACCCGCTCGGCCCAGTCCCGGCGGTCAGCGATGGCGCACAAGGGGGAACGGCAGCGTCTCACGGATGGTCAGTCCGGTGAGGAACATGACCAGTCGGTCGACGCCGACGCCCAGTCCGCCGGTGGGCGGCATCGCGTATTCCAGGGCGTCGAGGAAGTCCTCGTCGAGCTCCATCGCCTCGGGGTCTCCCCCGGCGGCGAGCAGGGACTGGGCGGTGAGGCGGCGCCGCTGCTCCAAGGGGTCGGTCAGCTCGGAGTAGGCGGTGCCGAGCTCGGTGCCGAAGGCGACCAGGTCCCAGCGTTCGGCGAGCCGCGGGTCGGTGCGGTGCTGCCGGGTGAGCGGGGAGACCTCGGTCGGGAAGTCCTTGTAGAAGGTCGGCAGCTGGGTCCTCTCCTCGACGAGCCGCTCGTACATCTCCAGGACGATGTCGCCGTGCCCGTCGTCCGGGGTGTACGGCACACCCGCCCGGTCGCACAGGCGGCGCAGGCGCTCCGGCTCGGTGCCGGGATCGATCTCCTCCCCCAGCGCCTCGGAGATCGCGCCGTAGACCGTGCTGACCGTCCAGCGCCCGGAGATGTCGTACTCCTTGCCCTCCTTGCGGACGACCGGGCGGCCGAAGGCGGCGGTGGCCGCGCCCTGGACGAGTTCGCGGGTGAGGTCGAGCATCACGTCGTAGTCGGCGTGGGCCTGGTAGGCCTCCAGCATCGTGAACTCGGGGTTGTGCTTGTGGGAGACGCCCTCGTTGCGGAAGGTGCGGCCCAGCTCGAAGACCTTCTCCAGGCCGCCGACGCACAGCCGCTTCAGATACAGCTCGGGGGCGATCCGCAGATACAGGTCGAGGTCGTAGGCGTTGATGTGGGTGGTGAAGGGACGGGCGTTGGCGCCGCCGTGGATCTGCTGGAGCATCGGGGTCTCGACCTCCAGGAAGCCACGGTCGAGGAGGCCCTGGCGCAGGGCCTGTACGGCGGTGGAGCGGACGCGGACGATGTCGCGGGCGGCGGGGCTGGTGACCAGGTCGAGATAGCGCATGCGCACCTTGGCCTCGGGGTCGGTGAGGCCGCGGCGTTTGTCGGGCAGGGGGCGCAGGCACTTGCCGGTCAGCTGCCAGGAGGTGACGAAGACGGTCGGCTCGCCCTTTTCACTGCGGCCCGCGCGGCCGGTGGCGGTGATGTGGTCGCCGATGTCGGTGTCGGCGGTGAAGCGGTCGAGGGCGGGACCGAAGTCCCCGCGGGTGAGGGCGAGCTGGTGGTCGCCCGACCAGTCGCGCAGGACGACGAAGACGATGCCGCCGAAGTCGCGGACCAGCATGATCCGGCCCGCGACGGTGACCTCTTGGCCCTCCGTCACCTCGGCCAGGGCATGGGTGGGCCGGGGACTTCCCACGGGATAGGGGTCGGTGCCTTGGGCGCGCAGCCGGTCGACCCGGTGGTGGCGGACGCGGACCTGTTCGGGCAGGCCCGCGTCCGCGGCCGCAAGCCCGGTCTCGCCCCCTCCGTCGAGGCCGAGCTCCGACAGGGGCGGCAGACCCTCGGTGGTCGTGGGCCGCTGCCCGGCCTTCGAGTGCCCCTTTCCCCAGAGTTTGCGCAGCGAAGGTACGGCGACGAAGCCCTCGGCGATTCCGGAGGCGAGGCCGATGCGGGCGAGGGAGGCGGTGTCGGCGTAGCAGATGAAGCGCGGGTACCACTCGGGCAGGTACTTGGCGTTGGAGCGGTACAGGGCCTCCAGCTGCCACCACCGGGAGAAGAACAGCAGCAGGCGGCGCCACAGCCTGAGGACCGGTCCCGCCCCGATGCGGGCGCCCTCCTCGAAGACCGAGCGGAACACCGCGAAGTTGAGGGAGATGCGGTGCACGCCCAGTTTGGGGGCGGCCGCGCAGAGTTCGGCGACCATGAACTCCATGACCCCGTTCGGGGCGGTGCGGTCACGGCGCATCAGGTCCAGGGAGACGCCGTCGCCGCCCCAGGGCACGAAGGAGAGCAGGGCGAGGAGCCGGCCGTCGTCGCTGAGGGCCTCGACGAGGAGGCAGTCGCCGTCGGCCGGGTCGCCGAGCCGGTCCAGGGCCATGGAGAAGCCGCGTTCGGTCTCGGTGTCGCGCCAGGCGTCGGCCTTGTCGACGACCTCCTCCATCTCCGCGTCGGTGAGGGCGGCGTGCCGGCGGACGCGGCAGGTGGCGCCGGTGCGCCGGACCCGGTGCACGGCCTGCCGGATGACGCGCATGTCGCGGCCGTCCAGGTCGAAGCCAGGCACGTGCACGATGGCCTCGTCGCCGAGTTGGAGCGCGCTGAGTCCGCCGCGGACGTAGGCCCTGGCGCCGTCCTCGGAGGCGCCCATCACCGCGGGGGCCCAGGCGTGGCGGCGGGCCAGGTCGAGCCAGGCGGCGATGGCGTGCGGCCAGGCCTCGCGGTCGCCGACGGGGTCGCCGCTGGCCAGGCAGACGCCTGCCTCGACGCGGTAGGTGACGGCGGCCTTGCCGCTGGGCGAGAAGACGACGGCCTTGTCGCGGCGGGTGGCGAAGTAGCCGAGGGAGTCGTCCTCGCCGTAGGCCTTGAGGAGGGCGCGGATGCGGGTCTCCTCGTCGCCGTGCAGGGCGGCCTCCAGGCGCTGTGAGCGGAAGAGGGCGGCCGCGGCGTTCAGCAGGGCGAGCGCGCCGAACAGGCCGAGCACGAAGGTGACGGCGCGGGGCGGGCGGCCGTCGAAGGCCTGGTCGGAGACCAGACCGCCGCACACCCGGTCGGCCGCCCAGGCCAGGTGCTGGCTCTCGGGCAGGGTGCCGGGAAAGAGCGCGACCAGGCCCCAGCCGACCAGGATCGCCACGGCGAGTCCGGCGATCAGCACGGCGAGCGCCCGCCATACGGCGGCGCGCCGGGAGGCGGCGTAGAACTCCTCGCGGGCCACGACCAGCAGGACCAGCGCGAGACCGCACACCACCAGGGACGGGACCGACTCGGCGTACTGGCCGAGCGCGAGGCCGAGGATGTCCGAGAGGACGATCAGGCCCAGATAGACGACGACCAGCCACCAGGCGACCTTCTTGCGGGCGCCGGTGGCGGCGGCCAGCAGGAACAGGAAGACGGCGTAGGCAAGGTTGGCGCTGACCGGGACGAGGAGCAGGTCGAGGGTGTGGACGAGCGGGCGCAGCAGTACGCGCAGCGGGGCGATGATGGCGAGCAGCCCGCACAGCAGTCCGAGGGCGCCGAAGAAGGCCGCGAAGCCCTCGGGCACCCGGCTGAGGAAGCCGCTCGCGGGCGGCCGTATCGGGCCCGCGGCGCTCTTCCCTGTGGCGGCCTCCGCGGTGGCACTCATGTTCCGACTGTAGGAAGGCGCCGTGCGGCTCGCTCGTCGAGCGGTCCCGTGCTCACCGGAGCGGGGTGTTCCGATAGCCTCACAGCTGTGACGGAACAGCACGAACAGCACACGCAACGGTTCGAGCGGGGCACGGACGGGCCGAAGGTCATCGTGGTCGGCGTGGACGGTTCCGACTCCTCGCTGCGCGCCGCGGCCTATGCCGGCGGGCTGGCCCGGCGGCAGCACGCGTTGCTCGCGGTCGTGTATGTGCAGCCGTTGCTCACGGCGGGCGCGGCGCTGGGGGCGCCGGTGGCGGAGACGACCGACGAGATCGCCGAGGATCTGATCGGGCAGATCCGGGACGCGGCCGAGCGGGTCAAGGGGATATTCGACGTGCGCTGGGAGTTCCACACGTTCCGCGGCGACCCGTACAACGGCCTGGTGAAGGCGGCGGACGAGCTGAAGGCGGACGCGGTGGTGGTGGGCGCCTCCGAGCAGGCGGGCCACCGCATCATCGGCTCGGTGGCGGTCCGGCTGGTGAAGGCGGGGCGCTGGCCGGTGACGGTGGTGCCGTAGCCCTTCGGGGTGCCCGCAGCAGCAGCGGCGGGGTCGCCAGCAGCAGGACGCCCGCGAGGGCGATGGCGGTGCGCGGCCCGGTGAGGCTCGCCAGCAGGCCCCACAGGGCGGTGAGCGCGGCGGTGGTGGCCTTGCCGGTGACCGACCAGGCAGACAGGGTGCGGGTGATGCGGTCGTCCGGGGTGCACTGCAGGCGGTGGGTGGCGGAGACCGGGTTGAAGACGCCCGCGCAGGTGATCAGCCCGAGTTCCACGGCCATCACGAGCAGCAGTCCGGGCAGGCCGGGCCGGACGAAGGCCAGTCCGACGGTCCACAGGGCGCGCAGGGTGCCCGCGGTGCGCAGTACCCGCCGCTGCCCGTACCGGGTGACGAGCGGGCGGGCCAGCCGGGAGCCGAGGAGGCCGCCCAGGCAGGGCACGGCGAAGGCGAGGCCGTACTGCCAGGGGGCGAAGCCGAGCGGGCCGAGCATGAGGACGGCCAGCGGCGGTGCGGCAGCCATGATCAGGCCGTTGACCGCGAGCGTATTGAGGAACAGGGGCCGCAGGAGCGGGCTGGTGAGGATGTGCCGCCAGCCGTCGAGCAGGTCGGCGGCGCGCAGACGGGCGGCGCCGGTGCGCTCGGGGTGGTGTTCGCCGCCGCCGACGGCCCGGATGCCGAGGGCCGACAGCAGAAAGCTGACCGCGTTGGCCACGACCGTCGTCACCGGCCCGAACAGGCCGAACGCGGCGCCGCCGAGGGGCGGTCCGAGGACCGTGGCGGTCCAGGTCGTGGATTCGAAGCGGGCGTTCGCGGTGAGCAGTCGGTCGGTCGGTACGAGTCCCTTCAGGAAGGCGCCGGAGGCCGCGTTGAAGGTGATGTCGGCGGCCGCGACGACGACGGACACGGCCAGGAGCTGGCCGAGGCCGAGGACTCCGAACGCGTAGGCGGCCGGGATGCTGAGCAGTGCGGCGCAGCGGACCAGGTCCGTCCCGGCCATCACCGGCCGCTTGCGCCGGAACTCCACCCACGGTCCGAGCGGCACCGCGAGGACGGCGCCCACGGCGGGTCCGGTCGCGGCGAGCAGCGCCACCTGGGCCGACCCGGTGTGCAGCACGAGGACCGCGATCAGCGAGAACGCGTCGAAGGCGAGCCAGGTGCCGAACGCGCTCACCGAGTACGCGGCCCACAGCCACCCAAAGCGCCGTCCCACGCACAACCTCCCGTTGACCGGGCCCATGAAAGCGAGCGGGCGGCCTCCGGATCAAACAACTCGTGGCTCATGAGCCACAACCAACGGTTGTACGGTGAGGGGCATGGACCTCAAGGCGGTGCGCACCTTCGTCGAGGTCGCGGACTCGGGCCAGTTCCAGGAGGCCGCGGCGGTGCTGGCGGTCACCCAGCAGGCCGTGTCCAAGCGCGTGGCCGCGCTGGAGCGGGAGCTGGGTGTGCGGCTGTTCGCCCGGACGCCGCGGGGGGCCGAGCTGACCATCGACGGGCAGGCGTTCCTGCCGCATGCCCGCGAGCTGCTGCGGGCCGAGGAGCGGGCGGCCGCCTCCGTACGGCCGGGCCGCCGGGCGCTGCGCGTCGACGTGATCGGTCAGCGCCTCGCTCCCGCGGCACTGCTGCGCGGCTTCCATCTCGCACACCCCGGGATCGAACTCGACGTCGTGACCCTCTTCGGCGCCGACGCGGCCGTCGCCGCGCTGCGCTCCGGCACGATCGACGCGACCTTCCGCGCCGTCACCATGCCCGGACGGCAGCTCCCCGAGGGCGTCGAGGCGGCCCGGGTCCTCGACGAGCCCCTCCACCTGCTCACCGGGCCGGGCCATGCGCTCGCGGCCGCCCGCTCGGTCACGCCCGCACAGCTCGCCGGGCACCGGATCTGGATGCCCGGGATCGTCCGCGGCACCGAGTGGGCCGCCTACTACGAGGCCCTGGCCGCCGAGTTCGGGCTCACCATCGACTCGATCGGGCCCAACTTCGGCATCGAGGCGCTCCTGGACGCGGTCGCCGACTCCTCGGTGCTGGCGACCTTCATCGGCGAGCAGACCCGGCTGGTCTGGCCCGCCGGCCACGATCTGCGCCGCATCACCGTGCGGGACCCGACGCCGGTCTATCCGCACTCGCTGCTGTGGGAGTCCGCCAACGCCCATCCGGCGCTGGCCGCGCTCCGCTCGCATCTCGCCGCCGCCCGGCCCGCCCGCGCCGGCGCCAGGACCTGGACGCCCTCGTGGGCCGAGGCCGTGCGTGGCGTCTTCCGCGAGGGGCGCCCCTGAGCCATCATGATCCGCCGTCAGCCGTTTCCCGTCGGCGAAGAGGTGAGTCAGATGGCCAAGATGCGCATGGGTGAAGGCATTCTCCGGCGCAAACCCATCGAACACATCGAGGAGACGGAGATCAGCGCAGGACCCCGGCTCGACCGGGCGCTCGGGCTGTGGCAGCTGACCGCGATCGGCATCGGCGGCATCATCGGCGCGGGCATCTTCACGCTCGCGGGCACGGTGGCCAACGGTGTCGCGGGACCCGCGGTGCTCATCTCGTTCCTCATCGCCGGTGTGGCGAGCGCGGCGGCCGCCCTGTCGTACGCCGAGTTCGCCGGGCTCATCCCGAAGGCGGGCTCGGCCTACACCTATGGGTACGCGGTGCTCGGCGAGTTCGCGGGCTGGTTCATCGGCTGGGACCTGCTCCTCGAGTACACGGCGATCGTCGCGGTGGTCGCGATCGGCATCTCCGGGTACTTCGGGTTCCTGGTCGAGGACATGGGCGCGCACCTGCCCGCGTGGATGCTGGGCGCGCCGGGGACCGGGCACGGGCACCGGGTCGATCTGTTCGCGGCGGTCCTGTGTCTGCTCATCGCCTGGCTGCTGAACCAGGGCATCCGCAGCGCGGCCCGCTTCGAGACGTTCGTGGTGGCGCTGAAGGTGCTGGTGGTGCTGGTGGTGATCGGCGTCGGTGTGTTCCACATCAACACGGCGAACTACCACCCGTTCTTCCCGTTCGGCATCAGCGGGGTGTTCACCGGTGCGGCGACCGTGTTCTTCGCGGTCTTCGGGTACGACGCCATGTCGACCGCGGCCGAGGAGTCGAAGGACGCCGCGCGGCACATGCCGAAGGCGATCATCTACTCGCTCGCGATCTCGATGGTGCTGTACGTGGCGGCCTGCCTGGTGCTGACCGGCATGCAGAAGTACACGGAGATCGACCCGGAGAGCGGCTTCTCGTCGGCGTTCAAGTCGGTGGGCCTGGGCGCGCTCGCGGACGTGATCGCGGTGGGCGCGATCATCGGCATCCTCACCGTGATGTTCACGTTCATGCTGGGTGTGACCCGGGTGTGGTTCTCCATGTCCCGGGACGGGCTGCTGCCCGCGTGGTTCGCGAAGACGCACCCGACGCGGCACGTGCCGACGCGCGTCACCTGGATCGTCGGGTTCGCGTCGGCCGCCCTCGCCGGGTTCGTGCCGATCGGCGAGGCGGCCGAACTCACCAACATCGGCATCCTGCTGGCGTTCGTGGTGGTGTGCACGGCGGTGATCGTGATGCGCTACCGGCAGCCGGAGCTGCCGCGCGCCTTCCGTACGCCGTGGATGCCGTTCGTGCCTGCGCTGGGTGTCGTCTTCTCGATCTGGCTGATCACGTTCCTGAAGTGGCAGACGTGGGTGCGGTTCGCCGTGTGGTTCGTGGTCGGTTGCGTGATCTACTTCGGCTACTCGTACAAGCGGTCGAAGCTCGCCGAACGCTGACCACCGTGGAGCACCGCGTCACTGCCCCATGATCAGGCCGTCCTTGGCGGCACCCCGGCTGAGGACGACATCGCGGATCCGGTCGCGCACTCCGGTCAGTTCGGCGCCCTGCGCGATGGCCGCGTCGAGGTTGACGACGCGGCCGGCGTCGAGGTCGTAGAGCTCCGGGATGAACTCGGCCCTGGTCACCTCCCAGCGGCCGCCGGGCCGGGTGGGCGGGGCGAAGGTGAAGCGGCCGATGGTGGACTGGTTGCCGTGCAGGTCCAGGGCTCCCTGGCTGTTGCGCAGGTCTCCGACGACCTGGTCGCCCAGGCCGTAGACCACCCAGGTGCCGTTGACCTTCTCGTAGGCCTGTGGGAGGCGGGCGTGGCTGCCGAGGATCAGGTCGATGTCGGCGCGGCCGCCGGTGTTCGAGGCGGTGAGCCGCTTGGCCAGGGTGAGCTGCTGGTCGTCGGGGTCCTCGCGCCATTCGGTGCCCCAGTTCAGGGAGACGACCACCACGTCGGCGCCCGCCTGGCGTGCGGCCCGGGCGTCGGCGACGATCCGGCGCTCGTCGATCAGATTGAGAGCCCAGGGCTGGTTCGGCGGGAGCGCGAGGCCGTTCGTGTCGTAGGTGTACGACAGGTGGGCGACCTTGGCCGTGCCCGCGGGCATGATCGTGGCGGCGCGTGCCTCGCCCTCGGTGCGTGCCGTTCCGGCGTGCCGCACACCCGCCCGGTCCAGGGCGTCCAGGGTGCGGCCGATGCCGGCGGCGCCGCCGTCCAGCGCGTGGTCGGAGGCGGTGGAGCAGCCGTCGTAGCCGGTGGCGACGAGGCCGAGGGCGACTTCCGGCGGGTAGGTGAAGGCCGGGTAGCCGGTGCGGTCACTGCCCGCGCCGTAGACGGACTCCATGTGACACAGCGCCAGATCGGCCCCGGCGACCACCGGTTGGACCCCGGACAGCATCGGGCGGAAGTCGTAGCCCTGGCCGCCGGCGTCGAAGCGGGCCCGGTCCATGACCGAGGCGTGCGGCAGGATGTCGCCGGAGGCGACGAGGGTGAATCCGCGGGCGGCGGCCGGCGCCGGACGGCCCGGCGGGTCGGCGCCCTGCCGCTCCTGGGCCTGGCAGGCGGCGGCCGTCGCGAGGAGCGCGGTCAGCGCCAGGGCCACCTGTCGTCTGCGTGCGATCATCAACTCACCCCAGAGTCGTCGTATGAGCGGAAAGTCATATCGATAGCCACATGGGTACGAATCTGGATGCCGTCGCAAACGGCTTCGGGCGTCTCATTAACCCGTCCGGTGTCGGGGACCGTGTCTGACGGACCGTTCGTCGCACCGTTCGTCGACGCGATCGACCGTCCGTCGCAGATCCCGGTGCGCACCCTGTCCCGGCGGCGCGGCCTGCGATGCCATACGGCCATGACGGCCGGAACCACCCTCCCCCTCGGCACGACGACCGCCGAGCACGAGCTCGCCGCGCTGCAGCGCGAGCACGGCCGACCCCTGTTCGCACTGCTGCTGCGGCTGTGCGACGGGGACCGGCAGCGCGCCGAGGACCTCGTGCAGGAGACCTTCGTACGCGCCTGGCAGCATCCCGAGGCACTGCGCGCGGACGACTTCGACTCCGTACGGCCCTGGCTGCTGACCGTGGGACGGCGGCTCGCCATCGACGCGCGGCGGGCCCGGCAGGCGCGCCCGCCGGAGGTGGGCGACGCGATCCTGGAGAACGCGCGGGTGATCGCCGATCACGCCGAGGCGTCGGCCGCGGCCCTGGACGTCCGCGAGGCTGTGAAGACACTCACTCCCGAGCACCGTGAAGTCCTGGTGCTGGTGTATTTCCATGGGGCGAGTGTGGCGGAGGCCGCGCAGGCCCTCGGAATTCCGCCCGGTACGGTGAAGTCTCGCGCGTACTACGCGCTGCGCGCCCTGCGCCGGGTGCTTCCGGGATATGCGGCCGACCTGCGGTGAAACCCAGGCCGACGTAAAGCCTTCGCAAAGCGCCTTGCTGAGGACCACGTTTGAGCAATCAGCTGTCTTCATCCGTGTTCCGGATGGGGCCCTGCCCCAGGCCCGGGTTCGGGCGACGCGCACGCACCGGAGGAAGGCAGGAAGGGATGCTGCACAGAGGTCAAGAGAGCACGGACGGCACCGGCGGCGGTGAACTGACCGTTCCCATGGCGTGGTTGTACGCGGAGTACATCGCCGACGAGCTGCTGCGCACCGGCGACCTGATGCCACCGACGTCCTTCGAGTTCCGGGCCGGCCGGGACGCGCTGGCGCTGACCATCTTCCTGTCCGACACCGACGGCGAGCTCTCCGGCATCCGGGTCGTCACCCAGCTGGAGACCTGGCTTTCGCTGACGGCGTACGACCAGCCGTGGCAGGACTGGGTGGCCGAGCGGATGGCCCAGCTGGCCGCCACCGCTGCCGAGTCCGGCGCCCCCTCGCCCGACCTGGACCTCGCGGCCGAGGCCTGGCGCTGGCTGGAGGAGACCGAGCTGCTCGCCCCCGACCTGGACGCGGTGCCGGGGGGCGCCGCGGTGGTCGGCGAGGAGGACGGACCGAAGGTCTGGACACCCGCCTGGCAACTCGGACTGCCCCTCGGACATCTCGCGATCCATCTTTTTTGATTCAGGACCAATCCGCGGGCCCGGCCGCTCCGAATCCCTTGATTACGATTCTGTAGGCGCCTTGAGTGATTCGGCTGTCTGGTGCGTACGGGTGGGAGCAAGGAGTAACCCCACCCACACCCTTCGGCACGAGGATTCTGCATGAGGTCCCTGGAACGGCATCGCGACGTCGGCGCGTACGCGCTCGGCGTGCTGGACGAGGCGGAGGCCTTCCGCTTCGAGGACCACCTCATGGAGTGCCCTCGCTGCGCGGCACACGTGACCGAATTCGGGCCGACGACACGGCAGTTGATGCTGTACCGGCGGGCCACGCCGCGCTTCGTGCACCCCATGACCCAGGCCGGCCCCCGGCTGCTGGACCGTCTGCTCGGCGAGGTCGTCGTACGGCACCGGGCACGCCGCCGGCGCTTTCTGTACGGCCTGGCCGCCTCGGTGGTGATCGCCCTGGCCGGTCCCGGGATCGTCGCCTACGCCGGCCATGAGAGCCAGGCCGTCCGGGTCACGGCGGCGACCGACGCGAAGTCGGGCGTGTGGGCGCAGGTCAGGACCGCGGACGCCGACTTCGGCAGCCAGCTGGAACTGAAGGTGAAGGACGCGCCGGGCCAGAACTCCTGCCGCCTCGTCGCCATCGGCCGCAACGGCTCCGAGGAGATCGTGACCAGCTGGCGCGAGAGCGGCGACGGCGCCGGGACGAACACCATGCGCGGCGGCTCCGCGATGCATCCCGAAGAGATCGTCCGGTACGAGGTGCGCAGCGCGACCGGGGAGCGTCTGCTGACTCTCCAGCCCCGGTAGGGGGCCCGCGGGGGACTTGACCGGAGCACAGCGGCTCGGACTGTACGACGCCTGGTGGACGGTCACGGCCGCCGCGGTCGCCGTCTGTCTCGGACTCTCGGCCTGCTCATGGATCTCACTGCACCTGCGGGTGGACGCCACCTTGCACACCGTCGCCCTCTTCGTGCATCTGGCGTCGCTGGTGCTCGGCTTCGGGGCCGTCCTGTCGGCGGACTACTCCGCGCTGCCCTGGCTGACCGGCCGGTGCACCCTGCGCGAGGCCCTGAGCAGCGCGCACCGGCTGCACGTCCCGATCTGGACCGGCCGCGCCGAACTCGTCGTCAGCGGTGCGATGCTCCAGCCGGACCTCGCCTCCACCGTCACCCGGGTCAAGCTGAGCCTGATACTGGCGCTCACTCTCAACGGGCTGCAGGCCGGACTGCTCACCAGACGCATGGCCCGGCAGCGGGAGGGGGTTCCGCAGCAGCCAGGGCTGAGGCGGGCTCACTTCAGCAGTCGGGACATCCGGCGGTCCGCCAGTGGCTTGCCGCCCGTCTGGCAGGTCGGGCAGTACTGGAGCGAGGAGTCGCTGAAGGAGACCTCACGGATGGTGTCGCCGCAGACCGGGCACGGCTCGCCGGTACGGCCGTGGACGCGCAGGCCGCTCTTCTTCTCCGACTTGAGCCGGCCGGCGGCCAGCCCCCGGGAACGCTCGACCGCCTCACCGAGCGTGCCGCGCAGCGCCTCGTGGAGTCGCCGGATCTCCTCCGGGGTCAGGGACGCGGCGAGCTTGAACGGGGACATCTTCGCCGCGTGCAGGATCTCGTCGCTGTAGGCGTTGCCGACTCCGGCGATCAGGCTCTGGTCGCGCAGGGCGCCCTTGAGCTGCCGCCGCTCGTCCTTCAGCAGGGCGGCGAGACGGGCTTCGTCGAAGTCATCGGCGAGCGGGTCGGGACCGAGGCGCGCCACGCCCGGCACCTCCTGCGGGTCCCGTACGACGTACACCGCGAGGCGCTTTTGCGTGCCGGCCTCGGTGAGGTCGAAGCCCGCGCCGGTCTCCAGCGCGACCCGCAGAGCCAGCGGGCCCTTTCCGGGGCGCGGCAGACCGTCGGGCAGCCGGTCCTTCCACTGCAGCCAGCCCGCGCGGGCCAAGTGCGTCACGAAGTGCAGGCCCTGGTCCCCCTCGATGTCGAGGAACTTGCCGTACCGGCGCACGGCGGTCACCTCGCTGCCCTCGAACGCGCCGACCGGAGGGTCGTACGTCTTCAGCACGCTGATCGCGACCGGCAGCACCCGCACGACCTCATGACCGACCAGCTGCTCGGTCAGAAAGCCCTTGAGCGCTTCCACCTCGGGGAGTTCCGGCATGGCTCCAGGGTGCCATCCGAGGCCGCCCCGGTCAGCCGCGCACGGGCACCCGAGGCCCGGCGACGCGGCAGGGCACTGGAAGAGTCCTCGACCTCCACACGCAGGCGGCGGCCGCTGCCCGTGAGAACTCTCACGGTGCCGACCGCGAAACCCTCGGAGAGCCCCCGCATGGCTCGGGGTGCCATCCGAGGCCGCCCCGGTCAGCCGCGCACGGGCACCCGAGGCCCGGAGGGAGCCCCGTCAGCCGCGCTCCGGTACCAGGAACTCGCACCACACGCATTTGCCGCCGCCCCGTGCCTCCACGCCCCACACGTCGGTCAGCATGTCGACCAGCAGCAGGCCGCGGCCGGAAACCCCCGACTCCCCCGCCTCCCGGCGGCGCGGCAGGGCGCTGGAGGAGTCCTCGACCTCCACGCGCAGGCGCCGGTCGCTGCCGGTGAGGACTCTGAGGGTGACGACCGCGGAGCCCTCGGTGTGCATCAGGGCGTTGGTGATCAGCTCGTCGGCGACCAGCTCGACCTCGTCGGCGCGGTCGCCCGCGCCCCAGGCGCGGACCGCGGCGCGGATCATGTGCCGGGCCAGCGTCAGCGCCTCGGGGTCGCCGGGGGCCACGTGCTGCTGGAGCCGGGCGGGGGTCCGCACGCTGTCCAGGACGCGGCGGCGCAGCAGGAGCAGGGCCACGTCGTCGTCGCCGCCGCGCGCCTCGGCCACCTGGATCAGCCGGTTGGCGAGGCTGCGCACGTCGTCCGGGCCCGCGGCGATCAGCGAGGTGAGGGTCTGCACGCCGTCGTCCAGGTCGGCCCCGGGCTGCTCGACGAGTCCGTCGGTGCACAGCAGCAGGGTCTGGCCGGGGTCGAGTTCGAGGGTGGAGACCGGGTACTCCAGCCGGCCGAACTCGGCGGACAGACCGAGCGGCAGCCCGCCCTCCACGCAGACCCGGTGGCAGCTGCCGTCCGTCCGCCGCACCAGCGGGTCGATATGACCGGCGCGGACCACCTGCACCACGCCGGTGGACAGGTCGGCCTCCGCGTACAGGCAGGTGGCGAAGCGGTCGGTGTCCAGTTCGTGCAGGAAGACGGAGGCACGGGCCATCACGGTGGCCGGGGTGTGCCCCTCGGCCGCGTAGGCGCGCAGCACGATGCGCAGCTGGCCCATGACGGCCGCCGCGTGCGTGTCGTGCCCCTGGACGTCGCCGATGACGGCCCCGACCCGGCCGCTCGGCAGCGGGATGAGGTCGTACCAGTCACCGCCGATGTCCCGGCCGAGGGAGCCCCCGGCGGAGGCGGAACGGTAGCGGACGGCTACATCGGCGCCGGGCACGCTGGGAATGGTGCGCGGCAGCATCGCCTGCTGCAGCCCCTGCGCGAGGTCCTTCTCCTGCTCGTAGAGCATGGCCCGCTGCAGGCTCTGCGCGATGCTGCTGCCGAGCGCGACGATGACGGTGCGCTCCTCGTCGGCGAAGCCCTGCCGGTCGTTGTAGAGAAGCCCCATGGCACCGATCGGGCGGGCCTGGGCGATGAGCGGCAGATAGGCGGCCGAGGTGATGTTCAGGTCGGTGATGTGCGGCCACAGGATCGGGTACCCCTGGGCGAACTCCTCCCGGGACTCGATGAAGCGCGGGCTGAGGGTCCGTACGACCTCGCTCATCGGGTAGGGCTCGTCGATCCGGGTGACCCGGGTGCCGGGTACGAAGCTGCCCTCGGGGCCCTCGGCCACCAGCCGGATCCGCCCGGCCTCCACCAGGCCCATGACCAGACTGGTCGCGCCCAGGTGCCGTACGCCGTGGGTGTCCTTGAGGACGTCGATGACGTCCTGGACGCTGCGGGCGTGCGACAGGGCCGCAGTGATGACCTGCACGACGTTGGTCTGTCTGCGGACCGCCTCGCCCTGGGCCTCCCGCAGGCTGCGCGCCTCGCTGTCCTGCAGTTCCTGTGTGGCGTCCCGGACGATGCCGATGACCCGCCGCGGCCGGCCCGTCTCGTCCCGCCGGATGTAGCCCTGGGTGTGGGTCCAGCGCAGCGTGCCGTCGCGGCAGCGGATGCGGAAGTAGGCGCCGTAGTTCTCGCTGCCGTCCTTGATGGCCCGGGCGACCACGGCGTCGAGCCGGCTGCTCTCCGGCTGGGGCACGCGGAGCGACAGGCTCTCCGGGCGTCCGTCGTACTCCTCGGGGAGGATGTCGAACACCTCGTGGGCCTGGGCGTCCATGTGGAAGAGGCCGTTGTCCAGGTCCCAGTCGAACGAGCCCATGCGGTTGAGCGCGAGAATCGGATCCGGGTGGGCGGGCCAGTCGTCCGGGACTGACAGGGCCGGCGCCCCCTGATCAGCCATGGGGCCACCTTGCCAGGATTCGTCCGATTCTTCGACCGGGATCGAGGGCACGGTGGGGCTCAGCCGCCGAAGACGCCGGTGGGGCTGTCGAAGATGCTGTCGGTGACCGTCGTGCCGTCGTCGGGGACGAGTCCGCCGCCGTCGGGCAGGTCGGGCACGTCGGGGACGGTCCTCGGGCCGGTCTCGTCGGCGGTGTCCGGGGAGGCGGCGGGCCCGGTGGCGGTGGAGTCCGGGGAGGACCTGGAGATGCCGGGGGTGGGCCGGCCGCCGACTGGAGCCTGCTGGGTCCGGGGGACGGTCGCGGACGGGGTCGGGGTGGCACAGCCCGACGCCTGCGGCCCTACCGGGGCCACGGCACCGCCGACGTCCGCGGCGACCGGGGCCGTCGCACCGCCGGAGTCCGGGCGGCGCGTGGGCGTCGGGGTGGCGCAGCCGGTCGGGACGGCGGACGGGGCGGTGACCGGCGCCCTGCCGCTCTCGCCGGGGGAGGCACTGGGGCGGTTCTCGTGCTCGTGCGGCTTCTGCTGCTGGGTGTGCGGCGGCTGTGTCGCGCTCACCGGCGGGTGTACGACGTGGTCGTGGGAGACATCGTGGCCGATCGGGCGTTCGATCCAGGCATGTGACCCGAGGTCGACGATCGTGATGCTGGTGACGGCGTGCGGTGCCGGAGTCACCTCCAACACCTCGCCGGGCCGGTAGCCCGACCAGGCCTGCCCGCCGGTGCCGTCGGTGCCGGCGGCGCCGTGGGTCGATGTGGGCGGCTTCAGCGGGTTACCGCAGGCGCAGCGCACACGCGGCACACCGCGGTCGTCGACCAGCACGGCGGTACCGGCCTGCAGGACGGACTGGAATCCGGCCGCCTGCCCGTCCCGGTACCCGTGGTTGGTGACCCGGGTGTCCGCGCGCAGCACGACCGGCGTCAGACCGCGCAGATATCCGGGTACGGCCGTCCGGGTGATGCCCTCGGCCCGGGCGAACGCGCCGCCCCTGGCCGGGTCGGCGGCCAGATAGCCGATCTGCCGCTCGACGTCGCAGCTGCCGACCCGTGCGGTGCCGCCGTACAGGCCGGGTGTGCCGCCGGAGACGGACCGCACCCCGCTCACGGGCCGGGCGATGTTCCCGATGGGGCCGACCGACTGCGCCGTCCGGGTGATCTGGTCCGCGGGGTCCGGGCCGCCGGTCGCCGTGGAACCGGTGAAGGGGTCGGGGCCCTGGGCCGCGACCGGCTGCAGGAAGACCTCGCCGCTCGGACCGGTGCCCCCGGCGCGGTCGCGGGCGCAGCCGGCGACGAGGAGCACCGCCGAGAGCAGACAGGCCATGACGGTGGTTCCGGTGGGTATCCGCACCACGTTCTCCCACATCAGCTGGGGCAATTTGTTCACTATTGTCTGCTTCACTCGCTTGGGTTACGCAAGTGGAGCGGTGCGGTACACAGGGTGACGAGCACGTGGGGCGCGCCGTGCTCGCGGCGCCACAATGGAGGCAGGAGCGCACGGCCGTGGACTGGTTCACCGCACCCGAGTACTGGTGGAGCCGACTGATCTTCCAGCGGGCTCTGGCCGGCGTGTATCTCGTCGCGTTCCTGACCGCGGCCCTGCAGTTCCGTGCGCTGCTGGGCGAGCGGGGCATGCTGCCGATCCCCCACTTTCTGCGCCGGGTGCGGTTCCGGGACGCGCCGAGCCTGTTCCACCTCCGCTACTCGGACCGTTTGTTCGCGGGCTGCTGCTGGGCGGGCTGTGCCGTGTCGGCGGCGCTGCTGGCGGGCGTGGACTCACAACTGCCCCTGTGGGGCGGACTGGTGCTGTGGCTGGTGCCCTGGGCGCTGTATCTGTCGGTCGTCAACGTCGGCCAGACCTGGTACGCGTTCGGCTGGGAGTCGCTGCTCCTGGAGGTCGGCTTCCTCGGTGCCTTCGTGGGCAACGACGAGGTGGCGCCGCCCGTCGTGGTGCTGTTCCTGCTGCGCTGGATCCTGTTCCGCGTCGAGTTCGGCGCCGGTCTGATCAAGATGCGCGGCGATGCCTGCTGGCGGCAGCTGACCTGTCTCTACTACCACCACGAGACCCAGCCGATGCCGGGCCCGCTGAGCTGGTTCTTCCACCATCTGCCGCAGCCGCTGCACCGTGTCGAGGTGGCCGCCAACCACTTCACCCAACTCGTGGTGCCGGTCCTGCTGTTCACCCCGCAGCCGATCGCGACGGCCGCCGCGTCCTTGATGATCGTCACGCAGCTGTGGCTCGTGTTGTCCGGCAACTTCTCCTGGCTGAACTGGATCACGATCGTGCTGGCCCTGTCGGCGCTGCGGATCCCCGCCGCCGCGCCGTCCGTGCCGCCGACGCCGCTCTGGTACGAGGTCGTGGTCCTTGCCGTGGCCGCGCTCATCGTCTGGCTGAGCTACCACCCGGTGCTGAACATGATCTCCCGCCGCCAGGTCATGAACCGCTCCTTCGACCCGCTGCACCTGGTGAACACCTACGGCGCGTTCGGCAGCGTCAGCCGTATCCGCTACGAGGTGGTGGTGGAGGGCACGCTCGACGACGTCCTGCACGAGGACGCGCGGTGGCGGGAGTACGAGTTCAAGGGCAAGCCGGGCGATCCACGGCGCTGGCCGCGCCAGTTCGCGCCGTACCACCTGCGGCTGGACTGGCTGATGTGGTTCGCCGCGCTCTCGCCCGCCTACGCCGGGTCCTGGTTCGGCGCACTGGTGGAGCGGCTGCTGGAGAACGACCGGGACACGCTGAAACTGCTGCGCAGCTCCCCGTTCCCGCCCGACGAGCCGCCCCGCTACATCCGGGCCCGTCTCTTCCGCTACCGCTACACGACCTGGCGGGAGCTGCGGGAGACGGGCGCGTGCTGGGAGCGGACGTATGTGCGGGACTATCTGCCGCCGACGCGGCTCGCCGAGGCCGTTCAGAGGCGGTAGACACGGGTGGCGGTGCCCGAGAGGAGGGCGGCGCGCTCCGGCTCGCTGAGCTGTGGGGTCAACTCGCCCGTGACGCTGACCACTTCGCCGTAGGTGGCGGCCAGTGTGCACACCGGCCAGTCCGAGCCGAACATCAGGCGGTGCGGTCCGAAGGCCTCCAGAGCCACGTCCGTGTACGGGCGCAGGTCGCCGGCCGCCCAGGAGGCGTGGTCGGCCTCGGTGACCAGGCCGGAGAGTTTGGCCACGGTGTTGGGCAGTGCGGCCAGGGTCCGGACGGCCGTGGCCCAGGGCTCGGGTTCCCCCGCGGCGATGGGAGGTTTGCCCAGGTGGTCGAGGACGAAGGTGAGCCCGGGCAGTGATGCGGCCGCCTCGGCGCAGGCGGGGAGCTGGTGGGGCAGGACGACGAGGTCGTACACCAGGCCCGCGTCGGCCACGGCGGCGAGCCCTCGGCGGACATCCGAACGGAGCAGCCACTGCGGGTCGGGCTCGCCCTGGACCTGGTGACGGATGCCCTTCAGGTACCGGCCGCCGGGGAGTTCGCGCAGCCGGGCCAGTTCGTCGGCGACCTCGGGGCGGGTCAGGTCGGTCCAGCCGACGACCGCGCCGACGAGGTCGTGCGCGTCGGCGAGGGCGAGGAACTCGGGGGTCTCCTCGGGCACGGTGACCGTCTGGACGAGGACCGTGCGGTCGACTCCGGCCGCCCGCGCCTGCGGTGCCAGCTCGGCGAGAGTGAAGTTCCGGCGCAGCGGCCGGAGTTCGGGGCCGGTGATCCAGTCCTGGTCGCGGACCGAGAGGTCCCACACGTGGTGGTGGGCGTCGACGGTCACGGCAGCTCCCACACGACGGGCAGGCCGGCTCCCGCGCCGTCGGCGGAGTAGTCGTGCACGACGTCGAGGAGTCCGGCCATCCGCGTCTGCCAGGCGACGTTCACCGGCAGCTTCTCCAGTTCGGCGAGGAGGCGGCCGTAGTCCTCGCACTCCAGGACGTGGAAGAGGTCGGTACCGCTGCGCCAGATCGTCCAGGACGAGGCGCCGGCGGCACGGATGGCTTCGGTGAGCTCCACCGGAACCTCACGATGGGCGGCCTCGTACGCGTCGACGCGGTCCGCGCGAACCCTGGTGTGCAGGGCAATTCTCATGACCCCTCCTCGCCGGGCAACAGACCCGCCTCCCGCAACTCCAGCCAGCAGGCCTCCGGGACCGTGGCCTCGAACTGGTCGGCACAGTCCTGGACTTCGGACGCCGAACCGGCCCCGACCAGGCCCCTCACGACCACCGGACACCCCACGCGAATGACGTCCGACAGCACCGCCGGAACCTCACCGTGCCCGGCCTCGGACGCGCCCACCCGGTCCGCGCGGACCCCGGTGTGCAGGGCGACTCTCACGACACCTCCTCGCCGGGCAACAGACCCGCCTCCCGCAACTCCCGCCAGCAGGCCTCCGGGACCGTGGCCTCGAACTGGTCGGCACAGTCGTGAACTTCGGACGCCGAACCGGCCCCGACCAGGCCCCTCACGACCACCGGACACCCCACGCGAATGACGTCCGACAGCACCGCCGGAACCTCACCGTGCCCGGCCTCGGACGCGGCCACCCGGTCCGCGCGGACCCCGGTGTGCAGGGCGACTCTCACGACACCTCCTCGCCGGGCAACAGACCCGCCTCCCGCAACTCCCGCCAGCAGGCCTCCGGGACCGCGGCCTCGAACTGGTCGGCACAGTCGTGAACTTCGGACGCGGAGCGGGCCCCGACCAGGACGCCGGCGACCGCCGGATGCGCGGCGCAGAAGGCGAGGGCGGTGGCGCGCAGGGTGGTGCCGTGGCGGTCGGCGACCGACTTGAGGCGTAGGGCGCGGTCCAGCAGTTCCTGCGGCGCCGCCCCGTAGTCGTAGGTCGCTCCCGGCCGGGGATCCGCCAGCAGGCCGGAGTTGAAGGCGCCGCCGATGACGACCGACGTGCCCCGTTCGCGGGCGGCCGGAAGCAGGTCGGTGAGCGCGCTGTGGTCGAGGAGGGTGTAGCGGCCGGCGCACAGCACCACGTCGACGTCGGTCTCGCGGACGAAGCGGGTGAGCATCGCGGTCTGGTTCATGGCCGCGCCGATCGCGCCGACCACGCCCTCGTCCCGGAGTTTCGCCAGGGCCGGGTAGCCCTCGTGGAAGGCCTGCTCGGCGTGGTCGTCGGGGTCGTGGAGGTAGACGACGTCCACCCGGTCGAGGCCGAGCCGTTCCAGACTGGCCTCCAGGGTGCGGCGGATGCCGTCGGCGCCGAAGTCCCAGACCCGGCGCCGCGTGGCGGGCACGGCGAAGCCGTTGGCCAGGTCGTCGCCGGGGAGGTCCGCGGGCTCCAGGCGGCGGCCGACCTTCGTGGAGACGGTGTACCGCGCCCGGGGGAAGTTCCGCAGGGCCGCGCCGAGCCGTCGTTCGGACAGACCGAGCCCGTAGTGCGGGGCGGTGTCGAAGTAGCGGATGCCGCGCTGCCAGGCGGCGGCCACCGCCTCGTGCGCCTGCTCCTCGCCGACCTCGGTGTACAGGTTGCCGATCCCGGCGGCGCCGAAGGCCAGCGCGCTGACCTCGACGCCGCTGCGGCCGAGGGCGCTCATCGGCCCGCCGGGCGCAGCCTGAGGCCCTGCATACCGCCGTCGACGGCCAGGGCGGTGCCGGTGGTGGCGCCGGACAGCGGGCTCGCCAGGTAGGCGATGGCGCCCGCGACCTCTTCCGCGGAGACGAGGCGTCCGGTGGGCTGCCGGGCCTCCAACGCGGCACGCTCGGCGGCGGGGTCGGGTGCCGCGTCCAGCAGCCGGCCGATCCACGGGGTGTCCGCGGTACCGGGGTTGACGCAGTTGACGCGGATGCCCTCGCGGACGTGGTCGGCGGCCATGGCCAGGGTCAGGGAGTACACGGCGCCCTTGGTGGCGCTGTAGAGCGCCCGCCTCGGCAGTCCGGCGGTGGCGGCGATGGAGCAGGTGTTGACGATCGCCGCGTGCCGCGACCGGCGCAGATGCGGGAGGGCGGCACGGGCGGTGCGGACCATCCCGAGGACGTTGACGTCGAACACGCGCCGCCATTCCTCGTCGTCGTTGTCCTCGACGGTGCCCTGGGCGCCGATGCCGGCGTTGTTGACGAGTATGTCCAGTCCGCCGAGTTCCCGGGCCGCCCGTTCGACGGCCTCGCGCACCGATGTGTCGTCGGTGACGTCGGCCCGGTGACCGAGCAGTGGCTTGTCCACCGACGACGGGTCGACGTCCAGGACGGCGACCCGGGCGCCGCGTGCGGCCAGGAGTGCGGAGGTGGCCCGGCCGATCCCGGAGGCGCCGCCGGTCACCAGGGCGCTCAGTCCCTCGAAGTCGCTCACGCCGCCCGTCCCTTCTGTGTGTCGGGGTCGGCGGCCCAGAAGGTGCCGCCGGGGTAGGTGTACCGCGCGATGGACTCGGGCCGCATGGTGGCCGAGAAGCCCGGCGTGGTGGGTGCCGTGTAGTGACCCTGGCGGATCACCACCGGGGCGAGGAAGTGCTCGTGCAGATGGTCGACGTACTCGATGACCCGGTCGTCGGTGGTGCCGGAGACCGCGAGGTAGTCGAACATCGCCAGGTGCTGGACGAGTTCGCACAGTCCGACGCCGCCCGCGTGCGGGCAGACCGGGACGCCGAACCTG
This sequence comes from Streptomyces sp. NPDC050625, assembly GCF_040654755.1. Lineage (NCBI taxonomy): Bacteria > Bacillati > Actinomycetota > Actinomycetes > Kitasatosporales > Streptomycetaceae > Streptomyces > Streptomyces sp. NPDC050625. The sequence continues at coordinate 32,928 of NZ_JBFAIQ010000012.1, forward strand.
GCCGCGAGCAGCAGGATGGCGAGGTTCTCGTTGACACCGCCGACCCGGGCCGCGTCGATCTGGACCACGTCAAGAGCGCCCGCCTGAAGCATCTGCTTGAAGACGATCCGGTTCTGGACGTGCTCGCCGGTGGCGACCTTCACCGGGGCGACGGCCTCGCGGATCGCCGCGTGTCCGAGGACGTCGTCGGGGCTGGTGGGCTCCTCGATCCAGTACGGGTCGAACTCGGCCAGCGCCTTGGTCCAGCGGATCGCCTCGTCGACGTTCCAGCGCTGGTTGGCGTCGATCGCCAGGCGGATGCCGGGTCCGACGACCGAGCGGGCGACCCGGCAGCGGCGTACGTCGTCATCCAGGTCGGCGCCCACCTTCAGCTTGATCTGCCGGAAGCCGTCGGCGACGGCCCGGGCGGCCAGCCGGGTGAGCTTGTCGTCGTCGTAGCCGAGCCAGCCGGCGGAGGTGGTGTAGGCGGGGTAGCCGCGCTCCAGCAGCCGGGCCCGGCGCCCCGCGGTACCTTCCCGGCCGCGGCGCAGCAGGTCCAGCGCCCGCTCGGGGGTGAGCGCGTCGGTGATGTACCGGAAGTCGATCTGCCGCACGATCCACTCGGGTTCGGCGTCGGCGAGCAGCTGCCACAGCGGCTTGCCGGCGCGTTTGGCGGCGAGGTCCCAGACCGCGTTCACCAGGGCCCCGATCGCCATGTGCATCACGCCCTTCTCGGGGCCGAGCCAGCGCAGTTGGCTGTCCCCGATCAGGTCCCGGAAGAGCGAACCCGGGTCGTCGCACATGTCGTCCACGGAGCGGCCGAGCACATGGCCCCGCAGTGCGTCGATCGCGGCGACCTGGACCTCGTTGCCCCGCCCGATGGTGAACGTGAACCCGTGCCCCTCGTGTCCGTCGGGCGCGTCGGTGCGCAGCACGGCGTACGCCGCCGAGTAGTCGGGGTCGGGGTTCATCGCGTCGGAGCCGTCCAGCTCGCGCGAGGTGGGGAAGCGGATGTCGTAGGTGTCGAGCGCGGTGACGCGGGCGGGGGTCGGGGACACGGAAGGCCTTTCGGTCGGTGAAGAGGGGGCGGCGGGGGTCAGTCCTGGGCCCGGCCCGTCGTCACTCGGGCGATCATGAGGGCGACGAGGATGATTCCGCCGTAGATGGCCTGGATCCAGAACGACGGCACCTGGGCGAGGGTGAGCAGGTTCTGTACGACACCCAGCAGGAGTACGCCGGTGAGCGCGCCGAACATGGTGCCCTTGCCGCCGTCCAGGCTGATGCCGCCGATCACGGCCGCCGCGAACACGGTGAAGATCATGTTGTTGCCCTGGTTGGCGCTGATCGCGCCCACATAGCCGGTCTGCATGATCCCGCCGACCGAGGCGAGGACCCCCGCGACGACGAACACGCCGAGCATCACGCGCTCGACCCGGATACCGGCCGCCCGGGCCGCGTCCGCGTTGCCGCCGATGGCGTACAGGGCGCGGCCGACGCGGTGGTACTTCAGTACGAACCCGGCGACGGCGAAGGCGACGGCGGCGACCCACACCGACATCGGGACGGAGAGGAAGGTGGTGGTCGCCAGCGAGTAGAAGCTGTCCGGCATGCCGAAGAGCGTCTTGCCCTTGGTCGCGCCGACCAGCAGTCCGCGCAGCACGATCAGCATCGCGAGCGTCACGATGAACGCGTTGAGCCGGAACCTGACGACCAGGACGCCGTTGAAGGCACCGACGGCCGCGCCGACGAGGAGGACCGCGAACAGCGCGAGCGGTGCCGGGAGTTCGGTGCCCCAGCCGGACTGGGCGGAGGGCAGCACCAGAAGCGCTCCGACGGCGGGCGCGATGCCGACGACCGACTCCAGGGACAGGTCGAACCTGCCGGTGATGAGCACCAGCGACTCGGCGAGCACGACCATCGCGAGCGCGGCCGAGGCGCCGAGGACGGAGATGAGGTTGCGCTCGGTGAGGAACGAGTCGTTGACCACCGCGCCCAGCACCATCAGCAGCAACAGGGCCGGTACGAGGGCGAGTTCGCGGGCCCGGCGGATCAGTACGGCCCTGGCCGCCCGCGGGTCGGGGGAGCGTACCGGGGTGAGCGGTGGGGCCTTGGTGTCAGCCATGGTCCACTCCTTCGATGGAGGCGATCAGCTCGTGGTCGCGCCAGCCGGCCGGGTGCTCGGCGACGACGCGGCCGTGGAAGAGCACGAGGACGCGGTCGCAGCGGCGCAGGTCGTCGAGTTCGTCGGAGACGACGAGCACGGCGGTGCCGTCCTCGCGGGCGCCGTCCATGCGGGCCAGCAGGGACTCCTTGGACTTCACGTCGACGCCGGCGGTGGGGTTGATGAGGACGAGGAGACGGGGGTCGGAGGCGAGGGCGCGGGCCATGACGACCTTCTGCGCGTTGCCGCCGGAGAGGTCGGACACGGGCTGTTCGGGGCCCTCGGTGTGGATGTCGAGGCGCTCGATCAGCTCGGTGGCGAAGCCGCGCCTGCGCCGGGTGCCGACGAAGCCGTGACGGCCGAGCCGGTCCAGGACGCTCATGGTCGTGTTGTCGCCGATGGTCATGGACGGGACGAGGCCCTGCTCGTGCCGGTCGCGGGGAACGCAGCCGACACCCGCCGTCAGCGCGGCCCGTACGTCGCCGAAGGGGAGCGCCTTCCCGTCGAGCCGGGCCGACCCGCCGCTCGGGGTGTGCAGTCCGGCGAGCGACTCGGCCAGCTCGACCTTGCCGCTGCCGCTGGTTCCGGCGAGTCCGACGACCTCACCAGCGCGCACGGTGAGGTCGACGTCCCGGTACGCGGCCGAGTGGAGGGCGCGCACGTCGAGCACGACGGGGGAATCGGCGGCGACCGTGGCGCGCACCTGGTCGTACCGGGTGACCGTCTCCCCCGCCATCGACTCCACCAGGGCCGCCCTGGGCAGGTCGGCGACGGGGGCGGTGGTGATCCAGCGGGCGTCGCGCAGCACGGTGACGGTCTGGCAGACCTCGTACACCTCCTGGAGGTGGTGGGAGATGAACAGGAAGGTGACGCCGGAGTCCTGCAGCGCCCCCATCCGGCTGAACAGCCGCTCGATCTCCCGGCTGTCGAGCTGGGCGGTCGGCTCGTCGAGCACGATGAACCGGGCACCGAAGCTCAACGCCCGAGCGATCTCGACCATTTGGCGGTCCTCGACCTTGAGGTCGGCGGTGCGGGCCTCGGGGTCGACGTGGACGTCCCAGGTGCCGAGGAGTTCGGCGGCCTCGGTCTTCAGTCTGCGCCAGCTGATGAAGCCCCGGTTGAGCGGCTGACGGTTGATGAAGAGGTTCTCTGCGACCGTCAACTCCGGCACGACCGTGGGTTTCTGGTAGACGCAGGCGACCTTGCTCCGCCAGGCGTCGCGGTCGGCGAGCGGGGGCGCGGGCCGGCCGTCGAAGCGGACGGTGCCCTCGTCCGGGGCCTGAAGGCCGGTGAGGACGTTGACAAGGGTGGACTTGCCCGCGCCGTTGCGGCCGACCAGGGCGTGCGACTCGCCGGGCAGCACGGTGAGCCGGCCGTCGGCGAGGGCGACCGTGGGGCCGTAGCGCTTGACGATGCCGCGTGCCTCCACCAGCGGCGTGTACTCGGGTGCGCTCATTCGACGGTGTTGCCCCACAGCTTCGGGTCGTCGACGTTGTCCTTGGTGACCAGGGGCGCGGGCAGCTGGTCCTCCAGGATGCCGCTGGGCAGCTTGACGATCGTCGAGTCGTGGTCGGTGGGGCCGGGCTGGAACGTCTTCCCCTCCATCGCCGCCTTGATGTAGTACATGCCGTACTTGGCGTAGGCGTCGGCCGGCTGGGAGACCGTGGCGTCGATCTCGCCCTTGCGGATGGCGTCGTACTCCTGCGGGATGCCGTCGTTGGAGACGATGGCGATGTGGCCCTGCCGGCCCGCCGCCTTGAGCATGTTCTTCGACTTGAGGGTCTGCAGGGTGGGTGCCAGATACACCCCGCCGGCCTGCATGTAGATGCCCTTGATGTCGGGGTTGGCGTTGAGGAGCGTGTCGAGCTTGGAGGCCGCGGTGTCGGACTCCCACTTGGCGGGGATCTCCAGCACCTTGAGCTTCGGGTAGTTCTTCTTCACGCAGGTCCGGAAGGCCTCGGAGCGGTCCCGGCCGTTGACCGAGGCGAGGTCGCCCATGATCTGCACGACCTTGCCGCCGGTGATGTGCTTGCCGAGGTAGTCGCAGGCCTTGGTGCCGTAGGCGACGTTGTCGGCGCGGACGACCATGGCGACCTTGCCCTTGTCGGGCGCGACGTCGACGGCGACGACCGGCACCCCCTTGCGGTCGGCCTGGTCGAGTCCGGCCTCGATGGCGGCGCTGTCCAGCGGGGCGACGACCAGGCCCCTGACGCCCTGGTTGAGCTCGTTGTTGATGTCGGTGATCTGCTGCGAGGCGTCGCTGTTGGAGTTGACGGTCTTCAGCGCGTCGACACCTTCCGACTTGGCCATCTTCGGCACGTAGTCGTTGTACGACTGCCAGAACGGCGAGGTCAGCAGGGGCAGGATCACCCCGACCTTGCCGGTGCCGCCGCCCTTGGCGCCCGTGGCGCCGTCGTCCTTGGTGCTGCCGCAGGCGGCGAGTACGAGCGAGGCGCCGACGGCCAGGGCCGCCACGCCGATGATCCGGGTCCTGTTCCGCTTCCTCAGTGTTCTGCCGGGCATCTGGCAGCTCCTCATCGAGCGTGTTCGAGCAGATGCCCGCATACTTATCAGACCACTCCCGCAATACAACAGCCTCCGAACGCAGATTTCGCCGCTTCTTGCCCGTAGTGGTCGGACCACCTTGATGGTTAGACTGCGACGCACTCGGCGACTGGAGGAATGGCGTGGAGGAAGCAGCCCCGCAGAAGGGCACCGTGACGCAGCGCGCCATCGAGCGGATCAAGGCGATGATCGCCGACGGCAGCCTCGAACCGGGCCAGCGTCTGCCCACCGAGCGGGATCTGGCCGCCCAGCTGGGTATTTCCCGCAGCTCGATGCGGGAGGCGATCCGCGCGCTGACCGTGCTGGGCGTCCTGGAGGCCCGGCACGGATCCGGTATCTATGTCACCGCGCTGGAGGCGGGCGACCTCCTGGAGACCTTCGGGGTGGTCGCCGACCTCTCCCGGGGACCGCGACTGGTCGAACTGCTGGAGGTGCGCCGGATCCTGGAGTCCACGGCGACCGCCCTGGCCGCCGCGCGCATCACCCCGGACCGGCTCGCCGAGGTGGAGAAGCATCTGACGGCGATGAACGCCACCGACGACCCCGAGGAGATCCTCGCCCACGACCTCGCCTTCCACCGCGAGATCGCGGCCGCCGCGGGCAACGACACCATGGCGGCGATCCTGGAGGGCCTGTCCTCCCGCACCTTCCGCGCCCGCGTCTGGCGCGGCTACCAGGAGGAGGGCGCGTTCGCCCGCACCCGCCGCGAACACACGGCGATCCACCGCGCCCTGGCCGCCCGCGACCCGGAGGCCGCCCGCGCGGCGGCGGCCGCGCACGTGGGCGAGGTGGAGGAGTGGCTCAGAGCCCAACTGGGGCCCTGACCAGCCCACATCAAGATCGAGGAGCGGCTCAAGACCCAGCCGGGGCCCCGCCCCACCCGCACCCGGTCACCCGCCCGCCACCGGCACCGGTGGCTCCGGGCGCCCTCCGCGTGCCTCGGACCAGGCCCGTAGCTCGTTGGCCCCGACCTCCTCGACCACCGTTTGCAATGCCTGCCGGGCCGCGGTGTCTCGTTCGGGCTCGGGCAGGAGGAGGTAGCGGTCGATCGCCCGGCGCAGGGTCTCGCGCGCCTGCGCGGCCAGCACCCAGCGCGAGCCGGCGCCGTACAGCTGGCGCATGCCGGTGAAGAAGACGGCGCCGCCCGCGATCAGCGCGGTCAGCCAGGCGGGAGCGTGCAGACCGGCGGCCACGACCGTCACCGACGTGGTGAGCAGAGCGCCGAGTTCGGTGACGTGGTGCAGCTTCCTGGCCCGGTCGCAGGTCCGTGCGTAGAACGTCAACTCCCGTCGGGCGAGGGCGAGCAGGGGATCCGGCTCCGCGGTCCAGGAGTTGTCCGGGACCCTTCTTCGTCTCATCGGCACATCATCGTGGCCGGGCCCGCGCCAGGGAAACCCCGGGCGCGGGCCGTGCGTACCGCGGGTTCATCCCCTGCGCAGCCTCAACGTCAGCAGTTCGAACGGGCGCAGCCGTACGGTGACGCGGTCGCCGTCCCGCTGCGGCGGCTGCTCCCCCTCGTCCCACGCGCGCTCCAACAGGTCCGTGGCCGTGACGTCCGCGACCTCGAAGCCTGCCGTCAGCGTCGCCCTGGCCCGTCCTCCGTGGGCCTCGTGCAGGCGCACCACCACGTCGCCGCTGCCGTCGTCGGCCAGCTTCACCGCCGTGATCACGACCGCGGAGTCGTCCACCGCCACCAGCGGAGCGACCTCGTGGGCGCCGGTCAGCCGGCGTTCCGGGAGGTTGATCCGCCAGCCCTCGCGGACCGCGTCGCCGATGCCCGCGCCCGGTACCAGCGCGTGCCGGAAGCGGTGGACGCCCTGGTCGGTCTCGGGGTCGGGGAAGCGCGGGGCGCGCAGCAGGGAGACGCGCACCGTGGTGGTCGTACCGCGGTCGCCGTCGGTGCGGACGGTACGGGTCACGTCATGGCCGTACGTCGAGTCGTTGACGACCGCGACACCCCACCCGGGCTCCTCCAGATGGACGAAGCGGTGGTTGCAGGCCTCGAACTTGGCAGCCTCCCAGGACGTGTTGGTGTGCGTGGGCCGGTGGAAGTGCCCGAACTGGGTCTCGGACGCGTACCGTTCGGCGTGCAGATCCAGTGGGAAGGCCAGCTTGAGGAACTTCTCCGTCTCGTGCCAGTCGACCTCGGTGTCGAGGACCAGTCGCCGCTCACCCGGCGGCAGCGACAGCACCTGGGTGACTCGGGAGGCACCGAAGGACCGTACGATCCGCACCGACCGGCCGTCCTCCCCCTCGGTCACCTCGTCGGTGTCCGTGAGGTCCGTGACCGTGTTGCGGTAGAAGGCGTCGACGTCCCAGGCGTCCCACATGTTCGGGAAGTCCGGGTGGAGTTGCAGGAGGTTGGCGGCCCGGCCCGGGGCGATCGTCTCGCGGTCGGCGTCGATGTCGTACGCCGACACGACCAGGCCGTTGGCGTCGATCACGATCCGCAGCAGACCGTTGTCCAGCACGTGTCCGCCGTCCGGGCCGGGTGACAGGGTCGTCCCGCCCTCGGTCACCGGTGTGCCCGCGCCGCCCGCCGGGATGCCGGCCCGGGTGTGCGGGGCCGCGTTGAAGGCGAGGGGGGTCGGGCCCTCACCGGCCAGGGCCCGCTGGGCCGCGTCGATGATCGCGTCGAGTTCGGCGGCGAGACGGTCGTACGTGGCGCGGGCCTCGCGGTGCACCCAGGCGATGGAGGAACCGGGCAGGATGTCGTGGAACTGGTGCAGCAGGACCGTCTTCCAGATCCGGTCCAACTCCTCGTAGGGATAAGGAAATCCGGTGCGCACGGCGGCCGTCGCGGCCCACAGCTCCGCCTCGCGCAGGAGGTGTTCGCTGCGGCGGTTGCCCTGCTTGGTCCGCGCCTGGCTGGTGAGGGTGGCGCGGTGGAGTTCGAGGTAGAGCTCGCCGACCCAGACGGGCGGATGGGCGTACTCGGCCTCCGCCTTCTCGAAGAAGGCCGCGGGGGTCTCCCAGACGACCGTCGCCGAGCCCTCCAGATCCCGCAGGCGGGCCGCCTTGGCGACCATCTCGCGGGTCGTGCCACCGCCTCCGTCTCCCCAGCCGGTGGGCGCGAGGGAGTGCCGGGCGGACCCCTTGTCCTTGAAGTTGCGGGCCGCGTGGGCGATCTCGGCGCCGCGCATGGAGCAGTTGTAGGTGTCGACGGGCGGGAAGTGCGTGAAGATCCGCGTGCCGTCGATGCCCTCCCACTGGAAGGTGTGGTGCGGGAACTTGTTGGTCTGCGACCAGGAGATCTTCTGCGTGAGCAGCCACTTGGCACCGGCGGCCCTGATGATCTGCGGCAGCCCGGCCGCGAAGCCGAAGGTGTCGGGCAGCCAGGCCTCGTCGTTCTCGATGCCGAACTCGTCGAGGAAGAACCGTTTGCCGTGCACGAACTGACGGGCCATCGCCTCCGAGCCCGGCATGTTGGTGTCCGACTCCACCCACATGCCACCGGCCGGCACGAACCGTCCGTCCGCCACCGCCTTCTTCACCCGCGCCCACACCTCGGGCCGGTGCTCCTTCACCCACGCCCACTGCTGGGCCTGCGACATGGCGAAGACGAAGTCGGGCTCGTCCTCGATGAGGGCGGTCATGTTGGCCGTCGTACGGGCCACCTTGCGGACCGTCTCGCGCAGCGGCCACAGCCACGCCGAGTCGATGTGCGCGTGGCCGACGGCGCTGATGCGGTGGGCGGAGGGGACGGCCGGGGCCGCTAGGACCTCGGTGAGGCAGGAACGAGCCGCGGCCGCCGACTGGTTGACGTTCTGTAGGTCGATGGCGTCGAGCGCCCGCTCCAGCGCGCGCAGGATGTCCCAACGGCGCGCCGACTCCAGGGGCAGCTCGGCCATCAGCTCGCCGAGCACCTCCAGGTCGATCACCAGCTGCCACACGGTCTCGTCGAAGACCGCGAGGTCCATACGGGCGAGGGTGTACTGCGGCTCGCTGCCCGCGGTGTCCTTGTCGCCCAGCTGTGTGGGCCGGAAGGGGTGGTAGTCGAGGATGACGGGGTTGGAGGCGGCCTCGATGTGCAGCCGTACCTCCTCGCCGCCCTCGACGGGCGCGCCGATGCGCACCCACTGGTTGCGCGGGTTGAGGCCCTTCACCGGGGTGCCGTCGGGCCGGTAGACCAGGCCCTCGCACTGGAAGCCGGGCATGTTCTCGTCGAAGCCGAGGTCGAGGAGGGCTTCGACGGTCCTTCCGGCCCAGGCCTCGGGCACGGTCCCGGTCACCCGGAACCAGCTGGTGCCCCAGGGAGCACCCCACCGGGCGCCCACCGCGATCGGCTCGGGCTCGGCCGCGAGCCCCTCGGCGACCGGTACGGGTTCGCCGGGCGCGTGCCACACCGCGACCTGGAGGGGCACGGACTCGGGGTACACGGCGGGGCGGACGCGTTCGTCGAGGACGCGCCTCAGACGGGCTTCGACCAGGCTGCGGTCGTCATGCATGCGGGGTGCTCCCTGCTGGGTTCCGGTGATTACCAGGTGTGGGTGACGGTCACGGGAGTCGAGGCGTTGTACAGCTCCCCCACCGAGCGCACTTCGAATCGTGCGGTCGTCTCTCCCGGTGCGGGTTGCAGACCGGCCGCGTGGTGGACGCGCTGGCAGGTGCCGCCGAGGAAGCGGCGGGTGCCGTCGGGCAGGAGGCGGTGCAGCTCGTAGTGGCGTACGGGTCCGGGAGCGGCGCTCCACGCGAAGCGCAGGTCGCCGCCCCCGGAGGCGGCGGTGATCCGCAGGTCGGCGGGGGCCGCCGGAGCCGCGGCGGTGTCGCGGACGGCGAGGCCGCCCAGCCGCCAGCGCACGGAGCCGCCGCCCGGTGCGGTGAGACGGATGCCGAGGGCGTGGATCGTCCCGGACAGGCCGGTGAGCCGTACGGTCGATGTGTGCCAGGCGTTGACCGAGTTCACAGGCAGATAGGTGTACGGCGGTGTCGCGCCGGCGCTGCCCGGTTCGGCGGTGGCAACAGCCAGCTCGATGTCCACACTTCCGGCGTCGGCCCGATGCGTCAGCTCGACAACCGTGTCAACAGTGATCGGCAGCCGTGTCGCATACAGGTCCAGGACGACCGGTTGATCCAGTTCACCGTCCACCAGCACACTGCTGCCACCCCGCCACGCGTCCGCGAAGTCGAAGGTGACGGTCGGCCGCTGTCCCGTGGTGCGCACCGCCCACCGGCGGGACGGCAGCCGGTCCTGGAGGCCGAGGTGGTTCCACGGCGTGTCCGAGGCGACCGCCCCCTCCTCGTACCAGCGCAGCCCGTGCCCGGTGTTGAAGACGCTCGCGAACGGCACCGACGACACGGTCGAGCGGTCCGCGACCGACACCGCGGGCGCCCGCCACGGGTCGCTCCCGTCCGGCCGCGACGGATCCAGCGACCGCCCGGTCCAGAACCGGTCGTCGGCGGCGTGGAAGTCGCCCGGGGTACGCCCCGCCGGCAGATGGTTGCGCGTCCACTCGGGCCGGTAGAAGCCGATCGAGGTGACATGGGCTTTCCCGGTCGGCACGATCGCGTCCCAGTTCACGGAGGTGTTCGAGCCGTTGGACTCGACATCGACCCCCGCCCACAGCTCATAGCGGTTCCGCCCCACTCGGACCGCCTTGCGCCCCGAGGAGGCGAGCGTGCCCGAGCTCCACCGGAAGTCGACGAACATGTCGTCGGCGGCCTGGAAGAACGCCTGGTTCTGGCTGTCGAGCGCCCCCTGCCAGCTCACGCTCCCGTTCACGGTCATGGCGTCGTACCAGGTGACCCGCTGCCCCTTCGCCGCGGCGAGGGACTTCAGCTCCCGTACGAAACCGAGCATGGCGGAGCCCAGGGCGCTGTTCCCGCCGCCCGTCTCGGCGTTCACGAACCAGCCGTCGAAGCCGTGTGCCGCCGCCACGGCGACGAGCTGCGCGGCCAGCGGGTAGTGCCCGGCGGAGTCCTTCTGGACGAGGTCGCGGGTCCACTGGAGCTGTCCGCCGTAGGCGACGGGCGGCAGGAAGACGTTGCCGAGGACGGGTACGCCGTGCCGGTGGGCGGCGTCCACGATCGGCGCGTTCGGGGCGAGGATCAGGCCCTCGCCCGCCGAGCCGCCCCAGAAGACGAGTTCGTCCAGGTACGCCCAGTGGGTGAGGGCGTAGTGGTCGGCGGTGGCGGAGCCCTGGGACGGGTTGCCGGACGTGGGCCCGAAGGAGACCAGCGCCTGGATGCGGGCCTGGCCCGCGCGGGCGGTGGTGTTGGCCGGGGTCGGGGTGAAGCGGGCGGCGAGCGGCACGGTGGCCGCGTTGAAGGCGAGGTCGGGGTCGTCGGCGGCCCGCCAGCTCTTCAGGCTGCGCCAGGTGACGCCGGTGTCCGGGGTGCCCGAGGGGAACGAGTCCGGGTACCAGTAGGAGGCGTACGGCTGGGTCGCGGCGCCGGCCTTCGGGGCCGCGGCGGCGGGCAGGGACGGCGTCAGGGCCGCCGCGCCGGCGGCGATCAGGACGGTGCGTCTGGTCGGGTTCACGAGCGGGTGCCTCCTTGTGGGGTGGGGAGTACCTGGTCGGAAGTGACGACTTCGGTGATGCCGCGGGCGGCGAGGTGGTCCTTGTCGTCCGCGCGGGAGTCGAGGACGGTGGTGGGGCGGGCGCCGTCGGCGGTCAGCCGGAAGAACGCGTCGAAGACGGGTCCGCCGGGGGCGCACCGCGAGCGGTGGGCCGGTGCGGCCGGTACGACGAGTGCCGTACCGCGGGCGGTGGGTTCGGCCCGGGGTTCGCGGGCCGCGGCCGCGAGCACGCGCGCGATGTCCTTGGGCCGTCGGTCGTTGGTCAACAGGCCCAGTGTGTATTCGAGTTCGGGGAAGTCGGCGAGGGTGCGGGAGACGTCGTGGGAGCACCACCAGGTGATGCCCCACAGATCGGGACAGTCCAGCGCGTTCGCGACGGTCGCCTCGGTGAACGCGGCCGCGTGTGCGGCCGGGACGAGCGGTGCGGGCGCGCCGACCTCCTGGAGCCACACGGGCCGGTGCGGGTGGTCGGCCCAGGCTTTGCTCAGTTCGATCAGATACGCGGCGTGGTGCTCGGTCGGCACGGAGGCGCGGCCGTGGCGCTGGGCGGTGCCGTTGAAGACCCAGGAGTGCACGGCGGTGACGTCGCCCAGGAGGGCCGAGTGCTCCGGGGTGAACGGCTGGTCGTCCTGGTACCAGGCGGCGTCGTACGAGGCGTGCAGATGGAGCCGGCCGGGAGCGCCCTCGGCGCACGCGGCGAGGAGCCGGGACAGCCACTGTGCCGCCTGCTCGGAGGTGATGCGGTCGGGGTCGGGGTGGGGACCGGCGGCGAACTGGTTGACCTCGTTGCCGATCGTCATCCCGATGAAGTTGGGCCGGTCGGCGAGGGCGGCCGCGAGGGTCCGCAGGTAGTCGGCCTCCGCCTCGACCACGTCCGGGTCCGTGAAGAGGTTGCGCCGGTGCCAGGTGCCCGTCCAGGCGGGCAGGAAGTCGAAGCTGCTCAAGTGCCCCTGCAGTCCGTCCACGTTGACGTCGAGTCCGCACTCGGCGGCCGCGTCGGCGAGCGCGACGAGCTGCTCCACGGCGCGCGGCCGGATCAGTGTGCGGTTCGGCTGGAAGTACGGCCACAGCGGGAATACCCGGATGTGGTCGAGGCCCAGTGCGGCGATCGAGTCGAGGTCGGCGCGCACGGAGTCCGGGTCGAAGTCCAGCCAGTGGTGGAACCACCCTTCGCTCGGGGTGTAGTTGACGCCGAAGCGCACGGCAGGAGGCATGCGGTGTCCTTGCGAGCGGGGAAACGGGGTTCAGCCCTTGACGGCGCCCTCGCCGACCCCGCGGAAGAAGTACCGCTGGAGACAGGCGAAGAGGGCGATGAGCGGTGCCACGGCGATGACCGTGCCGGCGGCGACGAGCCGTTCGTCGTTGGCGAAGGTGCCGTGCAGATAGTTGAGTCCGATGGTGAGGGTGAACCTGGACGGGTCGCTGAGCACGATGAGCGGCCACAGGAAGTCGTCCCAGGCGCCCATGAAGGCGAAGATCGCGACGACGGCGAGGGTCCCCTTCACCGAGGGCAGGGCGATCCGCAGGAACCGCTGCCAGGCGCTCGCGCCGTCGACGAAGGCGGCCTCCTCGATCTCGTACGGCAGGTTGCGGAAGGCGTTGCGCATCAGCAGGACGTTCACGGCGCCGATGGAGCCGGGCAGGACGACGCCGATGAGGGTGTTGTTGAGGCCGAGTTCGCGCATGGTGGTGAACTGGGCGATGACGATGCCCTCGACGGGCACGAGCATCGCCAGGACGAAGGCGAGGGTGGCGACCCCGCGGCCTCGGTAGCGCAGCCGGGCCAGGGCGTACCCGGCGAGCGCCGAACCGACGCAGTTGGTCACGACGTTGGCGCCGGCGACCTTCAGTGAGTTGAGGGCGTAGTCCCAGACGGGGATGGTGTCGGCGACCCGCGCGTAGTTGTGCAGGGTGGGATGGCGGGGCAGGAACGTGGGCGGGGAGCCGAAGATGTCCTCGGTGGGGCCCTTGAGCGAGGTGGACAGCTGCCACAGGAACGGTCCGACGGTGAGCGCCAGCACGATGAGCAACAGCGTGTAGCGCAGCACCAGTTCCCCCACCCGGATGCGGCGTCCGTGCTCGTCCCTGACCCGGGTCTCCCGGGCGGCGGGCGCCCGCGGGGGTCGTACCCTCTCCATGACGCTCATGTCTCGTCCCTCCGGTCGGCGCGCAGGACCAGCAGCATCAGTACGACGGTCACGGCGAAGACGACGACCGACAGGGCGGACGCGTAGCCGACGCGGCCGGTCAGGCCGGTGCCGGTGCGCTGGACGAGCATCACGAGGGTGGTGTCCTCGCCGGCCGGGCCGCCGCTCGGGCCCGCCATCAGATAGACCTCGGAGAACACCTTGAAGGCGGCGACCGAGGAGAGCGCGGCGACCAGGACCATGGTGGAGCGCACGGCGGGCACGGTGACCGCGAGGAAGCGGCGCACCGGGCCCGCGCCGTCCACCGCCGCGGCCTCGTGCAGTTCGCGGGGGACGTTCGCCAGCGCGGCCAGATAGATGATCATGTAGTAGCCGAGGCCCTTCCAGACCGTGACGGCCATGGCGCTCAGCAGGAGCAGCCACTGGTCGCTGAGGAAGCCGACCCGGCCGATCCCGACCGTCTCCAGGAGGGAGTTGACCAGCCCGCGTTCGTCCAGCAGCCACACCCAGATGAGCCCGACCACGACGATCGACGCGACGACCGGGGTGTAGAAGGCGGACCGGAAGAAGGTGATGCCGGGGATGTTCTTCTGCACCAGCAGGGCGAGCAGCAGCGGCAGGACGACCAGCGCCGGTACGACGCCGAGGACGTAGAGCGTGCTGTTGCGCAGCCCGGTCCAGAACATGTCGTCGTGGAGCAGCTCACGGAAGTTGGCGAGGCCCACGAAGCGGCCCGGGATCAGGGTGCGCCGGTCGGTGAGGGAGTTGTACAGGGTGGAGAGGAAGGGGTAGAGCACGAAGGCGCCGGTGACGAGGAGCCCCGGGGCCGCGAAGAGCCAGGGGCTGGTGGGCAGTTGGCGCCGCACCCGGGACCGTACCGTGAGATCCGCCATCTCCGCTCAGCCCTGCTGCTGAAGGAGCCGGTCGCAGGCCTTGACAGCGTTGTCAAGAGCCGTCTTGGGGCTCTCCTTGCCCTGGAGCGCCTTGGCGACCTCGTTGCGCAGCGCGGTCTTCATCTGCTCGCTGAACAGCACCGGTGTGTAATTGACGGCGTTTTTCAGGGACTTGGCGGCGGCGATCCGCACCTTCGTCTCGTCGGTCCCGTCCTCCTTGGTGAAGTACGGGTCGTCGAGGGAGCCGGCGGTGCTCGGGAAGATGGCGACCTTCTTGGCGAAGGACATCTGGTTCCGCGCGTCGGTCACATAGTGCGCGAAGGCGACCGCGGCGGGCGTGTGCTTGGTGCGGGAGTTGACCATCACGCCCATCACATACATGTTGACGTGACCGGTGCTGGTGATCTGGTCGGTGATGCCGATGTTCCGGTACAGGTTCGGCGCCTGCTTCTTGAAGTTGCCGAGGTCGAGGGCGCTGCCGGGGTTCATGGCGACGGCCTCGGTGAGGAACTTCTTGCCGGAGGACTCCGGGGTCGCGGTCAGGGCCTGCGGGTCGAGCGCCTTGGCGTCGTACAACTCCTTGTACTTGGTGAGGAGTTCGACGCCCTTCGTGTCGTTGAAGGCGAAGCCGGTGCCCTGCTGGTTCATGAGCCGGCCGCCGTAGCGGCCGAAGTCCTCGATCGTGGGCACGTTGGCGAGGGTGGCGACCTTGCCGTCGCTCTGCCCGGCCAGCTTCAGGGCGTCGGCGAAGAGTTCGTCGTAGGTCCTCGGGGGCTGTTCCGGGTCGAGCCCGGCCTTCTCGAACAGGGACTTGTTGTAGAACAGCGGGCCGGTGTTCAGATACCAGGGGAAGGCGTACGTCCCGCTCGTCCCCGGTATCCGGTGGCTCGCCCACGCCCCGTCCAGGTACTCGGACTTGTACTTGGCGGCGGCCTTGTCGAGGTCGAGCGCGAGGCCCGCCATCGCGAGCGGGGCGACGAGGTCGGGTGAGACGTTGACGACGTCGGGCAGGGTGCCGCCGGCGGCGTCGGCGCTTATCTTGTCGGCGTATCCCTCGGCGGGCTGGTCGATCCACTTGACGTGGGTCCCGGGGTACTTCTTCTCGAAGTCGGCGATCACGCCCTCGAAGTAGGACTTGAAGTTGGCGCGCAGATTCCAGGTCTGGAAGGTGATGTCGCCCTCGACCTTGCCGGAGGCGTCGGTCGATCCGCCGCCGTCGTCGCCGGAGCCGCAGGCACTCAGCGGCAGGACGAGGGCGGCGACGGCGGCAGCGGCGAAGGCTCTGCGGGATGTGGGCACGGTGACACGGCTCCCTTGGCGGCGTCGGCGGCTGGGACGCCAGCGACCATGCCCGCGGCGTTCGGGAGAAGTCAATGGATTGGCCGCAGCTAAAGAAATTCTCCTGACATTAGTGCAGTTCAATGCGGGTGTGGCTGAAAACTTGCGATGGATCGCTAATGCGCTTTAGGGTTCTTCCACTCAAGCGCATTAGCTGTAATCCGCGCAGAAATGGGAGCAACGTGACAGCCAAGCGTTCCCCCGCCCGCCGGCCGACGATGAAGGACATCGCGCAGCGCGCCGGTGTCTCCGAGAGCGCGGTGTCCTTCGCGCTCAACGGCCGTCCGGGCGTCTCCGAGGTCACCCGCGACCGGGTGCGCCGGGTCGCCGAGCAGCTGGGCTGGCGGCCCAGCACTGCGGCCCGCGCCCTGTCCGGGGAGGGCGCGGCCACGGTCGGCTTCGTCCTGGCCCGTCCCGCCCACACGCTCGGCGTGGACTCCTTCTTCCTGCAGCTTCTCTCCGGGATCCAGGAGGTGCTGGCGGAGCGTCATCTCGGGCTGCTGTTCCAGGTGGTGGAGGACGTCTTTGACGAGTGCGCGGTGTACCGGCGCTGGTGGGCCGAGCACCGGGTGGACGGAGTGCTCGTCGTGGACCCGCGCGTGGACGACCCGCGCCCCGACCTGCTGGACGAACTCGGTCTGCCCGCCGTGGTGATCGGCGGCGCGCCCGACGAGCGGCACCCCGGGCTGTCGACGGTGTGGGCGGACGACGCGGGCGCGATGGCCTCGGTCGTCGACGAGTTGACCGCCCTCGGCCATCGCCGGATCGTCCACATCGCCGGACTGCCCGGGCTCGCGCACACCCAGCGCCGTATCCGCACCCTGCGCGCCGAGGCCGAGCGGCGCGGCCTGACCGGGGTGACGTCGGTGACCACCGACTACTCGGACGCCGAGGGCGCGGCCGTCACCCGCCGGGTGCTGCGCGGCTCCCCTCCCCCGACCGCCCTCATCTACGACAACGACGTGATGGCCGTCGCCGGTGTCGCCGCCGCCGCCGAACTCGGCTTCTCCGTGCCCGCGGACGTGTCCGTGGTGTCCTGGGAGGACTCGGCGCTGTGCCGCATGGTCAAGCCGTGGCTGTCGGCGCTGTCCCGGGACAGCGGGGAGTTCGGGCGTACGGCGGCACGCGAGCTGACCGCGCTGCTGGACGGGGGCGCGGCGCGCGCGGTGCGGGTACCGGTGCCGCGCCTGACGGTCCGGGGCAGCACCGCGGCCGCCGCTCGCTACGATGAGCCGTCCGTCCGAAGTCGGCCACGGGGGAAGGAACATGGGATTGGACGAGGGCGCTGAGACGATGGTCCCGGTCGAGATCGACGGCCAGACGGTGCTGATGTCGGTCGCTCCCGGCGGACGGCAGCCGGGGCTCGACCTGGGTGAGGAACAGGAGATCGGCTGGCGCCGCCCCCGTCTCGAACCGGTGCTCGACGGCCTGACGGCGGTCGCCCGTGCCATGGGCACGCGGCTCCAGCAGACGGGGGCGTCGAAGGCCACGGTCGAGTTCGGCTGCGACGTCTCCTTCGACACCGGACAGTTCCTGGCGGTGGTGGGCAAGGCGTCGTCCAGGTCCACCTGGAAGGTGACCCTGGAGTGGAGCGCGCCGGAGGCTCCGGGAGCGTAGGGGTGGCCGGCTGGAGGGAGTTGCTGGAGGCGGCGACGGTCGCGCTGGACCTGCCGGAGGCGGGCTCCGGCGGAACCGGCTTCGTGATCGCCCCGGGCGTCGTGGTGACATGCGCCCATGTGGTGGCGGGGCCGGGCGGTGTGCGCGGGCGTATCGGCGCGGGCGTCGAACTGACGCTCACGGTGTCGGACGACGAACGGTACCGGGCGGTGAACGGCCTGGACATCGCGTTCCTGCGCTTCACTCCGCAGGTGTCCTCGGCGCCGTGCGCCCTGACCTCCCCGTACGTCGAGTTCGGCGACCGCATGTGGGCCTTTGGCCATCCCAGGGGCGACTACCGCGCGGGCCAGTGGGCCGGCCTGGAGTACCAGGGCGACTCCCGGCTCGCCTTCGACGGCGCGATGCCGATGCCCCGCGGCTACGGCACACCGGTCGGCGAGGGCTTCAGCGGCAGCCCGGTCGTCAACGAGCGCACGGGCGCGGTGTGCGGGATGCTGGCGCGCTCCAACAAGGCGGGCAGCGCGCACCTGGTCCCGATCTCCGAGGTCGTGGCCCGCTGCCCGGTTCCGCAGGCGCCGGTCGCCTGGCTGGGGACACTCACGGACGAACAGCTGCGCGCGGGCGGGTTCAGATATCCGGGCGCGCTGTTGCGTGACTACCTGGAGGCGGCGCGGGAGGCCGCCGACGAGCATCCCTACGCCGCCCTGCTCACCGATTCCGGCGGCGTCCCGCTGTCCACGGTCTACGTCCGCCAGGAGGCCTCGCACACCGAGGACCGGGCCGAGGAGAGCCCGGGCCACCGCCCGGCCGGCCGGAACAGGTCCGCCGCCGGGCGTGTGCTCGCCGAGCACCGCCATGTGCTCTTCACCGGAGGCGCGGGCAGCGGCAAGTCGAGCCTGCTGCGCCGTCTGGTCTTCGCCGCCGCCTCCGCATGGCTCGGGGACCCCGCCGCGGCACCCCCGTACGTCCCGGTGCTGGTCGCCGCCGACCAGTTGCTGGACCGCCCACTGCCCGAGGCGCTGGCCGACGCGCTGGCGCGGGATCTGCCGGGTCTGCGCCGCTCGCCGGCACCGGAGCTCTTCGAGAACGGGCCGATGCCGACGGTGGACTGGCTCGTCTGCGTCGACGGGCTCGACGAAGTGCTGGACCCCGGGGACCGCGGCAGGGTCATCCGGTTGATCCAGCGGTGGGCGCGTGAGCCGTATCTGCGCTTCGTGGTGGCCAGCCGGTCGCTGGTGACGGCGGAGCTGAACCGGCTGGACGAGCTGGAGCGGTACGCCCTGCTCGAATTCGACGACGACGAGATCGAGCAGCTCGCCCACGCGTGGTTCGAGGCGCTCGACGTCGAGGACGCGGGGCGGCGGGCGTTCGCGCTGGCCGGCGATCTGCGCCGCGGACGGCTCGCCGAGGTGGCGCGCAATCCGCTGTACCTGACGATGATCTGTGCGGTCGCCGCCGTGCGGGACCTGCCGCGCAACCCCGCCGGGCTCTACGCGCGGTTCATCGGCATCCTCCGGGAGAAGGGAGCCCAGCGGCTCGTACGGAGCGACCCGGCCGTCCACGGCATCACACCCCTGCTGCTGGAGCGGGTGTACGACGCCCTGCATCCGGTGGCGGAGCTGAGGCAGCGCGGGGACACCCGCTCGCTGCTCGACCAGGTCCTCGAAGTGCTCGCCGACCACGACCCGCCCCATGCGGCGACGCGGGAGACCGTGCTGCGCGCGCTGACGTTCACCGGTCTGGTGCGACAGCGCGGCGAGGACCTCTACTTCCTTCACCACACCGTCCAGGAGTATCTGGCCGGCCATGCCCTGGCCGACCGCCTCGATCCGAAGGATCCGGAAGCCCTGCGCACGGTGCGCGAGGCGATCGCGGCCGAACGTCCCAACCAGGCCCTGTTCATGGCCGCCCGCTGGCACGAACAGGGTATGCCGATCGCCGAGTTCCTGCGCGCGGTGGTGGACGGGGGCGGCTGGCGCGACCTGTTGCTGTGCGCCACGATCCTCAGCGACGAACTCGTCACGGACGAGCGGCTCACGGTGCGGTTCACCCGGGCCGTGCTCAAGCTGTACGACGGCGACGTCACCGTGGGCGACCTCGACGTGGACACGGTGCTGGACCGGTTGTACGCGGTGCTCGACCCTCAGGGCCTGGTCGACGTCATCGGCGATCCCACCGTCCCGCACTGGGCGCGCTCCGGGGCGCTGAGGCACTACGTGCGGCGCGACGCGGAACAGGCCGCGGCCCTCGCCGCCGGACTCGCCGACGACCCGGATCTTCCGGCCGACCTGCGGGTCGTGGCGGCCACCCACCTCGCGCGGGCGGGCGATCCCGAGGCCGCGTGCCGACGTCTGACGGCTCTGGCCGGGGATCGCGACCATGTGCCGGAAACCCGGCAGGAGGCCGCCGTCGCGCTCCTCGCACTGGACGAGGCCGCGGGAACCGACGCGCTCGCCCTGCTCCTGCGCACCGCGGACTTCCCCCGGACGTGCGTCGAGAACCTGCTGCGGCTGCTCCCCGACGACCTGCCGCCGCAGACGTGCGCGGCGCTCACCGACGCCCTGGCCGGGCATCCCCTGCAGGCCGAGGACCCGCACATCATCGACTATCTGAGCGGTGTTCTGCTGGTGCGCGCCCGGCCGGACCTCCTGGCGGAACTGTGCGCGGACCCCGCCGTTCCGCTGTATCTGCGGCACCGGGCCACCCAGTACTTCCCCGGACAGCGGGGGCACCCGGACCAGGAGACGATGCGTCTGCTGTGCACACAGGTCGTGCAGAGCCCGGGGGCGTCCGAGGACGCGATCGCCATTGCGGTGGACAGCATCGACGACGCGGCCCTCGTCGAGCGCGTGGCACGCGACGACCGGCTGAGCCAGTACACCCGGCTCCGGGCCGTCGGGCGGCTGATCCGGCTCGACCGGCCGGCCGTCGCCGCCGAATGCCTCGGCGCCCTCTCGGTCGACCGCTGGCACCTTCCGCGGGTCTCCGAACTCCTGCGTGAACTCGGGGAGTCGGCCGGACCCCGGCAGATCCTGGTCGACGCCTTCGAGGATCCGCGCAACACGGTCACCGACCGTCTCGAACACGTCTCCTCGCTCATCGGCCTGGGCGCCTCGGACCTGCTGCGGACGCACCTGCTGCGCATGGCCGAGGACGCCGGTGTCGCGGCGGCGGACCGGCTCGAAGCGGTGGAGGCCCTGGAGGACGTCGACCCTGCCGTCACCGCCGGTCTGCTCCACGGCATCGCGGCGGACGACGCCGTGCCGGGACGGGTGCGCCGCGACGCGGCAGCCCAACTCCTCAAGACCGGTGACCGGGGCGCCGCCTCGGCTGTGCTGCGCCGCATCGCCGAGGACACCGGCGTCGGCATGCTCGACCGCATCAGGGCCCTGGACCACCTGGCCGACGTCGACCTGCGAGCCGCCGCCGAGACCCTGAACCGCGTCCTCGACGAGGCAGGGCTGCCCGACGAGCACCTGTGGCGGCTGCTCGCCCTGGCCGATGCCATGACCCCGGACGTGACGCTGCGCAGGCGCCTGGACGCGTTGATCGACGACGTGACGGTGCCCGCGGAATCCCTCCTGGACATCGAGGCCGAGTCCCTGCTGCAGGTCGCCGTCGTCGTCCCCCGCCTCCGGGACACCCTGACCCGGATCGCGGAGGATCCCGCGGCCGAGCCGTGGGCACGCGCCCGGGCTGCCGGCGCTCTGCTCGGGCTGGTTCCGTACCCGCGCTGGAAGGACCTCATGGCCGGGGTCGGCCCGGACCCCCTGCACGTGCTGAGCCTCCAGCTGAACCTGGGCGGAATCGGAACCTCCGCGTACGACCCGGCGGTGTGGCAGACCCTCGCGTTCGCCCAGGGCGAGGAGGCTGTGATCGTCCCGGTGGGCGCGCTGGCCGGCGTCGATCCCCGTGCGGCCGCGGCGTACTGGACCGAGTCCGTCGAACGGCGGCGCCCGGAAGCGGTCACCCGGCTGGGCCATCTGTGGCTGCTGGTGCACGACGAGGGCACCTCGGAGCGGGTACGGGAGCAGCTCATCTCATGGGTGCGGGACTCCACGGCGCCCCTCGCCGAGCGGATCGCGGCGGTGACGACCCTCGGCGCGAGCCTCGACGAGTCCTGCCACGCCCTCGCCACCGAGGGCACCACGCCACCGGAACTCCGGGTCGCCCTCTGCGAGCACCTCCCCGCGAGCGGCGCCCTCAACCGCATTCCCGTCGTCCGCGCCCTGGCCGCGGACACGGCCTGTCCGGTCGACGTCCGCGCGCGGGCCGCCGCTCTGCTCGTCGAGGACCTGGGCGAGGAGGGCCGTGTCGTCCTGCGGTCGCTCTCCGGTCCCGGCACGGCGGACCCCGAGGCCCATCTCGGCGTGGCTGCCGCCTGGGTGAAGCTGGACGTCGGGTGCGAGGCGGAGGCCGCCTACCGCCGGGTCGTGGAGGACGGACACGCACCCGCCCGCCACCGTGTCCTGGCGGCGGACGGCCTCATGAGGTGGCGTTCGGCACGCAACCGGGCGCGGGAAGCCCTGCGTTCGGTGCTCGCCGACCAGGACGTGCCCGTCACCGTGCGGATCGAGGCGGCCGAGAAGCTGATCGCGGCCCACGAGCCCGCCGACGCGC
Organism: Streptomyces sp. NPDC050625; assembly: GCF_040654755.1. NCBI lineage: Bacteria > Bacillati > Actinomycetota > Actinomycetes > Kitasatosporales > Streptomycetaceae > Streptomyces > Streptomyces sp. NPDC050625. Next base: position 54,768 of record NZ_JBFAIQ010000012.1, read on the forward strand.
ACCTCGGGCTGCTGCGGCTGGCGCCCGCCCCGGAAGCGACCCCGGAGGAACGGTCGCGCATCGCGGACCTGCTGCCCGCCGACCTGCGGGCGTACGTCGAGCGAAGGGGATGACCGGCGGCTCGACAGACACCCCGGGCCCCGACGACCTCTCGACGCGCCGCGCGCGACCGTGCACAGTTCTCCCTACGTACCGACCGGTACGCGCCCGCGCACCACCCCGCACCTTCCCTAGGAGCGCCCGTGACCAGCTGGATCGGTCGGACCGCCGCCGAGATCGCCGCCGCCGTACGCGAGAAGCGGGCCACTCCCCGGGAGGTGGTGGCGGAACACCTGGCGCGGATCGAGCGCCTCGACGGCCGCATCGGCGCGTTCCGCAAGGTGCTGGCCGACTCGGCGCTCGCGGCCGCCGACGAGCTGGCGAACCGCTCCGATCTGGCCGAACTCCCCCTGGCGGGCGTGCCCGTGGCGGTCAAGGACAATCTGGCCGTGCGCGGCGAGGCCACCCTCGTCGGCTCGGTGGCGACCCCGGACACGCCGGCCGACGACGACCATGTCACCGTGGCCCGGCTACGGGCGGCGGGCGCGCTGGTCGTGGGCCTGACCAATGTGCCCGAGCTGTGCATCTTCGGCACCACGGAGGGCGTGCTCGGCACCTCCCGCAATCCGTGGGACACCTCGCGCACGGCGGGCGGTTCCTCGGGCGGCAGCGCGGCAGCGGTGGCCGCCGGGATGGTCCCGGTCGCCCTCGGCAACGACGGCATGGGTTCGCTGCGCATACCGGCGGCCAACTGCGGCCTCGTCACGCTGAAGCCGGGCCACGGGGTGGTGCCGGCCGGGATCGGCAACGGCGACTGGTTCGGCATGTCGGAGAACGGACCGCTGGCGACCACCGTCGAGGATCTGCGCCTGGTGCTCTCGGTGCTGGCCCAGGAGGAGTTCGTACGGCATGAGGAGCCCGCGACCCGCACGATCGCGGTCTCGCTGCGCAGCCCCCTCGCCGGTGTCACGGTCACCAAGCCGTACACGACCGCGGTCCGCGAGGCGGCCGGTGTGCTGGCCGGGGCCGGTCACCAGGTGCGGCGGGCGAATCCGCCGTACCCCCTCTCGCTCGGCGTCACCGCGCTCCAGCACTGGACGGCGGGCACGGCGGTGGACGCCGAGGGCCTCGACCCGGCGCGGCTGGCCCGGCGGACCCGGGTGCACGCGGCCGTCGGCCGCCGCTTCGTGCGGGGCGTGCGCACCGGCGAGCGGCGCGAACGCCTCCGGAGCCGGCTGACCCCCTTCTTCACCGAGCACGACGTCCTGCTGACCCCGGCCCTGGCCCGCCGCTCCCCCCGGTCGGTGGCCTGGCACGAGCGGGGCTGGCTGCCCAACGTCCTGGCCAACACCAACTACTCGCCGCTGACGCCACCGTGGAACCTCACGGGCTGGCCCGCGATGTCCGTGCCGTTCGGCACGCTGCCCTCGGGCGCACCCTGCGCCGTGCAACTGGTGGGCAGGCCGGGCACCGAGGCGACCCTGCTGGAGCTGGCCGAGCAGTTGGAGAAGCTGCACCCGTGGCAGCGCACGGCGCCTCTCGACTAGCGCACGCGTCCCGCGCCCGTCAGCCCAGGGCCTTGTACATGATGTGCAGCCCCACCCGGCCGTGCCGGGGGTGGTCGAACGCCTCCGGCACCGTGCCCAGGATCGTGAAGCCGAGGGAGGTCCAGAGTTTCACGGCGGGATTGGTCTCCACGACGGCGTTGAAGACCATCGCGCGATAGCCCTGCGTCCCGGCCTCGGCCAGCAGGTGCTCGGCGAGGGCGCGGCCGACGCCGCGGCCGGCCCGGTCCGGGTCGACCATGAACCCGGCGTTGGCGACGCGCGCGGCGGGGCCGCCGTAGTTCGGGGTGAGATACGCGGAGCCCACCACGGCGCCGGTGTCGTCCTCGGCGACGTACACCCGCTTGCCCGGTCCCATCCACAGGGACCGGGCCGCTTCCTCCGAGGTGTCCGGGTCCCAGGCGTACGTCTCGGCGGCGGCGACGATCCGGTGCCAGAAGGGCCAGATCCGTGGCCAGTCGTCGGCCACGGCTTCTCTGATCAGCATGGGCGTGAGTCTCGCACGCCCATGCCGGGCGAACGCGATGCGGCCGACCGGTGGATCAGTCCACGCTCGGCAGGATGTGGGGTTCGGCGAGGTCGTCCTCGTAGCCCGCGAGGCGGATCGGGGCGGAGCGGGCCCACACGTCGAGGCTGCCGAGCTCTCCGGGCCTGCGGCCCGCGCGCTCCGTGCGTTCCTTGGGGCGCTGATCGCGATTCGTCTTCTCCGGTGTCACCGCGCACTCCTTATGTGTCGGGTCACCCTCGGGGCGTACCGGTCAGTCTGCGATCCGGTGCCTGACGCCCGCTCGGGTCTGGATTGAAGGCCAGTTCGGACGCGGTGGCGCCGGTTACTCGCAAGGGCAGGCCGTGGTGAACCGGCTCGTCCCGGGACGGACCGTGGGTGTGGGTGGGACCCCGTACTGCTGTCCGTCGGAGTACAGAGTAACCAAATGAGCGGGGGTCCGCTCGATCGGGAGTGCAAACAAGGTGTAACTATCTCGAGTCGCTCGGTACTCCATCAGCACCATTCTGGGACTATTCATTACATATTGCTTGGTTCGGATCACCCACTTGGCGTACATGAGCGACCACGTCGTGCAGTTCAGTTGCCGTTGGCCGCGCCGCAAGCTCGCCATGATCTGCTGAGGTACCGCAACGGCTGTCTCGCGGGAGGACTGACGCATGGAGCTGCGCAGCGTCGAGGAGCTGATGGACCTGTTGTATGCCTGCCGGCACCAGCACGCGCTGCGGACCGCCGCCCTGCTGCGCCGCAGCCGTCCCGCCGACAAGGAGCTCCAGGTGGCCGGACTGGTGCACGGCATCGGCCGGCTGCTGGGCCCGGGCGACGAGAGCGGTCAGGCGGACCGCGCGGCCGACGCGGTACGTCCCCTGCTCGGCGAGCGCGTCTCCCACCTCGTACGCCACCACCGCGGACCCCTCGGCCCCGCCGACGACGATCTGCAGCGGCTGCGCCAGGCGGACGAGGAGAGCCGGACCGCCGGATTCGACGCCGGGGTCCTGGAGGACTGGCGCACCGTGCTGGAACTGGTGTCGGCCCGGAACTCGCCGCTGGGGGCTGTCGACTGACGGTCCGTCATGAGACGGTACGGCGATGACGTCGTCGTACGGGCTCAAGGGCAGGGCGGCCGTCGTCACCGGCGGCACGCGCGGGATCGGGCGCGCCGTGGCCGGGGCACTCGCCGCCGCCGGGGCGCTGGTGTGCGTGAGCGCACGGGACGCGGACGAGGTGCGGCGTACGGCGGCCGAGCTGGGCGGCATCGGGCTGGCCGGGAACGTGGCCGACCCGGAGCAGCCGCGGCGGCTGACGGAGCTGGCCCTGCGGGAGTTCGGCCGGCTCGACGTGCTGATCAACAACGCGGCGACCAACCAGCCGTACGGGCCGCTCATGGACGTCGACCCCGAGGCGTGGCGGGAGGCGTTCACGGTGAATGTCGAGGCACCGCTGCGGCTGGTGCAGTGCGCGTGGCGGGGGTGGATGCGCGAGCACGGCGGCGCGGTGGTCAACATCTGCACGGAGGGCGCGGGGCACGTGGGGCCGCATGTGGGGGCTTACGGCACCAGCAAGGCCGCCCTGGTCCATCTCACCCGGCAACTGGCGGGCGAGCTCGCGCCCCGGGTGCGGGTCAACTCCGTCTCTCCCGGCCTCGTCCGCACGGACATGGCCCGGTTCGTGTGGGAGGCGGGCGAGGAGGAGATCGCCGCGGGGCTGCCGCTCGGGCGGATCGGGGAGCCCGAGGACGTCGCGCGGGCGGTGCTGTGGCTGGTCTCGGACGCGGCCGCCTGGGTCACCGGCGCCGATCTGCTGGTGGACGGCGGGACCCGGGTGCGGGCCGCGTCCGGCTCCGGGCCGTACGCGGTGCACGAGCGGCTGCGGCGGGGGCCCGAGATCGAGTCGGCCGCGCGGGCACCCCTGAAGGGCGGCGGACCCGGCGCGGGCCCGCCTGGTGGAACGTCGGCGTGACCCGCACAGCGGCCACCGGATCACCGCCCGGGAGCGGGTGTCACCACTTGCCCGGCGCGTAGTCCTTCATGAACACGCCGTACAGGTCGTCGCCCTGCTCGCCGCGCACGATCGGGTCGTAGACGCGGGCCGCGCCGTCGACCAGGTCGAGCGGGGCGTGGAAGCCGGCCTCGGCCAGGCGCAGCTTGTCGTAGTGCGGACGCTCGTCGGTGATCCAGCCGGTGTCGACGGACGTCATGAGGATGCCGTCGGTCTGGAACATCTCCTGGGCGCTGGTCCGCGTGACCATGTTCATGGCCGCCTTGGCGGCGTTGGTGTTCGGGTGCCCGGCACCCTTGTAGCCGCGGCCGAAGACGCCCTCCATCGCCGAGACGTTGACGACGTAGGCGCGGCCGCTGGCGGCCTTCTTAGCGGCGTCCGCCATCGCCGGGCGCAGGGCGCTGATCAGGATGAACGGAGACGTGTAGTTGCACAGCTGGGTCTCCAGCAGCTCGACCGGCGAGATCTGGTCGATGGTCTGCACCCAGGTGTTGCTCTCGACGACGTCGGGGACGAGGCCGCCCGCGTCGATGGCGGTGCCGTCGAGGTGCCGGGCGACGCTGGCGTTGCCCGCGACGAGCGCGAGATCGGCGACCTTCTGCGCGTCCAGGCCGCCGGTGCCCAGCGGCAGTGCGGCGATGCCGTCGACGGCGCCGGAGCCGAAGGCGCCGATGACGTGGTGGGCGGGCAGCTCCCCGGCGGGCAGCGGGGCGCTCTCGCCCTCGACCAGGGCCGCGTACGCGGAGGGCAGGCGGCGCACGGTCTGCGTGGCGTTGTTGATCAGGATGTCGAGCGGACCCGCCTCGGCGACCTGCTCGGCGAGGGCCACGGCCTGCGCCGGGTCGCGCAGGTCGATCCCGACGACCTCCAGCCGGTGCATCCAGTCCGCCGAGTCGTCCATGGCCTTGAAGCGGCGGATGGCGTCCTTGGGGAATCGGGTCGTGATCGTGGTGTGGGCGCCGTCGCGCAGCAGCCGCAGCGCGATGTACATGCCGATCTTGGCGCGGCCGCCGGTGAGCAGCGCGCGCTTGCCGGTGAGGTCGGCGCGGGCGTCGCGCTTGGCCCGGTTCGTCCGGGCGCAGTCCGGACAGAGCTGGTGGTAGAAGTAATCGACCTCGACGAACCGGGTCTTGCAGGTGTAGCAGGAGCGCGGGCGCTGGAGTATCCCCGCGATCCTGCCCTCCTCGGTGATCGACGACGGCAGGATTCCCTCGGTCTCGTCGTCGATGCGCTGGGCGGAGCCGGTCGCGGTGGCCTCGGTGACCGTCTTGTCGTGGGCGGTCTTGGCGGCCCGGCGCTCCTGGCGGCGGCGCTGCTTGACCGTGCGGTAGATGCCGGCGGTGGCCCTGCGTACCGCGATGGCGTCGGGGTGGTCGACGTCCAGCTGGTCGAGCTCGTCGAGCACACTGAGGCAGACGGCCAGGCGCTCGGGGTCGATGCCGGGGCCGTAGACCGCCTCGTCCTCGGCCATCGGGCCGTCCTGTGTCACCGTCATCGCGCTGCCGTTTCCCTGATCACCGCGCGGCGCTCCGACTCGCGCCCGCTTTCGAACGGGGAATTTTACGGAGCGCCGGGACGAACCGCCAAACCCGGTCCGCGGACCGGTCCCTCAGGGGTCGCAGGCGGCGATCAGTGACTCCAGTTCGTCGGTCACCGCCCGTGCGAGCACGTCGAGGTCGGGCACCGCCCGTGCGTCGGCGACCAGCCCGTAGTGCACCCGGCCGCGGTAGGTGGAGATCGCCACGGCCAGGGACTGGCCGGGGGCGAGCGGCGCGAAGGGGTAGACCTCCGTCAGCGGGTGGCCGCCGAGCCGCAGCCCGAGGCCGGGCAGGGGCACGCTGGTGACCAGGATGTCGAACCACAGCCGGGCCGCCTGGCCGACCAGCGGGCCGCCGAGGCGGTGGCCGAGCGCGGGCACGTGGTCGGCGAGCAGGGCGACGGCGCCCGCGCCCCGGTTGGGGCCGGCGTCCTTGTTGCGGTTCATCGCCGTGCGGACCGTACCGAGGCGGCTGACGGGGTCGGGGTCGTCGACGGGAAGCCGTATCAGATAGCCGGAGAGCCGGTTGCCCTGTGGGTGCGCGGTGCGCGGGCGGCGCCTGGAGACAGGGATCAGGGCGCGGGGCGCGACGCCCTCGCTGCCGTCGCCGCGCTCGTCGAGCCAGCGGCGCAGGGCGCCCGCGACGACGGCGATGAGCACGTCGTTGACGGTCCCGCCGACGGCCTTGCGGATCCGGTGCACATCGTCGAGGTCCAGGACCACTCCGGCGGTGCGCCGGGTGCCGCTGGGCTCGGCGGTCAGTGCGGAGGAGGTGCGGATGCCGAGGGTGGACAGGGCGACGGAGGCGCCGATGTCGAGGGCCCGGCCCATGTCGGACAGCGCGCCGCGCAGCAGGCCGGGCAGTCTGCGCACATCGGGCAGCACACCGCGCGGCGGCTCGATCGGGCGGGGACTGCGCGCCGGCAGCTCCACCGGGTCCAGCACTCCGGCGGCGAGCTTGAGCGCGCGCAGGCCGTCGGCGAGGGCGTGGTGGAACTTGAAGAGCACGGCGAAGGAGACGCCGTCCTCCCCGGGCAGGACATGGGCCTCCCACGGCGGCCGGCCGCGCTCCAGCGGGCGCTCCATGAGCCGGCCCGCGGCGGCGTGGAAGTCGGCGGTCGGGGCGTGCAGCCGGACGTGGTTCAGCGGGTCGAAGCCGGGGTCGGGCTCGCGGGTGGCGCCGCCGAAGGCCAGGGGCCGGCGCAGGTCCGGTGGCTGCCAGACGTCCCGGATGCGCATCCGCAGTCCCGGCACGGCCGCGGCACGGGCGGCGAGCAGATCGGCCGCGTGGGCACCTGCCGTGGGCGAGTGCGCGGAGAAGACACCGAGTGCGCCGAGATGCATCGGGTGCCGGTCGGACTCGATGTTCCAGAACGCCAGGTCGAGGGGAGCGAGCAGGTCAGCAGTCAAGGGCTTGCCTCGCGTCGACGGTGGGTGGACAAGAAGTCAACCTCCCACAAGCAATTACGGTCAAGTACGATCAGGCTACGCTCAGTTAACAGCAGATTAAGTCCCGCCCTCAGTGAAACGGGCGGGACTCAAGAGCCGCCTGAGGTCACTTCAGCACCGGTGGCGCCGCCTCTCGTGACGTACCCCACTCGGACGGGTCGGGGCCGACGGTGAAGGCGAGTTGGCGCAGGGAGCGCAGCGCATCGGTCGTCAGATAGGTCCGGCCGTAGGGCGATCCGTCCGTGCGGGCCGACTGGACGTAGCGGTCGGTGGCCGAGGTGCCGGGCGCGGTCACGGTCAGCCGGCCGCCGGGCCAGTAGCGGCGGTCCAGGGCGAGGTCGACCCGGTCGAAGACGGGCGTGGACAGACCCCAGGTGCCGTATCCGGGCTGGACCGGGAAGAGCCCGATCGACGACAGCACGTTCCAGGCGGACATCGTCCCCAGGTCGTCGTTTCCGGTCATGCCGGTCGGCGAGTCCGTGAAGAGCGTCAGTGCCGCGTGCACCACGTCGGTGGTCTTCCAGGGCTGCCCGGTCGACAGATAGGTGTACGGGGCGATGAGGTCGGGCTCGTTCTGCGGGTTGTACGTGGCCGCGTTGTAGTAGGCGTACGCGTTGCCGTGCACCCACGCCTCGCGCGCGGTGCGCTCGGGGTCGGCCAGCAGCCGGTCGTAGGCGAAGAACGCGTCGAGCCGGTCGTTCGCCGCCCGTTCGCCGCCGATCAGTCCGATCATGCCCGGCAGGTCCTGCGGCACCAGCCACTGGTACTGCCAGGCGGTGCCCTCGTGGAAGCCCACGCTCAGGGCCGGGTCGTCCGGTCCGGCGAAGGCTCCGGAGGCGTCCCGGGCCCGGAAGAAGCCGGTCGAGGGGTCGAAGACGTTGCGGTAGTTGCGGGAGCGGGCCGCGTACCGCTCGGCGTCCGCGACATGGCCGAGGCCGCGCGCCATCTGCGCCAGCATGGCGTCGGACAGCGCGTACTCCAGGGTGACGGAGGCCCCCTGGTGGTAGTCCGAGTCGCCGAGCTTGGTCTGCGGGCGGCCCTTGACGTAGGGCGCGAAGCCGTTCGCGATGTACTCGGCGTTCGCCTCGCGGCCCGCGATCGGCAGGCCGGCGGGCGGCACACCGTCGGCGTTGCGGCGCAGCAGCCGGTACGCCCGTTCCTCATGCCCCTTCAGCAGGCCCTGCTGGTAGGCGGTGGTCAGGAAGGGGGTGACCGGGTCGCCGGTCATGATGTTCGTCTCGACCGTGCCGTAGCCCCACTTGGGCAGCCATCCGCCCTCCTCGCCGACCTTCAGCACCGACAGCGCCATGTCGCGGGCCTCCTGGGGCGCGAGCAGGGCGAGGAGCTGGCACTGGGTGCGGTAGGTGTCCCACAGGGACCAGTTCTGGTAGTAGGTGAAGCCCTGGGCGCGGTGGACGCGCAGGTCCCAGCCCCGGTAGCGGCCGTCGGCGTCGCTGCCGGTGTTCGGGGCCAGGAAGGACCGGTACAGGGACGAGTAGAAGGTGCGCCGCAGGGTCTGCCCGCCGCCCTGGACACGGACGGTGCCGAGGCGCTCCTCCCAGGCCCGCCGGGCCGCGTCGCGTACGGCGTCGAAGGAACGGCCGCCCTCCGCACGGAGGTTGACCGCCGCTCCGTTCGCGTCGACGTAGGACAGGGCGGTGGTCGCCGTGACGGTACGGTCCCGGGTCGCGTCGAAGCGGACGTAGGCGCCGTCCTTCCCGGTCCGCGAGCCGGGCGTGACGGCCTTGCCGTCCCAGGTGCCGTACGCGGTGAAGGGCCGGTCGAAGCGGGTGATCGTGTAGACCGTGTACGGCAGGGTGTCCCGGCAGAATCCGCGGCCGGTGACGGCGGTGCGCACCGTGCGGTCGTCCAGCACCTCCACCTCGGCCGAGACCTTCTTGTGCAGCGACTGGCCCGCGTTCAGCAGGACATTGGCCTTGTCGGTGGCGGGGAAGGAGAAGCGCTGGACGCCCGTGCGCGCGGTCGCGGTGAGTTCGGCCCCGATGCCGGACGCCAGGCCGACCCGGTAGTAGCCGGGGCTCGCCGTCTCGTCCTCGTGCCGGAAGGCGGCGGCGTACTTCGCGTTGTCCGTCTGTGTGACGTCGCCGGTGGTCGGCAGGACGGGCAGGTCACCGCCGATCCGGCAGCCGACGCCCGAGAGGTGGACCAGGGAGAAGCCACGGATGCGGTTCTGGGAGTAGTCGTAGCCGGTGCTGTGCCCGGTGTCCGGCGAGAGCTGCACCATGCCGAAGGGCATGGCCGCGCCGGGGAAGGTGTTGCCCTCGTTCTGGGTCCCGATGAAAGGGTTCACCAGGTCGGTCAGGTGATCGCCGGTCGGCTCGGCGGCACCTGCGGCAGGGGCGGCGAGCAGCGCGGACGCTGTCATCACCCCGGCCAGGCACAGCCGCGGGTGCCGGGTCCGTCTCATGTCGGATGACCTCCGATGGTTCGACATCGCTGTCTGCATCGTGAGGGTCGGAGATCCGAAACCCGGGCATCCAGGGCTAATTGAACAAAACGCGTCGCGTCAGAAGAGGGAGCCACCAAACAGGAGTACGAGACCTACGGGACCCGCTGCCCCTTCCCGAGCGCGATCACCCCGCCCTTGGAGACCGTGTAAAGCTCGGTGTCCCGCTCGGGATTGACGCCGATGGTCGCGCCGGGCGGCACCTCCACGTTCTTGTCGAGGACGGCACCGCGCACCACCGCGCCCCGGCCGATGTGGACGTTGTCGTGCAGGATCGAGCCCTGGACGACGGCGCCCGGGTCGACCACCACACCGGGTGACAGGACGGACCGGGTGACCTGACCGCGGATCAGGCAGCCCGAGCTGATGATGGACTCGCTCGCCATGCCGCCGGCGCTGAAGCGGGCCGGGGAGAGCTGGCCCGAGTGGGTGTAGATGGGCCAGCTTCGGTTGAAGAGGTTGAAGGCGGGGCGCTCGGCGATCAGGTCCATATGGGCGTCGTAGTAGGCGTCGAGGGTGCCGACGTCCCGCCAGTAGCCCTTGTCCCGGGTGGTCTCGCCGGGGACGTGGTTGTCACTGAAGTCGTACAGCTGTGCTTCGCCCCGGGCGGTGAGCTGGGGCAGGATCGAACCGCCCATGTCGTGCACGGACTGCTCGTCCTCGGCATCCCGCTGCAACGCCTCGATCAGCGCCTTGGTGGTGAAGATGTAGTTGCCCATCGAGGCGAAGACGCACTCCGGGTCGTCCGCCAGTCCCGGCGGGTCGGCGGGCTTCTCCAGGAAGCGCTCCACGCTCTGCCCGTCCGAGCCGGGGGTGATCACCCCGAAGGAGGAGGACTCCACCCGTGGGACACGGATGCCCGCGACCGTCACACCCGCGCCGCCCTCGACGTGCTGCGCCAGCATCTGGCGCGGGTCCATGCGGTAGACGTGGTCGGCGCCGAACACCGCGACGTAGTCGGGCTGTTCGTCGTGGACGAGGTTGAGCGACTGCAGGATCGCGTCCGCGCTGCCCAGGTACCACCGCGGGCCCAGCCGCTGCTGCGCGGGCACCGGAGTGATGTAGTTGCCCAGCAGGCTGGACATCCGCCAGGTGGTGGTGATGTGCCGGTCCAGCGAGTGCGACTTGTACTGGGTCAGCACACAGATGCGCAGGACGTCGGCGTTGACGAGGTTCGAGAGCACGAAGTCGACGAGCCGGTAGGTGCCGCCGAAGGTGACCGCTGGTTTGGCCCGGTCCGCGGTCAGGGGCATCAACCGCTTGCCCTCGCCGCCCGCCAGCACGATGCCGAGAACTGAAGGTCCGCCACGACGCATGGCCGCTCCCCCTCACCCTGGTTGCCCCATGCCTGCCCCCGGGAACAGCGTGCTAAGCCTGCTTGAGGATCTCCTCGTACAGCCGGACCGTGCGCCGGGCCACCGTGTCCCAGCCGAACTCGCCCACCGCGCGCTCCCGTCCGGCCTCCCCCATCCGCCGGGCCGTCTCCCGGTCGCCGACGACCGCGTCCAGTGCCCGCGCCAGGCCGGCCTCGAACTCCCCGGGGTCCTCGCCCTCCTTGTGCACGGGGACGAGCAGGCCCGTCACACCGTCCTCGACGACCTCGGGAATCCCGCCGACCCGGGAGGCCACGACGGGTGTGCCGCAGGCCATCGCCTCCAGGTTGACGATGCCGAGCGGTTCGTACACCGAAGGGCAGGCGAACACGGCGGCGTGCGTGAGGAGTTGGATGACGTCCGCGCGCGGCAGCATCTGCGGGATCCAGTGCACGCCCTCGCGGACCCGGCTCAGCTCCTGGAACAGGTCGCGGAACTCCCGGTCGATCTCCGGGGTGTCGGGCGCGCCCGCGCACAGCACGACCTGTGCCGCCGGGTCGATGTTCCGTACCGCGCGCAGCAGATGGGGCACGCCCTTCTGCCGGGTGATCCGGCCGACGAACAGCACATAGGGGCGGTCCGGGTCCAGGCCGACGCGGGTGAGGACGTCGGTGCCGTGGTCCGGCCGGTAGAGGGCGGTGTCGATGCCGTTGTGCACGACGTGGACCCGCGCCGGGTCCAGCGCGGGGTAGCAGCCCAGGATGTCCTCGCGCATCGCCGCCGACACGGCGATCACGGCGTCGGCGGCCTCGATCGCGGTGCGCTCGGCCCAGCCGGACAGGGCGTACCCACCGCCGAGCTGCTCGGCCTTCCAGGGGCGCAGCGGCTCCAGCGAGTGGGCGGTCAGCACATGCGGGACGCCGTACATCAGCTTGGCGACGTGGCCGGCGAGATTGGCGTACCAAGTGTGGGAGTGGACGAGTTCGCGGCCTTCGAGGGCCGCGGCGATGGAGAGGTCCACGGAGAAGGTGCGCAGCGCGTCGTTGGCGGTGTCGAGCGCGGACCAGGGCCGGTGGCGTACGACGCCCACGGCGCGGCCCTCGCCCCAGCAGTGCACCTCCAGGTCGACCAGCGGCCTCAACTCCCGCGCCAGGAACTCGACATGGACGCCCGCGCCGCCGTACACGTCCGGGGGGTACTCCCGGCTCAGCAGTCCCACTCGCACCCGCAACCCCCTGGTCTCACCGGCCGGTCCCCTCATGGTCACCCAGATGCGCCGCCCGGGGAAGAGCACGGTGGCCGTGTGAAACAACAGTCACCGCAGACCCCGCCGCCGGGTACCCGGTAGTAGAGGCAGCAGCTGCGGCGCCGGAAGGAGGTGCCGGTGAGGGTGCCGGTGTCCGTCAGGAGGGGGTGCGTGAAGAGTTCGGCGGTGAGGGTGCGGGCCCGGTCGGCCACGTCGCCGCGGCCGTTGCCGCGGGCCCACCGGTCGAGCTCCCGGGCCGCTCCGGCGAGCGCCGAGCCCGCGTTGCCCCACAGGAGGCCGGCCGCGAGGCCGTACCGGGCTCTCAGGGCTTCCCCTAGGGGCTCCAGATGGCCCCGCAGCACGGCGGCGGCGAGGGTGGCGGCGTTCCCGGGGTTCCCGGGCGGCGGGCCCGGCTCGGTCAGCCACAGGTCGTCGGGGGCGACGGCGGCCGGGTCCCAGCGCAGCAGGCGGGGGTCCAGGTCGGGGAGGCGGCCGTACAGGGCGGCGCAGCCGAGGGCCGGCGACCACAGGCGGGCCGCGAGCGCCTGGTGGGCGATCGACGCCGCCACCCGGAACTCCCGGGTGCGGAGGCGGTGTGCGACCGTCTCGACGCGGAACGTCAGCGCGTCGTCATCGATGTCCGCCGTCGCTTTTTCGTAGGTTTCGGCAAGTGTGGGCAGCCCTCCCGGTGTTGCCCCGGCCGCTCCTCCTGCCGTGCGCAGGACGAAGAAGCCACCGAGCGGGCGGAGCGCGGCAAGGTCCGGGTCGAGGTCCACGAGCAGCAGTAGTACCAGGGGCCGGCAGCAGCGTGCCCCCGAGGGTCTCCACCCTGTGTCGCCCACCCTGGGGATGATCGGGGTCCAGGCGTACTCCATCGGCAGTAGGACCCATTGCCTGCTCAGGTACGACGACGGGAAGAACTCGACACGGCAGAGTGTTGGCTATGGAAGCAGACCGTTCGTCGAACCGGGCCCAGGGCCCCGGCCTCACTCAGAGGAACAGCTCATGAGCGCCCTCGCGGTGTCCGTGCTGCTGTCGTTCGTCTCCGCCGTCGCGTACGCGGGCGGAGCGATCGTGCAGGAGCAGGTCGCGGCGTCCTCCCCCGACGAGCAGTATGCGCCGCTGCGGCGCCTGAGCTGGTGGGCGGCCGTGGCGTTGAACGGGCTCGGCGGGCTGCTCCACGTGGTGGCGCTGGCCTATGGCCCCCTCAGTCTGGTGCAGCCGCTGGGCGCCCTGACCATCGTGTTCGCGCTGCCCATGGCGGCCCTGTTCGTCGGCCGCAAGGCCAGGGCGACCGCCTGGCGGGGCGCGATCATGGCGACGGTCGGCCTCGCCGGTCTGCTCTCCCTGGTCGGCTCGTCCGACGCCACGTCCCTCGACGCCGCGCAGCGCGTGGCCGTGGCCCTGGTCACCGGCGGCGCGGTCGTAGCGCTGATGCTCGCAGGACGGGCCGCGCACCGGCACCCGGCGGTGCGCAGCGTGCTGCTCGCCACCGCGTCCGGCATAGCGTTCGGTATGTCGTCCGTGTTCACCAAGACCGTGGCCGTCGACTGGACCGGCGGCGTCTCCCTCGCGGAACTGCCGTCGCTGGCCGTGATCGGTGTGTTCGCGGTCGCCGGTGTGCTGCTGTCGCAGGCCTCCTACCGCGGCGGCGGCCTCGCGGCGCCGCTCGCCACCCTGACCGTGGTGAACCCGGTGCTCGCGGCAGCGGTCGGCATCACGATGTTCGGCGAGACCTTCCGCCACGGCACCACGGGCACCGCGCTCGCCCTGAGCTGCGGTGTAGTGGCAGCGGGCGGTCTGATCCTGCTGACCACGGAGCGGCTGGAGCACACCCCCCGTACGACGGAGCCGCTGCCCGAGACCGGACCGGCCCCGCTCGCGCCGGCCGCGCCGGCCCTCGATCTCGCCCTCGTCCTCGCCGAGCCGGCACCCACCGGGACACCGTCGGTCGTCCTGCCCCAGCAGCGGGTCGCGTCGGCCCTGGAGGAGCTGGAGGAACTGGAGGAACTGGAGGAGTTGCAGGAGTTGGCGGACCTGGAGGACCTGGAGGAGGTCCTGGACGACACCACGCTGGACGACGTCCTCGTACCCGCCGCGGACGAAACACGCGGCGACAACACCGAGGAGCCCTCGGACCCCTACTTCGTCGTGCCCACCTACAGCCCCTTCTACACGGGCGTCTATGTGCCGCTGCCCGTCGTGAACCGGCACCGCACCGGCGTGGAGCGGCACCGCATCAGGGTCAGATCCTGACGCCACCGGCCCGGAGATAGGCGACCGGGTCGATGTCCGTACCGAAGCCGGGTCCGGTCCGCACCTCGAAGTGCAGATGCGGGCCCGTGGTGTTTCCGGTGGAGCCCGAGCGGCCGATGCGCTGCCCCGCGGAGACCGGCTGCCCGGCCTTCACGGAGATGGCCGACAGATGGGCGTACTGGGTGTAGCGCCCGTCGGCGTGCCGGATGACGACCTGATAGCCGTACGAGCCTCCCCAGCCGGCCGCGACCACGTGTCCGGCGGCGACCGCCCGCACGGAGGTGCCGGTGGGCACGGGGAAGTCGACGCCGGTGTGGTAGCCCTTCGACCAGTGGGATCCTGCCTGGTGGTAGGGCGTGCCCATCGCGGCGTGGACCGGGGCGACCAGGGAGTGGCCGCTCGTGGACGTCGTGCGGGTGCCCTCGGACGAGGACTTCTTCGTTCCCGGAGCCGACCTCGAAGGGTGCTTCGAAGCGGGCTTCTTCGTCGAGGGCCTGGCCGGGGTCTGGGTCTCGTTGCCCGCCGCGGGGGCAGCCTTGCCGCGCAGGTTCAGTCGCTGCCCCGGCAGGATCAGATCGGGATCGGACCCGATGGTCGTGCGGTTGGCGGCATAGAGCCGGTGCCAGCCGCCCGGCACGTGCCGTTCCTCGGCGATGCCGGAGAGCGTGTCGCCGTGCACGACGGTGTACATCTCGGCCTTGCCCGCCCGGGACTGGGGCGTGGTCTGCGGCTGTACGTCGCGCACCGAGCTCCCGGCGCCCCGGGCGCTCTTGGTGGGCCGGGCCGAGACGCTCTCGGTGTGGACGTCGGGGGCGGAGCCGTCCCGGGTGAGTCCGGCGCGCACCGAGCACACCGGCCAGGCGCCGGGTCCCTGCCCGTCGAGCACCTTCTCCGCGACCGCGATCTGCTGGTCCCTGGTGGCCAGGTCCGCGCGCGGGGCGTATTTGGTGCCGCCGTAGGCCGCCCAGGTGGACGCGGTGAACTGCAGTCCGCCGTAGTAGCCGTTGCCGGTGTTGATGCTCCAGTTTCCGCTGGACTCGCAGGCGGCGACCTTGTTCCAGGTGGCCACGTCGGCCGCACCGGCGGTCCCGGCGGCCACCAGTGGGATCGCCATGCCGGCGCCGCCCGCCGTGACGGTGAGTGAGGCGCGGTTGATCCTGTTCGGCTGGTACCGGCGGTGCCGGCCGCGTGCGGCCATGGAGAGCCCCCTCGACATGCGTCAGGAGGGGCAAAAGTAAGCGCGGCGAACAGGCCATGACAAGACGGCAATCGGGCCACTGGTCACCGCAAGTGGCCAGGAATCGGCCCTCGTTGGCCGGATCCGCCGAACCGGCTGAGGCACTGGACGCCTTCCGTGCGTACTCAAGCCTGGCGGGTCGGATGTGCGGTCGCCGTACCGGCACGTCAGGATGGTCGCAGGACGATGTCATAGGGCAATGTCGCAGGACAATGTCGCAGGGCAATACTGACGAGCACGTCGGGCACCACCCTTGTTGTTTTGCAGGATCCAGCGGATCCACCAGATCTTTGAGGAGCAGGCGGTATGAGCACTTCGGCGCAGATCGGCGTCACGGGTCTCGCGGTCATGGGCCGCAACCTCGCGCGGAACTTCGCGCGCAACGGCTACACGGTCGCCGTGCACAACCGTACGGTGTCGCGGACGAAGGCGCTGGTGGAGGAGTTCGGGAACGAGGGGGACTTCATCGGGGCCGAGACCGCCGAGGAGTTCGTGGCGGCCCTTGAGCGGCCGCGCCGGCTGGTCATCATGGTCAAGGCCGGTGGCCCGACGGACGCGGTGATCGAGGAGTTCGCCCCGCTGCTGGAGCCCGGTGACATGATCATCGACGGTGGCAACGCACACTTCGCGGACACCCGCCGCCGTGAGAAGGCGCTGCGCGAGCAGGGCATCCACTTCGTCGGCATGGGCGTCTCCGGGGGTGAGGAGGGCGCGCTGCACGGGCCGAGCATCATGCCGGGTGGCCCGAAGGAGTCGTACGACTCGCTCGGCCCGATGCTGGAGAAGATCTCGGCGAAGGCGGCGGACGGCGCGCCCTGCGTCACGCACGTCGGCCCGGACGGCGCCGGTCACTTCGTGAAGATGGTGCACAACGGCATCGAGTACGCCGACATGCAGCTGATCGGCGAGGCCTACCAGCTGCTGCGCGATGTCGCCGGGTACTCCCCCGCGCAGATCGCGGACATCTTCCGGACCTGGAACACGGGCCGTCTGGACTCCTATCTGATCGAGATCACGGCGGAGGTCCTGTCGCACGTGGACGCGGCGACCGGCAAGCCGTTCGTCGACGTCGTGGTGGACCAGGCCGAGCAGAAGGGAACCGGCCGCTGGACCGTCCAGATCGCCCTCGACCTCGGCGTCCCGGTCTCCGGGATCGCGGAGGCGGTCTTCGCCCGCTCGCTGTCCGGCCACGCGGCGCTGCGCGAGGCCTCGCGGGGCCTGGCCGGACCGAAGCCGTCCCCGCTGTCCGAGTCCGAGGCGGCGGCCTTCGCCGACCGGGTGGAGCAGGCGCTGTACGCCTCGAAGATCGTGTCGTACACCCAGGGCTTCCATGAGATCGCCGCGGGCAGCGACGAGTACGACTGGAACATCGACCTCGGCGCGGTCTCCTCGATCTGGCGCGGCGGCTGCATCATCCGCGCGGCCTTCCTGGACCGTATCCGCGCCGCCTACGACGCCCGGCCCGACCTGCCGAGCCTGCTCTCCGACGAGACGTTCGCGCAGGAGATCGCGGCCGCCCAGGACGACTGGCGCGAGGTCCTGATCGCCGCCACCCGCCAGGGCGTGGCGACCCCGGGCTTCGCCGCGGCCCTCGCCTACTACGACGGGCTGCGCGCCGAGCGCCTGCCCGCCGCCCTCACGCAGGGGCAGCGGGACTTCTTCGGGGCGCACACGTACCGGCGGGTGGACCGGGACGGTTCCTTCCACACGCTGTGGGGCGGGGACCGGTCCGAGGTGTCCGCGTAGGCACCGTCCGGCGCGGCCCTGCGGCGTCCCGGCCCCGTGCCCCCCTTTGGGGCGCGGGGCCGGGTGTGTTTCACCGGGCGGGTGTGTTTCAGGTGAGCGGTGGGCCCGGTTCGGGGTTCGGGACCGGTTCGGGGCCCGGGGGGATCGGCGACGGGGACGGCTCCGGGGGCGGGGTCGGCCGGGGGCCGGGCGGGGGCTCCGGGGGCGGCGGCTGGGGAGCCGGTGGTGGTTCGGGGGCCGGGACCGGGTTGGGGGGCGGCTCCGGGTGCTGGGGGTCCGGGCCGGGGGTGGGCCCTGGCCCGAGGGGTTCCGGATAGGGGGTCGTCATGGTGTCCTCCGGCCAGTCGCTCGACATCGCCTCTGGACTCATCCCCCACGTACCCGACGCCCGCTCCGCCACTCACCCGTGGGCGGCAGCGCGGGGGCCCGGGTGGGCTTGCCGGGGAGAGGACACTCAGGAGTTCGGGTAGCCCCGGACCGCTGCTCCGTCTCTGGCCGCCGCCACCGCCACCGCTTCGGCCCCCGCCGCCAGACCCGGCCGCGGGCTCGACAGCACCGGGAGCGCGGTCGTCGTCAGCCGCTGGGCCGGGGCCATCGAGGCCTGGGCCAGGACGATCACGTCGGCACCGGTGACGGCGTCGGCGGCGGCCGCCACCCGGCGTACGTACCCCTCGTCGTCGCCGGCCTCGAAGCGGGCCCAGGCGCCCTCGACGAGCAGGGTGCGCACGGTGACGTCCCGCCCCGCCCGGCGGGCCTCCTCATCGACCAGGGCCGCGGTCGGGCCGAGCGTGCTCTCGAGGGCGGCCAGGACGACGACGCGGGGGCCCGCCGCCACGGCCGCGGCGGCCATCGGCCGGTCGACGCGCAGCACCGGCACCCCCGCCCCGGCGGCGGCCGCCTCCGCGACCCCACCGATGGTCGAGCAGGTGCACAGCACGGCCCGTGCCCCGTCGGCGACGGCCCGCTCCACCAGGGCACCCACTTCCGGCGCCACCGCATCCGGACCGTCCCGCCGGGCCCGCTCCAGCAGGCCTTCGTCGACGAAGTGCCGTAGTTCCAGGCCCTGGTGGTGCTCGTCGCGCAGGGCGTCGAAGACGGGAACGTGCACGGGTGAGGTGTGCAGAAGGGCGAGCGACACGGGCATCAGAACCGGCCCGGCTGCACCACCAGCCACTCCTTCGATGCCACTCATGCCCCGCCCGCTCCTGGTCGTCCGTCCGCCGGTCAGGCCGGGACGGCCTGCGGGCTGCGCTCCTGGTCCGAGCCCGGCACCGGCTCGGACGGGTCGGCGCCGAGGGCCACGATCCGGTTGTCCGCATCGACGTGCACCACCCGCGGCCGCAGCGCCCGCGCCTCGGCGTCGGTCACCTGAGCGTAGCTGATGATGATCACCAGGTCGCCGGGGTGGACGAGGTGGGCGGCCGCGCCGTTGATCCCGATGACACCGGAACCGCGCTCGCCCTCGATGACGTACGTCTCCAGCCGGGCGCCGTTGGTGATGTCGACGATGTGCACGAGCTCACCGGGCAGCAGATCGGCCGCGTCGAGCAGGTCCGCGTCGATGGTCACCGATCCCACGTAGTGCAGGTCGGCCTGGGTGACGGTGGCTCGGTGGATCTTGGACTTGAACATAGTACGAAGCATTCAGCACTCCCGAAATTCGCTCCCTGCCCGCTTCTTGCAGGTCAAGGGCTATTCTTTGAGCCTACAACGGCACCCTGCCCGACTTCACTGACGCTGCGTCAGCCATCTGCCGAAGACCGTTCACGGGCCCGCGTCTCAGTCCGATCGACGAACGGGACCAGAGTATGGACCAGCGCCTCGCGGGCGCATCGAGATCTCCGTCACGAAACCAGCAGCCAGGTCGTATGAATCGTGGGGCTGCGGGCGTCGCCGGAACGGGCCGAGCTGCCTGCCCAGCCATGTTCCCTATAATTCCTATCGATTTACTAGGAAAGCCTTGATCCCCAGCGTGGTGCGCAGGATGATGTACACGCCGTCGTGCGCAAGGCTCGCGGCTGACACACAGCGCGTGCCGCTCCGCTCCGTCTCACCGTTGACCTTGAGGAGACCTCCGCCATGGGCGTTGCCGCTGCGCCGTCCGGCCCCCTTTCGGAGTCCGACCGGACCGGGCCCGGCCGTGCGCACTGGCTGCGCGTGGCCCGTGAGACGGCCGACGACCTGGCCACGGACGCGGTGGCCCGGGAGCAGGCGGGCAAGGCCCCGCTCGACGAGGTGTCCCGGTTGCGCGAGGCGGGATTGCTGACGCTCCTCATCCCGGCGGAGTCGGCGGGAGGCGGCGCGGACTGGCCCACGGCCTACGCCGTGGTCCGGGAGATCGCCGCGGCCGACGGCGCGATCGGTCAACTGCTCGGCAGTCACTACTTCTTGTCGTGGACCGCCCTGTTCCTCACCGAACCCTCCCGTGCCGCCCGGCTCGAACGGCAGTACGCGGCGGAGCAGTGGTGCTGGGGTGGTGGTCTGGCCCGTCAGGAATCCCCACTGACGTTGGCCAGGGCTCGCGGCGGCCATGTGCTCGACGGACGGCAGTACTACCCCACCGGAGTCCTGGTCGCCGACCGCCTCACCGTGCGGGCCGTGCGGGCCGACACCGGCGAACCGCTCGCCGTCGTCGTCGATCCCGCCCACCACGGCGTCGGTATCGACGGCGACGCCGACACCTTCGGCCAGCGCCTCGCGGCCGGCGGCAGCGTGGAGTTCGACGCCGTACCGGTTGCCGCCGACGACGTACTGGGTTCGCTGTCCTGGGACGAGGACATGATGTCGCCCCTGGCCGCCCTGGCCTCTCCGGTCGGGCGGCTCCTCTCCGTCCAGCTCCGTCTCGGCATGGCCGAGGGAGTGCTAGCCGAAGCCCGGGAGTACAGCCGGGCAGGTCACTCGCCCTGGCACCCCGCCCGGCCGGTCGGCCCTCCCCAGGACCCGCAGGTGCTGGCCGCCTACGGGGAACTCACCGTCCTCACCCGCTCCGCGTCCGCACTCACCGATCAGGCACTGGAAGCCGTGCACGGCGGGCTGGCACGCGGCGAAGACCTCACCTACGACGAGTACGCGGACATCTCCGTCCTCGTCGCCATGGCCGAGGCCGCCTCCTCCCGGGCCGCGCAGGAGTCCACCGCCCGCGCCCTCGACATCGTCGGCACCCGCTCCGCGTCTTCGAGGTTGGGCTTCGACCGCTTCTGGCGCAACGCCCGGACCCACACCCTGTACGAGCCCGTCACCCACCGGCTCCGTGATGTCGGGGACTACTTCCTCAACGGCGCGCATCCGCCGTTCGTCCTGCCCGGCTGACCATCAGCGGCTTCGCCCCCCGACGGCTACGGCGACCGCCCGCGCCTGCTGCACCGGGTGACCACCGCGGCACGTCCGCAGCGGATGCCGACCGAGGCCGTACGGGATAATGGGCGCATGCGGATCTCAGCCAGGGCGGACTACGCGGTACGAGCCGCACTGCTGCTCGCCGCCTCACGGGACGACGGGCCGATGAAGGCCGAGGCCATCGCCGACGCCCAGGACATCCCGCACAAGTTCCTCGAAAGCATCCTGAACGATATGCGCCGGGGCGGTCTCGTCCTCAGCCAGCGCGGCGGCAACGGCGGCTACCGGCTGGCCAGGCCCGCCGAGTCCATCAGCATCGCCGACGTGATCCGCGTCGTCGACGGACCGCTGGTCTCGGTGCGTGGAGTCCGCCCTCCGGAGCTGTCCTACACCGGCCCCGCCGAGTCGCTCCTGCCCTTGTGGATCGCGCTGCGGTCCAACGTGCGCGAGATCCTCGACGGCGTGTCGCTCGCCGACGTCGCAGCCTCCCGACTACCTGCTGAAGTGTCGGCGTTGAGCGATGCCCCCGGAGCCTGGGTAAACCCCTGACGCGCTGAGCCATTTCACCCGTATCCCAGATAGCTAGATACGGCCGTCCATCATGCGAACACCCCCTTGGGGTGGGCGCCGCCTTCTGGCACGATCCCTAGCAGTCAGGTAGGAAAACTAGGGAATGCGGGGTGGGGCCATGAGATCGCTCGACCGCACCCTCCTGTTGCTGACCCTGCTGACGTCACGTCGCCACATCGACTTCGGCCGTACGTCCAGTGCCATCTGTCGCTCTGTCTGAGCCGTCCGCGACCCCGCCGGCACCGCACAGAAAACCGCTGCGCTCCTCCCACCATCCCGCATGCCGCACGCGCATGCCCCACGCGCATGCGCATACGCATACGCGAAGCCCATACCCCCCCGCCTCGCCCTGCCGTACCTCCCTGATCGTCCATCACCGGAGAGGACACCTCCGTGTCTGCCGCAAGACCGCTCACCACCCTCCGCACCATCGCCGTCATAGCGGCGCTCCCTGTCCTGCTGACCGCCTGCGGGTACGGTTCCGAGTCCACCGACGACGGGAAGAAGACCGCGGCCGCGGCCGGTGCCAAGAAGCTCTCCACCGACGAAGTGAAGATCGGCTACTTCCCCAACCTCACGCACGCCACCGCTCTCGTGGGCGTCCAGGAGGGCCTGTTCCAGAAGGAACTCGGCGGCACCACCATCAAGGCCTCGACCTTCAACGCCGGCCCCTCCGAGATCGAGGCGCTGAACGCCGGGTCCATCGACATCGGCTGGATCGGCCCCTCCCCCGCCATCAACGGCTACACCAAGTCGGGCGGCAAGAACCTGCGGATCATCGGCGGTTCCGCCTCCGGCGGCGTCAAGCTCGTCGTGAACCCGGACAAGATCAAGTCCCTGAAGGACGTCAAGGGCAAGAAGATCGCCACCCCGCAACTCGGCAACACCCAGGACGTCGCCTTCCTCAACTGGATCACCGAGCAGGGCTGGAAGGTCGACGCCCAGAGCGGCAAGGGCGACGTCTCC
This sequence comes from Streptomyces sp. NPDC050625, assembly GCF_040654755.1. Classification (NCBI taxonomy): domain Bacteria; kingdom Bacillati; phylum Actinomycetota; class Actinomycetes; order Kitasatosporales; family Streptomycetaceae; genus Streptomyces; species Streptomyces sp. NPDC050625. Next base: position 76,998 of record NZ_JBFAIQ010000012.1, read on the forward strand.
GTCGTCCGCACCGACAACAAGATCACCCCGGACGCCTACAAGTCCGGCTCCATCGACGGCGCCTGGGTCCCGGAGCCGACCGCGTCCAAGCTGGTCGCCGAGGGCGGCAAGGTACTGCTCGACGAGTCGACGCTGTGGCCCGACAAGAAGTTCGTGATCACGAACATCATCGTGTCGCAGAAGTTCCTCAAGGAGCACCCCGACGTCGTCGAGGCCGTACTGCGCGGCTCGGTGAAGACGAACGCGTGGATCAACGCCAACACGGAGAAGGCGAAGACCGCCGCCAACACGGCGCTGAAGGAGCTGTCGGGCAAGGCGCTGCCCGCCGACGTCATCGACCCGGCCTGGAAGTCCATCACCTTCCTCGACGACCCTCTGGCCTCCACCCTCGACACCGAGGCGGAGCACGCGGTGACAGCCGGCCTGCTCGACAAGCCCGACCTGAAGGGCATCTACGACCTCACGCTCCTCGACAAGGTCCTCAAGACCGAGGGCAAGGACGAGGTCGACGACGCCGGTCTCGGTACCGAATAACTGGTCAGCCGATGGGTCCGGCTCCGATGAGGACGAAGGCCATCGTGACCGGCTGGTCGCTGCGGTTGCGCCACGCGTGCCTGGTGCCGTTCTGGATGACGATGTCGCCGGCCGACAGCGGGGTGCACCGGCCGTCGTCGAGTTCGAGGACGATCTCGCCCTGCAGGACGATGCCGTAGTCGACGGTCGGCGTGGTGTGCATGCCGTCGGGCTCCACGAGGTCAGCGATGCCGCGCCCCAGTACGCGATCGTCGACATCCCGGACAACATGACGTTCGAGCAGGCCGGCAAGCTCGGCTACTTCGGCACCGCCTACGGCGCCCTCGAACACGCCGCGGCCCGTCCCGGCCAGGTCGCGCTGATCGACGGCGTCACCGGCACCCTCGGCATCGCCTCCGCCCTGCTCGCGCTGGCCTCCGGTGTCTCCAGGGTCCTCGGCACCGGCCGCAACGAGGAGTTGCTCAAGCGGGTCCGGGAGCTGGCCCCGGACCGGATCGAGGTCATGCGGCTGGGCGAGGGCTCCGCGGGCGAGTGGGCGAAGTCCCGTACCGGCGGCGAAGGCGCGGACTTCGTCATCAGCGCGCTCGATGCCAAGGCTCCGGTGGAGACGATGCTCGACTCCATGCAGGGCGTCCGCCGCGGCGGCAGGGTCATCAACGTCGGCGGCGTGGCCGACCGGCTGCCCGTGGACGTGAAGTGGCTCATGGACGAGCAGGTCCAGCTGATCGGCTCCAACTGGTTCTCCACCGCGCAGGGCCAGGAGGTCGCCGACATGGTGGCCACCGGAGCCCTGGACCTGTCGTACCTGATCACCAAGCCCTTCCCGCTCTCGAAGGTCAACGAGGCGATCTCGGGACGGGCCGTGGACCCCGACGGCGGATTCAGCAACTACGTCGTGGAACCCTTGAACCGCGGCTCCCGCTACTCACCCCGCGGCGGTCCTGTTCTGCCCCGACACCGCCGCGGGGTGCCCGTCCGACGGAGGAACCCATGGAACTGCGCTGGCTGGAATCGTTCGTCGTCGTCGCGGAGGAGCTGCACTTCGCGCGGGCCGCGGATCGGCTGCACCTGGCGCCGTTGGCGCTCAGCGCTCAGATCAGGGCGCTGGAGTCGCACCTGGGCGTACGGCTCGTCGACCGCGGACGGCGCACCCGCCCGGCCCTGACCAGCGCCGGGCAGCTGTTCCTCGACGAGGCCCGGCTGACACTCGCCCAGGCCGCCCGGGCCGAGGCGGTGGGCCGGCGCGCCGGCCGGGGCGAGCTCGGGCATGCCCAGATCGCCTACGTCGCCTCGGCGGCGTTCTCCGGGGTGCTGACCGACGTCCTCACCCGCTGCGCGGGCCCCGGCACCGACCTCACGGTCCAGGTCCGCGAGCTGGAGACACCGGCCCAGCTGGAAGCGCTGGCCTGCGGGGACATCGACGTCGGCTTTCTGCGCTGGCGGCCGGAGTACCCGCCGGAAGTCATGGCCACCTGCCTGCTCAACGAGGACGTGGTCCTGGCGCTGCCGGCCGGCGCGCCACTGGCGGCGCACGAGGCGATTCCGGCGGCCGTGCTGCGCGACGAGAACTTCGTGGCCCCGCACTTCGACGAGGAGTACGGCTGCCGCGACCAGATCCTGGAAGTGGCGGAGCAGGGGGGCTTCAGCCCACGGTGCGCTCCCCCTGTGCGTGACTTCATCGCCGCGCTGACCCTGGTCGGCGGTGGTCTCGCGGTCGCTCTGGTCCCCGATTCGCTGCGGCGCGTGAACATCCCGGGGGTGGCCTACCGGCCGCTGGCGGACGTGGCGCTGACCACCCGGCTGGTCGGCGCCTACCGCAGGGGCGAGACCTCGCCCGCGGTGCGTGGCGTGATCCGCCAGCTGCGTCTGACGGCCGCCACCACGGTCACGGCCGACTGACGGCCCTGATCCCCCACCAAGGCGCTGACGCCTGACACACGGGGGAACACATGACATCGATCAAGCGCGTGGGCGTCGTCGGCGCCGGCCAGATGAGCCAGGGCATCACCGAGGTGTGCGCCCGGGCCGGCCTCCACGTCACCTTGTGCGACGTGACCGAGGACCGGGCCCGCGCGGGTCTGGCGGGCGTGGCGGACTCCCTGCTCAAGGCCGAGAAGCGAGGCACCGTCGCCCCGGAGGGACGCACGCACGCCCTGGCCGGGATATCGGCCACCGGCGATCTCTCCCGGCTGGCCGAGTCGGACCTGGTCATCGAGGCCGCCGTGGAGGACGAGCAGGCGAAGACGGCACTGTTCCGCCGGCTCGACGAGGTCACCGACCCGGGTGCCGTACTGGCCGGCAACACCTCCTCGATCCCCATCGCCCGCCTCGCGGCCGCGACCGCACGCCCGGAGGCGGTGGTCGGCCTGCACTTCTTCAACCCCGTACCCCTCATGCCCCTGGTAGAGATCATCCCCACGCTGCACACCTCCGAGGCCACGGAACGTCGCGCGCGAGCCTTCGCGGGCGACCTGCTCGGCAAGACCACCATCACCACCCAGGACCGCGCGGGCTTCGTGGTCAACTCCCTGCTGGTTCCCTACCTGTTGGCCGCGGTGCGGATGGTCGGCTCGGGTACGACGACGGCGCGGGACATCGACACCGGAATGACCGCCGGCTGCGCCCACCCCCTGGGCCCGCTGCACCTCGCCGACCTCATCGGCCAATCGGGCCTGCTGGGCCGCAAGTCGGGGCAGGAGTTCTTCGCTACCAGGCGGCCTGAGCGTACGGCGGAGGCAGTGCCCCAGGCGTGGGGCCGCCTGCCTCGTCCGCCGAGCCCCGGCCGAAGCCGTCAACGGTCCGTCGGCGGTCAGCGGAACGCCGCCCGGCCGGTGACCGCCTGGCCGACGACCAGGGTGTGCATCTCGCTGGTGCCTTCGTAAGTGAGCACGGATTCCAGGTTGTTGGCGTGGCGCAGCGGCGCGTACTCCAGGGAGATGCCGTTGGCGCCGAGGACGGTGCGGCACTCACGGGCGATGGCGAGGGCCTCGCGGACGTTGTTGAGCTTGCCGACGCTGATCTGCTCGGGGCGGATGCGGCCCTGGTCCTTGAGACGGCCCAGATGCAGGGCGAGCAGGGCCGCGTTCCCCAGGGAGACGGTCATGTCGGCGAGCTTCTTCTGGGTGAGCTGGAAGGCACTGATCGGCCTGTCGAACTGCACGCGGGAGTCGGCGTACTCGACGGCCGCCTGGAGGGAGTCGCGGGCCGCGCCGACCGCGCCGAAGAGGATGCCGAAGCGTGCCTCGTTCAGGCAGGACAGCGGTCCGCGCAGGCCCTCCGCGAGGGGCAGTCGCGCCGAGGCGGGCAGCCGCACGTTGTCGAAGTACAGCTCCGAGGTGATCGAGGCGCGCAGGGACATCTTCTGCTTGATGTCCTGTGTGGTGAAGCCGGGCGTGCCGCGCGGCACGAGGAAGCCGCGGACGCCGTCCTCGGTCTGCGCCCACACGGTGGCCACGTCCGCGATGCCGCCGTTGGTGATCCACATCTTGGAGCCGTTCAGGATCCAGTCGTCCCCGTCGCGGACCGCGCGGGTGCGCATTCCGGCGGGGTTGCTGCCGAAGTCGGGCTCGGTGAGGCCGAAGCAGCCGATCGCCTCACCGGCGGCGAGCCGGGGCAGCCACTCCTGCTTCTGCTCCTCGGAGCCCCACTTCCAGATGGAGAACATCGACAGCGAGCCCTGGACCGAGACGAAGCTGCGGAAGCCGGAGTCCGCCGCCTCCAGTTCCAGGCAGGCCAGCCCGTAGGAGACGGCGTTCGTGCCGGCACAGCCGTAGCCCTCCAGATGCATGCCGAGAAGGCCCAACTTGCCGATTTCTGGGGCGAGTTCACGGGCGAAGTGGGCGTTCTCGAACCACTCGCCGAGGTGCGGGCGCACCCGGTCGGCGAGGAACTTGGCGACGGTGGTCTGGATCTCGCGCTCCTCGTCGGTGAGGACGGAGGTGATGTCGAGCAGGTCGAGGGGGTCCTTCAGCGGCTTGCCGCTCACAGTGGGCTCCTTGTGATCATCAGGGGTGGTTGGTTCAGTCGGACGGGCCGCGCAGGATCTGCGCGGTGTGCCGGCCGAGAGCGGGCGGGGGCAGGCGGTACTGCGCGGGTGTCCCGCTCAGCGCGATGGGGTGCGCGACCTGGCGGGAGGGCCGGCTCTCCTCCCCGTCGGCGGGGATGTCGACGATGCCGGGAAGGCCGAGCTTGTGGGCGAAGGCGAAGGCGTCGTCGAGGTTGTTGACCGGTCCGGCGGGCACCCCGGCCGACAGCAGGACGGCCGACCAGTGGTCGGCGCCCGCGGCACTGAGCCGTTCGGCCAGGATGTCCCGCAGTTCGCCGCGGTGGGCCACCCGGTCGGCGTTGGCGCGGAAGCGGTCGTCGAGCGCGAGACGGGGATCCCCCACAACCTCGGCGAGCGCCGCGAACTGCCGGTCGTTGCCCACCGCGAGAGCGATCGGACGGTCGGCGGTCGGGAAGGTCTCGTACGGGGCGATGCTGGGATGCGCGTTGCCCATGCGGCCCGGGACCACGCCGGCGACGGCGAACGCCGACGCCTGGTTGACCATCGCGGACAGCAGCGAGCTGAGCAGGTTCACCTCCACCCGCTGGCCCTGTCCGGTGGCATCGCGGTGCCGGAGGGCGGCGAGGATGCCGAGGGAGGCGTGCAGGCCGGTGATGACGTCGACCAGGGCCACGCCCGCCTTCGTCGGTTCCCCGTCCGCGCTGCCGGTCACGCTCATCAGACCGCCGACGGCCTGCACCAGCAGGTCGTACCCGGGGATCGCGGCACCCGCGCCGCTGCCGAAACCGCTGATCGAGCAGTAGATCAACTCCGGGTGCCGGGCCTGGAGTTCCTCGTGGCCCAGGCCCAGCCGCTCCATCGTGCCGGGACGGAAGTTCTCCACCACCACGTCGCACTCGGCGACCAGGGCGCGGGCCTGTTCGCGGCCGGCCTCCGTGGCCAGGTCCAGGACGACCGACCTCTTGTTCCGGTTGACGCTCAGGAAGTAGGTCGATGTGCCGTCGTGGTCCGCGGGAGGATGCCAGGCCCGGGTTTCGTCCCCGGTGCCCGGCCGCTCGACCTTGACCACGTCGGCACCGAGGTCGCCGAGGAGCATGGTGGCGTAGGGCCCGGCGAGGACCCGGGAGAAGTCGGCGATGCGCAGACCGTCCAGCGCGCCCCGACCCGCTCCTTCGAGACCGCCGGCCCATCCGTCCGGCACGTTGTGCTGGGTGCTCACGCACCCTCCTCTCTGATCGTCATGTCCGACCTGCCGTGCCGGCGCTGTATCCCGTCACCACCGGTGCTTCAACGGCGGTTCCGGGTGGGTGGGTTCGACGACGGGACGGCCCTGGCCGAGCGGCGCGACGCAGGCGCGGCAGCACGAGCGGCGCTAGTCCGGGGTGCCGCACCACAGGCAGCGTTGGAAGAAGAGTTCGCGGGTCTGTGTCTGGAGCATCGCGGCCTCCTGCACGCAGTTCGGTGACCGAAAACAGGTGATCGGAATCCGATGTCCCCCTCACCCTGGCCCTGTCACAGATCGCCGGTCAACGACGACCTGACGCATCTTTGTGCGCGGAAAACGCTCCATCGGCCGAGGTCAGCGCGGGTTTCCCCGCGCTACCCTCAGCACCGGACCCTGCTGGTCAGGCCCAGGTCAGGGCTCGCGCCTCGGACAAGGGGACCGGCCCTCTGGAGCGGCGATGGAAGACGAGGGAAGTCTCGCGAGAGCGGCGAGTCCAGCGTCACGACCTCCGTGCGGTCGCCGACGTCCGCAGGTTCCTGCGGGCGCAGGCACGGTCGTGGGACTGGGACGCCGTCTCACCCGATCTGGAACTGGCCGTCACCGAACTGGTCACCAACGGTCTGGTGCACGCCGACAGCGAGGTCGAGGTCCGGCTGCGCGAGTACCCCGACCGGCTGCGGGTGGACGTACGCGACTCGGATCCCCGGCCGCCGCTGCCGACCCCCGTGCTCGCCTCCGGTGAGACGGACAGCGAGTCGGAACACGGCCGGGGGCTCCTCATCGTCGATGCCCTGGCCACGTCGTGGGGCAACTCCCCCAGCGGGCGCGGCAAGTCGGTCTGGTTCGAGCTGACCAGGCCCTGACCGCGCTGCCGGGGCCGTGTCCTGATCGAGTTGCCGTTCAGGGTGCCGTGACGTCCGCGGTCTGCTTCTCGAACTGGGTGCGGTGCAGTTCCGCGTAGCGGCCGCCGGCCGCCAGCAGGTCCGCGTGCGTGCCCCGCTCCACGATGCGGCCGGCCTCGACGACCAGGATCACGTCCGCCGCGCGGACCGTGGAGAGGCGGTGGGCGATGACGACGGCGGTCCGGTCGGCCAGCGCCTCGGTCAGGGCCTCCTGGACGGCCGCCTCCGAGGTGTTGTCCAGATGGGCGGTGGCCTCGTCGAGGATGACGACACGCTGGCGGGCCAGCAGCAGGCGGGCGATGGTCATGCGCTGCCGCTCGCCCCCGGAGAGGCGGTAGCCGCGTTCCCCGACCACCGTGTCCAGGCCGTCGGGCAGGGACCGTACGACCTCGTCGAGGCGGGCGCGGCCGAGCGCCTCCCACAGTTCCTCGTCGGTGGCCGTCGGGCGGGCCAGCAGGAGGTTGGCCCGCACGGAGTCGTGGAAGAGGTGGCCGTCCTGGGTGACCATGCCGAGGGTGGCGCGCAGGGAGGCGGCGCTGAGGTCGCGTACGTCGGTGCCGCCGAGGCGGACGGCGCCCTCGTCGACGTCGTACAGGCGCGGGAGCAGGGCGGCGATCGTGGACTTGCCGGCGCCGGAGGAGCCGACCAGGGCGACCGTCTGGCCGGGTTCGGCGCGGAAGGAGACCCCGTGCAGGACCTCGGCGCCACCGCGGGTGTCGAGGGTGGCGACCTCCTCCAGGGAGGCCAGCGAGACCTTGTCGGCGGCCGGGTAGCCGAAGCGGACGTCCTCGAACTCGACCGCCACCGGGCCCTCGGGCAGTTCCTCCGGGTCCGGCCGCTCCTCGATCAGCGGCTTCAGGTCCAGCACCTCGAACACCCGCTCGAAGCTGACCATCGCGCTCATCACCTCCACGCGGGCCCCGGCGAGCGAGGTGAGCGGCGCGTACAGCCGGGTCAGCAGCAGCGCCAGCGCCACGACCGCGCCCGGCTCCAGGGTGCCGCGCAGGGCGTACCAGCCGCCGAGGCCGTACACCAGGGCGAGGGCCAGCGAGGACACCAGGGTCAGCGCGGTCATGAACACCGTCTGGGCGGTCGCCGTACGGATGCCGATGTCCCGGACCCGGGCGGCGCGGGCCGCGAACTCCGCCGACTCCTCCTCCGGGCGGCCGAACAGCTTGACCAGGGTGGCGCCGGGGGCCGAGAAGCGCTCGGTCATACGGGTGCCCATCGCCGCGTTGAGCGCCGCCGCCTCCCGCTGCATACGGGCCATCCGGCTGCCCATCCGGCGCGCGGGGATCACGAACACCGGGAGCAGCACCAGCGCCAGCAGCGTGATCTGCCAGGACAGGGTGAGCATGACGGCCAGGGTGAGCAGCAGCGTGACCACGTTGCTGACCACTCCCGAGAGGGTGTTGCTGAACGCCCGCTGCGCGCCGATCACGTCGTTGTTGAGACGACTGACGAGCGCTCCCGTACGAGTGCGTGTGAAGAACGCGACCGGCATGCGCTGCACATGATCGAACACAGCCGTCCGGAGGTCCAGGATGAGTCCCTCCCCGAGCGTCGCCGACAGCCGTCGGCCGAGAATGCCGAGCGCCGCCTCGGCGACCGCGATCAGCGCGATGAGCAGCGCGAGGCGGACGACCCGGCCCGAGTCGCCGTGCGACACGATCGCGTCCACGACGCGTCCGGCGAGCACGGGGGTCGCGACGGCGAGCAGCGCGGTCACCACGCCGAGCAGCACGAACCAAACGATGCGGCGGCGGTGCGGGCGGGCGAAGGCGGCGATGCGGCGCAGCGTGGCCCGCGCGAACGGGCGGCGCTCCTGCTGGGCGGTCATCACGCTGTGCAGCTGTGTCCAGGCTGTGGTTTCCATGCTCATGGGAGAGAACGTAAGACCTCAAGCTTCGTTGAGGTCAATGCCCGATGGACGTCCCCCCGCTCGAAGGCTCCGATGACTCTCCCCCCTCAGCCGCTTTCCGTCCGTAAGCCGCCGTCCGCGATTCGGCCACCCGCTGTTGGCGCGGCACGGAAAACCTCTCCGGATGTGACAGCGGTACAACTTCCCCAGCTCCCCCAGGGACGGTTCCCCCGACGCGTCCCCGTCCGCCAGGTCCTGTGCCTGGTGCCGCTCCTGCTCGTCACCGTGGCCGCGGTGCGGCATCGCTCCGTGCTCGCGGAGGGTTTCGGCCACCTGCGCACGGCCTCCTGGCCCTGGCTGCTGGCCGCGGGCGGTGCCACCTGTCTGACCTGGGTGGCTGCCGCGATCACCCGGCAGGGCGCGGTGGTGCAGACGCTGCCGAAGCGGCGGCTGCTGGCCACGCAGTTCGCGGCGGGCGCGGCGAACCATCTGCTGCCCACCGGGCTGGGCGCGAGCGCGGTGAACCTGCGCTTCATGACGGTGTGCGGCGTTCCGCTCGCCCGCTCCTCGGCGGCGCTCGCGCTGTATCTCCTGGCGGAGAGCGTCGGCCGGCTGTCCCTGCTGGCGGCGCTGCTGATCGTCTTCCCGGACGCGCTGCGGCTCGGCACCCTGCTGCCGCACGGGACCCTGGGCCCGCTGCTCCTCGGCGTCGGTGCCCTGCTGCTGCTCGCGGCGGGCGCGCTCATGTGCGTACGACGGCTGCGCACGGCGGTGAGCTCCTTCCTGCGCACCGCGCTGGGCGAGGCCCGGTCGGTGCACGCCAGGCCGGCCCGCGCGCTGGCCCTGTGGGGCGGCTCCCTGGCGTTTCCCGCGCTGCAGGCTGCCGGTCTCGCCGCGGTGGGGCAGGCCCTCGGGCTGCCGGTGCCGCCGGCCCACATGGCGCTGGCGTATCTGGCGGCGACGGTCGCGGTGGCCCTGGTGCCCACCCCGGGCGGCCTCGGTTCCGTGGAGGCGGCGCTGATCGTGGCGCTGGTGGCGGCGGGCGGTCCGGCGGCGGTCGCCACCGCGGTGGTGCTCGCCTACCGGATCATCACGGTCTGGGTGCCGCTGGTACCGGGTGCCCTGACGCTGGGTGCGCTGGTGCGGCTGAAGGTCATCTGAGGCAGAGTGCTCCTTCGACCCGTCGGGGCGTCCCAGGCCGGCGCCCGAGGAAGGAGCGTCACCCGTGCCCGTACGTGTGGAGCGCAAGGATCACGTCACCACGGTCGTCCTCTCCCGGCCGGAGGTCCGCAACGCCGTGGACGGCCCGACGGCGGCGGAACTCGCCGCGGCCTTCCGGGCCTTCGAGGCCGACGACGACGCCCGGGTGGCGGTGCTGTGGGGTGAGGGCGGCACGTTCTGCGCGGGCGCGGACCTGAAGGCGATGGGCACGGACCGGGGCAACCGGGTGGCCGAGGACGGCGACGGACCGATGGGCCCGACCCGGCTGCGGCTGTCCAAGCCGGTGATCGCGGCGGTCGCCGGGCACGCCGTGGCCGGAGGTCTGGAGCTCGCCCTGTGGTGCGACCTGAGGGTCGCGGAGGAGGACGCGGTGTTCGGCGTGTACTGCCGCCGCTGGGGCGTCCCGCTCATCGACGGCGGCACGGTACGGCTGCCCCGGCTGATCGGCACCTCCCGGGCGATGGACATGATCCTCACCGGCCGTCCGGTACCGGCCCGGGAGGCGTACGACATCGGGCTGGCCAACCGGCTCGTCCCCACGGGCCGGGCCCGCCAGGAGGCGGAGGAGCTGGCGGCGTCCGTCGCCCGCTTCCCGCAGGCGTGCCTGCGCGGCGACCGGGCCTCGGTCCTCGACCAGGACGGGCTGGACGAGCCGGCGGCGATGCGGGGTGAACTCCGGTACGGAATGGACGTCTTGGCACAGGCGCTGGAGGGCGCGGCACGATTCGCCGGGGGCGCGGGCCGGCACGGTTCGTTCACGGAGCTGTGAGCCGTGAGTCGTGGGCCGCGAGTGGCCGCCGTGACGCCGGTGCCGCGAACCCGGTGCCGATGACGCCCCGTTCGGGACGGATCTCCTGGTCCTCGGTACCGTGCGGGGTGCGAACTCCCGTGCCGGATACGGCAGGATGAGCGGTCGCGCCGGTCGACGACGCCGTACGGCCCGGTGCGACCGCACATCCCGGCAACGAGCAGGTGACATCGTGACGAGACTTCACATCCGGCCGCCGGCGGCACCGTCCGCCGCAGCTTCCCGACCCGGAGGTGACCGGTGAACCGCGCGCTGACCCTGGACGATCTGATCCTCGCGGGCGTGGCCCTGGCGGCCGGTCTGCTGGCGGCCTTCCTGTCGCGCACGCTGCTGCGCTGGCTGGCCAAGCACGCCAAGCGGACCCGCTGGAGCGGCGACGACGTGATGGTGGACGCGCTGCGCACCGTCGTGCCCTGGGCGGCGATCGCGGGCGGCGCGGCCGCCGCGGCGGCGGTGCTGCCGCTGACCAGAACGGTCCAGCACCACACCAACCAGTGCCTCCAGGTGCTGCTCATCTTCGCGGTGACCGTGTCGGCGGCCCGGGTGATCGCCGGTCTGGTGCAGTCGGTCACCCAGTCCCGCTCCAGCGTCGCCGGTTCGGCCACGATCTTCGTGAACATCACCCGGGTGCTGGTGATGGCGATCGGCTTCCTGGTGGTGCTGCAGACGCTGGGCATCTCCATAGCGCCCCTGCTCACCGCCCTCGGTGTCGGTGGTCTGGCGGTCGCGCTGGCCCTCCAGGACACCCTCGCCAACCTCTTCGCGGGCATCCACATCCTCGCCTCCAAGACCGTCCAGCCGGGCGACTACATCCGGCTGAGCAGCGGCGAGGAGGGGTACGTCGTCGACATCAACTGGCGTCAGACGACCGTCCGCCAGCTCTCCAACAACCTGGTGGTCGTCCCCAACGGGCAGCTCGCGAAGACGAACATGACCAACTTCACCCGGCCCGAGCAGCGGCTGACCATCCTGGTGCAGGTGGGCGTGAGCTACGACAGCGACCTCGACCAGGTCGAGCGCGTCACGACCGAGGTGATCGCCGAGACGATGACCGAGATCACCGGCGCGCTGCCGGACCACGAGCCGGCCATCCGCTTCCACACCTTCGGCGACTCCCGGATCGGCTTCACGGTGATCCTCGGCGTGGGCGAGTTCAGCGACCAGTACCGGATCAAGCACGAGTTCATCAAGCGCCTGCACCGCCGCTACCGCGAGGAGGGCATCCGCATCCCGTCCCCCACCCGGACGGTGGCGCTGCAGCAGGGCGCGGTGATGATTCCGCAGCAGCGCACCGTCGAGAACACAGACGACGTGACGTCGAGCCCGGCCGTCTTCGAGTAGCGGCCGGGAGGCTCGCGGGGTCCGTGGAGCGCGGGCCCCTGTCGAGCCGGGGACGGTCACGAGATATCTTGATGTCGAGCAATGTTGCAGACGTGGAGCGGAGCACCCGGTGACTGACTCGACCATCATCTACACCTACACAGACGAGGCCCCGGCCCTGGCGACGCATTCGTTCCTGCCGGTGATCCAGGCGTATGCCTCGCAGGCCGGTGTCGCGGTCGACACCCGCGACATCTCACTGGCCGGGCGCATCATCGCCGTCTTCCCGGAGTATCTGAACGAGGACCAGCGCATCCCCGACGCGCTGGCCGAGCTGGGCGAGCTGGCCAGGACCCCCGAGGCCAACATCATCAAGCTGCCGAACGTCTCGGCGTCGATCCCGCAGCTCAGGGCCGCCATCGCCGAGCTGCAGGGCAAGGGCTACGCCCTGCCGGACTACCCGGACGACCCGAAGACCGACGAGGAGCGCGAGATCCGCGCCCGCTACGACAAGATCAAGGGCTCCGCCGTCAACCCGGTCCTGCGCGAGGGCAACTCCGACCGTCGTGCCCCGGCCTCGGTCAAGAACTACGCCAAGACCCACCCGCACCGCATGGGCGCCTGGAGCTCCGACTCCAAGACCAACGTGGCGACCATGGGCGCGGACGACTTCTGCTCCACCGAGAAGTCCACGGTGATCTCCAAGGCCGGTTCGCTGCGCATCGAGCTCAAGGGCGACGACGGCTCCACCACCGTCCTGCGCGAGTCGGTACCGGTCCTCGAGGGCGAGGTCGTCGACGCCTCCGTGATGCGCGTGGCCGCGCTGCGCGAGTTCCTCACCGCGCAGGTCGCCCGCGCCAAGGAGGAGGGCGTCCTGTTCTCCGTGCACCTGAAGGCCACGATGATGAAGGTCTCCGACCCCATCGTCTTCGGTCACGTGGTGCGCGCCTTCTTCCCGAAGACGTTCGCGAAGTACGGCGAGACGTTCGCCGCGGCCGGTCTGACCCCGAACGACGGTCTGGGCGGCATCCTCAAGGGCGTCGAGGCCCTGCCGGAGGGCGCCGAGATCAAGGCCTCCTTCGAGGCCGAGCTCGCCGAGGGCCCGGCGCTGGCGATGGTCGACTCCGACAAGGGCATCACCAACCTGCACGTGCCGTCCGACGTCATCGTCGACGCCTCGATGCCGGCCATGATCCGCACCTCCGGTCACATGTGGGGCCCGGACGGCCAGGAGGCCGACACCCTCGCGGTGCTGCCGGACTCCTCCTACTCCGGCGTCTACCAGGTCGTCATCGAGGACTGCCGGGCCAACGGCGCCTACGACCCGGCCACCATGGGCTCCGTCGCGAACGTCGGTCTGATGGCGCAGAAGGCCGAGGAGTACGGCTCCCACGACAAGACCTTCGAGATCCCGACCACCGGTACTGTCCGCCTGGTCGACCAGGACGGCGACGTCGTCCTGGAGCAGACCGTCTCCGCCGGCGACATCTTCCGCGCCTGCCAGGCCAAGGACGCCCCGATCAGGGACTGGGTGAAGCTGGCCGTCACCCGCGCCCGCGCCACCGGCGACCCGGCCGTGTTCTGGCTGGACGAGAACCGCGCGCACGACGCCAACCTGATCGCCAAGGTCAACGCCTACCTGCCGGAGCACGACACCGAGGGCCTGGACATCCGCATCCTGTCCCCCGTCGAGGCGACCAAGCTGTCGGTGGAGCGCATCCGCCGCGGTGAGAACACCATCTCGGTGACCGGCAACGTCCTGCGTGACTACCTCACCGACCTCTTCCCCATCCTGGAGCTGGGCACCAGCGCCAAGATGCTGTCGGTCGTCCCGCTGATGGCGGGCGGCGGCCTGTTCGAGACGGGTGCCGGCGGTTCCGCGCCGAAGCACGTCCAGCAGCTGCTCAAGGAGAACTACCTGCGCTGGGACTCGCTCGGTGAGTTCTTCGCCCTGGTCCCGGCTTTCGAGCAGTACGGCAAGACCACCGGCAACGCCCGCGCCCAGGTCCTCGCCGACACCCTCGACCGCGCCACGGCGACCTTCCTCAACGAGGACAAGTCCCCGACCCGTCGCGTCGGCGGCATCGACAACCGCGGCAGCCACTTCTACCTGTCCCTGTACTGGGCGCAGGAGCTGGCCCGGCAGACCGACGACGCCGACCTGGCCAAGGCCTTCGCCCCGATCGCCGAGACGCTCGCCGCCAACGAGCAGAAGATCGTCGACGAGCTGATCGCCGTCCAGGGCTCCCCGGCCGACATCGGCGGCTACTACAAGCCGGAGAAGGCCAAGGCGGACGCGGTCATGCGCCCGTCGGCCACCTGGAACGAGGCGCTCGCGTCCCTGAGCTGACGCATGACGCCTGCGGCACACCGGCCGCCCCCGTGAGGAACCCCGCCCCGGTCGGCACCCCCGACCGGGGCGGGGGCATTTCCAGGCGGAGCCAGGGGCTGCACAGACGGCCGGGTTGCGGGCCGTGAAGTGTGCGGGACAGAGAGGGTGATCTCCGAGGGTCCCGTGCCGGTGGCGGTGCCGGGACGGCGCCGGTGAGGGTTCTCCCGGGATGCCCGGGGGCCCTGTCGGCGGCCTCGGCCTGACCCGCCGGCTCGCCCGTGTCAGGTACCGCGGCGAGCCGGGGCTCCGGGCCCGCTTCGACCGGCGCCACCCGCCCAACGGTCCGAGTCGACCCGCCCGCGCGCCGGGCAACGGCCGGCCAGGGGTGCCCGCGCCGTAGGCCGGCCGGCTCCGGGTGATGGCCTGAGGCGGGATTCACCCACCGTGCGCGCCCTCACAGCCCCGCGTGGTCCTCACCAGTCCCGCGTCGCGATCAGCTCCTCCACGTCCGCGTCGGCGAAGCCGTACGCGTCGGCGACGAATCCGAAGTCCTCGGCTATCTCCTCGCGGGCCACCGTCTCGATCTCGCTGTCGGCCGCCTCGAACTCGGCCTGCAGGTCGTTGAACTCGTCCGTGGCCGCCTGGGTCAGTACGTACAGCGCGGGCAGGTCCGCCGGTCGCTCCGTCTCGATGCGCTCGCACAGGCGCAGCAGGATCTCCCTGCCCCGGTCCACCACCCGGTCGGGGTAGTAGTCGTCGCGGTACAGGCCCCGCAGAAACGGATGCGCGATCACCTGCTCGTTGCTGATGGGCATGCGGCCCCCGTCCTTCGGTCGGCGCTCGATGTGGCACCTTCGATCATGCAGCACGCCACTGACAACGCCCCGGGAGCAGCCCATGACCCCTGTCGTACCGCCCTTCGAGCTCCTGCCGGGCGCCGACGACTCCCCGGTGATCCTTCATGTGCCGCACTCCGCCCGGGAGATACCGGCCGACGTGCGCAAGGGCATCGTGCTGGACGACGCGGCGCTGGAGCGGGAGCTCGACCACATCGTCGACGCGCACACCGCCGAGATCGCGCGGGCCGCGGCGGAGCTGGCCGGTGCCGCGCCCTGGCGGTTCGTGAACCGGCTGTCGCGGCTGGTCGTCGACCCGGAGCGGTTCCCGGACGAGCGGGAGGAGATGCTCTGCGTCGGGATGGGCGCCGTGTACACGCGGACCACGCACGGGGCTCCCCTGCGGCCCGCGGACACCGACCCCGAGCCGCTGCTCGACCGGTATTTCCGGCCGTACGCGCGGGCGATGACCGAGGCGGTGCGCGACCGGCTCGCCGCCACCGGGCGGGCCGTCGTGATCGACATCCACTCCTACCCCACCGAGCGGCTGCCCTACGAGCTGCACGGCACGGGCCCACGGCCGCCGGTCTGTGTGGGCACCGACGCCTTCCACACGCCGGCCGGGCTCGCGGAGCTGGCCCGCGAGGCGTTCGCCGGGTGCGGGGAGACGGGACTCGACAGCCCCTTCAGCGGGGCTTACGTACCGCTGGAGTTCTACGGGACGGACCCGCGGGTCGGCACGCTGATGGTGGAGATCCGCCGGGACACGTACATGACCGAGCCCGGCGGGCCCGCCGGGCCGGGGCTGTCCCGGCTCGCGTCGGCGCTGGCCGCCCTGATCGACGGCGTGGACGGCATCGCCGTCGGCGGCTGATTCCTCGTCCAGCGCTCCTCATGGAGCATGTGGCACTCCTCATGGAGCATGTGGCGCTCCTCAGGGAGCCCTCCTCCTGGAGCACTCCGCAGGACAGGCGCCGGTCCCCGTACCAGGGTGGAGGCATGACGGAGGACGCCGGCACGGAGCGGGGCACGGTCGTCGGCCGGGCCGCGCCGCCCGTGCGGGACTGGCCCGCCCTCGACCTGGCGGGGACGGAGTTCGACCCGGTCCTCGCGGACCTCATGCGCGAGGGTCCGCTGACCCGTGTCCGCCTTCCGTTCGGCGACGGCTGGGCGTGGCTGGCCACCCGCCACGAGGACGTCAGGGCGATCACCACCGACCCGCGGTTCAGCCGCGCGGAGCTGACCCGGCGCCAGGTGACCCGGCTGGCCCCGCACTTCAAGCCGCGCCCGGGTTCGCTGGCGTTCGCCGACCAGCCCGACCACAACCGGCTGCGCAGGCCGGTCGCCGGAGCGTTCACGGCGGCGGCGATGCGGCGGCTGCGGCCCCGCGCCCGGGAGATCCTCGACGGGATCATGGACGGGGTCGTACGGGACGGGCCGCCGGCCGATCTGGTCGAGCGGCTGCTGGAGCCCTTTCCGATCGCCGTGGTCAGCGAGGTCATGGGCGTGCCCGCCGCCGACCGGGAGCGGGTGCACGGCTGGACGCGGCGGATCATCTCCACCTCCGGTGGGGCCGAGGCCGCCGACCGGGCGAAGAACGGCCTGTACGGGTGGATCACCGAGACGATCCGGGCCCGCGCCGACAGCTCCGACGACTCGGTGTACTCGCTGCTCGGCGCCGCGGTGGCCCGGGGCGGGATCAGCGAGGAGGAGGCGGCCGGCCTCGCCGGTCCGCTGCAGATCGGGGGTGAGGCGGTCACCCACAACTGCGGCCAGATGCTGTTCCTGATGCTCACCCGGCCCGGACTGCTGGACCGGATGCGTACCCGTCCCGAGGCGCGCGCCACCGTCCTCGACGAGCTGCTGCGCTACATCCCGCACCGCAGCACCGTGGGCCTGGCCCGCATCGCCCTGGAGGACGTCGATGTGCGGGGCGTGCGGATCGGCGCGGGCGAGCCGGTGTACGTCTCCTACCTGGCCGCCAATCGCGACCCGGAGGTCTTCCCCGACCCGGACCGCATCGACCCCGACCGCGATCCGAACCCGCACCTCGCCTTCGGCAACGGCCCGCACCACTGCACCGGCGCCGTCCTCGGCGGGCTGCAGAGCGAACTGCTGATCGACGCCGTACTGGACCGTCTGCCCGGCCTGCGTCTGGCGGTCCCGCCCGACGAGGTGCCCTGGCGCCGCAGGACGATGATCCGCGGCCCGCGGACCCTGCCGGTCACCTGGCGGGAACCGCGGACCCTGCGGGCAGGGTCCGCGGACGGGGCCGGAAGGGTCAGGCCCTGAGCCACTCCGTCACGATGACGTTTCCCCCGGTGCGCAGGCGCAGTGCGAACGGACCCGAGGGGGGTGTGTCGCTGGTGAAGCGGCCCATCGCGTCCACCGGGACCTGGGCCGCCGCCTGGAGGCCGCCGAGCACCTCGATCCGGGCCTGCTGGGGCGGCAGCACCTGCCCCATCAGACCCGCACCGGTGACCTCGACGTCGACGGTCAGCTCGCCGGCGCGGAAGGTCAGCATCCGCGGCGGGTCCGTCGCCCCCCTCACCGGGATCGCGTCGACCAGGGAGTCGAAGGTCAGCTCGGCGATGCCGGCGTCGAGGTCGTGCAACGCATAGGCCTCGATGGCGAGTTGGCGCAGCTCGGCCGGGACCGGGTCCAGTATCGCGGCCGCCTGCCGCAACTCCTCCTCCAGGAGTCCGGCGTCGAACTCGGCGTCGAACTCCGCATCCGCGAAGGCCTCGTCCGGGGCGAGGCCGTCCTCGTCCCCGCCGTTCACACGGCCGTTCCCGTCACCGTTCATCCCACCGCTCATCTCGCCGTTCATCTCGCTCACCGCGCCCCCCGTGCGTCCAGTCGCGCCCTCAGCCTGCGCAGACAGCGCTGCCGCAGCGGACCGATGCTGCCCACCGCGATGCCCAGCGCGGCGGACACCTCGACATAGCTCGGCGGCGGCGAGGCCATCAGGACCCGCAGCAACTGCCTGCAGCGCTCGCCGAGTTCCTCGAACTCCTGCCACAGCCACCGGATACGCTCGGCCTCCGCGGCCTGCTCCTCGGAGTCGATCAGCGACTGCTCGGGCGTGCGGTCCTCGCTGACCCGGTCCAGCACCTGCGGATCGTCTGTCGGCATCAGCCGCGTCAGGCCCCTGATCACCTTCAGGCACTCGTGCCGTGCCGTGCTGGCCAGCCAGGAGCCCGCCTTGTCGGGTTCCCGGATCCGGCCGAGGTGCTGCGCGAAGCGGAACCACACGGTCTGGTACACCTCGTGGCCGTCGGCGTCCGAGAGCCGGTGCGCGCGCACGACCGACCACACCAGCGGGCTCAACCCCTCAACGAGCGCCTTCCAGGCAGCCGCGTCACCGTCGACGGCGGCAGACTGGACCAACGCGCCGACCTCTGCTCGGTCCACGGCCTCACCCCTCGTGTACGGCAAGTCATCGTACGCCGTGGAGGGGAGGGTTCCGGCCCTCATGCGGGAGGTGCCAGTCGCACGACAGGGGCCGGGCGCCAGGTCGCCGGGCGCAGGGCAGGTACGTGCGCCCCGCGCACTTCCGCGTACTCGGTGTTGTTCGCAAGGAGTTGTTTGCGCGCCGCGCGCGGGTCGCGCTCCTTGTGCGCCGTCATCTGGGCGGCGACGAGCCCTACCGCGACCGGAGTGGCGAACGACGTTCCGCTCCACTGCGCGTACCCCTCGAACATCACCTGGTCCGGCTTGGCGGAGGTGCTCTCCCGCTCCTCGCTCAACACGCCGGTGTGGCGCGGGTACTGGCAGGTGCAGGCATAGGTGAAGCCGAACCGGCAGGCGTCGTAGGTGGAGTGCTGGTAGACGTACGGCACGGGCCCGTCGAAGCCGGTGAGGGCGCTGGTGAGGCGCTCGCCGGGGGCGTAGGCCTTCACCCAGGAGCCGTGGTTGCTGAAGCAGGCGCCGAACTCGCCGTCGCCGCGCAGCGCTCCGACCGACAGGACGGCGTCCTCGTAGTCGGGCAGGGAGGCGTAGGCGGCGGGCCAGAACGGGGTGGCGCTGCCGTTGTTGCCGGCCGCGGCGACCAACAGGGTGCCCTGGGCTCGCAGTTCCCGCATGAAGGCCTCGACGCCGAGCAGACCGTCGGTGCGGCCGTTGGAGGTGCCCGCGGAGAGACTGATGATGTCGGGCCAGCCGCCCTGGTCGACGGCCTCGAAGAGCTTGGTGCCGAAGTCCGACTCCAGGATGGCGCCCGCGTCGTTGAGGGTGTTGCGGACGGTGACGTCGGTGTTGGGCGCCACGGCCGCGACGAGCCCGGCGATGAACGTGCCGTGGCCGACGTACTGCTGGAGGACGCCTGCCTCGTCGGTCTCCCTGATCTGGCCGTCGCCCTCGGTGTGGGCGAGCAGCGGGTAGGACCGGTAGTCGTGCATCAGCCCGGTGTCGATGACGAGGACTCCGACGGCGGTGTCCGGGTCGTACGGCGTCTCGGCCGTCGCCGGGTTCGGTGGCTGGGTGAGTGGGGCGGGTACTGGTTCGTCGCCCGGACAGGCGTTGACCGCGATCGAGACCACGTGGTTGCGGCTGATCAGCCGGTGCCCACGGCGGCCCTCCGCCTCGCGCATGGCCCGCAGCGCGTGCCTGACCGCCCGGTCGCCGCTGCGGTCGCCGTGGCCGGGGTCGCCGACCTGGATGCGGGTGATGCCCGTCCGGTTCTCCACCGGGCCCGCCCGGCGCACCTGGTCCGCGACCAGGCCGGTGGTCTCGGTGAAGTGCGCGCGCACGGTGTCCTCGACGGCCCGTGCCTCTTCACCGTCGCGGGCCAGCACGACGCCCTTTTCGTAGAAGAACTCGGCGGAGTCGTCCGGCCCCATCGCCAGGGGGACATCGGGCATGGAGCGCTGGATCTGGTCGAACTGCTCGTGGAATCGCTGAGGTGCCATGGCGGGTCCTCCCACTGGTGCGGCGGTCGTCAGTCAGAGCGGCGGAACCATCGATTGATACAGCCGACGGGGACCGGACCAAACCCGTATGACGTGTATGACGGGTATCCGAAGACCACTAACATCCGAGGGGTGACAGCGGGAAGCGACTCGGTTCTCGAACTGCTGCCGATGGTGTTCGCCGCTCCCAACGAGGCGCTGGCGAGGGCGGAGCTGGTGCTCGACGCCGATCCGCCGCCGTTGCACGCCTCCGTCGCGCACCAGGTGATCGGTATCTGGCAACGGGACTTCGGCGACATGCGCATCGCCCTGCGCCACTTGTGGCGCGCCCGCGACCTCGCCGCGCGCGCTCAGACGCCGGACCGGGAGGCGGACGTCCTCGCCACTCTGGGGGTCGCACTGGTGCATGCGGGGCGCACACGGCAGGGTCTTTCGGCGTTCGAGCGCGGTGTCGCGCGCGGGAGCGGACACACCCGGGCCCGTGTGCTGTACCGCCGCGCCTATGTCTGGTGGGTACTGGGGCACCACCGGGAGGCGCTGGAGGACGTGCGCCGCGCCATACCCGTGCTGCGGCAGGCGGACGACGTCATCTGGACGGCACGGGCGCTGACGCTGCGGGCGACGGTGCATCTGGCGCTCGGCGCGGTGGACCGGGCCGACGCCGACTTCACCTCGGCCGAGCGGCTGTGGGACACCACGGGCCAGGAGCACGACAAGGCCGACGCGGTGGAGAGCCGGGGCCTGACGGCGTTCCGGTCGGGTGACATTCCGGCGGCGCTGCGGCTGCTGGACGAGGCCGAGGAGCGGTACGCCAAGCTCGGCACGCCCACCTTCATGCTCTACATCCGGCGCTGCGAGGTGCTGATGGCCGCCGGGCTGGCCCCGGAGGCGCTGGCCGAGGCGGACGCGGCGATCGGGGTGCTCGACGAGATCGGCGGGCAGTCCACCCGCAAGGCCGAACTGCTGCTCGCCGCCGCGCGGGCCGCCCGGTCGGCCGGTGACCCGCACACCGCCATCGCCCGGGCCGCCGTCGCCGTACGGCTGTTCGCCGGGCAGCGGCGCACCTGGTGGGAGACGCACGCACGGCTGGTGCTGATCGAGGCCCGGGTGGCCGCCGGGCGCAGTTCGGGGCGGCTGGTCGCCGACGCGGCCGCGGTCGCCGAGCGGCTGGCGTCCTTCGGTTCGCCGTCCGCGCCGGAGGCCTCGCTGCTCGCGGGCCGGATCGCGCTGTCCCTGGGCTGGACTGCGGACGCGGAGCGGCATCTGGCCGTGGCCGCGCGCAGCAGACGCGGCGGGCCGCCGCTGGCCCGGATGACGGGATGGGCCGCGCAGGCGCTGCGGGCGCGGGCGGCCGGTTCCGGGCGGGGGGTCCTGGAGGCCTGCCGGCGCGGTCTGGACGTCCTCGACGACCATCGGATGACGCTGGGCGCCTCGGAGCTCAGGGCGCGGGCCACGGCGCAGGGTGCGGAACTCGCCGCACTGGCCCAGCAGGCCAGCCTCGCCCAGGGCGGTCCTCGGCGGCTGCTGGTGTGGAGCGAGCGCTGGCGGGCCACGGTGCTGTCCGCGCCGCCCACCCGGCCGCCCGCCGATCCGGCGCTGCTGAGCGGTCTGACCGCGTTCCGGGAGATCGCGGCCCGTGCGGAGGCCGCCCGCATGGACGGTCGCCCGGTGCCCGCCCTGGAGCGCGAACAGCGGCGCCTGGAACGGGAGGTCCGTTCCCGCACCCACCACACGCACGGCGACGCGCCCGGCTACGGGGACCGTTTCGACCCCGGCCGGCTCCTCGACCGGCTCGGCGACGGGCGGCTGGTGGAACTCGCGGTGCTCGACGGGCGGGTGCATGTGCTGCTGTGCGGGCAGGGGCGGGTACGGCGGTTCGACGGCGGGGCGCTCGCGGAGGCGGTGGCCGAGGCCGAGCACGTCCAGGCGGGGCTGCGGCGGCTGGCGCACCCGGGGGCGGAGGGCCGGTTGCCGCTGGTCGAGGCGGCCGGGCGGCGGCTGGAGGAGCTGCTGCTCGGCGGGGCCGTGCCGCACCTCGGCTCCGGGCCGGTCGTGGTGGTGCCGCCCGGTGCGTTGCACCGCGTGCCCTGGGCGCTGCTGCCCTCGCTGCGGGACCGGGTGCTCAGTGTGTCGCCGTCGGCGAGCAGTTGGCTGCGGGCCCGGGAGACGGAGCCGCCGCCGGGCGGGGCGCATGTCCTGGTGCGCGGGCCGGGGCTGGCCACCGGCGGCGCCGAAGTGCCCGAGCTGGCCGACCGGTACGGCACCGCGAGGGTCCTGGAGTACGACGACGCGCAGGTGCCCCGGGTGCTGGAGGAGCTGGACGGCGCGGCGCTGGCGCATATCGCGGCGCACGGCACGTTCCGGGCGGACAGTCCCCTGTTCTCCTCGCTGCGGATGGCCGACGGCCCGCTGATCGTGCATGACTTCGAGCGTCTCGACCGCAGCCCGTACCGGATCATCCTGTCCAGCTGCGACACCGCCCGGCTCGCCTCGGTCGGCGCCGACGAGCTGCTCGGTCTGGTCACGGCGCTGCTGCCGCTGGGCACGGCCGGGGTGGTGGCGAGCAGCGCGCCGGTCAACGACGCCGCGGTGGTGCCGCTGATGCTCGCCCTGCACAAGGGCCTGGACGCCGGCCTCTCCCTGGCCGAGGCCCTCCGCGACGCCCGCTTCGCGCTGCCGGGCGACGCGGTGCACCAGGCGACGGGGTGGGCGTTCGCGGCGTTCGGCGCGGCATGAGGCGAGGGCGAGGGCGAGGGCAAGGTGCGGACGAGTCGCACCACCCGGCACCGGGCTCGCACCATCCGGCACCGGGCTCGCGCCTGCCCGCCCCTGGCGGGCCTCAGGCCGACTCGGTGGCCGGCAGGTCGACCAGCCAGGGCAGGGCGCCGCGGTCGGCGGCACCGAGGCGGGTGTAGGCGCTGTAGAGGTGGTTGCCGACGGTGCGGATCGACAGGGTCAGCTGTTCGGCGATCTGGCGGTTGCTCAGCCCGGCGGCCGCGAGGGTGACGATCTGCCGCTGCCGGGCGGTGAGTTCGCCGAGGACCAGCCCGGCCAGGGCCGGGGTGCGGGCACCCTGGCAGCGGCGGGCGAGGGCGACCGCGCGGGTGCGCGAGGTGCGGGCGGCACGCGGATCGCGGTGCGCGCGTACGGCCTGGGCGTGCGCCTCGGCCGCGAACAGCAGGAAGCCGCGCTCCTCCAGGGCCTCGGCGGCACGGTCCAGCGCGGCACCGTCCCCACGGGCCAGCGCGTCGGCATGGCGGGCGAACACCCCGCCGGCCGGCAGCGAGCCGGTCGCCTGCTCGGGCGTGCCGAGCCGTACGGCGTCGTAGCGGGCGTACATGTCACCCCCGGCGGCCGCCCGCGCGGCGCCGTCGACGTCACCCCGGGCCACGGTCGCCTCGTCCGCCGCCGTCACCTCGCCCAACTGCTCGGCAGCCCGGGCGAGTTCACCGCGGCAGGACGCGTCGTCCGGTGTCCACCGCAGCCCCTCCCTCGCCCAGGCCGCCGCCTCCCGCAGCTCCCCCCGAAGCCGCGCGTACCGGGCGCGTACGGCCGCGTAGCCGGCCGGTACCGGCGCCCCCTCCTCCGCCAGCCACTCCCCCACGGGCGTCGGCGTCCCCCGGACATCCAGGTCCTCGATCCCGCGTGCCAGCGCGGCCCGTTCGGCCTCCAGCGCCGCCCGGCACTGCTGCGGTGTGCGGGCCAGCCGTCGGGCCCGCAGCCGGCCTGTGGTGGCCCGCAGTGCCGGGCCGTGCAGGGGGTGGGCCAGATGGGCGGCGCCCCGGTCGTCCACCCGGATCAGGCCGTCGGCCTCCAGGCGTTCCAGGGCCGCCAGGTCGAGGTCGTCCGGCTGCGGCGGCAGGGGTCCGGCGAAGGCGAGGCGTTCCAGGGTCTCCCGCTCCTCGGGACCACGGCGGTCCAGGACCGGGGCGGTGCGCTCGCGCACGGTTGGGGTCACGGGGAGCGGCCCCCGCCACGCCCATTCGTCCGTGTCCGGTACGCGCGTCAGCAGCCCGGACTCGCGCACCGCGCCCAACAGGTCGCGCAGCAGCCGCAGATCGCCCCGGCACACCCGGTGCAGCCGGTTCACGGTGAGCCGCTCCAGGGCGCCGCCCAGGGCGAGCAGCCGGGCCGTGTCCTCGCGGGGCAGCGGCTCCAGGGCCAGCCGCGGCAGGAGTTCACCGGTCCACAGCCGGGACACCGCGCCGGGTACCGGGGCGCCGTCCGAGGCGACCACGACCAGACGGGTGCGGCCGTGCACGGCGAGCTGGTGGACCAGGGCGGCGGAGGCCTCGTCGAGCAGATGGGCGTCGTCCACCACGAGCAGTCGTACGCCGGACAGGATGTGCACCGCACGGTGCAGCGAGACCGACTCGGGCAACAGGTGCGCGAACGCGGCGAAGGGCAGATCACGGGACTGCGGCGTCCCGGTCACCCGGGCCCCTTCGGTGCCGCGCACGGCCTCCGTGACGAGCCGGGTCTTGCCGCAGCCCGCCGGTCCGGTCACCACGATGCCGTGGCGTCCGGCGGTCAAGGACCGGCGGATCAGCTCCAGTTCGTCCTCCCGGCCGGTGAACGGCCAGGGCAGTTCGAGGGTCTTCGCGTCCTGTGCGTAAGTCGTCACGACATCAAGAGCCCGCATACTCACTCCTGATACAGGGGGACTTGAGTAGCCCTCGACTCAGGCGCCGGGACAGGGCCGGCGGCAGGCTGGGCGCATGACCCAGCGCTACTGCTCGCTCGCGCAGCAGTCGGCCCCGACCTTTCCGCCGGGGCTGGCCGCCGAACGCCTGAGCGCGCTGCTCAGCGGGAGCCGGATGTGGGTCAACGGCACGGTTCTGCACTACTACTTCTTCGACTCCGACGCCGACGCCTCGGTGATCCCCGTCCCGGGGACCGGCGAGACCCGCCGGGTTTCGTGGGCGGGCGCGAAGGAGCAGCAGGACGTCGTGCGCGAGTGCTTCCAGGAGTGGCGGGACCTCGGCATCAGGGTGTCGTTCGCCGAGGTCTCCGACCGCCGCGAGGCGGAACTCAGGATCGGGTTCCAGGCCGGCGACGGTTCCTGGTCGACGGTGGGCCGGGACGCGCTCTCGACCGGTCTGAACGAGCGCACCATGAACCTGGGCTGGGACCTGACCGCGCCCGGGCAGCGCGGCACGGCCCTGCACGAGATCGGGCACGCGCTCGGCATGCTGCACGAGCACCAGAGCCCGTTCGCCGGCATCCACTGGGACGACGAGGCCGTGTACGCCGATCTGGCGGGCCCCCCGAACCACTGGAGCCGGGACAGGACGTTCCACAACATCCTGCGCAAGCTCGACCCGGCCGAGGTCAACGGCTCGGTGTGGGACCCGCAGTCGATCATGGAGTACCCCTTCTCGTCGGGGCTGATCCTGGAGCCGGAGCAGTTCCGCGGGGGGCTGCACCCGCCCGGGACGCTGTCTCCGGCCGACAAGGAGTTCGTGCTGCGCTGGTACCCGCCGGCGGACCGGCCCCGGCCGGCCGCGCTGGTGCCGTTCCGCTCGGTGCCGCTGCGCCTCGGCCCGGGTGAGCAGGCCGACTTCGCCGTCGAGCCGCCGGAGACCCGTGAGTACACGGTGGGCACCTTCGGGGACGGCGACGGTGTGGTCGTGGTCTTCGAGGAGCGCGACGGCGAGCCGCGCTATCTCTGCGGCCGGGACGACGGGGGCGCACCGCACAACGCGGCGATCAGGGTACGGCTCGTCAAGGGCCGCCGCTATTTCGTCCGCGTCCGCCTGTACTCCACGTGGGGTTCAGGCGAGACGGCCGTCATGTGCTGGTGACAGCACGGGCCGCGACGCGGATGTCCGGGCCACAGTCCGGCGCCGGGGGAGCGGGCGAGGACGTCACCTTCGGGGGAGGGTGACGTCCTCGCCCGCACGGCGCCTCGCGGGCCCGCCTACAGGGTCCGGCTGAAGACGACCCGGGGCCGGCCGGGCCCGTTGTACTCCTCCTCCACCCGTACGTCGAAGCCGAGACCGCGGTGGAAGGCGACCGAGCCCTCGTTGCCGACCGTCGTGATCGCCTTCAGCCGGACGGCGCCCTGTCGGCGGGCCGCGTCGGTGAAGGCTCCGTACAGGGCGCGTCCGAGACCGGTGCCGCGGGCGTCGTCGCGGGTGGCGACCAGGTGCACGTATCCGGTGCGGTCCGGGGTGACGAAGCCGATGAGGTATCCGCGGATGCCGTCCTCGTCGCGCGCGACCAGACAGGTGGACCCGAACTCGTGCACCAGCGCCATCAGGTGCAGCCCGCGCAGATCGCGCCCGCCCCAGTAGCGGGAGTGGTCCGCGAGGACCCTTTGGATGTCCGTGACGTCGGCGGGGACGATGCGCGGGGCCATGCTGCCGATCATGTCAGGCCCGCGGCCCACGGGGTTCGAGTTGCCGTGCGCGAGGCGGCGCGGTGCGCTGGAAGCGGGCCGATGCGTGCGGAAGGAGCCGGATCCCATGGCGGACGATCCACGCCCCGGAGCCGGTCCGGTACCGGGGGCCGTACCCGAGACGTTCGTGTTCGCGTGCCGGGACTGCCGTTACGTGTGGCAGGCCGTCTTCCAGGTGATGTTCTTCACCGACCCGACGTCGCTGGACACGTATGAGTACGTCGACGAGGCGGGCCGGCCCGTACGGTCGCCGCTCACCGACGCGGTCTGCCCCCTCTGCCGCGGGCGGAACGTCCAGGTCACGACGCCCGAACTCGCCGGTCACGCCGGATCGCGGGGGAATGACCGGCACAGGCACCGCTTCCACCTGCGCCATCGCCGTCCGGGCCGGCCCAGGAGGGGAAAGGGCTCCGCCTGAGCGACCGCGGAGCGCTTCACCCGAACGGCCCGGTGCGCTGGTCGGCCGCCGGGAGCGGTGGTGGCGTGGAAGGACGTACCGCGTTCCACAGGAGGCCCGCCGCGATGAAGCGTCCGTACCGTCCCGCACGTGTTCTCGCCTCGGCCCTGGCCGCAGGGGCGCTCCTGGCCACGGTCTCCTGCTCGCAGGACGGTGGCGCCCCGCAGGCCGCGCCCGCCTCGCCCGCGGCCCAGCGGCCCCCGTCGCCGTCCGCCACGGCCGCCCTGACCGGGCCGGGGGCGAAGGCCGCGCTGATCACCGAGGCCGACATCGAGGGCGGCTGGACGCAGGTCAACAACGCGGCGACCTGGCGCAACCAACTGCTCGTCGGCAAGGTCGACGTCGCCCAGTTCCTCAGCGGGAAGTCCAGTGCCGCCGACTGCCAGAAGCTCCTCGACAGCATGTACTCCGACACGCTGCTGGGACGGGCGGTCGGCGCGTCGGCGCTCACCGGCTTCACCGCGAGGGACTACCGGCTGCTCTACCAGGTCGGCGACTACGGCAAGGAGTCGGTGGACAAGACCCTGGACTGGCTGGGGAGCCTTCCGCAGAAGTGCGCCCAGTTCACCGCGACCGCCTCCGACGGCAGCAAGCGGACGGTCCAGGTCGTCGAGCTCCCGCTGCCCAAGGCCGGCGACGCCAGACAGGGGCTGACGGTGACGGTGCAGGGCACCGCGGACGGGCAGCCGGTCACACTCACCCAGGACGTCGCCGCGCTCCGGGTCGGCGCCTCCGGGGCCAGTCTCACCAACGGCGGTCCGTCGGGCGCCGATCACCCGAGCACCGTGTCGTCCGTGGAGGCGGGCGCCCTGCGACTGAAGGACGTCCTCGCCGGGAAGACGCCGACCGCGAACCCGAGTCAGTTCGACTGACGCTCCTGACGCGACCCTCCCCAGGCACTGCGACATGTGACATAGTACTGCCGTGGGGAAGCGACTGACCTGCGATGTCGTGGTGGTCGGAGCCGGGATGGTGGGCGCGGCCTGCGCCTTGTACGCCGCCCGGGCCGGGCTCGACGTGACGGTGGTGGACCGCGGTCCTGTCGCCGGCGGCACGACCGGCGCCGGTGAGGGCAATCTGCTCGTCTCCGACAAGGAGCCCGGGCCGGAGCTCGAACTCGCGCTGCTGTCCGGCCGGTTGTGGGCCGAGCTGGCGCAGGAGACGGGCGAGGCGATCGAATACGAACCCAAGGGCGGCGTCGTGGTCGCCGAAACACCCGAAAGCCTCTTGGCCCTGGAGAGATTCGCGGACGGGCAGCGGGCGGCCGGAGTCAGGGCGGAGGCGGTGGGCGCCGACCGGCTCCACCTGCTCGAACCCCATCTGGCACCCGGCCTCGCGGGCGGTGTGCACTATCCGCAGGACGCCCAGGTGATGCCGGCGCTGGCCGCCGCCCACCTGCTGCGCGCCTCGGGCGCCCGCCTCCTCACCGGCCATGCCGTGACCGCGCTGCCGCGCACGCCGTCCGGCGCGGTGCGCGGGGTCCGCACGGACCACGGCGAGATCCACGCGCCGGCCGTGGTGAACGCCGCGGGAACCTGGGGCGGTGAGCTGGCCGGTCTGGCGGGCGTGCACCTGCCGGTACTCCCCCGGCGCGGCTTCGTCCTGGTCACCGAGCCGCTGCCCCGGCTGGTCCGGCACAAGGTGTACGCGGCGGACTACGTGGCGGACGTCGCCAGCGACTCGGCCGCGCTGCAGACCTCACCGGTCGTCGAGGGCACGGCCGCCGGGCCGGTCCTGATCGGCGCGAGCCGCGAACGGGTCGGCTTCGACCGGTCGTTCTCCCTGCCCGCCGTACGGGCGCTGGCGGCCGGCGCGACCCGGCTGTTCCCGTTCCTGGCCCGGGTGCGCGCGATACGCACGTACGCGGGTTTCCGGCCGTACCTGCCCGACCATCTGCCCGCCATCGGCCCCGACCCCCGGGTGCCAGGACTGTTCCACGCCTGCGGGCACGAGGGCGCGGGCATCGGACTCGCCACCGGCACCGGGCACTTGATCGCCCAGGTGCTGAGCGGCACGGCGGCGGAGCTGGACCTCACGCCGTTCAGGCCCGAGCGCTTCCCGCGAGACGAGGTGAACACCGTATGAATCCCCTTGAGTTGGCCGGTGCGCGACCGGGTCCGGCGTTCACGGTGACGTTCGACGGCCGAACGATCGAGGCGCTGCCCGGCCAGACGGTCGCGGCCGCGCTGTGGGCGGCGGGTGTGACCGCATGGCGCACCACGCGGCACGAGGGCCGGGCGCGCGGGGTCTTCTGCGGGATCGGGGTGTGCTTCGACTGCCTGGTGACCGTCAACGGCCGCCCCAACCAGCGGGCCTGCCTGGTCCCGGTACGGCCGGGCGACACGATCCGCACACAGGAAGGGACGGGCCACGACGGACGTACCCGGGACGGGACGGGCGACGACGGCCGTGTCCGGGAAGGGACGGATCACGATGGCTGAGCGACCGCGCCTCGCCGTGATCGGGGCGGGACCGGCGGGGCTCGCCGCGGCGCTGGCGGCGGCCGCGCGCGGGGTGCACGTCACCCTCGTCGACGCCGCCGAGGAGGCGGGCGGGCAGTTCTACCGGCAGCCCGCGGCAGCGTTCGGCGCGCGCCGCCCGCAGGCCCTCCATCACGACTGGCGGACCTGGGAGCGACTGCGTGCCGGGCTGGAGCACCACCGCGCGGCCGGACGTCTCCGCCACCTGACGGGCCACCATGTGTGGTGCGTGGAACGGGAGTCGGGGGCGGACGGATTCACCGTGCACGCGCTGCGGGGTCCCGCCCAGGAGGAGGGTGTCGCGGTGCGTGCCGACGCCGTCCTGCTCGCCACCGGCGGTTACGAGAAGGTGCTGCCCTTCCCGGGCTGGACCCTGCCCGGGGTCGTCACCGCCGGCGGGGCGCAGGCCATGCTCAAGGGCGGGCTGGTACTGCCGGGACGCACCGCGGTGGTCGCCGGGACCGGGCCGCTGCTGCTGCCGGTGGCGACGGGGCTCGCGGCGGCGGGCGCGCGCGTGGCCGCGCTCGTGGAGTCCGCGGATCCCGGGGCGCTCCTGCGCCGGCCGTCCGCCCTGGCCGCGCAGCCCGGCAAGCTCGCGGAGGGCGCCTGGTACGCGGCCCGCCTGCTGCGTCACCGGGTGCGCACGCTCGTCCGCCACACCGTGGTCGAGGCGCACGGCACGGACCGCCTGGAAGCGGTGACCGTCGCGCCGCTCGACGCCCGGGGGCGGACGGTGCCCGGCGCCGGGCGCCGCATCCGCTGCGACACCCTCGCCGTCGGGCACGGCATGCTGCCGCACACCGACCTGGCCGAGACACTGGGCTGCCGGCTCTCCGGCACGAGCGTCCGGGTGGACGACGAACAGCGCACCGATGTGCCGGGCGTCTGGGCGGCCGGGGAGGCGACCGGGATCGGCGGGGCGGCGCTCGCCCTGGCCGAGGGCCACATCGCGGGCCGCTCCATCGCCGCCCGACTCCGCGGGAGCCGGCCCGACCCGCGCGCCTGGGCCGCGGCGGACCGCGCCCGGAACCGGCTGCGCGCGTTCTTCGCGGCGCTCGAAACGGTGTACGAGCCGCCCGCGGGGTGGGCGGAGCGGATCACGGACGACACGGTCGTGTGCCGCTGCGAGGAGGTCACCGCCGGGGAGATCCGGACCTCCGTGTCCGGTCTCGGCGCGGGCGATCTGCGCACCGTGAAGCTGCTCACCCGGGCCGGGATGGGCTGGTGCCAGGGCCGGATGTGCGGGCCGGCGGTCGCCGGGCTCACCGGGTGCCCGCTCACCCCGGCGCGGCGACCACTCGCCCGGCCGGTGCCCCTGGGGGTGCTCGCCGGGCAGGACGAGGACCAGTCGGACTGACCGTCGGCGGCTGCCCGGCGTCAGCGTCAGTACTATGTCACACACCATCGGATTGGGGACCACAACATGACCCTCCCGGAGAACCGCCCCTGGCGCGGCGTCCTGGTCGCCACCGCGCTGCCCCTGCGCGACGACCTCAGCGTCGACCACGACGCGTACGCCGAGCACTGCGCCTGGCTGCTGGAGAACGGCTGCGACGGCGTCGTACCCAACGGCTCGCTCGGCGAGTACCAGGTGCTCACCCCCGAGGAGCGCGCCCGGGTCGTCGAGACGGCCGTGGCCGCGATCGGCGGCGCGCGGGTGATGCCGGGCGTCGCCGCCTACGGCTCCGCCGAGGCCCGCCGCTGGGCCGAGCAGGCGGGCGAGGCGGGCTGCGCGTCGGTGATGCTGCTGCCGCCCAACGCCTACCGTGCGGACGAGCGGTCCGTGCTCGCCCACTACGCCGAGGTCGCGAAGGCGGGCCTGCCGGTGGTGGCGTACAACAACCCGATCGACACCAAGGTCGACCTGGTCCCCGAACTGCTCGCGAGGCTGCACGGCGAGGGCCACATCCATGGCGTCAAGGAGTTCTCGGGCGACGTCCGCCGCGCCTATCGGCTCGCCGAACTCGCCCCGGAACTCGATCTGTTGATCGGCGCCGACGACGTACTGCTGGAACTGGCCGTCGCGGGCGCCAAGGGCTGGGTGGCCGGTTACCCGAACGCGCTGCCCGCCGCGTGCACCGAGTTGTACCGGTCCGCGGTCTCGGGGGACCTCGCCGCCGCGCTTCCCCTGTACCGGCAGCTGCATCCGCTGCTGCGCTGGGACTCACGGGTCGAGTTCGTCCAGGCCATCAAGCTCTCCATGGACATCGCCGGACGGCACGGCGGCCCGGTGCGCCCGCCACGAGTCCCGCTGCTGCCCGAGCAGGAGGCCGCCGTCCGCGCGGCGACCGGCAAGGCCCTCGCCGCGGGGCTCGGCTGACAAGGAGGCTCGAAAGTGCGCAGCAAACTCGTCCTGCACGCCGTCGACTCGCACACCGAGGGCATGCCCACCCGCGTGATCACCGGCGGGATCGGCACCCTCCCCGGTGCGACGATGAACGAGCGGCGGCTGTACTTCCGTGAACACCGCGACCACATCAAGCAGTTGCTGATGAACGAGCCGCGCGGGCACTCGGCGATGAGCGGCGCGGTCCTGCAGCCGCCGACCCGCCCCGACTGCGACTGGGGCGTCGTCTACATCGAGGTCTCCGGCTATCTGCCGATGTGCGGGCACGGCACCATCGGCGTGGCGACCGTGCTGGTGGAGACCGGCATGGTGGAGGTCGTCGAGCCGGTCACCACCATCCGCCTAGACACCCCGGCCGGACTCGTCGTCGCCGAGGTCGCGGTCGAGGACGGCGCCGCCAGGAACGTCACGCTCAAGAACGTGCCGTCGTTCTGTGCCGGCCTGGACCGCAAGGCCGTGCTCGCCGACGGGCGGACGGTGACGTACGACCTCGCGTACGGCGGGAACTTCTACGCGATCCTGCCGCTGGAGGAGTTCGGGCTGCCCTTCGACCGCGCCCGCAAGGACGACATCCTGAGGGCGGGGCTGGCCCTGATGGACGCCGTCAACGCCGAGGACGAGCCGGTCCATCCCGAGGACCCCTCCATCCGCGGCTGCCATCACGTCCATCTGTACGCGCCCGGCGCCACCGCCCGTCACTCGCGGCATGCGATGGCCATCCACCCCGGCTGGTTCGACCGCTCGCCCTGCGGTACGGGCACCAGCGCGCGCATGGCACAACTGCACGCACGCGGCGAACTGCCCCTGCACACCGAGTTCGTGAACGAGTCCTTCATCGGCACGCGGTTCACCGGACGGCTGCTGGGCGAGACCGAGGTCGCCGGGATCCCGGCCGTGCTGCCGAGCTTCACCGGCCGCGCCTGGATCACGGGCACGGCCCAGTACCTGCTCGACCCGGCCGACCCCTTCCCGGAGGGCTTCGTGCTCTAGCCCTCCATACTGGCAGCACATGACATGGCACCACCGTTCGAGGAGACACCCGATGACCGCCCAGCGCAGCAGCGTCCCGTCTGCCGCACCCGAGCTCCCCCGTCTGGGCGGCCGTCGGAGCAGTTACCGCGAGCGGGTCGCCGAGGCCCTGCGGGCCGCGCTGATCGCCGGCGAGCTGCGGCCCGGCGAGGTCTACTCGGCCCCCTCGCTGGCCGCCCGCTTCGGTGTGTCGGCGACGCCGGTGCGCGAGGCGATGCTGGACCTGGCCAAGGAGGGTCTGGTCGACACGGTCCCCAACAAGGGTTTCCGGGTCACCGCCGTCTCCGACAGGCAGCTCGACGAGTACACGCACATCCGCTCGCTCATCGAGATCCCCACCGTGGTGGAGCTGACCAGGACGGCCGACCGGATCTCCCTGGAGGCGCTGCGCCCGGCCGCCCGGGAGATCGTGACCGCGGCGGTCGCGGGCGACCTCATCGCGTACGTCGAGGCGGACACCCGCTTCCACCTGGGGCTGCTCGCCCTGGCCGGCAACGCCCATCTCGTCGAGGTGGTCGCCGATCTGCGGGGGCGCTCCCGCCTCTACGGACTCACCGCGCTGGTGGAGGCGGGGCGTCTGCTGGCCTCCGCCGAGGAACACCTGGAGCTCCTGGACGCGTTGCTGGACCGCGACGAGCGCGCCGTGCGCGAGATCATGACCCGTCATCTGGGCCATGTACGGGGTCTGTGGGCCGCCCGGGCCGATCGGGAACCGAGCTGAGCGGTCCCGCGCCCGTCCTGAAGACGAGATTCCCCGCGGATCGCCGTAACCCGAAGTACGCGCTCACCGTTCACAAACGGGCGAGGAAGCGACAGTGTATCCCCACTCACTCGCACGCGGTGTATGTGCACGTAGGCCGCTCGCCGAGCGTTGATCGGTGGATACGCTGTGTCAAGGTGGGATTCCCGGCGCGCGACGGAGGGCGCCATGCCGCGAGGGGGACGAGTGCCGGTGGGTCGGACCGAGACACAGCAACGCGGGGCGCGAGCGGGAGCCGGCGAGCGACGCCGTCGGAATATCGCCATCGCCCCGAGCACTCTGGAACGAGACGTCGAACTCACGGTCGCGCAGACGTCGTTGGACGCTCTGAACAGCCGTTCGCAGACCGGCGCGACCACCCCCGTGGCCCGCCGGGACGGTGTGCTGGCCTTCACGGGCGCAGCGGGCGCGGGCAAAACGACCCTGCTGGACGAGGTGCGCAGGCTCGCCGCGGAGCGCGAGTGCCGGGTGCTGTCCGCCAAGGGCGGCGAACTGGAACAGGGCGTGGCCTTCCACGTGGTGCGGCAGCTGTTCCAGCCGCTGCTGGCCTCGTACTCCGACGGTGAGCGGCGCGAGCTGCTGGGCGACTGGTACGCGATCATCGGGCCCTGTATCGGCCTGTGCCCCGCGGGGGAGGGAGCGGCACCCGATCCGCAGGGCGTGCGGGACGGCCTGGACTGGCTGGTCACCAACGTGGCGCTGCGGCGCGGACCGTTGGTCATGATCGTCGACGATGCGCACTGGGTGGATCTGGAATCCCTGATGTGGCTGACCTCCTTCACCCGGCAGGCCGAGGATCTGCCGACGCTGATGGTGGTGGCCTACCGGCCGGAGGAACCGACCGAGGGCGCCAAGGCGTTCACTGGCATGATGGAGCGGAACCGGGTGCAGCCGCTGGACCTGGAGCCGTTGACGCCCGCGGCGGTCTCCGCGCTGCTGCGGGAGGCGCTCGTCAAGGACGTCGACGACGGGTTCTGCCAGGAGGCGTGGCGGGTCACCGGCGGCAATCCCTTCGAAACGGTGGAACTGGCCGCCAGGATCCGCGAACGGGAGGTCGATCCCGTCCAGAAGAACGTCCGGCTGCTGCGCGACCTGGCGGCGGCCACCACCATGGGCGGCGGCCTGGTGGACCGGCTCGAACAACTGGGCACGTCAGCCACCCTCCTCGCCTGGGCGGTGGCGGTTCTCGGTTCGGAGGCGACCCCGGATCTGGCGGCGTCCCTGGCGGCACTGGGCCCGGCCAATGTCGCGCAGACGGCGGACCTGCTGCGGGCCGAGCACATCCTCAAACCCGGTGAGCGGCTGGAGTTCGCGCATCCGCTCATGGCCACGGCGGTGTACCGGGCGATTCCCGGCGCGACCCGGACGGCCCTGCACGGCAAGGCGGCGTGGGAACTCATCGACGCGGGCCTGGGTCCGGCGGTGGCGGCGCGGCATCTGCTGGAGACTCAGCCCGAGGGCGACGACGCGGTGGCCCGGCGGCTGCACGACGCGGCCCGCGAGTATGTGCGCCGGGGCGCTCCGGAGGCCGCCCACCGCTGTCTGAGCAGGGCGTTGCGCGAAACTCCGGTCGCGGAGCTGCGGGCCGCCATCCTGCACGAGCTCGGTTCGCCGGCGCTGACACACGACCCGGTGACCGCGGTCAACCATCTGCGGGCGGCGCTGGACGAGCCCGACCTGCCGCCGGAGCTGCGTCAGGCCGTCGTGATCCGGCTCGCGCGGGCGCTGGCGTACTGTGACCGGCTGGCCGAAGCGACGAGCATGATGGAGGAGGAAGCCCGTACGACCGCGGACGCGCGGGGTCGTATGCGGCTGCTGACCGAACATTTCATGCTCGCGGCGTTTACGTCCGAGGAGCACGACGCCCCGGCGCTGTCACGCCGGCTCGCCCAGCTCACCGAGCGTCTGACCGGGCGCGAGGCAACCGAACGGTATCTCTTCGGGCTGCGCGGTTGGGACGCAGTGGTGCGCGGCGAGTCGGTGTCGACGGCCCTGAAGTACGCCGATCGGGCGATGAGCGACCGGATGAGCTGGACCGACGAGCGTTGGGGCTTCGAGGTTCCGGCGCTGGTGGCGCTCACCTACCTGTACTGCGACCGTCCGGAACGGGCCGAGGAACTGTTCGCCCGCGGCATCGCCGAGTTCGAGCGCCAGGGGTGGCGTGGAACTCCCTTGGCGCTCGGTTACACCTTCCTCGGCTACATCCGGTTCCGCTGCGGTCGGCTCACCGACGCGGAGGACTTCGTCAGGGCGGGACTGCGGCTGGCCGACCGAGTGAGCCCCGACGTGCCCGTGCACTGGTGCGCGGTCGGAAGCCTGATCGAGATCCTGCTCGCCCGGGGGCAGGTCGACGCGGCGGAAAGGATGGCGGCGGATCACGGTTTCGGCGAGCCGTTCCCGTCTGCCGTGACGTTTCCCGATGCCCAGACCGTCCATGCCGAGCTGCTGCTGGCGCGGGGAATGGCGACGGAAGCTGCGGCGGAACTGACCCGGGTGGGAGAGCGGCTGGACGGACACGGGATGCGCAATCCGGGGCTGTATCCATGGCTTCTGCGCCTCGCCCTCGCATCCCACGTCACGGATGTCCGGCGGGGCCGGGAACTGGCGCACAAAGCGGTACAGCGCGCCGAACGCTTCGGCGCGGCATCCACCACCGGGCACGCGCTGCGCGTCATGGCACGGCTGAGCGACGGGCCCCAGGCCATCACCCTGCTGCAGCGCGCGGTCACGGAGTTGGAGGGATCGCCCTCGGCGTACGAGCTCGCCTGTGCCCTGGTCGAGTTGGGCACGGCACTGCGCCGGACCGGCCGGGTGTCGCAAGCCGCCGAGCCGCTGTACCAGGGTGTGGATCTCGCCGCTCAATGCGGTGCCGATCCCATGGTGGCCCTGGCACGTGACGAACTCATCGCCGCGGGACTGAGGCCCCGCCGCCTGGCATAGGAGCCGGACGGCGGCCGCCGAGGGCGCAAAGGGATTTTCAGGGGCGCGGCGACACCGGAAATGCGCCCCCGTACGCGCCAGATCGTGAGTCATGGGGCGCGTGGGGACCGTTGCACGTTTCAACGGCGGTTGCCCCGTGAAGGCTCCACGTGAGCCTTGGAGAAGCAAGGGACTTTCGCGATCCATCACGGTTGGCGCCGGTGTGCGGCAGCCCCCTCCGGAGCTCCGCTGTGACGGCGCATCCCTGGGGGGGCCATGCGAGCGGCGACAGATGCAGAGGATCGGGCCACAACTCTCGATCACTTGGCGCCGGACCTCGTGCAGATCCGGCATATGGCAGGCTCCGCCCTCACCGATTTCCTCGACCGGAAATGTCTCACGACGGAGTCCTCTCAGTTACGCGAACCGAAGGAGACGCTCCGCGGTTTCCTTTCCTCGGGCGGCAAGCTCATCCGGCCGGTGATGTGCCTGTGCGGCTGGTATGCCGCTGGCGGCGCGTGGAATCCGGGGCCCGTGGTGAAGGCCGCCGCGTCCTTGGAGTTGTTCCACGCCTTCGCTCTCATTCATGACGATGTCATGGACGACAGCGACGCCCGTCGGGGAAGGCCGGCCCTGCACCGGCTCCTGGCCGAATGCCAACGGGACCGGCGCACTACCGGGCGCGCGGAACGGCGTGGCATCCACTCCGCCGTACTGCTCGGCGATCTCGCTCTTGCGTGGTCGGACGAGATGTTCCACACGGCAGGGCTCTCGCCCGCCCAGATACGAGCGGCTCGGCCGCTGCTCGACACGATGCGCAGCGAGGTCATGCTCGGCCAGTGCCTGGATCTGCTGGCCACCGGACGGCCGAGCGGCGACATCGAGCACGCGCTGACGATCTGCCGCTTCAAGACCGCCAAGTACACGGTCGAGCGCCCCCTGCACATCGGCGCCGCGCTCGCGGGCGCCGGTCAGGCGCTCCTGGACGTGCTGACCGCCTACGCCCTCCCCGTCGGTGAGGCCTTCCAGCTGCGAGACGACCTCCTCGGTGTCTTCGGCGATCCCGGGGAGACCGGAAAACCCGTCGACGACGACCTTCGCGAGGGCAAGTACACCGCGCTGATGGCGCTCGGCATCGCACGGGCCGATCACGCGCAACTGAGCGTGCTGCGTTCGCTGGTGGGCCGCTCGGACCTCGATACGGAAGGGGCCGACGCGATCCGAGGCGTTCTGGTGTCCACCGGCGCCCGCGCCACGGTGGAACAGATGATCAGCGACAGACGGCGCAGGGCCCTGAGCGCTCTCCACGGCGCTCCGTTACCCCCGCATGCCATCACGGCCCTGCGCCGGCTGGCTCACGCAGCCTCCGCACGCAGTTCCTGAGCGCCTCGGCGCACGTGTGGTCATCGCTCGCCCGCCATGTAATCCCGTGACTCCAGGGGGACCCATGTCCGACATCTCACCGCTGCGCACGGGCACCTCGCTGCTCGCCCGGCACGAGGACGAGAAGCCCGAGGGATTCTTCCTTCCCGAGCTGCCGCGGCTTCTTCCGGTGGTGTACCACCCCAAGGCGGCACAGATCGAGTTCCGGTCGAATGCCTGGGTGCGCCGGCACCTGGCAGGGTGCTTCGCCGACGAGGAGGACCTGCTGAAACTCCTGCGCGAACGCGTGGGCCTGTACGCACCTCTCATCGCCCCGACGGCCGACGAGCAACGGGTGCTGGATCTGGCCGACTTCTACCATTTCGTCGGGCTCATCGACAATCTGGCGGCGGACCACACCGGCCTGGGAGCCAGCCGCCTCGGAGCCCGCGACGTATTCGACAGGATCATGGCCGACTTCGCCGCCGGGACGGCAGCCGGGGCGGGCGACAACTCGCCGTTCGGACGGGCGGCCCGAGATCTGTGGCGGCGCATAAGCCCCGGTCTGAGCCCGCATCAGGTCCGGCGCTTCAAGTCGAGCATGAGCAGCTTCCTGCGGGGAATCACCAGCGAGCTTCCCTATCAGCTGTCCGGCTCGGTTCCGGACTACGACACCTACCTGGCCATGCGACTCGACAGCTTCGGCTGCGACTTCATCCTGCTGCTCACCGAGTACGCCCTCGCGATCGACCTGACCGAGCCGGCCGCGTCACCTCGGTTCGTGGACATGCACGCCCACGCGATGCGTCAGTTGATCCTCGTCAACGACCTGCTGTCCCTGCGCAAGGAGCAGGGAGACCCCATGAACGCGGTACGGGTGCTGTGCTGCCACGACGGGCTGACGCTCCAGCAGTCCGTCGACAGGGTCTGTGAGTTGGTCGATCTCCATGAGCGGGCGTACATCGCGGCCCGGGACACCGTGCGGCACGGCCCGTTCGGCGCCCGCGCGGACGTCCGCGCCTATCTCGACGGGCTTGATCATCTGCTCGCCGGCAGCCAGGAGTACGAATACCTCACCCCTCGCTACTTCGGAGACGGATCGGTATGGGACGGCTCCACCTCCGGATGGGTCAGCCTCACCGCGCCCATCGCCAGATTCCTGCCCCGGGCCGGCCAGGGCGACGGGGCGACAGCGGACCGGCGCTTCCCGCATCCACACCGGAAGGAACCGAAGAGTTGACGACGACCCATGAGGCACGACCGGGCTCACGCCCCGCGACCGTGGGCATGGCTCCCGGCGGGCTCCCACTGCTCGGCCATGCCATACCGCTGCGGCGTCGGCCGTTGGACTTCCTGGCCGCGCTGCACGCTCACGGTGACCTCGTGGAGGTGCGGCTCGGTCCACGCCGGACGTACCTGGCCTGCCATCCCGACCTGGTCCAGCAGGTACTACGGGATGCGCGGACCTTCGACAAAGGCGGCCCTGTCTTCGACAAGGTCCGCCTCCTCACGGGGAACGGCCTGGCCACTTCCTGCTGGGCGGAACACCGGCGTCAGCGCCGGCTGATGCAACCGGCGTTCCACCCCGAAAGGATGGCCGGTTACGCCACCGTGATGGATCAGGAGATCAGCTCCATGCTCGACTCGTGGCAGGAAGGGCGAGTCTTCGACGTCAACACCGCGATGCAGGCGCTCACGGCGCGCATCATCGTCCGCACATTGTTCTCCACCCGTATACGGGACTCGGCCGTCACCGAGATACAAGACTGTCTGCCCGTCATCACGCGAGGGTTCTTCACACGTATGGTCGCGCCACTCGGCCTGATGGAGAAGCTGCCCACCCGGAGCAACCGCCGTTTCGACGGGGCACTGGAGCGTATGCGCAACCTCATCGACGAGACCATCAGCAGCCATCCGGCCGGAATCGATCACGGGGACCTGCTGTCCAGCCTGCTCGTAGCCGAGGACGAGGAGACCGGCGAGCGACTGGGCAGGCATGAAATCCATGATCAGGTCGTGACCTTGCTCCTGGGCGCGACCGAGACCACAGGGAACGCTCTTGCCTGGATCTTCCACCTCCTCGGTGAGAATCCCGAGGCCGAGGAACAGTTGCACCGCGAAATGGACGGCCTCTTGTCCGGCCGCCGACCTGACTTCGACGACCTGCCCCACCTGGACTACACCCGGCGTGTCGTCACCGAGGCACTGCGCCTGTATCCGTCCACGTGGTTGCTGACCCGGTCGACCACACGCGAGACAGAGCTCGCCGGAGTCCGACTGGCCCCGGGCACCGTCGTGCTGCTCAGCTTCTACGCCCTTGGCCACAACCCGGAACTGTATTCCGCCCCCGAACGGTTCGACCCCGACCGCTGGCTGCCCGAGCGGGCCAAGACCGTACCGCGGGGTGCTTGGACCCCCTTCGGCGGCGGCAGCCGCAAATGCATCGGTGACCGGTTCGGCACGATCGAAGTCATGCTGGTCCTGGCCGCCGTCGCCGCGGACTGGCGGCTGAGGCCCCGGCCCGGCCCCGGCATCCGGCCGGAGCCGAAGGCGAGCCTGAGCACCGGCCCGCTGCCCATGGTCCCGGAGCGACGTCGTCGAGGAAACTCCGCCGCCGTGGAGTAGCACGAGGAAGGGCCCGGACCGGATTGCTCCGGCCCGGGCCCTGAACTGCGCCTTCGCAAGTCGGGACGACAGGATTTGAACCTGCGACCCCTTGACCCCCAGTCAAGTGCGCTACCAAGCTGCGCCACGTCCCGGTGCGATGTCACACGGTGTTGCGTGTGATCGCGCAGGTCAACCCTACCGCACGCGTACGGGTGCTGCTGCCGCTCGCTCCGCGACAGGGCCGGTGACCCGGCCGGCGCGCCGCACCGGGACGAGGAGCGCGGCGCCCGCGGCACCGAGGCACAGCAGCGCCAGCAGCGTGAAGCCATGGGTGTAGCCGGAGCCGTACGGCAGGCCGGAGGGCTGGAGCCGGCCGGTGACCAGGACGCTGGTCAGCGCGGCGCCGACGGAGCCGCCGATGGTGCGGATGTTGGCGTTCATTCCGGTCGCGGCGCCGGTCTGCTCGGCCGGGACGCTGGCCACGACGAGGTTGGCCATCGAGGCGAAGGCGAGTCCGATGCCGAGGCCGAACACGCCCGCGACGAAGGCGATGTGCCACCGCTCGTCGTGCCACAGGGCGAGGAAGCCGAGGGCGAGGGCGCCGAGCGCGGCACCGGTGGTGAGCTGGGCCTTGGGACCCATGACGGGGGCGAGGCGGCCGCCGAGGACACCGGAGAGGAACATCGCGACGAGCATCGGCAGCATGAGCAGTCCGGACTCGGTGACGGTGGCGCCGAAGCCGTACCCGGCCGAGCGGGGCGTCTGGACGAATCCGGGGAGGAAGGACCAGATCGCGTACATGCCCGCGCCGAACAGCAGGGCCGCTGTGTTGGTGGTCCACACGGCGGGCAGCCGCATCACGCGCAGGTCGATCAGCGGGGTGCGGGAGCGGGCCTCGACCAGCAGCCAACCGGCGAACAGCACGGCAGCGGCCGCGAAGAGCCCGAGCACCTTCACCGAGCCCCAGCCCCACTGCCCCGCCTGACTGAGCGGCAGGAGCAGGGCCACCAGCCAGGCCGACAGCAGTCCGGCACCGAGCCAACTGACGCTTCCTTCGGCGCGGTTGGGCGACTCGGGCACATAGCGCAGGGCGATCGGCACGGTGGCGGCGACGACGGCGACCGGGATCCAGAACAGCCAGCGGTAGTCGAGCGCGGACACGATGGGACCGGCGGCCACCATGCCGACGCCGCCGCCGGCCGCGATCACCGCGGACAGGTTGCTGATGCTGCCGCTGACCCGGGCAGGAGCGAACTCGTCCCGGATGATGCCGAACGACAGCGGGAACAGGGCGCCGCCGACGCCCTGGACGACCCGGGCCACGATCAGGACGCCTATGTTCGGCGCGAGCGCGGCGACCAGACAGCCGGCGAGTACGGCCACGAGGACGGCGACGAGAGTGCGCTTGCGGCCGACCAGGTCGCCGACGCGGCCGAGGATCGGCGTGAAGACCGAGGCGGACAGCAGATACGCCGTCATCACCCAGGTCGCGGTGGACTGGGAGCTGTGCATGGCGTGCTGGACGGTCGGCAGGGCCGGCGCGATCAGCGACTGCAGCATGGCGAACACGCCCGCACCGGTCGCGAGGACCGCGAAGGTGAGGCGGGTGGAGTTTCGGGGCACGACAGAGCCTCTCCGAATCGGAGCGGGAGGAATGAGAGGAAAGTGAGGAACAAGGGGTGTCCGGGGTCGCCGCGGATACACGTCTGCCCACGGCCGGTGCACCCCCGGACTGCTAAAGTGGAGGTACCCCTCCACCATAGCGGAGGTATCCCTCCGCTTCAATTCGATTCCCGCCCCGGGAGGCAGCAGTGTCGGCCCAGCCGTTCCCCGTCAGCGAGATCGTCGCGTCCCGGCGGCCGCACCGTAAGGACGCCGCCCGCAACTTCGACGCCCTGCTCGCGGCCGCGCGCGAGGCGTTCGCGGAGCACGGCGCGGAGGCCTCGCTGGAGGACATCGCCCGGCGCGCGGGCGTCGGCATCGGCACGCTGTACCGGAACTTCCCCACCCGCCGCGACCTCTTCGAGAGCGTCTACGCGGACGAGGTGAACGCCCTGTGCCGGGCCGCCGTAGAGGCGGCCGAGCTGCCGCCGTGGCAGGCGCTGACCACCTGGCTGGACCGGTTCACGGGCTACATGGTCACCAAGCGCGCGGTGCGCGAGGCCCTCAACGACGAGTCGGAGATCTTCCAGGCCTGCCGCGACTCGATGTACTCCGCCGGCGGACCGCTGCTGGAGCGGGCGCAGAAGGCGGGCGAGGCACGCGCCGACATGGACTTCGGCGACCTGCTGCGACTGGTCGCCGGGATCACGGCGACCTCCTTCGACGACGACGCCCAGCGCGACCGCGTGCTGACGATCGCACTGGACGGCGTGCGCGTCACACGCTGAGGTCCGCCGATCCTTCCCGACGGCTCGGGTACGAGGCTCGGGCACGCCGGACTCCCGGCTAGTGGATGAGCGCGTTCGCCACCACCACGACCACCCCGAGCAGCGCGTCCCCCGCGCCGATCAGCACGGCCATGGGCTGGCTGCGGGCCGCCCAGCGTGCGGTGACCAGCCCCAGGACGAACAGGATGAGGATGTTCAGTACGAACGCCGGGTACTCGACCCCGCTCGCGGACCACCAGCCCCACCCGGCCCCCGCGAGGATGAAGACCGTGGGGATCACGGCCGCGACCAGCGGCCACTCGTCGGCCAGGATGCGCAGGATCTCCCAGCCCCGGTGCGGGCCCCGCTCGGCGACGTAGTGGGCGTAGCCGTGCGCGAGGGCGGAGGCGAACGCGGTCACCAGCAGCCAGAGGGCGTCGTAGCGACGGTCGGCCTGGGAGGAGTGGCCGTACTCGGTGAGCGCGGCGACCATCGCGCTGGCCAGTACGGCGCCGTAGACCCCGCCGAAGAGGACGGCTTCGCGGGTGCCGTGCGGGCGGGGCCCGGGGGCCTCCGTTGAGTCGTCCATGCTCCTTACGATCACCCGCGCCCGGCGGCGCCGCCACTTTGCTTCGCCCCGACGAAGTGTCCTCCCACCAGGCCCGATGCCCCACATTCTGTCGACGGCGCGGGCGCCGGCGCACTCGCTAGGGTCGCCTCATGACCCACAGCTTCGCTCTCCACATCCCCGACGCCGAGCTCGAACCCGAGCCCCTCGACCCGGAGCAGATCGTCTCCGGGTCGCCCGAGGTGACGGGAAAGGTGGTCTGGGAGTCGGAGGACGGCCGGCAGATCCGCGGGATCTGGCAGATCACCCCGGGGGTGGTCACCGACACCGAGGCGGACGAGCTGTTCGTCGTCGTCAGCGGCTCGGCGACGGTCGAGGTCGAGGGCGGGCCGACGCTGGAGGTCGGGCCCGGCGACATGGCCGTACTGCGCGCGGGCGACCGTACGACGTGGACGGTGCACGAGACGCTGCGCAAGGCGTACGCGATCAATCTGTGAGGCCGGGGGGCGCCGCGGTGGTGCCCCTGATCTCCAGGGTCGGTGCGGCGAGGTGGACCCGGCCCGCCGCCCCGGGCCGCTCGAAGCGGTCGAGGAGGCAGCGGGCGGCGCGCCGGCCGACCTCGTGCGGGGCCGTGTCGACGGTGGTCAGCCAGACGTGGCGCAGCCGGGCGATGCTCGTGTTGTCGTAGCCGGTCACCGAGACGTCCCGCGGCACCCGCAGCCCCAGCTCCTCGGCCGCCGACAGCGCGCCGACGGAGGCGATGTCGTTGACGGCGAGGATCGCGGTGGGCCGGTCCGGGCGGCTGAGCAGCCGGACGGTGGTGCGGTAGCCGCCCTCCTCCGTCATGTCGCTCGCCTCGATCCGCGCCTGGTCCGCCAGGCCGTGCGCCCGCATCGTCGCCTCGAAGCTGCGCCGGCGCAGCTCACCGACTGCGCCGTACCCGGCGATGTGCGCGATCCGGCGGTGACCGAGCCCGATGAGGTGCTCGGTGACGAGGCGCGCACCGGTCTCGTCGTCGCCCGCGACGACGTCCACGCCCGGCAGCTCCGGTTCGCGGGCGCCCGCGACGACGACCGGCATCCGCTCGGCGACCGCGCCGAGAACGGCCGGTTCGGGCAGGGTGCCGACCGCCACCAGGCCGTCCACGCCCAGGTCCAGGAAGGGGCCGGTGAGGTCGTCGCCAGTGCGGCGGTTCAGCCGGGCGTCGGCGAGCAGCATGTGCAGGCCGTTGTCCCGCAGCAGTGAGTTCAGGCCGTCGAGGAGGTCGACGAACCACGGGT
Source organism: Streptomyces sp. NPDC050625 (assembly GCF_040654755.1). Classification (NCBI taxonomy): domain Bacteria; kingdom Bacillati; phylum Actinomycetota; class Actinomycetes; order Kitasatosporales; family Streptomycetaceae; genus Streptomyces; species Streptomyces sp. NPDC050625. The sequence goes on from NZ_JBFAIQ010000012.1 coordinate 121,531, forward strand.
TGCGCAGGTCGTTGAGGAGGACGCCGACGGTGCGGGTGCGCTGTTCGCTCAGGCTGCGCGCGGCCGCGTTCGGCCGGTAGCCGAGTTCACGTACCGCGCGCAGCACCGCCTCCCGCTTCTCGGGGCGCACCTGGTCCGAGCCGCGCAGCACCAGGGAGACCAGCGACTTGGACACGCCGGCCTGCTCGGCCACGTCGCGGATCGTCGGCGGTCTCATGACATGGACCGTTCCATGTGGTGGGCACGGTTGTCAAAGGGCTTGACACTTCGGAATTCGCCTCCCAGTGTGGCCTGGACAAGGAATGGACCGGTCCAACAACCGATCCAAAGAGGGCAAGGGGCTGTCATGGTGGATGCGCTCGGTGTCGCCGTCGTCGGATTCGGCTGGATGGGCCGCGTGCACACCCAGGCGTACGCCCGCGTCGCGCACCACTACCCGGGGCTCGCCCTGCGGCCGCGCCTGGTGACGGTCGCCGAGGAGGTGCCGGGCCGGGCCGAGGAGGCCGCCGGGCAGTTCGGGTTCGCCGCGACGACCCGCGACTGGCGCGAGGTGGCCGCGGACCCGCGCGTCCAGGCGGTCAGCATCACCGCCCCGAACTTTCTGCACCGGGAGATCGGCGTCGCGATGGCCGCGGCGGGCAAGCACATCTGGATCGAGAAGCCGGTGGGCCTGACCGGCGAGGACGCCCGCGCGGTGGCCGACGCGGTGGCCGGGGCCGGTGTGCACGGCGCCGTCGGCTTCAACTACCGCAACGCGCCCGCCGTGGAGGCCGCCCGCGAGCTGATCGCCTCGGGGGACATCGGCGCGGTGACACATGTGCGGATCCGGCTGTTCAGCGACTACGCGGCCCATCCCGACGGCGCCCTGACCTGGCGGTACGAGCGTGAGCGCGGTGGCAGCGGGGTGCTCGGGGACCTGGCCTCGCACGGCGCCGACCTGGCCCGCTTCCTGCTCGGCGACATCGCCTCGCTGACCGCCGACACCGCGGTGTTCGTGCCGCAGCGGGCCCGTCCGACGGGCGCCACCGCCGGGCACGCCCTCGCCTCCGGCGGTGAGCTCGGGCCCGTGGAGAACGAGGACTACGTCAACTGCCTGCTGCGGTTCGCCTCCGGCGCCCGCGGTGTCCTGGAGGCCTGCCGGGTCTCGGTCGGCGAGCAGAACAACTACGGCTTCGAGGTGCACGGCACCAAGGGCGCGGTCTTCTGGGACTTCCGCCGGATGAACGAGCTGGCCCTCAGCCGCGGCACGACGTACCAGGACCAGCCCGTCAGCACGGTGTACGTCGGTCCCGGCGACGGCGAGTTCGCCGCCTTCCAGCCGGGCGCGGCCAACGCCATGGGCTACGACGACCTGAAGGTCATCGAGGCGTACCGCTTCTTGCGCTCGATCGCCGAGGGCAGACCGTACGGCACCACCCTCGCGGACGCCGTGCGCAGCGCCGCCGTACTGGACGCGATGACGCGGTCCGCCGAGACGGGCGGTTGGGTCAACGTGCCGGCACCGTAGGCATGTTGTAGGGCGTGACCACCTGGATCGACGACGGCGCGACCGGTCCCGTGGGCGGTAGCGCGCCCTGGGCACGCATCACCAGGTGGCAGGCTTCGCGCAGGTCGTGGCGCAGGTCGTGGTGGAGCACGGCGGACAGGCGGTGCTCGCGCAGCAGCCGGGTGTTGTCGTGGTCGAGGTCGTGGGCGACGAACACGGCGCACTCGCGGCCCAGGTCCTCGAAGGCCCGCAGCGTCGCGATGTTGCCGCCGCCGATCGAGTAGACCGCCCGTATGCCGGGGTCGCGTTCCAGGGCGGCCCGGACGAGGTCGTACTGGGTCGCGTCCAGGCCCTGCCCCTCGGCGATCTCGACGAGCGCGCGCTCGGGGTGCCGGGCCCGCATGACGCCGCGGAAGCCCATCTCGCGCTCCTCCTCGTTGCGGAAGAAGCCGCTGCTGAGGCTGGTGAGGACATTGCCGGGACGGTCGCCGAGCCACTGCCCCATGAGGTACGCCGCGGTCGCGCCCGCGGCCCGGTTGTCGATGCCGACGTACGCCAGCCGGGCACTCGCGGGAAGGTCGGTCACCAGGGTCACGACGGGGATGCCCGCGGTGGCGAGCCGGCCGACGGCGGCCGTGACCTCGGGGACGTCCGGTGCCTTGAGGATCACGCCCTGGGAGCCCCGCCGTATGACCCGGTCCAGGGTCGCGACCAGCTCCGCCACCGGCCCGGTCTCCCGGAAGTGGAAGCGGGAGCGCAGCACGGCCGGGTGCAGCGACGGCAGCTCCGCCTCCAGGGCGGCGCGTACGGCCGTGGTGAACCGCTCCGGCGCCTGCATCACGATGTCGACCATGAACGTACGGCCGACCAGCCGCACCTGGGTGCGCTGCCGGTCCAGGTCGGCGATGGCCCGGCGGACCTCCTCGGCGGTGCTCGCCCGCACCCCTCCCCTGCCGTTCAGCACACGGTCCACGGTGGCCTCGCTGAGACCTGCCTGACGTGCGATCTCACGGATCGGGAAGGGATGGCCCACGGCGGCGCTCCTTGAGGGGTTTTTGATGGTTCGCTGCTGGTTGTTGGAGGGGTTTGTACTGACAACAATGACAGGGCCGCGGCGCAAGAGCTGAAAGGGCAAGCACATCATGGGACTTCTCGACGACAAGGTCGTCCTCGTCAACGGCGGCAGTCAGGGGGTCGGCGCCGCCATCGCCCGGGCCGCGGTCCGCGAGGGCGCCACGGTGGCCGTCACCGGCCGCCGCCCCGAGCCGGGCGAGGCACTGGTGGCCGAACTGACGGCGGCCGGCGGCAGGGCGATGTACGTGCAGGCCGACCTGTCGGACGCCGACCGGGCCAAGGCCTCCGTGGCCGAGGTGGTCGACGCGTACGGCCGGGTCGACTGCCTGGTCAACTCGGCGGGGCTGACCTCGCGGGGCACCCTGCTGGACACCACGCCCGAACTGTTCGACGCGCACATCGCGATCAACCTCAAGGCCCCGTTCTTCGCGATGCAGGCGGCGGTGGCCGACATGGTGGAGCGCAAGGCGCCCGGCACGATCGTCAACATCATCACGTCGTCGGCGCACGGCGGGCAGCCCTTCCTGGCCCCGTACGTCGCCGCCAAGGCCGGTCTGATCGGTCTGACCCGCAACGCGGCGCACGCCCACCGCTGGGACCGGATCCGGATCAACGGCCTGAACATCGGCTGGACGGCGACCGAGGGCGAGGACGCGACACAGCGGGCCTTCCACGACGCCGGGGACGACTGGCACGAGCAGGCCGCGGCCAGGCTGCCGATGGGCAAGCTGGGCCAGCCGGACGAGATCGCCGACTTCGTGGTCCTCCTGCTGTCGGACCGGTCGGGCGTGGTCACGGGTTCGGTGATCGACTGGGACCAGAACGTTCTCGGCGGCCTCGACTGACCCTTTCGCACCCTCCTCGCTCTTCGCTCTTCGCTCTTCGCACCAACCGCACCGCACCGTCCTAGGAGCTGCACCCTCATGCGTATCGGAATCCTCGGCCTCGGCCGCATCGGCGCCTTCCACGCCGAGACCCTGTCCGCACTGGACGCCATCGAGTCCCTCGTCGTCGCCGACCCGTTCGCACAGGCGGCCAAGGCCGCCGCGGAGCGGTTCGGGGCCGAGGTCGCGGACTCGCCCGAGGCGGTCCTGGCCGCCGGAGTGGACGGTCTCGTCGTGGCGGCGGCCACCGACGTCCACCCCGCCCTGCTCCTGGCCGGCGTCGAGGCCGGTGTCCCCGTCTTCTGCGAGAAGCCCGTCGCCCGCACGATGGCGGAGGGCGTCGAGGTGCTCAAGGCCGTCGAGGGCAGCGGCGTCCCGATCCAGATCGGCTACAACCGCCGCTTCGACGCCGGCTTCGTCGCCGCGCGGGCCGCCGTGCGCAGCGGCGAGCTGGGCAAGCTCCACACGGTCCGCTCGACGACGCTGGACCCGGCGCCGCCCCCGGCCGCGTACATCGCCGCGTCCGGTGGGATCTTCCGGGACTGCTCCGTCCACGACTTCGACATCATCCGCTGGGTGACCGGCCGCGAGGTGACCGAGGTGTACGCCGTGGGCGGCAACCGGGGCGCCGACTACATCAAGGACGCGGGCGACGCGGACACCACCGGGGCGATCCTCACGCTCGACGACGGCACCATCGCCGTGGTCTCCAACAGCCGCCACAACGCCCGGGGTTACGACGTCCGCATGGAGCTGCACGGCTTCCAGGACTCCATCGCCGTCGGCCTGGAGGACAAGCTCCCGCTGCGCTCGGTCGAGCCCGGTGTGACCTTCCCGTCCGGCACCCCGCACGACTTCTTCATGGACCGCTTCACCGACGCCTACCGCGCCGAACTCACCGCGTTCACCGAGGTCGTCGCCGGCACCCGGCCCTCTCCCTGCACGGTCGCGGACGCCCTGGAGGCCGGCTGGATCGCGGAGGCCTGCACGCTGTCACTGCACGAGCACCGCCCGGTGACGATCGAGGAGGTACGCGGCGCCTGACAGCGGGCCCCGGGTCCCCCGAAGGGGCCCGGGGCCGATCGGCCGAACCTCACAGGCAGTAGCGGACCATCCACTCGTCAGGGTCGTACGCGTCCCGCGCCGGATCCCGCGGTGCAGCCGGTCTCTCCTCCACGGTGTCCTCCGGGCGGACCCGCTCCGGCAGCGCGCCGAACCTGGCCCGGCGCAGCATGGCCTCGGCAGCGGCCGGTGTCTTCTCCTCGTGCTCCGTGTGCGTCAACTCGTCCTCCCCGTGCCGCGTTCCCGTCCCCGTCACCCTCCTGAACGTTCTCAGCGCGCCGCGGGTTCCGCCGGCAGGTTGAAGACATGGTTCGGGGAGATGATCGACGTGATCGCCTCGCCGAAGACGGTGCTGGGCTCCTGGCCCTTGTAGTTGATGTCGGTGTTGAGGAGGACGACCAGGGTCGCCCGGGCCGACGGCAGATAGACGGTCAGGGACTCGTAGCCGGGCAGGGAGCCGTTGTGCCCGATCCAGCCCTGGACGTCGAAGATGCCGAGGCCGTACCCGGCGCCCGGAATGGTGGTCGGCGGCGTGGTGAGCCGCTGCGCCTGGACCGCGGGGCTGATCAGGATCCCGCCGCCGGGCAGCCGGCCCGTGGCCACCGTGCGCGCCCAGACCCGCAGATCCTCCAGGTTGGAGATCATCGCCCCGGCCGCCCAGCCCCAGGAGGGGTTCCAGTCGGCCGAGTCCGTCACCTGGCCGGTCGCCGTCTGGTCGGTGTAGCCCTGCGCGTGCGGCCGCGGGAACTCGTTGCCGGTCGGGAAGAGCGTGTGCCTGAGGCCCGCCGGGTCCAGGATGTTGTGCTGGATGTAGTCACCGAGCGGTGTGCCACTGGCCTTCTCGACGACCAGACCGAGCAGGATCAGGTTGGTGTTGGAGTAGTCGAACTTCTCCCCCGGTGGGAACAGCACCGGGTGCCTGAAGGCGTAGTCGAGCAGTTCCTGCGGGGTGAAGGGCCGCTGCGGATCGGACGTCAGCGCCTTGAAGAAGCCGTCGTCCTCGGAGTAGTTGAAGAGCCCGCTGCGCATCCCGGCCAGCTGGCGCAGCGTGATCCTGTCCCCGTTCGGTACGCCGCTGACGTACTGGTCGATCGTGTCGTCCAGGCCCACCTTGCCCTGGTCGACCAGCTTCAGCAGCGCCGTCACCGTGAACGTCTTGGTCTCGCTGCCGATCCGCATGTAGAGGTCGGGGGTCATCGCGCGGTCGTTGGTCTTGTCGGCGACGCCGAAGGACTTCACGTAGCGGCCCTTGTCGGGTGTCCAGATCCCGACGGTCACACCGGGGACGTTCGCCTCCCGCATGACCCGCTGTACGGTCGCGTCGAGCTGCCGCCGCACGGCGGGCGTGAGTGCGCGGACGTCGCCGCCGGAGGGCGACGGCGAGGGCGGATCGGCGACCGTGGCGGCGAAGGGAGCCGAAGGGGGCAGGGCCACGGCGTTCGTGCCCGCGGCCGGCACCAGCAGCATCCCCACCGCGGCGACGACCACGGCCCCTTTGCGCGGTCGGGTCGAGGAGTGCGACATGGGCTCAACTCCCGGGTGAGGACGCATGCCCTGGACATCAGCATAGGAGTGCCCGCGTGCCGGCGCCTGTCGAAGACGGCGACGGCACGCGGGCACTCCCGCTCGGCGACGTGACGGACGGCTACGCTCCGTCACGGCCGCCCGTTCACGCCCCGCACGACCTCAGGAACTGCCGCGTGCGCACCGCGATGGGCAGCGGCTTGTCCGGCTCGCACGGGTACATGTCCTGCTCGACGATGGCGAACAGATCGACGCCGAGCTTCTGGGCCGCTTCCAGCACGGGCCCCAGCTCCGGTACGCCGGAGGGCGGCTCGCACATCACCCCGCGCTGCACCGCCGGGCCGAACGGCACCCCGTTCGCCACGACGTCCGCAAGGATCTCCGGGTCGACCTGCTTGAGGTGCAGATAGCCGATGCGTTCGCCGTACGTCTCGATGAGCTTGACGCTGTCGCCGCCGCAGTAGGCGTAGTGACCGGTGTCCAGGCAGAGGTTGACCAGATCGGAATCGGTCGCGTCGAGGAACCGCTCGACGTGCTCCTCGGTGTCGATGTGCGTGTCGGCGTGCGGGTGCACCACGATGTCGAGGCCGTACGTGTCCTTGACCTCGCGGCCGAGCCGTTCCATGCCCCGGGCGAGGTGGGTCCACTGTTCGGCGGTGAGCTCCGGCGGCTCCAGGACCTCGGCGGTCTTGTCGTCGCGCCAGAAGGAGGGGATCACCACCAGGTGCCCTGCTCCCATCGCCCGGGTGAGCTCGGCGACCTGGGAGACGTGCGCCCAGGTGGACTCCCAGACGGCGGGTCCGCGGTGCAGGCCGGTGAAGACCGTGCCCGCCGACACCTTCAGGTTCCGCTTGTTCACCTCGTCGGTGAGGCGGGCGGGGTCCGTGGGCAGATAGCCGTACGGGCCCAGTTCGATCCAGGAGTAGCCGGCCTCGGCCACCTCGTCCAGGAAGCGTTCCCAGGGCACCTGCTGGGGGTCTTCGGGGAACCAGACGCCCCAGGAGTCGGGGGCCGAGCCAACCCGGATGCGGTCGAGGTCGTTCGCCATGGTCAGGAGGTCCCTTCGGGGTGGGTCGCGACGGGTGCGGTGAGGTCCTTCTCCTCGGGGAGCTCATCGACGTCCACACCGCGCACCTGCGCGAGTTCGTGCTTGAGCGCGGCGAGTTCGGCGCCGCCGGCCATGTGGTTGGTCAGCTCCTCCAGGCTGACCTGGCTGCGGTCGGCGCTGAGTTCGAGGGTGCCCAGGCGCAGCACGCTGAAGTGGTCGCCGACCATGTAGGCGTGGTGCGGGTTGTGGGTGATGAAGATGACGCCGAGGCCGCGGTCCCGGGCGGCGGCGATGTATTTCAGCACGACACCGGACTGCTTGACGCCGAGTGCGGCGGTCGGCTCGTCCAGGATCAGGACGCGGGCGCCGAAGTAGACGGCGCGGGCGATCGCCACGCACTGGCGCTGGCCGCCGGAGAGCGTGCCGATGGGCTGTTCGAGGTCGTCGAGGACGATGCCCATGTTGCGCAGTTCCTGGTCCGCGGTCTTCTTCATGCGGTCGATGTCGAGACGGCGGATCGGCCAGGGGCCCTTGGTCATCTCGGAGCCGAGGAAGAAGTTCCGCCACACCGGCATCAGGGGCACGGTGGCCAGGTCCTGGTAGACGGTGGCGATGCCCTTGTCGAGGGCCTCGCGCGGGCTGGTGAAGCGCACCGGTACGCCGTCGACCAGGAAGTCGCCCTCGGTGTGCTGGTGCAGCCCGGAGACGATCTTGATCAGGGTGGACTTGCCGGCGCCGTTGTCGCCGAGGACGCAGGTCACCTTGCCGGGGAGGACCGTCAGGTCGACGCCGTGCAGGGCGCGGATGTTGCCGTACGACTTGCCCGCGTTGCGCAGTTCGACGATGGGGCGGTCCGTGTCGTCGGGCGCGGTGTCCTGGAGGACGGCTCCGTGGGTTCCGTTGGTCGTCATGAAGTCACCTCCGGGTCGCCGTGCGACTGACCCACAGATTGATGAGGACGGCGCCGAGCAGCATCACGCCCAGGAAGGCCTTGAACCAGTCGGGGTTCCAGCCGGCGTAGACGATGCCCTGGTTCACCATGCCGAACATGAAGGCGCCGAAGACCGGGCCGATGGCGGAGCCGTAGCCGCCGGTGAGCAGACAGCCGCCGATCACCGCCGCGGCGATGTAGATCAGTTCCTGGCCGACGCCCTCGCCGGACTGCACGGTGTTGAAGGAGAACAGGTTGTGCATGCCCATGAACCAGGCGCCGAAGCCGACGGTCATGAACAGCGTGATCTTGGTGAAGGCGACCGGGACACCGACCGCGCGGGCGCTGTCCTTGTTGCCGCCGACCGCGTAGATCCAGTTGCCGTACTTGGTGCGCAGCAGCACCCAGGTGGCGAGCGCGGCGAAGACCAGCCACCACACGACGGTGATCTTCACCTCGACGCCGCCGATGTCGAACGACGACGCGAAGATCTTCTTGGCCTGGTCGAAGCCGTCCATGTTGCTGATGTCGTCGGTGGCGACGTTGCCGGTGATCAGCTTGGTGACGGCCAGGTTCACGCCCTGCAGGATCAGGAACGTGCCCAGGGTGACCAGGAAGCTGGGCAGCCCGGTGCGCATCACCATCCAGCCGTTGAACGCGCCGACCCCGAGGGAGGCGATGAGGGCGACGATCACGCCCACCCACACGTTCATGGTCAGCTGGTAGCTGAGCATGCTCGCGGTGAGCGCCGAGGTGATCACGGCGACACCGGCGGACAGGTCGAACTCCCCGCCGATCATCAGCAGGGCCACCGGCAGGGCCATGATGCCGATGGTCGACGACTGGTAGAGCACGGTGGCCATCGAGCTGCCCTGGCGGACCGCGGGCGCCGCGATCAGGAAGAACACGAGCACGGCTACCGCGCCGAGGAAGACGCCCACTTCGGGCCGGGCCAACAGCCGCAGCGCCAGGGGGCGTTGGGCGGTACGGCCGTCGGTCGCCTTGGGGCCGGAGGCCGGCGGTGTGCCCACCGCCGGCCCAGCCTGTTGGGTCATGCTCATCACCGGGTGCCCTTCGCGGCGAACTGGGCGACCTTGTCGACATTGGTCTTGTCGACGAAGGCCGGGCCGGTCAGCACCGGCTGCTCCCCGCCGCCCATGTAGTTGCCGTTGTTCTTGTAGAGCCACAGGGAGTCGACCGCCAGGTAGCCCTGCAGGTAGGGCTGCTGGTCGACGGCGAACTGGATCGTCCCCTTGGAGATCGCGCCGGTCAGGTCCTTGTTGAGGTCGAAGGTGGCGACCTTCGCCTTGCTGCCCGCGTCGCCCACGGACTGGACGGCGGTCAGGGCGTAGGGCGCGCCGAGGGCGACCACGTAGTCGATGCCGCTGTCCTGCTTGAGCTTGGCGGTGATGGTCGACTTCACCGACGGCATGTCGGTGCCGTTCACGTACAGCGTCTCAAGCGTGCCGGAGAACGTCTTCTTCACGCCGTCGCAGCGCTGGGTCAGGCCGACGTTGCCCTGCTCCTGGATCACACAGACGGCCTTCTTGGCGCCTGCCTCGTTCAGCCGCTTGCCGAGCGCCTCGCCGGCCACGCCCTCGTCCTGGCCGAAGAACTGCATCAGGCCCAGCTTCTTCCAGTCGCTCACACCGGAGTTGAGGCCGACCACCGGTATGTTCGCGGACTTCGCCTTGTTCACGACGTCCTTCATGGCGTCCGGCTTGGCGAGGGTGATGGCGATGCCGTCGACCTTCTGGTCGATCGCGTTCTGCACCAGGTTGGCCTGGTTGCCCGCGTTCGGGTCGGCGGAGTAGACGAGCTTGATGTTGTCCTTGGCGGCGGCTGCCTCCGCGCCCTTGCGGACGATGTCCCAGAAGGTGTCACCCGGTGCCTGGTGGGTCACCAGCGCGACCGTCATCCGGGGAGTGGTGGCCTTGCCCGCGGAGGCGTTCGAACCGCCCTCTTCGGACTTCTTGCCGCCGGAGCTGCTGGAGCAGCCGGCGAGGGTGAGCGCCGCCGCGGCGGCCACGGCCACCACGGGGGCCAGTCTGCGGGAGCGGGAGTACGAAGAGCGGTCCATCTTTCCGGCACCTCACTGTGCGACGAGAAAAGGGGGCGGATCTACGGGGATCCGGGCCCGGCGCCGGGCGGCGGTCCGGGTCATGTGCTGTCTGTGTGTTGGGACGGGATCAAAGTCCCCCTCGCGCCCGCTGTCAATACTTTGTTAAGACATCATTTCACGCTCAGGTCCGAATGTAAGTACAAACCATTGACAGCACGACCCGACGGGACCTACACCTGAGCCCATGGCCAAGTCAGCATCCCAGCCCTTCGACCTGATCACGATGGGTCGTATCGGAGTTGATCTCTACCCGTTGCAAACAGGTGTACCCCTGGCCCGGGCGGAGCCGGACCTGGCGGCCATCCGCGAAATCGCGCGAGCCACCCCCGAACGGAGTCCGTCTTGACCCTCACCATCCCCGAGCTCGCCACCGTCAGGGCCCGGCACCCGGAGGCGATCGCCGAGGCGGCCGCCCGCCGGGTGCGCCGCCCCCTGCTCGGCGACGGCGGCCGCCTGATGATCGTGGCCGCCGACCACCCGGCGCGCGGCGCCCTGGGCGTCGGCGGCCGGGGACTGGCGATGGCCAACCGGAGCGACCTGCTGGAGCGGCTGTGCGTGGCGCTGTCGCGGCCCGGCGTCGACGGGGTGCTGGCCACCGCCGACATCCTGGAGGACCTGCTGCTGCTCGGGGCGCTGGACGGCAAGGTGGTCATGGGCTCGATGAACCGGGGCGGTCTGGCCGGTGCCTCCTTCGAGATGGACGACCGGTTCACCGGGCACCGCGCCGAGGACATCGAGCGGCTCCGCTTCGACGCGGGCAAACTGCTGCTCCGTATCGACTACTCCGACCCCGGCTCACTGGCCACGCTGGAGTCCGCCGCCCGCGCGGTGGACTCCATGGCCGCGCGCCGACTGCCGTTGTTCATCGAGCCGTTCATCTGCCGCAGGACCGGTGGCGTGGTCCGCAACGAGCTGTCCGCCGAGGCCGTGACCCGCTCCATCGCCATAGCCTCCGGACTGGGCGGCACCTCCGCCTACACCTGGCTGAAGCTCCCCGTGACCGAGAACCCCGACGACATGGCCGAGGTCATGGAGACCTCGACCCTGCCCGCCGTGCTCCTCGGCGGCGAGGTCGGCGACGACCAGGAGGGCGCGTACGAACGCTGGCGCAAGGCGCTGCGGCTCCCCACCGTCCACGGCATGGTCGTCGGCCGCTCCCTGCTCTACCCCGCCGAGGGCAGTGTGGAGCAGGCGGTGGACACGGCCGTGGGCCTGTTGTGACCCGGAGGCGACGATGAACAGCCCGTTCCACCTGCCGGCCGGCAAGGCCCTGGGCGGCCCGTACGCCGTGGACGTCTCACCCGAGACCGCGGGGTGGGGCTTCGCCGACCTGCGCGTGCTGGAGCTGCCGCCGGGCGGCTCGCACACCTTCGACACCGACGAGAGCGAGTGGATCGTCCTTCCGCTCAGCGGCGGCTGCACCGTCACCGCCGTCGACGAGTTCGGCCGGGACACCTTCCGCCTCGACGGCCGGGACAGCGTGTTCGCCGCCGTCACCGACTTCGCGTACGTGCCGCGCGACGCCCGTACGACCGTCACCTCGGCCGGCGGCGGGCGCTTCGCGCTCACCGGAGCCCGCTGCACCCGACGGCTGCCCGCCCGCCACGGACCAGCCTCCGGCGTGCCGGTGGAGCTGCGCGGCACCGGGAACTGCTCGCGTCAGGTCAACAACTTCGGTGCGGCAGCCCGCGCCGGAGGCGCTGACGGACATGGTTTCGAGTGCGACAGGCTCATCGCGGTCGAGGTGATCACCCCGGGCGGCAACTGGTCCTCCTTCCCGCCGCACAAGCACGACGAGCACCGCCCCGGCGAGGAGTCCGTGCTCGAAGAGATCTACTACTTCGAGTTCGAGGCCCACGACGGCACTCCGGGCCTGGGCTACCAGCGGGTCTCGCCGTCCGGCCGGGGCCGCGGCACCGACGTCCTGGCCGAGGTGCGTGACAAGGATGTCGTCCTCGTCCCGGACGGCTGGCACGGACCGTCCATGGCCGTGCCCGGCCACCACATGTACTACCTGAACGTCATGGCGGGGCCGGAGCCCGAGCGGGCCTGGCTGATCCGCGACCACCCCGACCACGCCTGGATCCGTGACACCTGGCCGGACCGGCCCGTCGACCCCCGTCTGCCGCTGTACACCGCACCCGAGAGGCCCTGATGAGCACGACCACTGTCCGCCTGACCGTCGCCCAGGCGCTGGTGCGGTTCCTGTCCGCCCAGTACACCGAGCGCGACGGGGTACGGCACCGGCTGATCGCCGGCACCTGGGGCATCTTCGGCCACGGCAATGTCGCCGGCATCGGCCAGGCGCTCATCGAGCACTCCGCTGCCATGCCGTACCACCAGGGCCGCAACGAGCAGTCCATGGTGCACGCGGCGGTCGGCTACGCCCGCCAGCTCAACCGCCTCTCCGCGCAGGCCGTGACGACGTCCATCGGCCCCGGCGCCACCAACCTGGTGACCGGCGCCGCCCTGGCGACCATCAACCGGCTGCCGGTCCTGCTCCTGCCCGGCGACTACTTCGCGAGCCACGCCCCCGATCCGCTGCTCCAGCAGCTGGAGCACCCGGTCGAGGCGGACGTCTCCGTGAACGACACCCTGCGCCCGGTGTCGCGGTACTTCGACCGCGTCACCCGCCCGGAAGCGCTGATCCCCTCCGCGCTGAACGCCATGCGCGTGCTCGCCGACCCGGCCGAGACCGGCGCCGTCACCCTCGCCCTGCCGCAGGACGTGCAGGCGGAGGCGTACGACTGGCCCGAGGAGTTCTTCACCGAGCGGATCTGGCGGGTACGGCGCCCCGCTCCCGACCCGGTCGAGCTGGCCGAGGCGGTCCGCGCGATCCGGGCCGCCGGGCGCCCGCTGATCGTCGCGGGCGGCGGAGTCCACCACAGCGAGGCCGAGGAGGCGCTGAAGTCCTTCGTGGACGCCACGGGCATCCCGGTCGCCTCCACCCAGGCGGGCAAGGGCTCCCTGCGTCACGACCACCCCGCCGACCTGGGCGGGATCGGCCACACCGGTACGGCGGTGGCCGACGACCTGGCCCGCACCGCCGACCTGGTCATCGGGGTCGGCACCCGGTACACGGACTTCACCACCGCCTCCGGCACCCTCTTCCAGCACCCCGGCGTCCGCTTCCTGGGCGTCAACATCACCTCCTTCGACGCCCACAAGCTGGCCGCGCGGACCGTGGTGGCCGACGCGCGGGCCGCCCTGGAGGCGCTCGGCGAGGCACTGGCCGGACACCGCGTGGACCCCGCCTACGAGGCCGAGTACCGGGTGGGCAAGGAGCGTTGGGACCAGGTGGTCGAGGCCGCCTACCGCGCCGACGACGAGGACGCCGTACCGACCCAGACGCAGGTGCTCGGCGCCCTCGACGCGGTGGTCGGCGACGACGACGTGGTGATCAACGCGGCGGGCTCCCTCCCCGGCGATCTGCACAAGCTCTGGCGGGCCCGCTCGCCGCGCCAGTACCACCTGGAGTACGGCTACTCCTGCATGGGCTACGAGATCCCGGCGGGCCTCGGCGTCCAGCAGGCCGCCCCGGACACCCTCGTGTGGTCCCTGGTCGGCGACGGCACCTATCTGATGATGCCGACCGAGATCGTCACCGCGGTCCAGGAGGGGCTGCCGGTCAAGCTGGTCCTGATCCAGAACCACGGGTACGCCTCGATCGGCGGTCTGTCCGAGTCGGTGGGCGGCGAGCGCTTCGGCACGGCTTACCGCTACCGCGTCGCGGACGGCACGTTCTCCGGCGCCCCGCTGCCCGTGGACCTCGCCGCCAACGCGGCCAGCCTCGGCATGGACGTCCTGCGTGCCAAGACCGTGCGGGAGCTGCGCGAGGCGCTCGGCACCGCCCGTGCCTCCGGCCGGCCGACCTGTGTCCATGTCGAGACCGACCCGTCCCCCACCGCTCCGCCCGCCGAGGCCTGGTGGGACGTGCCGGTCGCCGAGACCGCCTCGCGCGAGGCCGCCGTACGGGCCCGCAAGAGCTACGACCGCCAGGTCGCCGAGCGCCGCCGGCATCTGTGAACTCCCCCTGCGGCCCCGGCCTGCCCGGCCGCTCCCGATCCCGTCCCCGCTCTTCGGAAGGAGGTGCCCCGGTGGCGAGAACCGCTGATCAGCCTCGTCCCGTGCCCGGCTCCGCGCTCGACTCCCTGGACTTCGCCCTGGACCGGGCCAGTCCGGTGCCGCTCTACTACCAGCTGGCCCAGCAGTTGGAGGCGGCCATCGAGCACGGGGTCCTGGCCCCGGGGAACCTCCTGGGCAACGAGATCGACCTCTCCGTACGTCTGGGTCTGTCCCGGCCCACGGTCCGCCAGGCGATCCAGTCCCTGGTCGACAAGGGCCTGTTGGTCCGGCGGCGCGGCGTCGGTACTCAGGTGGTGCACAGCCAGGTCAAGCGGCCGCTGGAGCTCAGCAGCCTCTACGACGACCTGGAGTCGGCCGGACAGGGTCCGACCACGCGGGTGCTGCGCAACGAGGGGGTGCCGGCGACCGCCGATGTGGCCGCCGCCCTCGGTGTCGCGGAGGGCAGCGAGGTCACGCTGCTGGAGCGGCTGCGCTGCACCCACGGCCAGCCCGTGGCGTTTCTGTGCAACTACCTGCCCGCGAACCTGCTCGAACTCGACACGGAACGCCTGGAGTCGACCGGTCTGTACCGGATGATGCGCGCGGCGGGGATCACGCTGCACAGCGCCCGGCAGACCGTCGGCGCCCGCTCCGCCACCGCCGAGGAGGCCGCCCGCCTCGACGAGAAGGAGGGCGCCGCACTACTGACGATGCAGCGCACGGCGTACGACGACACGGGCCGGCCCGTCGAGTACGGGACCCACATCTACCGTGCGTCGAGATACGCCTTCGACTTCCAACTACTGGTCAGACCGTAACCGGTACTGGTCAGACCGTAACCGGAAGCCTCCCCTCACCTCAGCCCCCACGGCCGTCCGCGCCGCGGGGGCTCTGTGGCTGTTGGTTTCTGAAAGAACTTGCGAGTGATCGTGTCGATTACGTTTCGGGCAAGAGACGCATGAGAGGGACGTGAGGTATTGACGCATGCCCGGACATGCGGCTGTTATTACGCCCACGATGTTCGGTCGAGTTGGTTTCTGATCGGTTTCGAGGACCTTTCGGAGGCCGGCTCACCCCCTTGATCGAACCCCTGCCTTCAGGAGCCGCCATGCGCCTCTCGCCCTCGGGTCTTGCCGTTCCGGGTCCCAGCCGTCGCTCCCTGCTCCGAGGAGTGGGTGGCGCCGCCGTCCTCGCCGGCGCCGGTATACCCCTGCTGTCCGCCTGTGGCGGCAGCGGCGCCTCTTCGGACCCGAAGACCGTCACCCTCGGCTCCAACGCGTCCGACGCCGTGCCGAAGAAGGCCTTCGAGTCCGTCTACGCCGCCTTCAAGAAGCAGGCCGGCATCACGGTCGACGTGAACACCAAGGACCACAACACCTTCCAGGAGCAGATCAACTCCTACCTCCAGGGCACGCCGGACGACGTGTTCAACTGGTTCGCCGGCTACCGGATGCAGTTCTTCGCGGCCAAGAAGCTCGCCACCCCGATCGACGACGTGTGGGCGAAGATCGGGGACAACTTCCCCGACGCCATGAAGAAGCTCAGCAAGGGCGAGGACGGCAAGTACTACTTCGTCCCGCTGACCACGTACCCGTGGGCGATCTTCTACCGCAAGAGCGTCTTCCAGCAGCACGGCTACAAGGTCCCCGCCACCTGGGACGAACTGGTCGCCCTGTGCAAGCAGATGAAGAAGGACGGCCTGGTCCCGATCGCCTTCGGCGACAAGGACGCCTGGCCCGCCATGGGCACCTTCGACCAGATCAACTTCCGCCTCAACGGCTACGACTTCCACGTCCAGCTGATGGCGGGCAAGGCCTCCTGGACCGACTCCAAGGTCAAGGCCGTCTTCGACCACTGGGCCGAGCTCCTCCCCTACCACCAGGACGGCTTCATGGGCCGCACCTGGCAGGACGCCGCCCAGACGCTGGTGTCCAAGAAGGCCGGCATGTACCTCCTCGGCTCCTTCGTGGCCCAGCAGTTCACCAACAAGGCCGACCTGGACGACCTCGACTTCTTCCCCTTCCCGGAGATCAACTCCGCGTACGGCCAGGACACCGTGGAGGCGCCCACCGACGGCTTCATGGTCAGCAAGGCCCCCAAGAACCACGACGGCGTCGTCAAGCTGATGGAGTACCTGGGCAGCCCGGAGGCCGAGCAGACCTACCTCAAGACCGACCCGAGCGTGGTGGCCGCCTCCAGCAAGGCCGACACCTCCGCCTACTCGGCGCTGCAGAAGAAGGCGTTCGACATGATCAGCGGCGCCAAGAGCCTCACCCAGTTCATGGACCGCGACTCCCGGCCGGACTTCACCTCGACGGTGATGCAGCCCGGACTGCAGAAGTTCCTCCAGAACCCCAAGGGCGTGGACGGCTTGCTGTCGTCGATCGAGCGCCAGAAGAAGCAGATCTTCGCGTCCTCGTGAGCAACGGCATGACAACCGACATGACGACGAAGACCCCGGAGGCGGCCGCCGCGCCGCCTCCGGGCACTGCCTCCGCATCCAAGCGGGCGGGCCAGGGCCATCGGCGCCTGCTGACCCGCCGTGACCGGTTCACGCTCGCCCTGATGGCGGGCGTGCCCACGGTCCTGCACGTGGCCCTGGTCTGGGTCACCGCCCTCGCCTCCATCGCGCTCGCCTTCACCACCTGGGACGGCATCGGGTTCGACTCGATCAAGTGGGTGGGCCTCGACAACTTCAAACAACTCTTCAACGACAACCCGCAGTTCTGGCCGGCCGTCCAGCACAACGTCATCTGGTTCGTCGTCCTGATCCTCGTCCCGACGCCGCTCGGCCTCTTCCTCGCCGTCCAGCTGGACAAGAAGATCCGCTTCAGCCGCGTCTACCAGACGGCGTTCTTCCTGCCGGTCGTCATCTCCATGGCGTGCATCGGCTTCGTCTGGCAGCTGGTCTACAACCCGGACACGGGCCTGATCAACAGCATCATCGGCGCCAACAAGCCGGGCCACTACATCGACTGGATCGGCGACCCCAAGCTCAATCTGTGGGCCGTCCTCATCGCCGCCTCCTGGCGGCACACCGGCTACATGATGATCCTGTACCTGGCCGGTCTGAAGAGCGTCGACCCGTCGCTCAGGGAGGCCTCCGCGCTGGACGGCGCCAATGAGTGGCAGACGTTCAAGAGCGTCATCTTCCCGACGCTGCGCCCCACCAACACGGTCGTCCTGGTCGTCACCATCATCGAGGCCCTGCGCGCCTTCGACCTGGTGTTCGTGTTCAACAAGGGCGCCCAGGGCACCGAGTTGCTGTCGATCCTGGTGACCAACAACATCATCGGCGAGTCCAGCCGCATCGGTTACGGGTCGGCGATCGCGGTCGTCCTGCTGGTCATCTCGCTCGCCGTGATCATCCCCTACCTGGTGGCCACCTTCCGGAAGGAGCGGCGATCGTGAGCGCCCCCACCCTCGCGGCCGGCGCGCTCAAGAAGCGCGCGCCCGTCCGACCCGCCCGCATCCTGCTGCACGTCTTCCTCGCCGGCACGGCCCTCGCCTGGCTCGCCCCGCTGCTGTGGGCGATCTTCTCGGCCCTGCGCCCGTACAGCGAGACCAGCGAGAAGGGCTATGTGTCCTGGCCCGACACGCTGAACTTCGACAACTTCAAGAACGCGTTCGAACAGTCGGACATGACGCACTACTTCGGCAACACACTGCTGATCGCGGTGCCGGCCGTGCTGCTGACGCTGTTCCTGTCGTCGATGGTCGCCTTCTACGTCAGCCGCTTCGACTTCCGCCTCAACCTCGCGCTGCTGCTGGTCTTCACGGCGGGCAACCTGCTTCCGCAGCAGGTCATCATCACCCCGCTGTACCGGATGTATCTGCTCACCGACCTGCCCGGCATCACGCAGAGCGGCAAGCTGTACGACTCGGCGCTCGGCCTGGTGCTGATCCATGTGGCGTTCCAGTCCGGCTTCTGCGCGTTCGTGCTCAGCAACTACATGCGCTCGCTGCCGCACGAACTGACCGAGGCCGCGCTCGTGGACGGTGCCTCGGTGTGGCGGCTGTACTGGCAGATCACACTGCCGCTGTGCAAGCCGGCGATGGCGGCCCTGGCCACCCTGTTGTCGATCTGGATCTACAACGACTTCTTCTGGGCCCTGGTGCTGATCTCGACCGGCGAGAACATGCCGATCACCTCGGCCCTGAACAACCTCTCCGGCCAGTACTTCACGGACCCCAACCTGGTCGCCGCCGGCGCCCTGCTCACCGCGATCCCCACCCTGATCGTCTACTTCGCGCTCCAGCGGCAGTTCGTCAGCGGTCTCACCCTGGGCTCCAACAAGGGCTGACCCGGCTCCACTTGAAAGAGAACCCCGTGCACAACCCGTTCACCCCCGTCGCCTCGGTCCCCGTGGACCCGCGCAGCGCCCGGGTCCACGAGGAGGGCTGGCAGTCCTGGAGCCCCAGCGGTGCCTACGCCCTCGACGCGACCCCGTACCGCCCGACGAACGACAACTGGGCGACCGTCTGCTACCGCCCCGGCCGCGCCGTCCCCGCCGGGGTCTTCCAGGGCGAGGGCCTGCTCGCGCTCGACCCCGGCGACGGCGCCCCGGTCCGGCTGTGGGCCGGCGCCGACCCGCTCCTTGAGGTGCCGTCGATCAGGCTGACCGTCCGGGACGGTCACGCCGAGGTCGAGGCCGACGGACCGGTCAAGGAGTGGACGGACACCGGGATCCGGCCGGCGCTGGAGCGCTGGGCGGACGGCCTCGCGCTGCCCGCCCCGCGCCCGGCGCCGACGGTCTGGTGCTCCTGGTACGAGTACTTCACGACCGTCACCGAGGACGACATCCACGAGAACCTGCGCGCGATGGACACCCTCGACCTGCCGATCGACGTCGTGCAGATCGACGACGGCTACCAGAGCGCGCTCGGTGACTGGCTCACCCTCTCCGGCCGCTTCCGCTCCCAGCGGGGCATCGCGGACGCCATCCGGGCACGGGGCCGCCGGGCGGGCATCTGGACGGCCCCCTTCCTGGTCGCCCCGGACAGCGAACTCGCCGGAACGCACCCGGAGTGGCTGGTCCGCGACGGCGACGGCAACCCGCTGTCCGCCGGCCACAACTGGGGCCACGACCTGTACGTCCTGGACACCACCCACCCGGCGGCCGCGGCCTGTCTGAGCGACGTCTTCGCTACGCTGCGCGCCGAGGGCTACGACTACTTCAAGGTCGACTTCCTCTACGCGGGCGCCCTGGAAGGCGTACGGCACTCGGGGGCGGACGCGCTGACCGCGTACCGCAACGGCATCGCCCTGATCCGCGAGGCCATCGGCGCCGACGCCTACCTGCTGGGCTGCGGCGCGCCGATGCTGCCCTCCATCGGCCTGTTCGACGCGATGCGGGTCAGCCCCGACACGGCCCCGCACCGGCGGCCCCAGGCCGGTGACTACAGCCAGCCCGGCCAGGACCCGGCCGAGTTCACCGGTGCCGCCCGCCAGTGGCAGCACGGCCGGCTCTGGATCAACGACCCCGACTGCCTGATGGCCCGCCCGGCCGTGGAGACCCGTGAGCGCTGGGCCGCCCATGTGGAGGCCACCGGCGGGCTGATGGCCTCCAGCGACCGTCTGCTGTCCCTCGACCAGTGGGGCGTGAACACCACGCGCCGCCTTCTGACCTCGGCGGGAGCCACCCGATGAAGCGCACCCTGTCCGTCCCCGGCATCGCCTACGGCGGCGACTACAACCCCGAGCAGTGGCCCGAGGAGGTGTGGGCCGAGGACGTACGCCTCATGCGCGAGGCGGGCGTGAACATGGTGAGCGTCGGGATCTTCTCGTGGGCGCTGACGGAACCGTCCGAGGGCGCGTACGACTTCTCGCGCATGGACCGCATCCTCGGCCTGCTGCACGAGAACGGCATCGCCGCCGACCTGGCCACGCCGACCGCGGCCCCGCCCGCCTGGTTCTTCCGGGCCCACCCCGAGGCCCTGCCGGTCGACCGGGACGGCCGGACCCTCTCGTACGGCAGCCGCCAGACGTTCTGCCCCAGCAGCCCCGCCTACCGCGCGGCGGCCCTGCGCATCACGGGCGCGCTCGCCGAGCGCTACGCGGACCATCCGGCCGTCGTGATGTGGCACGTGCACAACGAGTACGGCTGCCACAACGCGGCCTGCTACTGCGACACCAGCGCGGAGGCCTTCCGCCGCTGGCTGCGCGCCCGGTACGGCGACGACCTGGCGGCCCTCAACCACGCCTGGGGCACGACGTTCTGGAGCCAGTGGTACTACGCCTGGGACGAGATCCTCCCGCCCCGGGCCACCGGTGCCGTGCCCAACCCCACGCACCAGCTGGACTGGCGGCGCTTCTGCTCCGACGAGTTGCTGTCGCTGTACACGGCGGAGCGCGACGTGCTGCGGGCGGCGGCCCCGGCGATCCCCGCCACCACCAACTTCATGGTGATGCACAACTTCGACGCCCTGGACTACTGGCGCTGGGCGCCGGAGCTGGACGTGGTCTCCAACGACCACTACCTCATGTCCGCCGACCCCGAGTCGGAGATCGACGTGGCGCTCAGCGGCGATCTGATGCGCTCCCTGGCCGGCGGCCCCTGGCTGCTGATGGAGCACTCCACCGGTGCGGTCAACTGGCAGCCGGTCAACCGCGCCAAGCGCCCCGGCGAGCTGCGCCGGAACGCCCTCGCCCATGTGGCGCACGGCGCGGACGGCATCGCCTACTTCCAGTGGCGGGCGGCGAAGGCGGGCGCCGAGCAGTGGCACTCGGCGATGCTGCCGCACTCCGGCACCGACAGCCGTATCTGGCGGGACGTGGTCCGGCTCGGCGCGGATCTGCGGGCCCTGGCCGAGGTGCGCGGCACCACGGGTACGGCCGAGGTCGCGATCGTCTGGGACTGGAACGCCCGCTGGGCCGTGGAACTGCCCTCCCAGCCGAGCGGTGAACTCCGCTACCTGGAGCTGGCGCGGGCCTGGTACGAGCCGCTGTGGCGCTCGGGCGTGGCCGTGGACTTCGTCCGCCCCGACGCCGACCTCTCCGCGTACCGCGTGGTCCTGGCCCCGAACGTCTACCTCGTCGACGACACGGGCGCGGCGAACCTCACGTCGTACGCCGAGCGCGGCGGCACACTGGCCGTCGGCTTCCACAGCGGGGCGGTGGACGAGAACTGCCATGTGCGGCTGGGCGGTTACCCGGGCGCGTTCCGGGAGGTCCTGGGCGTGCGCAGCGACGAGCTGTTCCCGCTCCTGCCGGGTGAGCCGGTCGGCCTGAGCGGCGAGGTGCCCGACGGCGCCTCGGGCACGCTCTGGTCGGAACGGGTACGGCTCGAAGGCGCCGAGACGGTCGCGTCGTACGCGGACGGCCCGCTGGCCGGTGTCCCGGCCGTGACCCGGCACGCGCACGGCACGGGCACCGCCTGGTACGTGGCGACGCTCCCCGACCCGGACACCCTCGCCGGGCTCCTCGACCGCATCCGTGCCGAGGCGGGCGTGGCACCGGTGCGCACCGCCCCGCCCGGGGTCGAGGTGGTCCAGCGGCGCGGCACCGACGCGGACTACCTGTTCGTCATCGACCACGCCGGCCGGGGCGCACAGGTCCCGGTCGCGCCGGGCGCGACAGAACTCCTGTCCGGCAAGGAGACCCCCGGCACGGTCACCGTCGCGCCCGGCGACATCGCCGTGGTCCGGGAGCCGCGCGCTCAGTGAGCCCCGTCCAGCCGGGCCTGCTGACCGGGCGTCGACTCCAGGTCCACGGCGGCGGATTCTCCTCCGACTGCCCCACCGACGACGCCCCGGCCAACGTCCCGCGGGAGGCGAGGCGGGGCGGGGTGCCGGGTGGTCGATGTCGCCGTCCAGCGTTGTCCGCCCGGGTGTAGTAGGCGCCCCCTCGGCACCCCGAGGCGTTCCCGGCCCGCTCGGCGGCTCGGATCACGACGAGGCGAACGGGCCGTCCAGTGCCGCCCATTGGAGGAGCATGATGGTCTTGGCGTCGGCGATCTCGCCGGTGCGGATCATCTCCAGGGCCCTGCGGAAGGGGAGTTCGAGGATCTCGATGTCCTCGCCCTCCTCGTCCAGTCCCCCGCCCTCGTGGGTGCGGGTGGAGGGGCCGTAGGCGGCCGCGTAGAAGCTGACGCGCTCGGTGACCGAGCCCGGGCTCATATAGACGTCGAAGACGTGCTCCACCGCGCCGACGGTGTGCCCGGTCTCCTCCACCGCCTCGCGTCTGACGGCGATCTCCGGGTGCTCGTCATCGTCGTCGAGCAGCCCGCCCGGCGTCTCCACCAGCATGCCGTCCGGGTGCCCGTTGACATACACCGGGAAGCGGAACTGCCGGGTGAGCAGCACGGTTTCGCGTTCCTTGTCGTACAGCAGCAGGGTCGCGCCGTTGCCCCGGTCGTGCGTCTCGCGCTGCTGGGTGCTCCAGGTCCCGTCGGCGCGCCGGATGTCGAAGGTGGTGGCGCGTTCGACGTACCAGTGGCTGGACAGGAGCTTCACCTCCCGGACCTTGACCCGCGGATTGCGGCTCAGCTCCAGCCCGGTCCGATCGAGTCCGGTACGGCCCCGGCGGTCCGGGATGTCGATGCCTTCGGTCGTCATGGTCACCTCTCTATCACCCGGGCCCGCGGTGCCTCGGCGACGATGGTCACCGGTGTGCTCGGTCAGTGGGCGACGCCGATCGTGCGCCGGATCGTCTCGGGGCGGTCGAGCACCGACAGCATGTGATGGGCGACGTCGGCGCGGGAGATGCTGGTGCCACCGCGCAGGTTCTGTTCGAAGGCGGTGCGGTAGACGCCGGTGAGGGGCTTGTCGGTGAAGCGTGGCGGGCGCGAGATGGTCCAGTCCAGACCGCTGTCGCGCACCAGGTCCTCCATGACGGCGAGGTCGGCGTAGTGCGCGCCGAACATGGTGCGGGCGAGCGGGGCGCCCAGGTGGCGCATGAAGAACCCGTCGCCCGGGTCGTGCTTCGGCGGGTTCGGCCGGGCCGGCGACGCCACGGTGCCGATCGGCGCCGCGCTGACGACCACGAGGCGCCGTACACCGGTCGCCCGCATCGCGGCCACAATGGCCTCCGTACCGCGCGAGGTGATGCCCGCGTCGGCCCTGGGCCTGCGGGGCCCGAGTCCCGACAGGACGGCGTCCCGGCCGTCGACGGCGGACGCGAGCAGGCTCGGGTCCGGCGCCGCCAGATCGGCCGTGACGACGCGCACGCGTCCGCCCGGCGCGGCCAGGTTCGCGGGGTTGCGTACGACGGCGGTGACGTCATGGCCGGCGGCGACGGCCTGGTCGAGAAGGTGGCGGCCGACGCCGCCGGTGGCCGCGAAGACGGTGAGCTTCATGGGTGGTTCCTCCTGGGCTCGGTCGAGTTCCCGGATCTCGCGATCCGACGTCGGTCCCGCGTCACGCGAGGCCCGTGAGCTTCTCCGGATTGGTCAGGAAGTAGATGCCGCACACCTGTTGGCCGTCCGGCGCCAGGTCGAGGACCAGTACGGCGAAGGGCGAGTCCCCGCTGAACAGCAGCGCCGAGGGGTCGCCGTTGACCCGCCGGTAGCGGACGTCCAGGCCGCTCGGGGCCCGCTCGGTGCCCCGGGCCAGCACCTGGGCGACCTTCTCCCGGCCGTGCACGGGACGCGGCCCCGCGGCGGTGGCCTTGCCCCCGCCGTCGGCCCACAGCGTCACGTCCGGCGCCAGGAGCCGCAGCAGCGTGTCCAGATCGCCGCCGGAGACCGCGGCCACGAACCGCTCGGTGACCTGCTGTCGCAGCCGCGGATCGGCCTGGTAGCGCGGACGGCGGGCCTGCACGTGCTCGCGTGCGCGACGCGCGAGCTGGCGTACGGCCGCGGGGCTGCGCCCCAGAATCTCCGCGGTCTCGGTGTGGGCGTAGCCGAACACCTCGTGCAGGACGAACACCGCGCGCTCCAGCGGGGTGAGCGTCTCCAGGACGACCATGAGCGCCATCGACACCGACTCGGTCTGCTCGGCCGGATCCACGAGCGGGGTGACCAGCGGCTCGGGCAGCCATGGACCGACATACGTCTCGCGGCGCCGGTCGATGGCGGCCTGCCGGGCGAGCGCCTTGTGCACCGCGATCCGGGCGAGATAGGCGCGCGGACTGTTGACCGGCTCCACGTCCCCCGACCCGCCCCTGGACGACCAGGCCAGCCAGGTCTCCTGCAGCACGTCCTCGGTGTCGGCGACGCTGCCGAGCATGTTGTAGACGATGGAGAACAGCAGCTCACGGTGTTGGACGAACACGTTGGTCGCCGCGTCCACGGCGCTTTGCCGGGCACTGCCCGCCGACGGGGTGTCGGACATCTTCGGACCTCCTGCGGTGTCTTGTCTTCCAAGAGCAGCGGGAGGACCCGAAGTGTGACATCCGGAAGGGACCGTCGCCCACATGCATCGAGGCTCTGCTCGCCTCGGCGAACAGAGCCTCGATCATGTCGAACGGAGCGGAGCTCCGGTCGGGACGACAGGATTTGAACCTGCGACCCCTTGACCCCCAGTCAAGTGCGCTACCAAGCTGCGCCACGTCCCGGTGCGCTCACTCACGGTGACCCGTGTGATCGCACGAACAGAACTTTACCGCACGTGGCGGGCCGCGCCGAAGGGGGCACCGCGGCGGCGGTGGACAATCGGTCGTATGGGCAGCGCAGGGGCATCGCGGGGACGGCCGGTCGAGACCCGGGACCGGGACAGTGAGGGGCGCGCGCGGAACGCGAGGCCGCGGGACGGGCTCGGGCGGCCGCTGCCGTACGGCGCCGCCGGGGTGGAACGGCAGCCCGAGGGGGTCGTACGGACTCCCCGGGAGACGGTCTCGCAGGCGCAGGCGCTGCTGGACGCGGGGAAGCCGTTTCACGCGCACGAGGTCTTCGAGGACGCCTGGAAGTCGGGTCCGCAGGACGAGCGCGCGCTGTGGCGGGGGCTGGCCCAGCTGGCCGTGGGGCTCACGCACGCCGCCCGGGGCAATGTCACCGGTGGCGTACGGCTGCTGCGGCGCGGCGCGGGCGCGGTCGAGGAGTGGGCGGCGGAGCGCGGACAGCGGCGGCCGTACGGGATGGATCTCGCCGGGCTCGTCGGCTGGGCACGAGGCCTGGCGGACGACGTGGAGCGGGATGCCGGTACCGCGGTCGACGCCGCGGCGCGGGCGCCCCGGCTGCGGGGGCACGGGGCGCCGTAGCGGGGCGTGCGGAGGCGGTGCACGCACTGTCAGTGGCATGCGGCAGACTCGGGGGCGTGCGAAAGATTCATGTCATCGGTATCGGTGCGGGCGACCCCGACCAGCTGACCCTGCAGGCGGTCAAGGCGCTGCGGAGCACCGACGTGTTCTTCCTCCTCGAAAAGGGCGAGGTGAAGAGTGATCTGACGCGGCTGCGCCGGGACATGCTGGACGCGCACATACCGCAGGGGTCGTACCGGCTGGTGGAGGCGCGCGACCCGGAGCGGGACCGGAGCGCCGGCGGTGCGGCGTACTCCCCGGCGGTCGGGGACTGGCGCAGCGCCCGCGCCGACATCTACGAGCGGCTGATCACCGAGGAACTCGGGGCGGACGAGAGCGGGGCCTTCCTGGTCTGGGGGGACCCTTCGCTGTACGACAGCACGCTCGGCATCCTCGATGAGGTGCTCGCCCGGGGTGCGGTGGCCTTCGAGTACGACGTTGTGCCGGGCATCAGCAGTGTCTCGGCGCTCGTCGCGCGGCACCGCACGGGACTGAACCGGGTGGCCCGGCCGGTGCAGATCACCACGGGGCGGCGGCTGGCCGAGGGGTTCCCGGAGGGGGTGGACGACGTGGTGGTGATGCTCGACGCGCACCAGACCTTCCGGCAGTACGCCGAGCAGGACATCGACATCTACTGGGGCGCGTACATCGGCACCCCGGACGAGATCCTCGTCTCCGGTCCTCTCGCCGAGGCCGGCCCGCGCATCGAGCGGGTGCGCGCCGAGGCGCGTGAGCGCAAGGGCTGGATCATGGACACGTATCTGCTGCGCAGGCACCCCGAGCGAGACTGACCGGCACTCCCCGGTCACGGCGGTTCGAGGCCGAGTCTTTCCAGTACGGCCGCCACGTCGGGGACCGCGGTCACGCCGGGCGGGAGCGGGGGGCGTTGTACGACGACCACGGGCAGGCCGAGTTCACGCGCGGCCGTCAGTTTGGCGGCCGTCGCCTCTCCCCCGCTGTCCTTGGTGACCAGCACGTCGATGCGGTGGGCGCGCAGCAGCGTCAGCTCGTCGGCCACGGTGAACGGCCCGCGGGCCAGGATCACTTCGGCGTCGGGCGGCATCGGTGGCTCGGGCGGCTCCACGGACCGTACGACGAAGTGCAGGTCCGTCAGCCGGGCGAAGGCCGCGAGGCCCAGGCGGCCGGTGGTGAGGAACACCCGCCGGCCGAGGCCGGGTAGCGCGTCGGCGGCCGCGGCCAGGGACGGGACCGGGTGCCTGCGGTCGCCGGGGGCGGGCCGCCAGCCGGGGCGGCGCAGGACCACCAGGGGCAGCCCGGTGGCCCGCGCGGCCCGTGCCGCGTTCGCGGTGATCGACGCGGCGAAGGGGTGCGTGGCGTCCACGACCGCGTCCGCCCGTTGCGCGCGCAGCCAGTCCGCCAGCCCCTCCGCTCCGCCGAAGCCACCGATCCGTACGTCCCCCTCCACTGCCCCGGGCCGGGCCACCCGGCCGGCCAGCGAGGTGGTGACCCGGACATCCGGGCGGGCCGCGAGGCGGGCGGCCAGCCGGCGGGCCTCGGTGGTGCCGCCGAGGATCAGGATGTGCGGGGACATGGCAGTGAGCGTACGACGCCGGTTCGGGTCGGGTGACGATCGGTGGGAGTGGGCCCGCCCGCTCGGGAGGCGATGTCGTACGGTCCGGTGCGCCGCCCGGGTCGCTATCGTCCAGGCATGGAATCCGTGCGTGCCGTGCTGATCGACATCGACGGGGTGCTCACCGTCTCGTGGCAGCCGCTGCCGGGGACGGTGGAGGCGTTGCGGCAGATCCGTGCGGCCGGGCTCGGGGTTGCGCTGGTCACCAACACCACCTCCCGTACGCGCGCGTCGATCGCCGAGACGCTGTCGGAGGCAGGGTTCGAGGTGCGGGCCGAGGACGTCCTCACCGCGCCCTCGGTCACCGCGGCCCATCTGGCCGAGCACTTTCCCGGCGCCCGGTGCGCCCTGCTCAACAGCGGGGACATCACGGAGGACCTCGCCGGCATCACCCTGGTCGACGGGGACACCGTCCCGGACGTGGTCGTGGTCGGCGGCGCGGGGCCCGAGTTCGGCTACGCGGCGCTCAACCGGGCCTTCGGGCAGTTGCAGCGGGGTGCGCGGCTGGTGGCCATGCACCGCAATCTGTACTGGCGGACGGCGGAGGGGCTGCAGTTGGACACGGGAGCGTTCCTGGTCGGGCTGGAGAAGGCGGCACGGGTCGAGGCGGAGATCACGGGCAAGCCCTCGCCGGCGTTCTTCGGGGCGGCGCTGGCCCGGCTGGGGGTGGGTGCGGACCAGGCCCTGATGGTCGGCGACGACATCGAGTTCGACGTGCTGGCGGCACAGCGCGCCGGGATCACCGGTGTCCTGGTGAAGACCGGCAAGTACCTGCCGGAGACCCACGAGAGGGCGAGCGGCACCCCGGACCACGTCCTGGACTCGTTCGCGGACCTGCCCGCGCTGCTGAACCTAACGCAGTAGCAGCTGGGCGCCGCCCACGACGGTCGCCGCGATCACCAGTTGCTCGAACAGCCGCTGGTTGATCCTGTTCACAGCCCATGTGCCGAACAACGCCCCGGGTACGACGAACACCGCGAGCGCGGCGTCAAGGAGCAGCGAGCGGCCGTCGATGAGGCCGAGGCCGGCGCTGAAGGGCACCTTGGACACGTTTACGATCAGGAAGAAGAAGGCCGAGGTGCCGAGGAAGCCCAGCTTCCGGAAGCCCGCGGACAGCAGGTACATCGACATCACCGGGCCGCCCGCGTTGGCGACCATCGTGGTGAAGCCGCCGAGGACGCCGTAGGAACGGGCCTTGACCCGGCCGGCCCGGGTGACGACCGAGTCCGGCTCCTCGTCCGCGTCGGCCCGGCGCCGCCGCCACACCGTGACCGCGGCCATCAGCAGCAGGATCGCGCCGATGGAGGTCCGTACGATCCCGTCGTCGGCCCACACGAGGAACAGCGTGCCGAACACCACGCCGGCCGCCACCGCCGGGAACAGCCGCCACAGCGTGGGCCAGTGGGCGTGCCGGCGGTAGGTGGCGACGGCGAGCAGGTCGCCCGCGATCAACACGGGGAGCAGGACGCCGGTGGAGGCGCGGGCGGGCAGGACGGCCGCGAAGACGGCGAGGCTGACCGTGTTGGCCCCGCTGACGGCGGTCTTGGAGAAGCCGACGAGCAGCGCCGCGAAGGCGAGGGCGGCGAACTCCCAGCCGGTTATGTGCCAGAGCGTCATCGTGTTCATGCGGACACCGAGGCTATGCGCATGCATGTGCCCGTGTAAGCGCGTCTCGGCTGGTGGTCGTCGTACCGACGGGCGCTGCGAAGTGCCGCCGCTCAGTGCCTCTCCACCAGCACCGCGCTCCCCTGCCCCACGCCCACGCACATGGTCGCCAGCCCGCGCTCGGCTCCGGTGCGCCGCATGCGGTGGAGCAGGGTGGTGAGGATGCGGGCGCCGGAGCAGCCCAGCGGGTGGCCGAGGGCGATCGCGCCGCCGGTCGGGTTCACCAGCTCCGGGTCGATGCCGAGCTGGTCGACGCAGGCGAGGGCCTGGGCGGCGAACGCCTCGTTGAACTCGGCCTCCTGGAGGTCGCCGGTCTCCCAGCCCGCGCGGGCGAGCGCCTTGCGGGTGGCGGGCACCGGGCCGATGCCCATCACATCGGGGTGGACTCCGGCCGAGGCACCGGCGACGTACCGGCCCAACGACTCCAGCCCCAGTTCGTTCAGGGCCTCCTCGCTGACCAGCAGCAGTCCGGCCGCGCCGTCGTTCATCGGCGAGGCGTTGCCCGCGGTGACCGTCCCGCTGGCGCGGAAGACCGGCTTCAGCCGGGCGAGCTTCTCGTACGAGGTGTCCTCGCGGACGCACTCGTCGCTGTCGACGACGATGCCGTCCGGGCGCTCGACGGGCAGGAGTTCGTCGTCGAAGTGGCCGTTCTTGCGTGCGGCGGCGGCGAGTCGGTGGCTGCGCAGGGCGAACTCGTCCTGCCGCTCGCGTGTGATGCCGTAGCGCTCGGCGACCTCCTCGGCGGTCTCGCCCATCGACAGCAGGCCGTGGAGCTCCTTCATCGCGGGGTTGACCAGGCGCCAGCCGAGGCGGGTGTCGACGGTCTCGATGCGGTGCGGCAGGGCCTCGTCGGGGCGGGGCAGGACGAAGGGGGCGCGGCTCATGGACTCGGAGCCGCCGGCGATCACGATGTCGGCCTCGCCCGCGGCGACGGTGCGGGCGGCGGTGGTGACCGCCTCCAGGCCGGAGGCGCAGAGCCGGTTGACGGTGGCGCCGGGTACGGATTCGGGCAGTCCGGCGAGCAGCGCGGCCATCCGGGCGATATTGCGGTTGTCCTCGCCCGCCTGGTTGGCTGCACCCCAGTAGACGTCGTCGATGCGGGCCGGGTCGAGCGCGGGCACCTCGGAGACCAGGTGGCGGATCACCGTCGCCGCCAGGTCGTCGGGCCGGACCGTGGACAGGGCGCCGCGCAGCTTGCCGATGGGGGTGCGGCGGGCGGCCGCGAAGTGGACGGGACGCACGACAGGACTCCTGACCGACGGCATTGTCGAATGAGGCCGAATTAATTAGCACTGCTAGTTTTGGACTATAGACCTCGGACCGGCCCCCTGGGAAGATCCTCGGGCACCTTCACCGAGGCAGCCGGAGGAGACATGGCCGACACGCGGGAGCACGTCCTCACCGGGACCCGCGGCACGATCAGCGCACGCGAGTGGCCGCACCCGCGGCCCCGGTACATCGCCCTGGTGGTGCACGGGTACGGCGAGCACGCGGGCCGCTACGACGCACTCGCCGACTTCCTGACCGGGCACGGGGCGGTGGTATACGGCCCCGATCACATCGGCCACGGCAGGTCGGCGGGCGAACGCGTGGTGATCGAGGACTTCGAGGACGTGGTCACCGATGTGCACGCCGTGGCCGGCCTGGCCCGCACCGCGCACCCGGGTCTGCCGGTCGTCGTGATCGGCCACTCCATGGGCGGCCTGATCGCGGCCCGGTACGCCCAGCGGTACGGCGACGAGCTCGCCGCGCTCGTGCTGTCCGGCCCGGTCATCGGCGTCTGGGAGCTGCCGGGCCGGCTGCTCGCGCTCGACGAGATCCCGGACACCCCCATCAGCCCGGGCGCGCTCTCCCGCGACCCGGCGGTGGGTGCCGCGTACGCCGCCGATCCCCTGGTCTGGCACGGTCCGATGAAGCGCCCGACGCTGGAGGCGTTCGTACGGACCCTGGAGACCGTCGCCAAGGGCGGCGACGCCGGTCCGCTCCCGCTGCTGTGGCTGCACGGCGAAGACGACAGGCTGGTGCCGCTGCCCGGCAGCCGGATCGGCGTGGAGCGGCTGAGCGGAGGCCGGCGGACCGAGCGGATCTACGCCGGGGCACGGCACGAGGTCTTCAACGAGACGAACCGCGCGGAGGTCTTCGCCGACGTGACCGCGTTCCTGGACGGCGTGCTGACGGGCTGATTCCGGACGGACCGCCGCCGGGTCCGGTCGTCGCGTTTGCACCGGTCCGGCGTGGGCACCCGCGCCCGCATGGAGCGGTGACGACGAGAGGAGAACCGCGCCATGACCGTGGTGAAGAGCACCCTGCCCGACGAGGCGCTCCGGATCACCGGAACCGCGCTGCAGGACACCCTCGTGGATCTGCTCGGGCTGTCACTGATCGGCAAGCAGGCGCACTGGAACATCGTGGGCCCGCGGTTCCGTTCGATCCATCTCCAGCTCGACGAGGTGGTGGCGACCGCACGGACGCACTCCGACACGGTCGCGGAGCGCGCCGCCGCGCTCGGCGTCCCGCCGGACGGGCGGCCGGAGACCATCGCCGCGACCTTCGCCCTGCCCGGCACCAAGGACGGCTGGCTGCGGGACACGGAGGTCGTCAAGCTGCTCGTGGAGACGCTGGAGGCGGCCGTGGGTCGACTGCGCGAGCGGATCGACGCGACGGAGAAGCCCGACCCGGTCACCCAGGACCTGCTGATCGGCATCACCGCCGACCTGGAGAAGCAGCGCTGGATGTTCGAGGCGGAGAACTGGCCCCTCGACAACTGAGCAGGTGAGTGGGAGAAGAAGGGGACTCGATGACCGACGCCCTCGAACTCGACGCGCTGTGGGAGGACTTCCACCGCGCGGTCAACATGACCTCGCAGGAACTGGCGGCCTGGCTCCGGGTCCGCGACGCCGACGAGGACGCGGAACTCCTGCCGGAGGAGGCGGGCACGCCCACCGGGCAGCACGTCCTGGCGATCCTGCAGAAGCGCCGCACCGACCTGACCGAGGAGGACATCCGGGTGATGTACCGGGTGGTGGACACGGTCGACGACCTGGTGGACGTGGACGACGAGCCCGCGGCCGAGGACACGCGCCGCCGGCACCGGCTGATGGCACTCGGCCACGATCCGCTCAAGCCGTAGCCGTAGCCGTAGCCAGGGCTCCTGGTCCCAACTCCCGCGCCCCCACCGCGTCGTCGACTTCACTGGGTGCTGTACGGGGGCGTCGCTCTCCAGCCCGGCCCGTGACCGGTTCACGACACCCGGATGACGATCTTCCCGCGCCGGTGGCCCTGCTCCAGCGCGGCGTAGGCCTGCGGGGTCTCCTCCAGCGGGACCACCCGGTCCACGCGTGGGGTCAGCTTCCGGTCCTTGACGAGCCGGGACAGCTCCTCCAGCCCCGTCCGGTCCGGCTCCACCACGAAGAACACGCCGCCCGCCCTGGTCGGGTCCGGCGGGGAGACGATGCTCACCAGTACGCCGCCGGGGCGCAGCACCAGCCAGGAACGGTCCTGGGTGTCACCGCCGACCGTGTCGAGGACCAGGTCCACGTCCTCGACGAGCGCCTCGAAGCGCCCGGCCCGATGGTCGACGACCTCATCGGCGCCCAGTTCCCGGACGAAGTCCGCCGTCCCGGCGCCGGCCGTGGCGACGACCCGGGCTCCCAGGGCGGCCGCGACCTGCACCGCGATCGACCCGACACCGCCCGCGCCGCCGTGCACCAGGACGTGCGCACCGGGACGCACCCCGCCATGGGTGACCAGCGCCTGCCACGCCGTGAGCCCGGCGAGCGGCAGGGCGGCCGCCCGGTCGTGATCGAGCCGCGGCGGCTTGGCGGCGAGCACGGCCGCCGGAACCGTGGTGAACTCGGCGGCCGCCCCGTCCCGGGTGAACGGGATCAGCCCGTACACCTCGTCGCCCGGACCCCAGTCCGTCACCCCGGGGCCCGCCGCGACGACGACCCCGGACACCTCCTTCGACGGCACGATGGGCACCCGTGGGCTTCCGCTGCCGTCGAGGGCGTCCGTCCAGGTGGCGTCCCAGTCCAGCTCGCCCCGGGTGATCGAGGCGGACCGCACCGCCACCAGCACCTCGCCCGCGCCGGGCACCGGGCGCGGTGCCTCCTCGTACGTCAGCTCCTGCGGGCCACCGCGCCGATGACCCCGTACCGCGTGCATCGTGTCCATCCCGACCTCCCGATCCGCGGTCTCCAGACTGCCCACACGGCAGGCCGGCCGCATCCGCGGTGACCCGCCCGCGGTCGGGTCGCCGGTGCCGAGCCGCCGGTGTGCCGGGGAAACCGGGGAACCGGTTCAGTGGCCGGACATCCCCAGCACCCGGGCGATCGTGCGCAGCACCCCGTTGTCGTTGTTGGACGGGGCCCGATGGCGGGCCCGGCCGACCACCTCCGGGTGGGCGTTGGCCATGGCGAAGGACCACTCGGCGGCGTCGAGCATCTCCAGGTCGTTGAGGTAGTCGCCGAACACCATGGTCTGCGCCGGAGTGATGCCCAGCTCGCGCTGAAGGCCGCGCAGGGCGGCGCCCTTGTTGGCGGTGCGGTTCATGACGTCGACCCAGTGCTCGCCGGAGACGACGACCTGGTGGGTGTCCGCGAAGGCCGACAGGGCGGGCGCCGTGGTCCGCTCGGCCCGGCCGAAGTCGAACAGGGCCACCTTGATCACATCGTCGTCGACCGCGGTGACGTCCTCGACGACGCGGTGCTCGACGTAGTACTTGCGCACCTCGGCCATGAAGGGCTCGTCGGTGCGCTCCACATACGCGGACCGCTTGCCGCAGACGACGGCGCCCACGTCCACCCCGTCCGCCACCAGCCGCCGTACGGCCCGGGCGAGGCCGGTGGCGACGGCGGGCGCCAGCGGGTCCGAACTCAGCTCCACCCCGTCGCGCACCACATAGGTGCCGTTCTCCGCGATGAACACCATGCCGTCCGCCACATCGGCGAACTGCCGTGCCAGCGTGGCGTACTGACGGCCGCTCGCCGGGCTGAACAGCACACCGCGCCGGCGCAGTTCGGCCAGCATGGGCCACAGCCCCTCCGGGATCCGCTTGGCGTCGTCGAGGAGCGTGCCGTCCATGTCGGTGACGATCAGCCGGATGCCGGCGGGGTCGGTGGGCAGGTCGGGAGCGGCAAGGAGGGACGCGAGGGAGGCGGGCATGTCCTGCTTCCGGTCGGGGACGGCTGTACTCGAACCAGTGTTCCTCATGTGTCGGGTGGTCCCGGACCCGCCCGCTGCGCCGATTCCCGGGACATGACGATCAACGGACGGCACAATGGCGGCGGACAGCCGCGCACGACGAAGGGCAGCGACGTGACCGAGAATCACCCGGCAAAGGGTGGAGCGGCGAGGCTGAACACCACCGTGGCGCACAACGCGCGGGTCTGGAACTACTGGATCGGCGGCAAGGACCACTACGAGGTCGACCAGCGGGTCGGCGAACACGTCGCCGGGATGTTCCCGGTGATCCGGGCGGTGGCACGCGCGGACCGCGACTTCCTGGGCCGCGCGGTGCGGTTCCTGGCCGATGAGCGCGGAGTACGGCAGTTCCTCGACATCGGCACCGGTCTGCCGACCGTCGACAATACGCACGAGATAGCACAGCGGATCGCGCCCGAGTCCCGGATCGTGTACGTCGACAACGACCCGATCGTGCTCATGCACGCCCGCACGCTGCTGACCAGCACCCCCGAGGGCGTCACCGACTACATCGACGCGGATGTGCACGACCCGGACAGCATCGTCCGCAACGCCGCCGAGACCCTCGACCTGACCCGGCCCGTCGCGGTGATGATGCTGGGCATCCTCAACTTCGTGCTCGACACCGACGAGGCGCGGGACATCGTGCACCGGGTCATGGCGGCGGTCCCCTCGGGGAGCTACGTCGTCCTCACGCACCCCACCTTCGACGCCGACCTCGGCGGCGAGGGCAACATCGCCGCGATGAAGTTCTGGAACGAGAACGCCACCCCGCCGATCACCGCCCGTACCCGCGCCGAGATCGCCGGCTTCCTCGACGGCCTCGACCTGCTGGAGCCGGGACTGGTGCCGTGCTCCCAGTGGCACGCCGGGACCGACTCCGCCGCCGCGGTACCGCAGTTCGGCGCGGTGGCCGTGAAACCCTGACCACGAACGGGCGAGGCCGAGCCCGTCGAGGAGGACCATGACCACCCTTGTCGACCCCGCGCCCGGCGGACGTCCGGGCGACGTCGCGCGGGCCGGCGCGCTCGCCGCGGAGCTGGCCGAGCGGGGCGTGCGCGGAGTCGTGCTGGCCTACGTGGACACCGCGGGCATCGGCCGGGTGAAGACCGTCCCGACGGCGCGGCTCGCCGCGGCGGCGGCCTGGGGCGTCGGGATGTCCCCCGTCTTCGACACGTTCCTGGCCGACGACTCCATCGTCACGACCGACGTCCTCGGATCCCCGGACGGCGATCTGCGCCTCTACCCGGACCTCGACGGGCTGGTCGAGCTGGCCGGGCAGCCCGGCTGGGCCTGGGCCCCCGTCGACCGCATCACCCAGGAGGGTGAACGCCACCCC
Organism: Streptomyces sp. NPDC050625; assembly: GCF_040654755.1. Taxonomy (NCBI): domain Bacteria; kingdom Bacillati; phylum Actinomycetota; class Actinomycetes; order Kitasatosporales; family Streptomycetaceae; genus Streptomyces; species Streptomyces sp. NPDC050625. The sequence goes on from NZ_JBFAIQ010000012.1 coordinate 156,700, forward strand.
GGATGCAGCCGCACCTTCCTGCGCCGCCTCGTCGCGGACGCCGAGGAGCGGCTGGGGTTCACCTTTCGCGCGGGCATCGAGATCGAGTGGTCGGTCGGTCTCGGATCGGCGCCCGACGGGGAGTTCGTCCCAGCGGTGTCCGGCCCGGCGTACGGCGCCACCCGGCAGGTCGAGCTGAGCGACTACGCCGCCGACCTGCTCGCGGCCTGCGCCGCGCAGGGCGTGGACGTCGAGCAGATCCATCCCGAGTACGCGCCCGGCCAGTTCGAGCTGTCGGCCGGGGCGCTGGACCCGGTGGCGGCGGCCGACCGGAGCGTGCTGGTACGGCAGACCGTCCGCGCGGTGTCGCAGCGGCACGGCCTGCGCGTGTCCTTCGCCCCGGCCGTGTCCGCCGAGGGGGTCGGCAACGGCGGCCACATCCATCTCTCCTGTCTGCGCGACGGGGTGAACCTGCACGCCGGGGGCCAGGGCCGGTACGGCATGACGGCCGAGGCCGAGTCGTTCGTGGCCGGGGTGCTCGCGCGGCTGCCCGCGCTGACGGCCGTGACCGCGCCGAGTCCGGCCAGCTATCTGCGGCTCAGGCCCTCCCAGTGGGCCGGGGTGTTCACCGCCTGGGGCCGGGAGACGCGCGAGGCCGCGCTGCGGGTGGTCACCGGTACGGCCGGCCGCCAGGAGGAGTCGGCGAACCTGGAGGTCAAACCGGTCGACCTGGCCGCCAACCCCTATCTCGCCCTGGGCTGTGTCATCGCCGCCGGGCTCGACGGGGTGGCGGCGGCCGCGCCCCTGCCCGAGGAGATCACCGGGGACCCGGCACGGTTCGGAGCCGAGGAGGCGGCGGCCCGGGGCGTGCACCGGCTGCCGGTCTCGCTGAAGGAGGCGGTGGAACGGTTCCGCGGGGACGAGGTGCTGCGTGCCGCCCTTGGCCCGGTCCTCGCCGACGCGGTGACCGCCGTACGCCTCGGGGAGGCCGCCGCCGTCGAGGGTCTCGACGACGCGCGGGTGGCGGCCGCCTACCGCTGGAAGTACTGACGATGGCCGCGTCCGGACCGGTCCGGGAGGCCCTCGCCGGTCTGCCGCTGGTGGACCACCACTGCCACGGTGCCGTCATGGCCGACCTCGACCCGCCGGAGTTCGAGTCGCTGATCACCGAGGGCGAGGTGTGGCCCGGCAGCGGGATCTCGCCCTTCGACAGCCCCGTCGGTGTGGCCGTACGGCGGCACTGCGCACCCCTGCTGGACCTGCCCCGGCACGCGCCCGCCGCCGACTATCTCGCCCGGCGGTCCGCCCTGGGCTGGCGCGAGGTCAACCGGCGGTTCCTCACCTCGGCGGGGGCCGAGGCGTTCTGCGTGGACACGGGCCATGCCCCGCATCCGGTCACCGGTCCGGCGGAGCTGGCGCGGGCCGCGGGCGCCGCGGCGTACGAGGTCGTACGGCTGGAGGGGGTGGCCGAGGCGGTGCTGGCGCGGGGTGTCGAGGCGGGCGAGTACGCGCGCGTGTTCCGGGCGGCCGCGGAGGACGCCGTACGGCGCCCGGGCGTGGTGGCGGTGAAGTCGGTGGCCGCCTACCGCACCGGCTTCGGCCTGGACCCCGCGAGACCGACGGACGCGGAGGTGACACGGGCGGCCCGGCACGCACTCGAATCCGGCACCGGCCGCCTGGCCGACCCGGTCCTGGTACGGCATCTGCTGTGGACCGCCGTGGACCTCGGACTGCCGCTCCAGCTCCACACCGGACTCGGCGACAACGACATCCGGCTGCACCGCTCCGACCCGGCTCTGCTGACGGACTGGCTGCGTCTGACGAGCGGCACGATCCCGGTGCTGTTCCTGCACTGCTGGCCCTACCAGCGGCAGGCCTCCTATCTGGCGGCCGTGTTCGAGCACGTGTACCTCGACGTCGGGCTCGCCCTCCACTTCACGGGACCGGCCCGGTCCCGGGCGATCCTGGAGGAGGCCCTGGAGATCACCCCGTTCCGCAAACTCCTGTACAGCTCCGACGCCTACGGTGTGGCCGAATTCCACCACCTCGGCGCGCTGTCCTTCCGGCAGGGGCTGGCGGCGCTGCTCCAGGACCGGGTGGACGCCGACGAGCTGAGCCTGCCCGACGCCCTGCTGATCGCCGCCTGGACGGGGCGTGACAACGCCCGCCGCCTGTACGGACTGCCCGCATCCGCCCACGGCCGCGACTGAGCGCGCGCCCCACCCGGAAAGTATGATCAAGCAATGTCTGACTTGACCGAAACCACGCCCGGCTGGCTGTCCACGGACGAGCTGGAAATGGCCCGCGCCCGTATGCCGATCCTGTACGTCGAGGCCGTGCCCGTGCGCGTCGACGACAGCGGCGAAGTCACCAGCATCGGACTGCTGCTCCGCATCGGGCCGGACGGAACGGTCAGCCGGACCCTGGTCTCCGGCCGTGTCCTGCACCACGAACGGGTCCGCGACGCCCTGTTGCGTCATCTGGAGAAGGACCTCGGCCCGGTGGCACTGCCCCGGGTCCCGCCCTCCCTGCAGCCCTTCACGGTCGCCGAGTACTTCCCGACCCTGGGTGTCACCCCGTACCACGACCCGCGCCAGCACGCGGTGTCCCTCGCCTACGTCGTGCCCGTGACCGGCGACTGCCGGCCCCGGCAGGACGCCCTGGATCTGGTGTGGTTCACCCCGCAGGAGGCCGTCTCGGCGGCGGTCCAGAGCGAGATGCCGGGCGGCCACGGCGTGCTGCTGAAGCAGGCCCTCGCGCATGTGGGCCACGTGGCCTGAGCCGGCTCAGGCGCGCGGCCCGTGCGCCGCGGCGAACGCGTCGGCGGCCGCGAGGTCGAAGTCGCCGTGGTCGCTGCCGAGTCCCTGGGCCACCAGCGCCGCCGCGGCACAGCCCAGCACGGCGGACTCGCGGGGTGTACGGCCCAGGCCCACGCCGCGCAGGAAGCCGGCCGAGAAGGCGTCACCGCATCCGGTGGTGTCGACGACGTCGATCGCGAAGGCGGGGACCGCTTCGGTGCCCTCCTCGGTGACCAGGAGCGCGCCGTCGCCGCCCCGCGTGACCGCGACGAGGCCGGCACCGGCGCCGAGGAGTTTCTTCGCGCCCGCGACCAGGTCCTGCTCACCGGAGAAGCCCAGGACCTGTTCGTCGTTGGGCAGCAGGTGGTCCACGTACGGCAGGGCCGCCGCGATCTGCTCGAAGCTGCCGAGGACGCCGGGGGCGAGCAGGTCCACGGAGGTGACGACGCCGTGCTCCTTGGCGTGCGCCAGGATGCGCGCGGCGACGTCGACGCCGATCAGTTCGGGGCCGCCGAGGTGCAGATGGGTGGCTTCGGCGATCGCGTCCCAGGGGACGTCGTCGAGTCCGTAGGTGATGTTGGCGCCGAGCAGATGCAGCGAGGGCCGGTCGCCGTTCGGGCGGATGGGCAGGACGCTCGCCGAGGTGGGGGTGTCCGCGCGGCGGACGAGGAACCCGGTGTCGATGCCCGCCCGGCCCAGCAGCTGGACCAGCATGTCCCCGGTGGGGTCGGTGCCGATCGCGCCCGCGCTGCGCACCGAGGCACCCAGCTTGGCCAGGGTGAGCGCGGTCCCGCCGGCGGTGCCGGCGGCGGTCATCCGGATGTCCTCCACCAGGGTCGCGCCCTGGCCCTCGGGTATGGCCTCCACCGGCCGCACCAGCACGTCCAGCACATGTACGCCCAGCGTGACGACCTTCATCGGTTTCCCTCCTGCGCGGGTGGTACGGACTGGGTGGTGCCGTAGTTGCGTGCGATCGCGGCCTCGATCACCGCGAGCTGCTGCTCTTCGTCCAGGACACGGGGAGTGCCGAGGGCGGCCGCGTGCTGGTAGACACCGCAGGCCCACTCCAGCAGCAGGGCGTTCTCGACCGCCTTGTCGAGCGTCGGGCCGTGGGTGAGCGCGCCGTGACTGGCCATCAGCGCGGCGCTGCGGCCCTCCAGCGCCCCGAGCACCGACTCGGCGAGTTCCGGGGTGCCGAACATGGCGTACGGGGCCACCCGGACGCTGCCGCCGAGGGCGAGCAACTGGTAGTGGATGCAGGGAAGTTCGTCCAGGACGCAGGACAGGGCGGTGGCCATCGGGGCGTGGGTGTGGACGACCGCGCCGGCGCCGTAGCGCCGGTAGACGCCGAGGTGCAGCTCCAGTTCGGAGGTCGGCCGCAGGGTCCCGGCCACGACCTTCCCGTCCAGGTCGACCACGCTCACCTGACCGGCGGTCAACTGGGCCAGCACCGCTCCGGTCGCGGTGACCGCGACCCGCTCCCCCACCCGCACACTGACGTTTCCGGCCGTACCGATCAGCAGTCCCGCCGCACCCAGACGGCGGCAGGCGTCCGCGACGGCGGCTCTCTCCCGGCCCAGCGCGGAGCTTGAGTCCGTCATGTCCGCGACGCTAACGTAAACCTGAAACAAAGTCACGTTCAGCTTCGGAGGCCATGCGTGGGCGAACCGACCACGGACACCGACCGGGCCGGTGACGGTGTCACCCCGCTGCGCCGCACTCCCCGGCAGGCGCGCAGCAAGGCCCGCCTGGCCCGGGTTCTCCAGGCCGCGGAGCGGGTGCTGGTGTCCGAGGGCGTCGAGGCGCTGACCACCACGCGCGTCGCGGCACAGGCGCAGGTGTCGGTCGGCTCGCTGTACCAGTACCTGCCCGACCGCGACGCGATCATCGACGCCCTGGCGGGCGGATACTTCGCCCGGCTCGAAGCGGTCATGGAGGACTTCGCCCGGGCCGCGGCCGACGAGCACCGGGACGACCCGGTCGGCATGCTGATCGACGCCTGCGCCGCGGTCTACCGCACCGAACACGGCTTCCGGGCGCTGTGGTTCGGCAGCGGTCTGACCGAGCGGACCCGGGCGGCGGACCGCGAGCACAAGCGCCGGATGGCCGACGGGGTCCGCCGCGTGCTGCTGGCGCTCGGCCTGGCCGAGGACGACGAGGCCCTGGGCCGGGCCTGCCACGCCGCGTTCCTGGCCGCCGACGCACTCGCCCAGGAGGCGTTCCGCCGCGCCCCCGAGGGCGACGCCGCCCTCCTCTGCGAGGCGAAGACCATGCTGCGGGGCTACCTCGTCGAGGTCACCGGGCGCTACCGGCCCTAACAGAAAGGGCCTCCGCGGGCTGCTGCCCGCGAAGACCCTTCGCACCGTCGGGACGACAGGATTTGAACCTGCGACCCCTTGACCCCCAGTCAAGTGCGCTACCAAGCTGCGCCACGTCCCGGTGCCGTCTGACCTGGGGTTTCCCCGGTCCAAACGCGCAGGGAAACAATACCGCACTCGGGTCGGTGGTCGCGCACCCATTTGTCTTGACCTCAAGTTTGGTCGAGGTTGCACGATCGTCAGCATGACGATCACCGAGGAACAAGGGCGCACGTACGCCTACACGGACCTGCCGGGCCTGATGAGCAGGATGACCGGCGACGAGAAGCACGGCCCGGCCGCCACCTCCACGCTCGACGTGCTGTGGGTGCTGTACGACCGGGTGCTGCGGGTCGGGCCGCGGTCGATGGACGATCCGGCGCGGGACCGGTTCCTGCTGAGCAAGGGGCACGGACCGATGGCGTACTACGCCGTGCTGGCCGCCAAGGGCTTCGTGCCGGTCGAGTGGCTGGCGGGCTTCGGCTCGTACGACTCCCCGCTCGGCCACCATCCCGACCGCGTGCTGGTGCCGGGGGCGGAGATCGGCAGCGGATCGCTCGGCCACGGGCTGCCGATCGCGGTGGGCACGGCGCTGGGACTGCGCGCCCAGGGGCCCGCCGATCCGCGGGTGTGGGTGCTGATCGGGGACGCCGAGCTGGACGAGGGCAGCAACCACGAGGCGATCGCCTTCGCCGGGCCCGCCGGTCTGGAGCGACTGCACACCGTCGTCGTCGACAACTCCTCCGCGAGCCACGCCCGGCCCGGCGGGATCGCCGCGCGTTTCGAGGCCGCGGGCTGGTCCGCGGTGACCGTCGACGGCCGTGACCACGAGGCGCTGTACGCCGCCTTCACCACGCGGCATCCGGGCCGCCCGCACGTGGTCGTGGCCCGTGTCGAGCCCAAGCACGCCTGAACCGATCCCACACTTCCAGAAGGGCCTGACCTCCATGGACACCATGCGTGACCGCTTCGCCCCCGTCGTCTCCCGGATCCTCGACGAGGATCCCCGGGTAGCGGTCGTCCTCGCCGAGATCGGCAAGGACGGCTTCGCCGAGGCGTGGCGCCGGCATCCGGACCGGGTGATCAACGTCGGTATCCGCGAGCAGCTCCTGGTCGGGGCCGCGGCCGGGCTGGCGCTCACCGGGATGCGGCCGGTCGTGCACACCTTCGCCAGTTTTCTGGTCGAGCGGCCCTTCGAGCAGGTGAAGCTGGACCTGGGGCACCAGGACGTCGGGGCGGTCCTGGTGAGCGCGGCCGCCTCCTTCGACTGGCCCGCCGGCGGGTACACGCACATGGCACCCGGCGACGTGGCACTGCTCGACACCCTGGACGGCTGGACCGTCCATGTGCCCGGGCACCCCGACGAGGCCGAGACGCTGCTGCGGCACGCGGTCGCGGCGGGGGACGACAAGGTGTACGTCCGCCTGTCCGTGCAGACCAACCGGCAGGGCCTCCCGGTGGACGGCCGGCGTTTCCTCACCGTCCGCGAGGGACGCTCCGGTGTGGTCGTCGCGGTGGGTCCGGTGCTGGACGCCGTCCTGGCCGCCACCGAGCACCTCGATGTGACCGTCCTGTACGCGACGACGGTACGGCCCTTCGACGCGCCCGCACTGCGCCGGGCCACCGAGTCGGCGGGCACGGACGTCGTACTCGTCGAGCCGTATCTGGCCGGGACGTCGACGGCCGCCGTGGCCGAGGCCCTGTCGGACGTGCCCCACCGGGTGCTCGCCCTGGGCGTGGGGCGCCGCGAACTGCGACGGTACGGAGGCATCGAGGAGCACATCGCCGCGCACGGACTCGACGCGGCAGGTCTGCGGGACCGGCTCGCGGGGTTCCTCGCGGCGCCGGTACGGGGATGATCGCCGGTACGGGGGCGATCAGTGCCCGGTCGTGGCCGCGTCGGCCCGGACCAGGTCCCGTATCGCGGGGACCGCGAGCAGGGCGACGGCGACCACCAGGCTCATCGCCCCGGCGACCAGCAGGACATGACCGGCGCCCAGGACTCCGGCCGCGGGCCCGGCGAGGGCCTGGCCGACCGGCATCATCGCGAGGGAGCCCGCCACGTCGTAGGCGTGGATGCGGTTGAGGACGTCGGGCGGGACCTGGGTCTGCACGCTGGTCGCCCACATCACACCCCAGAAGGACATCCCGGCCCCGGCGACGGCCGCCCCGGCCGCCATGGCCGGTACGCCCAGACCGGCGCCCACGGTCACCGGAAAGCCGACGAAGGCGAACAGGGCGATCGAGCCGGCCCGGAGCATCCGGCGGGGCCGCAGCCGCAGGGCGAGCAGGCCGCCCAGGACGGTACCGGCGCCGAGCGCCGAGTTGACCAGGCCGTAGGCGCGCGGGCCGTGGTTCCGCACCACCTCCGTGGCCACCAGCGGGACGGTCGGCCCCCATACGGCGATCATGTAGACGCACCAGACGGCGATGACTCCCCACAGCCACGTCCGCGTCCTGAACTCCCGCCAGCCCTCGACCAGATCGGCCTTGAAGGCCCGGGCGCCCGCCGCCGGGGCCCGGCCGGTGTCGGGGAGCGGCGGCAGCCGGAGCAGCAGGAGACACAGGGCGCTCACCGCGTACGTGGCGGCGTGGGCCGCGAACACGCCGCCGGGCGAGGCGAAGCCGACGAGCAGGCCGGCGAGGGCGGGTCCCGCCAGCTGGGCCGCGGACTCGGCGATCCGTATGGCACCGTTGGCGCCCTGGATGTCGGTGGCGAGCCGCGGCACCGTGCTCGCCACGCCGGGCTGGAACACCGCTCCCGCCACTCCGTTGACGACGCCGATCGCGCAGACCTGCCACAGGACCACGTGGCCGGCGAAGAACAGCGCGGCGGCGAGGGACTGCGTGCCGATCCGGACCAGATCGGCGCCGATCATCAGTCTGCGGGTGCTGAACCGGTCGGCGATCACCCCGCCGAAGACGACCAGTCCGGCGAAGGCGGCGGCCGTCGAGGCCATGGCCAGGCCGACGGCGCCCGCGCCGTACCCGTGCTCCAGCAGGCCGGCGGCGAGCGCCACGGGCAGCATGGTGTCCCCGAGCCGGGCGACGGCTCGCGCCACGAAGAACAGAACGAAGTCCCGCGACCAGACCGTACGGCCCCGGTCGCCTCGCCCGCCGCCGAACCCGGCTCCGGCAACGATGTCACGCCGTGCCGACGTCCCGGTCATCCCCGCCCCCTCCCCCTCGGCTGCGTCACCGCCGCCGGATCATGCCACGGCGCCCGGCCGTGTTCGACCGTTTTTACGCCCCGTCCGGCAGCCCCAGTTCCGGGTGGGAGTCGAGGAGTCGGGGCGGGGCCGCCTGGCGCCAGGAGTCGGCGAGGATGTCGCGCAGTTCGTCCTCGTCCTCCAGTGCGGCGAGCCGGACGCGGACCCAGGCGAACTGGGCCTCGTGGTCGGCGATCCAGAACTTCTCCGGTTCCGCCAGGACCAGTTCGTCGCGCTCCTCCTTGGGACACCGCACGGCGATGGAGGTCTCCTCCTCGGGCAGCGTGGCGAACATCTTCCCGGCCACCCGGAACGTGGGCATGCTCCAGGCGATCTTCTCCGTGGTGTCCGGCAGGGACAGGGCGATACGGCGTACGTCTTCGGCATCCTGCATGACAGGCACCGTAGCCCGTGGCACTGACAATCACCTGGTCGGAGCGGATATGCGCTTGTAGTAGAGCGAGGTGGGCCGCAGCACTCCGGCGGGGCTCGCCGCGTAGTCGGGGATGACGCCGGCCCTGGTCCAGCCGACCGTGCGGTAGAGGTGCTCGGCGGGGCTGTCGGTCTCGGTGTCCAGGTGGAGGAGGGTGATTCCGGCCGTGGCGGCCGCTTGCTCCGCGGTGGCCAGCAGCCGGCGGCCGAGGCCCCTTCCACGGCCGTCCCGGTGGACCATCAGCTTGACGATCTCGGCACGGTGCCGGCTGTTGGGTTTGCCGGGGAAGGCCAGACCCACCGTCCCGGTCACCCGTCCGTCGTCGCCCCGCGCCATCCACACGGCGAGCTGCCCGGCGGCCACGGCGGCGGCCCGTTCCCGCCACCAGGCGATGGCTTCCGCGCGGCCGAGCGGTGCCAGGAAACCGATGGACGCCCCGTCGGCCACGACGGCGGTGAGCAGTTCGGCCAGTTCCGCCGCCAAGTCCCGGGTCCGGTCCGCGTCCAGGCGGGTCACCGTCATGGCAGCACCACCGCCAGCACGTACCGCACGTCCTCGGGCCCCGGGCAGCAGAACCGCGTCGGTCCCCACACCCGAAGTCGCAGGCAGTCCCCGGCGTCCAGTCGGTGCCGGACGTCCTGAACGGTGACGTCGAGCGTTCCCGCCAGGACCCAGATGTGCTGTTCCAGGCCCGGCACGGGCGGCCGGTCGTAGGCGATGTCGGCCCCGGCACTCAGCCGCCCCTCGACGAGTTCGCCGCGCAGCCCGGCGTGCGGGGGCGAGACCGAGCGCCGTACGAACCCGGAGGCCCGGTCCTCCCACACCGGCTGCTCGGCCGCCCGCACCACCGGCGCGTGGGCCGGCTCCACCTCGCTGAGCAGCTGGGACATGGTCCGCCCGTACACCTGGCACAGCCGGTTGAGCAGCGCCGCCGTGGGGCTGACCTCCGCGCGCTCGGCCCGGGACAGGGTCGATCTGCTCACTCCGCTGCGCTCCGCCAACTCGCCCAGCGACCAGCCGCGTTCGGCCCGCAGCTCGGCCAGGCGGGCCCCGAGCCGCGCGTCGATGGCGTCCGGGGCCAGGCCTTCCCGTTCGCGTCTCATATCCGGGACGATATCCCTGATGTGAGACGGGCGGGTTACGGAAGGCTCACGCCTGTGCCGCCTCGCCCAGTGCGTCCAGCACCTGCCGGATCAAGGGGTGGCCCTCGGCTCCTCGCCGTACCGCCGCGAAGACCCGGCGGGTCGGGGCCACGCCGTCGACGGGACGGACCACCACGCCCGTGAGGTCCATGCCGCGCAGGGCGGAGCGGGGGACGAGGGCGACGCCCGCGTCGGCGGAGGCGAGGGCGACGACCGCGCGGAAGTCGTCCGAGGAGTGTTCGAGGCGGGGCTGGAATCCGGCGCTCTCACAGGCCAGGACGACGACGTCGTGGCAGGGGTTGCCGGGGTAGGGGCCGATCCACGTGTCCTTGGCCAGCTCGGCGAGGGGGACCTCGGTGGCGTCGGCGAGGCGGTGGGTGACCGGGACGACCGCGTCGAACGGCTCGGCGTAGAGCGGGACATGGGTCAGCCGCGGGTCGTCGGCGGGCGGGGCCCCGCGGTACTCGACGGCGACCGCGACATCGACCTGCCGGTCCAGGACCATGGGCAGGCTGGCGTCGCCCTCGGCGTCCTGGACGCGGATGCGTATGCCGGGCGCCGCCTGCGCGAGCCGGGCCACCGCGGGGGCGACGACCTGGGCGATACCGGTCGCGAAGGCGGCGACCGTGACGGTGCCTGCCTCGCCCGAGCCGTACGCCGCGAGCTCGGCCTCGGCCCGCTCCAGCTGGGCGAGGACGGCGTTGGTGTGCCCGAGCAGGATCTCGCCGGCCGGGGTCAGCCGTACGCCCTTGGCGCTGCGCTCGACCAGCCGGTGGCCGGTCTCCTGCTCCAGGGCCGCCAGCTGCTGGGAGACGGCCGAGGGGGTGAGGTAGAGCGCGGCGGCAGCCGCTGTCACGGTGCGGTGGTCCGCCACCGCACGCAGGATGTGGAGCCGCCGCGCTTCGATCATGCGGCCAATTATCGCAAGGCGTGCGCCCCGCTCAGCCCGCCAGCTCCGCGCGGGCCGCGACGAAGGCGTCGACCGCGCGGTTGACGTCCTCGGTGGAGTGGGCGGCGGACAGCTGGACGCGGATGCGGGCCTGGCCCTGCGGGACGACCGGGTAGGAGAAGCCGATCACATACACACCGCGCTCCAGCAGCAGCTCCGCCAGCCGGCCCGCCTTCGCCGCGTCTCCGATCATGACGGGCGCGATGGCGTGGTCGCCGGGGAGGACGTCGAAGCCCTCCTCGGTCATCCGGCGGCGGAACAGCGCCGTGTTCTCGGTGAGCCGGACACGCAGGTCGTCGGCCGACTCCAGCAGGTCGATGACCTTCAGGGAGGCGGCGGCGATCACCGGGGCCAGCGTGTTCGAGAACAGGTACGGCCGCGAGCGCTGGCGCAGCAGGGCCACGATCTCGGCGCGGGCGGCGACATAGCCGCCGGAGGCGCCGCCGAGCGCCTTGCCGAGGGTGCCGGTGATGATGTCGACGCGGTCCATGACGCCGTGCAGCTCGGGGGTGCCGCGGCCGCCGGGGCCGACGAAGCCGACGGCGTGCGAGTCGTCGACCATGACCATCGCGTCGTAGCGGTCGGCCAGATCGCAGATCTCCCGGAGCGGGGCCAGATAGCCGTCCATGGAGAAGACGCCGTCCGTGACGATCAGCCTGCGGCGCGCACCGCCCTCGGTGGCCTCCTTCAACTGCCGCTCCAGGTCCGCCATGTCGCGGTTGGCGTAGCGGAAGCGGCGGGCCTTGGACAGGCGGATGCCGTCGATGATCGAGGCGTGGTTCAGGGCGTCGGAGATCACCGCGTCCTCGGCGCCGAGCAGCGTCTCGAAGACGCCGCCGTTGGCGTCGAAGCAGGAGGAGTAGAGGATCGTGTCCTCCTGCCCGAGGAAGGCCGCCAGCCGCGCCTCCAGCTCCTTGTGCACCTCCTGCGTACCGCAGATGAAGCGCACGGACGCCATGCCGTAGCCCCAGCGGTCCAGGGCCGTGTGGGCCGCGGCGATCACCTCGGGGTGGTCGGCGAGACCGAGGTAGTTGTTGGCGCAGAAGTTGAGGACCTCGCCGGGGCGGCCGCCCGCGCTGACGTTGACGGTCGCGGACTGCGGGGTGTCGATCACGCGCTCGGGCTTGTGCAGACCGGCGGCACGGATCTCGTCGAGGGTGGCGCGCAGGTCGTCGCGCACGGAGTCGAACATCGGAAAGCTCCTAGAAAAGCGGGTGACTTACGCAGTCCAGTCGAGGATGATCTTGCCGCCGCGGCCGCTCGCCGCGTCGGTGAACGCCGCCTCGAAGTCGCGGTAGTCGTAGCGGCCGGTGATCACGGGGGACAGGTCGAGGCCGGCTTCCAGCAGCACCGACATCGCGTACCAGGTCTCGAACATCTCGCGGCCGTAGATGCCCTTGATGGTGATCATCGAGGTGACGATCCGGGCCCAGTCGACGGGGAACTCCTGCGTCGGCAGGCCGAGCATGGCGATCCGGCCGCCGTGCGTCATGTTGGCGATCATGTCGCGCAGCGCCTCGGCGCGGCCGGACATCTCCAGGCCGATGTCGAAGCCCTCGCGCAGGCCGAGTTCGCGCTGCCCGTCGGCGATGCTCGACTCGGCCACGTTGAGCGCGAGGCTCACCCCGATCTTCCGCGCCAGTTGCAGGCGCTCCTCGCTGACGTCGGTGACCACGACGTGGCGGGCGCCGGCGTGCCGGGCCACCGCCGCGGCCATCAGCCCGATCGGGCCGGCGCCGGTGATCAGGACGTCCTCGCCGACCAGCGGGAAGGACAGCGCGGTGTGCACGGCGTTGCCGAACGGATCGAAGATCGCGGCGACATCGAGGTCGACGGGGACGCGGTGCACCCAGACGTTGGTGGCGGGCAGGGCGACGTACTCGGCGAACGCCCCGTCCCGGCCGACGCCGAGCCCGATCGTGGCCCGGCACAGATGGCGGCGGCCGGCCAGGCAGTTGCGGCACTTGCCGCACACCAGATGGCCCTCGCCGCTGACCCGGTCGCCCACCTTGATGTCGTCGACGTCCCGGCCGGTCCCGACGACCTCGCCGACGAACTCGTGTCCGACCACGAGCGGGGTGCGGATCGTCTGCCGGGCCCAGCCGTCCCAGGACCGGATGTGCAGGTCGGTGCCGCAGATGCCGGTCCGCTGGACCTTGATCAGTACGTCACCGGGTCCGACCGTGGGCTCGGGGACGTCCGTGAGCCACAGCCCGGGCTCCGCCTTCTCCTTGACCAGCGCCTTCAACGCTACGGCTCCTGTGGGTGAGGTCCTGGTCCCGGGCATGCCGAAGGAGCCCTGAACCGGGGAAGAGGGGTGGAATCTGAGCTGCAATCTGCCGCATTCGCGGGGCGCGGTCCATCGAGCTTTTCTTAACCGCCGCCACAGCTTTCCTTCACGCCCCGGCGGACCCCTCCAGCCGCTCAAGACCCGCGGCGAGTTCCACGGCCGTCGCCTTGATGGTCTCCAGACCGGCCTTGCCCCAGTGCCGGGGCTCGACGTCGGCGACACACACGGTGCCCAGCACCATGCCCGTGCTGTCGATGAGCGGGGCTCCCAGATAGGAGCGGATGCCGTACGTGTCGACGACCGGGTTGCCCGCGAACCGCGGGTAGTCGCACACGTCCTCCAGCACCAGCGCCTTGCGCCGGACCACCACATGGGGGCAGAAGCCATGGTCGCGGGGCATGGAGCGGCCCACCTCGGGCCTGGTGCCGTCGGGCAGCACGACCGGTCCTGCGCCCGGGGTGCGCAGGCCGGCGAAGAACTGCCGCTCCTCGTCGATGAAGTTGACCATGGCGTACGGCGCGCCGGTGTGCTCGGCGAGGCGGCCCGCGAAGGCGTCGAGGGCGGGCTCCGGGCGCTCCCCGAGGCCGAGTCGGCGCAGTCTGTGGGTGCGGGCGGGGGCCTCCCGGTCCTCGGGGGTGAGCAACAGACCCCTGACCGGGCGCGGCGGCTCGTAGCTCATGGCCTGGCTCCGGCGGTGTGGACGTGGGTCATGTACGGGCTCCGTGGCGGGTTGTGCGGGGATCACCTGTGGGCGCCGTGGCTGGGCGCGTGGACAGGGGCGTGGGCGATGAGATGGCGCACCAGGGTGAGCAGGGTCTGGACGCCGGAACTGGAGATGCGTGCGTCGCAGCGGACGACGGGGATCTCGGGGTCGAGGTCGATGGCGGCGCGCACCTCCTCCGGGTCGTAGCGGTAGGACCCGTCGAACTCGTTGACGGCGACAATGAAGCCGAGACCGCGCTCCTCGAAGAAGTCGACGGCCGCGAAGCAGTCCTCCAGGCGGCGGGTGTCGGCGAGGATGACCGCGCCGAGCGCGCCTTCGGACAGTTCGTCCCACATGAACCAGAACCGCTCCTGTCCGGGCGTGCCGAACAGATACAGCACATGCTGCGGGTCGAGCGTGATGCGGCCGAAGTCCATCGCCACGGTCGTCTCGATCTTGTTCTCGATGCCGTCGAGACTGTCGGTCGCGGCGCTGACCGTGGTGAGGAGCTCCTCCGTGCTGAGCGGCGCGATCTCGCTCACCGCGCCCACGAAGGTGGTCTTGCCGACCCCGAACCCGCCCGCCACAAGGATCTTGAGTGCGGTGGGGAACGGGTCATAGCTGTCGTCGTAGTCCATCGAGCACTGCCTCCAGAAGGGACCGGTCAGTGGGGTTGTGGTGGAAAGCGGGGGGCTTGGCGGTGAGCGCCCCGCAGTCGACGAGGTCGGAGAGCAGCACCTTGGTGACCACCGCCGGCAGCTTGAGATGGGCCGCGACCTCGGCGACGGGGACGGGCGCGCGGCACAGGTCGAGTGCCTGGGCGTGCTCGGGGCCGAGGTAGCCGAGGGGGGTCGCTCCGGTGGCCATCACCTGTGACATGAGGTCCATGTCGATGGTGGGCCGGGTGCGGCCGTTGCTGACCGTGAAGGGGCGCACCAGCCGTCCGGCCGCGTCGTCGAGCCAGGGCCCGTCGCCGGCCGTCGGCACGCTCAAGGCCTCATCGCCGGGGGTTCGACGGCAGGCTGCCGGGGCGCGGTCACCAGGTAGGGGCGGACGCTCTTGACGAGCATCGCCATCTCGTAGCCGAGCACCGCCGCGTCGGCCTCCCGGCCGGCGAGCACCGCGAGGCAGGTGCCGGAGCCGGCGGTGGTGACGAACAGCAGGGTCGAGTCGAGCTCGACGACCACCTGCCGTACGTCCCCGCCGTCGCCGAACCGGACGCCCGCGCTGCGGCCGAGGGAGTACAGGCCGGAGGCGAGGGCGGCCATGTGGTCGGCGCTGTCGGGGTCGAGGCCGTGGACGGACTTCACCAGTCCGTCGCAGGACAGGAGCACCGCGCTGGTGGTGTGCGGTACGCGCTGCACGAGGCCGCTCATCAGCCAGTCGAGGTCGGATACCTGGGCGGTCGGCGCATCGCTCGCCATGGTCGATCGACTCCTTGGGGTACGAAGGTCGGTGGGAGCGCCGGGCGTGGGGGTGGGTCCTGGGGTGGAAGCGGGGGTGGTCATCCGGCCGGTGCGCTCCCGTCGGGCCGGGTGGTGAGTTCGGTGTGCACGGGGGCCGGGTGGTGCGGGTCGGTCGTGCCCCGGTCCGTCAGGCTCGTGCGGGTCCACTCGGGGTGGGGTTCCTCGGCGCGGGTCGGCTGCTGATCCATGTCTCCCCGGCCCATGTGGGCGTGCCCCGGCTCTGTCGGGGAGGCGTGGATCGACTCCACATGTGCCGGTCCGCCATGGACGGATTCGACATGTGCCGGTCCTCCATGCATCGGCTCGGCATGCGCCGTATCCGTGTGCTGCTGCGCCTCGGCGAGGCCGACTCCACGCTGGAAGGCGGCCATCAGGTTGGGGTCGTGTCCCGCCGGGGTCTCGCTGTCCTGGCGTGGTGCCGGGCCACCGCGCAGTTGGGGCACGATGTGCTCCTGGGCGCGGCGGCGGGGCAGTTGGGGTTTGCCCATGGTGCCGCGTACGACGCCGGTGACGCGCGGAGTGGGGGGCACGCCCTCGTTCCCCTCGACCGTCCGCCGGTCGTCGGCCCGGATCCCGGGCACGGCCGCGGCGGGATTGGACCGCGCCTCGCGGGCACCGCGCACCGGCAGCGGCGCCGGGGGGCCGACGCCCGCCGGGCCCGCCGTCGCGGACTCACCGTGCGCGTGCCACCTCGTGGCGCCCGCCGGCGGCTCCGCGGAACGGCCCGGCGGCTGCCCGGTCCCCTGCCCTGCCCGGTGACCACGCGCGGAACCTGCCTCGGGTCCGCCCTGGGGCCCCGCCGGTCCGTTCGGGACCCCGCCCCCGGCACTCCCCCGGGCCCCGCCCGGACTTCCGTCCGCCGCTGCCCCGGGGACCACCGGTAAGGCACCGCCCGGGGACGGCGTGGCTGCCCCCGTCGCGGGATCCGGCCTGCCCGCGGTCCGCTGGGGATGCTGCCGCGCCGCGGGTGCGGGCGGCAGTCCTCTGCCCGTCGCCTCGCGCGGCTGCGGTACGGCTCCGGGGGCGCCCGGCGTCGTACCCAGCAGCTCCTGCGGGACGACGAGCACGGCCTGCACGCCGCCGTAGATGTTGGACTGCAGGCGGACGTGGATGCCGTGCCGCCGGGCGAGCTGGGAGACGACGAAGAGGCCGATGCGGCCGTCGGCCAGCAGGCTGGCGACGTTGACCTGGTCGGGGTCGGCGAGCAGGGCGTTCATCCTGGCCTGCTCGCCGACCGGCATGCCGAGGCCGCGGTCCTCCACCTCCACGGCGAGCCCCGAGGTGACGAGGTTGGCGCGGAGCAGGACCTGGGTGTGGGGAGCGGAGAACACCGTGGCGTTCTCGACGAGTTCGGCCAGCAGATGGATGACGTCGGCAACGGCGTGACCGCGCAGTTCGCCGTCGATCGGCGGCACCAGCTTGACCCGCGAGTACTGCTCGACCTCGGCGATGGCCGACCGCAGCACCTCCGTCATGGAGACGGGGTTGCTCCACTGCCGCCGTGAGACGGCGCCGCCGAGCACGGCGAGGTTCTCGGCGTGCCGCCGGATCCGGGTGGCGAGGTGGTCGACGTGGAAGAGGCCCTTGAGCAGGTCGGGGTCCTCGATCTCGTTCTCCAGGTCGTCGAGGATCGAGATCTCCCGGTGCACGAGGGACTGCAGCCGCCGGGCGAGGTTGACGAAGACCTCCAGCTTCTGTTCGCTGCCCGTCTGGCTGGAGAGCTGTGCGGCCTGGACGACGGCGCTGACGGCGCTGTCGTGGGCGCGGGCCAGGTCGGCGGCGAGGAGTTCGAAGTCGTCGGCGTCCTCGGGCGGTCCGCCACGCGGTTTGCGCTGCGGTGCGACCTCCCCGCGGCGCAGCGCCTCGACGAGGGCGCGCACATCGGCCTCGCCGCGGACGGCGCTGCGGCGCAGGGCGCCGACGCGGTCGCGCACCGAGCGGGCGGCACGGCCGGCGGCGACGGCGGCGATCACGATGCCCACGACCGTCACCGAGACCGCTCCGGCGATCACGGCCCAGAGGGTCATGCCGGGCCGCACTCCGGTGGTGCGGACGGTGAACAGGACGACCGCGCTGCCGCTGAGCGCGACCGCGGTGGGCGGCAGCACGGCGAGACGGAGGAGTTGGGGACGGATGTGCGTCTCGGGCAGTGCGGGAACGGGGCGGGCGACCGGTCGCCCGTGCCGGCCGCCCTCACGGCGGTCGGCACGTGCGGCCGGTGCACGGAGGTGAGACATCGGTGTCCTCGTACTGGTCCGTCGGGCTCGATTTCTCGCGCTGGTGCGCAATATGGGCATGCGCCATCGCGGTGCCGGTCGACAGAGCCGTCGAATTTCGGCCCTTCGTCGCCCGACGGACACTCACAGTAGTCGCCTGTGCATCATGTGCGGTGGGCAGTTGACAAAGTCCCACGGGCAGCGTCCCGCTCTGGTATGAGGCGTCGTACGACAGGGCGATAAGCCCCTCGGGGCCCTCGTTCCAGAACGAACAAAAGGCAATTCAGAGCGGTCGGAAATGAACACGCGCCAGGGCCTGTGGCATTTCGCCATCGGCGAGCGGGCACATCAGTGGCCCATTCGAAAAGTTGCGCGGAAAAGGCGAGAAAGCGGCGACCGCGCGGCCGGTGGCCGACCGCGCGGTGCCGCACGGGCTCAGCCCGCGGAAACGGTCTCCGGGTCGCCCTCGTCCTCGGCGGGGTCACCGGCGACGTCGGCCGCCGCACGCGCCCGGTCCCGGTCCGCCGGGGACACCAAGCCCTCGGCCTCGGCGCCGCCGTCCGCCGCGGTCGGCCAGCCGCCCACCGGGGCCATGGCCACGCCGCGCCACCACGGCTCGGCCGGCACGGTCCCGGCGGTCGGCTCGAAGGGCTCGCCGGGGCGGGGCAGGGCGACGGGGGCGCCGGACGCGGCGGCGGCCGCGATGGTGCCCTCGCCTGGGTCCGACCACGCGTGGGTGGCCAGATTGAAGGTGCCCCAGTGGATCGGCAGCATCACACCGTGCGGCCTGCCGCCCTGGAGGTCGAGGTGGGCGCGCATGCCCTCCTCGGGGGTCATGTGGATGTCCGGCCAGAAGTCGGAGTAGGCGCCGATCTGGATCATGGTGGCGTCGAAGGGGCCGTGGTCGGCGCCTATGTCCTTGAATCCCTCGAAGTACCCGGTGTCACCACTGTGGTAGATCCGGTGCCGCTCGCCGGCGACGGCCCAGGAGGCCCAGAGCGTGTGCTGGGTGTTGCGCAGGCCGCGGCCGCAGAAGTGGCGGGCCGGAGTGGCGGTCAGGGTCAGGCCGCCCACCTTGGTGTCCTCGTGCCAGTCCAGCTCGCGCAGCCGGCTCTCGGCCACGCCCCAGTGCTCCAGGTGGGCGCCGACGCCCAGCGGAACGGCGAACAGGGTGTCCGTGCCGGCCAGCGCCTTGATCGAGGGCATGTCCAGGTGGTCGTAGTGGTCGTGCGAGATGACCACGACGTCGACCGGGCCGAGCGCCGCCAGCGGGACCGGAACCGGGTGCAGCCGCTTGGGCCCGGCGAACGGGAACGGGGAGCAGCGCTCGCCCCAGACGGGGTCGAAGAGCACGCGCTGTCCGTCGATCTCCGCGAGCACACTGGAGTGGCCCATCCACGTCAGCCGCAGTCCCGTGGTGGGCGGCTTGGCGAGGTCGGCGAGGGTGGTGGCGTGCACCGGGACCGTGCCCCGCGGGGCGCGCCGGGGCCGCTCGTCCTTGTCGAAGAAGACCTTGGCGAAGTCCAGCGTCGAGCCGGAGGGCCGGGTCCGTGCCGTGCCTCCGGGGTTCTGGAAGACACCGTCCTTGAAGTGCGGCGATCTGTGGATACGCGCCAGGCGCTCACCGTCCGGGTCCACGCCGAAGGCAGCAGGCTGCAGCGCGCGGAGCCCGGAGCTCAGGGAACGCAAACCGGTCACGGTACCTCCAGGTGGAGTCGCTGAGGTCATCCATTATGGTCGGCCCCTCCGACAACCCCGGATCGCCGGGGTCACAGCCCGCTGTCACGGCCCCGCAGAGCCTCCGGCGCCGCCGTGTCACATCCGTGCGGTCCCCGTCGTCATACCGGTGAGGGCATCCGCACCCGACCCGGGTGTCCCGGCCCGGCGTTTCAGGAGGTGGCCCCATGGCCCGTATCCCGCTCACCCCGCCCCGCACCCCCTTCGTACGGCTCACCGAGTGGTACAGCCGGCGCGTGTACGGCAAGGTCCTCGACCCCGTCCGGGCACTCGGGCACAACCCCCGCGTGCTCCGGAGCGATCTGCGGTTCGAGCAGTCGGTGGCGAAGTGGAACCGGCTCGACCCGGACCTGAAGGCCCTCGCCGAGATGGCGACGGCCGCCGCGATCGGGTGCTCGTGGTGCATGGACTTCGGCTACTGGGTCAGCCGGGAGCGCGGCATGGCCCCCGAGAAGGTGCAGGACGTTCCCGTGTGGCGCGACAGTGACGCGTACACGCCCCTGGAGCGCGACGTCATGGCGTACGCCGAGGCGATGACGGCGACCCCGCCCACGGTCGAGGACGACCTGGTCGCCCGGCTGCGCGACCGCCTGGGCGAGCCGGCCCTGGTGGAGCTGACGGCGATGGTGGCGGTGGAGAACCTCCGCTCGCGCATCAACTCCTCCCTGGGGCTGACGAGCCAGGGGTTCAAGGACTCGTGCGCGGTGCCGGCCTCCGGAGGCGGTCGGCGGACGACTGCGAAGTAGCGGCGACCGCGCAGGGGCGGCCACTGCGCAGTAGCGGCCACTGCCTCCACGAGGGGCGACGCCACTGATGATCCGTTCAGTGCGTTGACATGGCTCGGCCCGGCTTCCGATACTGACTGACGATTCAGTAGTCCCGGTAGCCCGCCGCCTCTGGAGGCACCATGTCCGACCTGCCCACCGAGCTGGTCCCGCTGAGCGAGGAGCAGCGCGACATCGTGGAGCTCACGCGGGCCTTCGCCCGTGCGGAGATCCGCCCGCGCGCGCGTGCCGTCGACGAGGCCGACGTCGAGACGCCCTGGGACCTGTGGCGCCGGGCGGCCGCGGTGGGCATCACCGGCTTCATGCTGCCCGAGGAGTACGGCGGGGGCGGCTTCACCGACGTGTTCACCCAGTGCCTCGTGCAGGAGGAGCTGTGCGTTGGCGACCTGGGCATCGGCAATCTGCTCTGCTCCAACGGCTTCTTCGCCGGTCCGGTCCTCGAACTGGGCGACGAGAAGCAGAGACGGGAGTGGCTGACCCCGCTCACGGGCCCCGACACCCCGATGACCGCCCTGGCCACCACCGAGCCCGGCGCGGGCTCCGACGCCGCCTCGATCGTCACCACGGCCCACCGCACGACGGGCGGCTACCGGCTCAACGGCCAGAAGGCGTGGATCTCCAACGCGGGCGAGGCCGAGCTGTACGTCGTCTTCGCCAAGACCGAACCGGCGCGGCGCTCGCGCGGGGTGACGGCGTTCCTGCTGCGCAAGGACACCGAAGGGGTCTCCTTCGGCGAGCCGATGCGCAAGATGGGCCAGCGCGCGATCGTCTGCCGGGAGGTCTTCCTCCAGGACGCGTTCGTCCCCGAGGAGCACCGGCTCGGCGCGGAGGGCACGGGCTTCCACGGTCTGATGCGGACCATCGACATCTCCCGGACGGTGCTCGGCGCGGCGGCGACCGGCGTGGCCCGCGCGGCCTACGAGTACGCCCGCGACTACGCCCGCGAGCGGCGCCAGTTCGGCAGACCGATCATCGAGCACCAGGCGGTGGCCTTCCGCCTCGCCGACATGCGCACGCGCGTGGAGCAGGCCCGGCTGATGACCTGGCGGGCCGCCCGGCGCCTCGACTCCGGTCTGGAGGCGTCCGCCGAGGCGGCGATGGCCAAGCTGACGGCGTCCGAGACCGCCGCGTACTGCACCTGGGCGGCCGTCCAGACGCTCGGCGGCTGGGGCTACTCCAGGGAGTTCCCGGTCGAGCGGTGGATGCGGGACGCCAAGCTGGAGGAGATCGAGGAGGGCACCTCGGACATCATGCGGCTCATCATCTCGCGGAGCCTGTGATGGGACTCGCACGGCGGGAGGTCCTCCCCGGCGAAGAGGTCCTCACCGGCGGGGAGGTCCTCGTACGCGCCCTGAGCGGGCACGCCGTGACCCGTGTGTTCGGCATCCCGGGCACCCACAACCTGGAGGTCTACCGGCATCTCGCGGCGTACGGCATACGGCATGTGACGCCCCGCCACGAGCAGGGCGCCGGGTACGCGGCCGACGGGTACGCGCGCGTGACGGGCCGCCCCGGCGTCGTCCTCACCACGACGGGGCCCGCCCTGCTGAACGCGGTGGCCGCGGTCGGCCAGGCCTACTCGGACAGCGTGCCGCTGCTGGTGCTCTCGCCGGGCATGCCGCTCGGCCACCCGCGGCTGTCGAGCGGTGCGCTGCACGAGATGCGCAGTCAGACCGAGGCGCTGCGGGCCGTGGCCGCGTTCAGCCACCGTGTCTCGTCGATCGCCGAGATCGACGCGGCCGTGGCCCGCGCGTTCACGATGTTCCGCACGCGCCGGCCGCGGCCCGCCCATGTCGAGGTCCCGCTGGACCTGCTGACCGCCTCCGAGAGGCTGGGCCCGGTCCGCCTCGCTCCGCCGGTCGCGCGTCCCGCGCCGGACAGGCGGGCCGTCCGGGAGGCCGCGAAGTCGCTCGCCGGGGCCCGGCGCCCCGCGCTGGTGCTCGGCGGCGGGGCGCGCGAGGCACGCCCGCACTGTCTGGCGCTCGCCGAACGGCTGGGCGCTCCCGCCGTCACGACGGCCAACGGCAAGGGCGGTGTGCCCGAGACCCATCCGCTGTCGTTGGGGGTGTCGCTGCACAGTGCCGTCGTACGGGAGTGGCTCGGCACGCGGGACGTCGTCGTGGCCGTGGGCACGGAGCTGGCCGAGTCCGATTTCTGGACCTCGCCGCCCGCGCTCGACGGCACGCTGATCCGCGTCGACATCGACCCGGACCAGATGTACGCCCACATGCCGGCGGACGTGGCGCTCGTGGGGGACGCGCGGACGACCGTGACCGCGCTGCTGGCGGAACTTCCCGAGGCGGACAAAGCGGAGGCCCACGCGCGCGTGGCCGAAGAGGTCGCCGCCCTGCGCGCCGCGCGCGACGCCGAGACCGCCGAGCGCGACACCCGCTGGCTCGGCTGTCTGAGGGCGATGCGCGCGGTGCTCGACGAGGACGCCGTCGTCACCTCGGACAGCGCCCAGTGCTGCTACTACGGCGCCCTGCCGCACTTCCCTGTCGGCGCCCGCGGCAGCTATCTGCACCCGACCGGCTTCGGCACCCTGGGCTACGCCCTGCCCGCCGCCATCGGCGCCAAGGTCGCCCATCCGCGCCGACAGGTGGTCGCGCTCAGCGGCGACGGCGGGCTGCAGTTCACGGTGCAGGAACTGGCCACCGCGGTACAGCTCCAACTTCCTTTGCCCATAGTGGTGTTCGACAACGGCGGCTACGGCGAGATCCGCGACGAGATGACGGCGCGGGGCGACATCCCCACCGCGGTGGACCTCCCGCCGGTCGATCTGCCCGCCCTGGCCCGCGCCTACGGCGGGCACGGCACGCACGCGTGCGGCCCGGCCGGACTCGCCCGCGCCCTCGCCGAGGCCCTCGACCGTCCCGGTCCCACCCTGATCACCGTTCCCGAGGAGAAGACCCGATGACCGCCCCCCTCATGTCGCTCGTCTGGACCGACCACGTCACCGGTCGCCGGGGCTTCCTGGTCGTCGACCGGCTGGTGCGCGGAGTGGCCAGCGGCGGTCTGCGGATGCGGCCCGGCTGCACCCTCGACGAGGTGGCCGGGCTGGCTCGCGGCATGACCATGAAGGAGGCCCTGCACTACAACCCCGAGGGCCGTTATGTGCCCCTGGGCGGCGCCAAGGGCGGCATCGACTGCGATCCCCAGGCCCCGGAGGCGTACGGGCTTCTGGTGCGCTATCTGCGGGCCATGCGGCCGTACATCGAGAGCTTCTGGACCACCGGCGAGGACCTCGGCCTCACCCAGGACCTGGTCGACCGGGCCGCCGCCGAGGCGGGGCTCGTGTCCTCGATCCAGGCCGTGTACCCGCTGCTCGACGACGAGGCCGCGGCGCGCCGGCGGCTCGCGGACGCCTTCGCGGTCGAGGTGGACGGCATCGGCCTCGACGAGCTGGTCGGCGGCTGCGGGGTCGCCGAGTCGGTGCTCGCGGCCCTGGACCGGGCCGGCGTGCCGTACCCGGGCACGCGGGTCGCCGTGCAGGGTCTGGGCACCATGGGCGGGGCCACGGCGCGCTTCCTCGCGCGCGCGGGTCTGACGATCGTGGCCGTCGCCGACATCAAGGGCACGATCGCCAACCCGGCGGGCCTGGACGTCGAGGCGCTGCTCGCCGCGCGGGACGCGTACGGCACCGTCGACCGGGCCGTGCTGCGCCCCGGCGACCGCGAACTGCCGGGCGACGCTTGGCTGTCCGCCGACGCCGAGGTGCTGGTGCCCGCCGCGGTGTCGTACGCCATCGACACCGCCGACCAGGAGCGGATCACCGCCCGCTGGATCGTGGAGGCGGCCAACATGCCGGTGCTGCCGGCGGCGGAGGAGCTGCTGTCCGCGCGCGGGGTGACCGTGCTGCCGGACGTGGTGGTCAACTCGGGGACCAACGCCTGGTGGTGGTGGACGCTGTTCGGCGACATCGGCCCCGACGCGGACGAGGCGTTCGCCTGCACCCGGCGCTCCATGCGCAGCCTCATCGACCGCATGCTGGCCCGCGCGGAGGCCGACGGCACGACCCCGAGGGCGGCCGCGCACGCCATCGTGGCCGACCGGCTGCCGGTGATCGCGGACCGGTTCGGGTGGTACCGGTGACGGACGTCGAAGATCCTCCACCATGGTGACGCCTGCCCACGCCCGCGAACTGATCGTCGGGGTGCGTCAGGACCCGGCCTTCGGTCCGGTCGCCCTGGCCGGAATCGGCGGGACCGCGGCGGAACTCCACGCCGACACCGCCCTCGCCCTGGCCCCGCTCACCCCGGCACGCGCGCGTGCCCTGCTGCTGGGGCTGCGGCACGCACCCCTGCTGACCGGCTGGCGCGGCGCCCCGCCCGTCGCACCGCAGGCGGCCGCGGCCGCCCTGTGCGCCGTGGCGCGCTGCGCGGCCGAGCACCCGGAGTTCGCCGAGCTGGAGGTCAACCCGCTTCTCGTGCACCCGGGCGGCGCGATCGCCCTGGACGCGCACGCCGTCCTCCGGCAGCCCGGCTCCTCATACCCTGACGGGAATTGAGGCGGCGGCACGGCGGCGGCAGAGTCGATGGCACATCGCACAGCCGAACGACACGAGGAGCGTCGAGCCGACCATGCCTGCCATCGACCCGCAGTCCCTGAGCGAGCGCTACATCGGGGTCTGGAACGAGCCGGACCCGGAGATCCGCCGCAAGACGGTGCACGACCTCTGGGTGGAGGACGGGCTGCACATCCTGCGCCCGCCCCAGGACATGCACGACACGGCGGTGGGCCTCGGCTTCTCCACCGCCGTCCTGGAGGCCCGGGGCCACGAGGAGGTGTACGCGCGCGTGGAGCGTGCGTACGAGGAGTTCGTCGCCCCGGGGACGTACTGCTTCCGGATCCAGCAGGCGCCGAGGCTGCTGCGCGACGTCGTCACGTTCCGCTGGGAGTCCTTCCACCGGGAGGAGGACCGGGTGACGGGTGGCGGCCTGGAGTTCCTGGTCCTCGACGAGGAGGGCCGCATCAGGCTCGACTACCAGTTCGTGGAGTGAAACGGATTAGGGTGACCGCGTGGCGAGAGTGCGGTTGAGCGTGGCGGAGCGGCGGGAGGAACTGCTGCGGGCCGCCGTCGAGCAGATCGAGGCGCGGGGCGTGGCGGCGGTCAGGATCGCCGATGTGGCCTCGGCGCTCGGTGTGAGCAACGCGCTGGTGCTGTATCACTTCTCGACGAAGGAGAAGCTGGTCGCCGCCGCGTTCGCGCACGCGGCCGAGGACGATCTGACGCAACTGCGCAAGCTGCTGAACCGCCGTACGACCGCGCTGCGCCGGCTGCGCACCGCCGTGCGCTGGTACGCGCCCACCGGTCAGGCCAAGGGCTGGCGGCTGTGGATCGAGGGCTGGGCGGTGGCCCTGCGCGAGCCCGCCCTGCGCGAGGTCACCCGGGACCTGGACAGGCAGTGGAAGGCGGCCATCACCGAGGTCATCGCGGAGGGCGTGGCGGCCGGCGAGTTCCGGTGCCCCGACCCGACCGGTACCGCCCTGCGGCTGACGGCCCTGCTCGACGGGTTCGCCGTTCAGCTGACGTCCTACGCGGGCGCGGTCCCGCGGGCGCGGGCCCAGCAGTGGGTCGACGAGGCGCTCGCCCGGGAACTGGGCCTGGCCCTGGAGGCGTTGACGGCGCAGGAGCGGTGACGGCGCAGGAGCGGTGACCGCTCCCGGCCGTCGCGCCGTGCACGCCGAGCGGGACCCGTCAGGCCACCGAGGCGATCCGCATCTTGATGTCGTCCGGGGACAGCGTCCCCTTGGCGGTCACATGGTCCCCCGACGACTCCCCGCGCAAGCGCCGCCCGATCCACGGGACCAGATACTCACGGGCCCAGTGGACGTCGTCACGCCGGACGTCGAGCGTGCCGCGGGGCGGGAGCGGGGGCCAGGGCTGTTCCGGGTCGGCCGGGACCGCCACGCCGAGGGCCTGGCCGGCCCGGAGCGCCACCCGGGTGTGCCCCTCGGGCGAGAGGTGGAGCCGGTCGTCGTCCCAGGCACGCCGGTCCTGAACGGCCTTCAGGGACCACAGGTCCAGCACCGGGCAGCCGTATCGGTCGGCGATGGCCCGGACGTGCCCGTTGTACGTGGCGATCTTGCCGCGCAGATGCTTGAGCACGGGCACGTTGCGGGTGTCGAACCCGGTCGTCACCATGACCGTGCCGGCCACGTCGGTCAGCTGCCCGATCGCCCGCTCGAAGCGCTCGGCCACCTCGTCCGGGTCGGTGCCGGGACGGATGATGTCGTTGCCGCCCGCGCAGAAGGACACCAGGTCCGGCGCGAGCTCCACGGCCTTGGGGAGCTGGTCGGCCACGATCTGGTCGAGCAGCTTCCCGCGTACCGCGAGATTGGTGTATTTGAAGTCGCCCTCGGGCCGACGGTCCGCGAGAAGTACCGCGAACCGGTCGGCCCAGCCGACGAATGCCCCGTCGGGGCCGGGGTCGCCGACGCCCTCGGTGAAGCTGTCCCCCACCGCCACGTACGACCCGATCACTGATCTGCTGTCACTCTTCGAATCGTCTGCCACGTCGGCCCATGATTCACCTTCCGATGTGACCTACGCGATCGTAGGAAGGGGTTGACGAACGGTGAGATAAGACACTCTTAAATAGTTTGCCAACGCGGGAATATGACGCCCATCAGGCGGGTTGACGCATCGATCGCACAGCAACGCAGCAAGCAACGCCGCACAGCAGCCCGCACAGCTACACCGAAGGCCGGACCCGGGGGGCAAGGGTCCGGCCTTCGGTGGCGTGGGGGTCGGGGCGGGTGCCCGACGCGATCAGGCGACGGGCACGCCGTGCGAGCGGAGGTAGGCGACCGGGTCCACGTCCGAGCCGTAGTCCGGCGTGGTGCGGATCTCGAAGTGCAGGTGCGGTCCGGTCACATTGCCGGTCGCGCCGGACAGCCCGATCTGCTGCCCGGCGGCGACGGACTGGCCGGCCGAGACGGAGATCCGGGAGAGGTGGGCGTACTGCGCGTAGTAGCCGTCGTCGAGCTTGATGACGACCTGGTTGCCGTACGCGCCGCCCCAGCCCGCGGAGACGACCGTGCCCGCGGCCACGGCCTTGAGGGGGGTGCCGGTCGGGACGACGAAGTCGACGCCGGTGTGGTAGCCGCTGGACCACATGCTGCCCGGGACGTGGTAGTTGGTGCCGACGGCGGCACCCGTGACCGGGAGGGTGTAGCCGGACGAGGCGACGGCGGCCTGAGCGGTTCCGGCGTTCTCGGCCGAGACACCGGAGGCGTTCGCGGAGTCCGGCGCGAACGCCTGCGGCGCGGACGACTTCGACGCGGAAGAGGACGCGGAAGAGGGAGCCGGAGCCGAGAACTTGGCGGCCGTCGCGGCCTTCCCGCCGAGGGCGAGCTTCAGGCCGGGGTGGATCAGCGAAGGGTTGTCGCCGACGGCCTCGCGGTTGTCCCGGTAGAGCCGGTGCCAGCCGCCACGGACGCTCTGCTCCTCGGCGATCTTCGAAAGGTAGTCGCCGGTCTTCACCGTGTAGGTACGCACGCCCGAATCCGCCGGCGCGGCCTTCTTCTCGACGGTCGGGACCGACCGCACGGCCTGTGCGGGGACGGACTGCGGCGTGGCGGCATGGGCACCGGTGGCCCCGATCAGCGGCAGGGCCAGCGCCGCGCCGCCGGTACCGGCGACGGCGACCGAACGACTGAAGCGGCGGGACTTGGGGCGGCGGTGCTTACCCTTCCGGGGCATGGCGAATTCCTCTCCGGCGCCTGCGAGGTGAGCTGTCGCTCCGGTCGGCGGCAGGATTCGGCATTCCGTCCGGATTGGTGGCGAACGTAAGCGAGCAAGATGCGAACGGACAAGCAGATGGTTCCTTGTGTCCGGCTTTCGCTTGATCCGTTACGGGAATTCCCAGTCACCCTCAGTGAATTCCCGCTCCATTCTTCCGGTCAATTCCCAGGAAAAGCGCGTGAATTACGTGAACATGCCCCACGACGGACGGTCACGAATATGACCCTCCTCACGCACCTGCACCCAGTCCCCTTCATTCCAGGACGAGTTTGAACGAAGGGGTCAATTAGGGCAGATGGTTCAGATCTGCCGAAGACGGAAGACCGCCGCGTCGAGATCGCCCCGAAGTCCGGTGCGCAGCCCATGGTGCAGCAGCACGGCACCACGGTGCACTTCGCCCGTTTCACGGCATTCGTACGCCGCCGCCGGGTCGAGGCCGCGCAGCCGCAGCGCCGGGGCCGGCTCGCCGTAGTGCTGAGCCTGGAGGCAGGCGAGGACGACCGTTTCGTCCCCGAGCACGTACTGCACCGCGCTCAGCCCGCCCTCCGGGGGCCGCAGCCGGTACTGCTCGCCACGCTGCACGACCGGGCGGATGCCCTTGTAGAGCTCCACCCACTCCTTGGCCTCGGCAAGCTCCTCCTCCGTCCACATCGCGAGGTCGCCGCCGACCCCGAGGACCCCGGCCATGGAGCTCACGAAGCGGAGGCGCAGCGAGCTGACCCTGCCGTTGAGCTGGGTGTTCGGACTGTCGGTGACCCAGGCGGCCATGATCCGGGCCGGGTGGATCTGACTGAAGCCGTGCTGGATGCGGAGACGGTCGAGCGGGTCGGTGTTGTCGGAGGTCCACACCTGGTCGGTGCGGCTCATGACGCCGAGGTCGATACGGCCGCCGCCGCCCGAGCAGGACTCGAAGGCGACGCCCGGATGGGCCGCCCGCAACCGGTCCAGCAGGGCGTAGAGGGCGCGCACATGGTCCACCCACAGGCGCTGCGGATAGGGCTCGCCGGGCCAGCCCGCGTCGGTGAAGCAGCGGTTGAAGTCCCACTTCACATAGTCGACGGGGGCACTGGAGAGCAGACCGTCGAGCTGCTCCCAGAGGTATTCCTGGACGTCCTCGCGGGCCAGATTGAGCACGAGCTGATTGCGCAGTTCCGTCCGCTTTCGTCCCTGCTGGTACTGCACCCAGTCGGGGTGTGCGCGGTACAGGTCGCTGTCCGGGTTGACCATCTCGGGCTCGACCCAGATGCCGAACTGCATCCCGAGGGCGTGCACGTAGTCGGCGAGCGGCTTGAGGCCGTTCGGGAAGCGGTCGGGGTTGGGCGTCCAGTCGCCGAGTCCGGCGCGGTCGCTGGTACGGGCTCCGAACCAGCCGTCGTCGACCACGAACAGCTCGACTCCGATCGCCGCCGCCCGGCGCGCGAGCGTCGCCTGCTGCTCCTCGGAGATGTCGAAGTTCGTGGCCTCCCAGGAGTTGAAGAGCACCGGCCGGTCCCGGTCGGCGTCCGGGATGACATACGCCCGCTGGTAGGCGTGCCAGGCACGGCTCGCGTCGCCGAAGCCGCCGTCGCTCCACAGGCCCGCGAAGACGGGACTCGTGTACGACTCCCCCTCGGCCAGCATCAGCAGACCCGAGTCGTCGTAGCCGGCCCCACCGGTGATCTGCACGCGCGCGTCCGGGAGTTGGGCGACCCCGATCCGCCAGGACCCCGACCAGCCCAGCGCGCAGCCGTACACCTCGCCGCGCTCCTCGGTGGCGTCGGTGTCGAGCGCGACCCAGGGCAGGTGCTGGTGACCGGTGTGGCCGCGGCGGCTGCCGATGACCTTCTCGCCGTGGGTGAGCGGGGCCCGGGTGAGCAGGGACTCGGCGGCCCAGCGGCCGTGCAGCTGGGACAGCCGCCAGCCCTCACGGTCGGGCAGGGTCCAGGTGGCCGGGTCGGCGCGGAGCAGTTCGACGGGCGCGTGCCCCTGGTTGCCGACGGTCACCCAGCGCTCGACGACGTCTCCGCGCATCCGGTAGTGCAGCGTGACGGCCAGCCCTGCGTCCCCGAAGCGCAGCCGCAGTTCGTCGCCCTCCGTCTCGTACGCCTCGAAGGTCCACTCGGTGCCGCGCCGCTCCTCGGTGCGCACGGACAGGGCGGGGCGGACGAAGCGGGGACCGCCCTCGACCGGGTACTCCTCGCGGCCGTCGAGCGGGGACTCGAAGGGCCGGTAGTCGGGCAGCGGGCGCACGGCGAGCGCCTCGGCGTCGGCGAGCGCGATGCTCGGCCCCCAGTGGAGGTGGAGCAGCTCGTCCGCCTCGGTGAGGTGCAGCGCATAGCTGCTGTTCGGCCCGGACAGGAGCCAGGTACGACCGTTCTCGGCGATGTCCACCATGAAGTCCTCACAAGTGCCAACAGATCCGCGCAAGCCCAAACATCATCAAGGGCCGGGGGTGTCGTGGGCAACGCCTGTGGACAACTCATTGCCCGAGGAAACTCATGTCGTATCGTCGACAGCGTGCCCGCCGACGAGCCGCGTCGGCGCCGCCCGAGCGTGAGGAGCCACCGTGACGCAGCACGTCCCGTCGACCGAGCCCGAGCTGGCCGGAGTGCGCAACTTCCGTGACGTGGGCGGACTGCCGACCGTGGACGGACGGCGGGTGCGGTACGGGGTGCTGTTCCGCAGCGGCCATCTCGCGCACGCGACCGACAAGGACACGGAGTTCCTCTCCTCCCTGGGTCTGCACACGATCTTCGACTTCCGCAACGCGGCCGACCAGAAGCTGGAAGGCCCCGATGTGGCGCTGCCGGGCGTGCGCAACGTGAACATGCCGCTGAGCGACCCGGCGGACGGCGCCGAGTTCTGGAAGATGGTCCGCGACGGGAACCTCGACCAGCTGCGCGGGATCCTCGCGGACGGCAAGGCCGCGAACCGGATGATCACCTCCTACCGCAGGATGATCAAGGAGCGCACCGCCGAGCACTCCCGGGTGCTGCACGCGCTGGTCGAGGACAGCGTCCCGGCCCTGATGCACTGCGCGGCGGGCAAGGACCGCGCGGGCCTGTCCATAGCCGTGACGCTGCTCGCCGTGGGCGTGGACCGCGAGGCGATCCTGGCCGACTACCTGGAGTCGAACGCCAAGCACCGCCGCTACAAGGTGCGGCGCAGCGGCAGCGCCGAGTCGGCCTACACCCCCGAGGTGATGGAGCTGCTCAGCCCGCTGTTCGAGGCCCGGGCCGAGTATCTGGCGGCGGCGTTCGAAACCGTCGAGGAGACGTGGGGCACGGTCGACGTCTACCTGGAACAGGGCCTCGGGCTCGGCCCCGGCCACCGGGAGCGGCTGCGCGAGCGGCTGCTCGACTGACGCCGGTGTCTCCCGGTCCCCCAGCCGGTCAGCCCTTGGCGCCGACCTCGAACAGCAGGTAGATGAAGGCGGCCAGGACGTGGCCGAGGACGCCGTAGACGATCAGACGGACCCACAGGGCGCGGGGGAACTTCTCCTCCAGGTTGCTCATGGCAGCTCTCCGGTGATCGGGCCCAGGCACAGGGTGGCCGTGGGACTCTGCAGCAGGGTGTGGACGAACAGGAGCTCGACCCCGTCGTGGTCCTCGGCGGCGAGGCGGTGCGGGGTCAGCGAGTCGAAGTGCGCGCTGTCTCCGGGCGCGAGCAGGTGCGCGGTGTCCCCGAGGCGCAGTCGCAGCCGCCCCTTGAGGACGTACAGCCACTCCTCGCCGGGGTGGACGCGCACGATGTCGCCCTGTGAGCCGTGGGGCACACGGACGCGCAGGGCCTGCATCCCGCGGCCGGAGGCGCCGGCCTGCCAGTACGTCCAGCCGCCGGCCCGGGTCGGTTCCATGTCGGCGGCGCGCACGATCGCGTCCCGGTCGCCGGCCGTCTCGCCCAGCAGGTCCGAGACCGTCGTACCGTAGATGCGCGCGAGTGCGAGCAGCATCGGCAGGGAAGGCTGGCGCTGCCCGGTCTCCAGACGGGAGAGATGGGCGGGCGACAGCCCGGCCGCGCGGGCCGCGGCCTCCAGGGTGAGACCGGCGCGGCGGCGCAGCGAGCGGAGCTGGGGGGCCACGGCGGCCAGGTCGTCGGCCGGTCCGGCCGCCGGCTCGGGACCGTGGCCGGGCGGACGCCCGGCTTCGGAGGAGCTCATGACTCCATTCAGCCCGAACTTTGCCTCTCCGGCAAATTTCTTGCCTAAGAGGCAAAGTCCAGCTGATGACCAGCGCAGGGCTGGTGATCAGCCCAGGCCGGTGATCACCGGTTGGCGACCGCCTGCTTGATCAGCGTCCTGCCGAAGTCCCACATCAGGCCGCCGCCGCTGTGTGCGTCGTCCATCACATCGGTGAACGCGTCCACGAAGCGGTCCACCTCCGCCTCGCCGATGACCAGCGGCGGAATCAGCTTGATCACCTCCAGGTGGTCGCCGGAGACCTGGGTGAGGATGCGGTGGCGTTGCAGCAGCGGTACGACGACCATCTGCGCGAACAGGCCCTTGCGCGCGGCCTGCAGCATGGTCCAGCGGCTCTTCAGCCTCAGTGAGCTCGGCCTGCCGAACTCGATGCCGATCATCAGACCCCGGCCGCGGACGTCGGCGAGCAGTTCGTACTTGTCGACCAGTGCGGCCAGGCGGGACTTCAGGTGGTCTCCGATCGTCCGCGCATGGGCGACGGTCGCCTCGTTCTCCATGACCGACAGGACGGCCAGCCCGGCGGCCATGGCCTGCGCGTTGGAGCCGAAGCTCGCCGAGTGGACCAGCACCCGGTCCATGGACGAATAGACCTTCTTGAAGATCCAGTCCTTGCCGAGGGTGGCGCCGACCGGCACATAGCCGCCGGACAGCGCCTTGGCCACGCACACCAGGTCCGGTTCGACGCCGTCCTCGTGCTGATAGGCGTAGAAGTCCCCGGTCCGGCCGAGGCCGGTCTGCACCTCGTCGGCGACGAGCAGCGCCTTGTGCCGGTGCAGCAGCTCCTGGGCGGCGCGCAGATAGCCGGGCGGGGCCTCGTGCACCCCCTTGCCCTGGATCGGTTCGACGATCAGGGCGGCGACGTCGCCCTTCTTCAGTTCCCGTGCCAGGGCGTCGAGATCACCGAGGGGGACGGCCGTGTCGGGCAGCAGCGGGGCGAATCCGTCCCGGAAGCCGTTCTCCCCGTTGACCGACAGCGAGCCGGTGGTCAGGCCGTGGAAGGCGTGGTCGCAGTAGAGGATGCGCGGTCTGCCGGTGGCGTACCGGGCGAACTTCAGCGCGGTCTCCACGGCCTCCGTACCGCTGTTGCCGAAGAACACCCGGTCCAGGTGCGGACTGTGGGTGAGGAGCCGTTCGGCCAGCAGGCCGGGCAGTGGCTGGCAGTCGAAGCGGGTGAGGTCGGCGAGCTGGGCGTCGAGGACGTCGTGCAGCGCCTTGCGGACGACGGGGTGATGGCGGCCGAGGCCCATCACCCCGAACCCGGCGAGCATGTCCAGGTAGTCGTTGCCGTCCGCGTCCCAGAAGTGGGCGCCCTCGGCGCGCTCGTAGACCTTGTCGAAGCCGATGGTGTGCAGCATGCGCGGCAGCTGGTGGTTCAGATGCCTGGCGTGCAGCTCGTAGCGTTCGGCTCCGCGCTCGGCCAGGAGCGCACCGAGGTCGAACTCCCTGGTCATTCAGCTCTCTCCTTGACTGTGCCCCCCAGGTCCTTGACGACGGCCGTGTCCCCCACGTCCTGGACGGCCAGGCTCGCGCCGATCCGTCCGGCGACCTCGACGGGCGTGAGGCCGATGTCGGCCAGCACCTCGCCGCGCTTGGCGTGCGCGAGGAACTGCTCCGGGATGCCGAACCGCCGTACCGGAACGTCGACATCGGCGTCGCCGAGCGCCAGTGCCACGGCGGCGCCGACCCCGCCCGCGCGGCTGTTGTCCTCGACGACGGCCACCAGCCGGTGCTCGGCGGCGAGGCCCGGCAGGGCCGGGTCGACGGGCTTGACCCACCGGGGGTCGACGACGGTGCAGCCGATGCCGCGCGCCCGCAGCAGCTCTGCGGCCTGGAGGCAGACCGGCGCCATGACGCCGACGGCCACCAGCAGTACCTCGGGACGCTCGCCGCGGTGCAGGACGTCCAGGCCGCCGACGCGGTCGACCGCCGGGATCTCGGGGCCCACCGACTCCTTGGGGAAGCGCACCAGGGTGGGCGCGTCGTCGACGGCCACCGCCTCGCGCAGCTGGGCGCGCAGCTGGGCGGCGTCGCGCGGGGCGGCGATCCTCAGACCGGGGACGACCTGGAGGATCGACATGTCCCACATGCCGTTGTGGGAGGCCCCGTCGACGCCGGTGACGCCGGCCCGGTCGAGGACGAAGGTCACCCCGCAGCGGTGCAGCGCCACATCCATCAGGAGCTGGTCGAAGGCGCGGTTGAGGAAGGTGGCGTAGACGGCGACGACGGGGTGCAGGCCGCCGGTCGCGAGGCCCGCCGCCGACACGGTGGCGTGCTGCTCGGCGATGCCGACGTCCCACACCCGGTCGGGGAAGCGCTCGGCGAACTTGCCGAGGCCCACCGGGTGCAGCATGGCCGCCGTGATGGCCACGACGTCGTCGCGCTCCTCCCCGATGCGTACGATCTCGTCGCCGAACACCGAGGTCCAGGAGGGTCCGCCCGACGGTGTGAGCGGCTCGCAGGTGAGCGGGTCCATCACTCCGACGGTGTGGAAGTGGTCCTCCTCGTGGGCCAGGGCGGGTTCGTAGCCGCGGCCCTTCTCGGTGAGGCAGTGGACGAGGACGGGACCGTGGAAGCGTTTCGCGCGCCGCAGCGCCGACTCCACGGCCATGACGTCGTGCCCGTCGATCGGGCCGACGTACTTCAGGCCCAGGTCCTCGAACATGCCCTGCGGGGCGAAGGCGTCCTTGAACCCCTTCTTAGCGCCGTGCAGGGACTCGTAGAGGGTGTTCCCGACCACCGGCGTCCGCAGCAGTACGTCCTTGCCCCAGGCCAGTACCTTCTCGTAGCCGTCGGTCGTGCGCAGGGTGGCCAGATGGTTGGCGAGGCCGCCGATGGTCGGCGCGTAGGACCGCTCGTTGTCGTTGACGACGATGATCAGCGGCCGGTCCTTGGCGGCCGCGATGTTGTTCAGCGCCTCCCAGGCCATGCCGCCGGTGAGCGCGCCGTCGCCGATGACCGCGACGACATGGCCCTTCTCCCCCTGCACCTGGCGGGCCTTGGCCAGCCCGTCGGCCCAGCCGAGCGCGGTGGAGGCATGGCTGTTCTCGATGACGTCGTGCTCGGACTCCTCACGCGAGGGATAGCCGGACAGACCACCCTTGCCGCGCAGCTTGGAGAAGTCCTGACGCCCTGTCAGAAGCTTGTGGACATAACTCTGGTGGCCGGTGTCCCAGAGGATGCGGTCCACCGGTGACTCGAAGACGCGGTGGAGCGCGACGGTCAGTTCCACCACGCCCAGGTTGGGCCCGAGGTGGCCGCCGGTCCTGGCGACCGCCTGCACCAGGAACTCGCGTATTTCTTCGGACAGTTCACCGAGTTCCGCCTCGGACAGCGCCTTCAGGTCGCGTGGTCCCCGGATGTTCTCCAGCATCGTCACGCTCGGGCCCCCTCTCGGTCCGTGCTGTTCAGCTCACGGTGACGGCGGGCTCTCCGGACCCGACGCCGTCCTGCTCCATCTGTTCGGCGATCTTCATCGCCTCCTCGATGAGGGTCTCCACGATCTTGGACTCGGGCACGGTCTTGATGACCTCGCCCTTGACGAAGATCTGGCCCTTGCCGTTGCCGGAGGCCACCCCCAGGTCCGCCTCGCGCGCCTCGCCGGGGCCGTTGACCACGCACCCCATGACCGCCACGCGCAGCGGCACTTCCATCCCCTCAAGGCCCGCCGTGACCTCGTCCGCCAGCTTGTAGACGTCGACCTGGGCGCGGCCGCAGGACGGGCACGACACGATCTCCAGCCGCCGCGGCCGGAGGTTCAGCGACTCCAGGATCTGGATGCCGACCTTGACCTCCTCGGCGGGCGGTGCAGACAGGGACACCCGGATCGTGTCGCCGATGCCCCGCGAGAGCAGCGCGCCGAAGGCGACCGCCGACTTGATGGTGCCCTGGAAGGCCGGGCCCGCCTCCGTGACGCCCAGGTGCAGCGGGTAGTCGCACTGCGCCGCCAGCTGCCGGTACGCCTCGATCATCACCACCGGGTCGTTGTGCTTGACGGAGATCTTGATGTCCCTGAAGCCGTGCTCCTCGAAAAGGGACGCCTCCCACAGGGCGCTCTCCACCAGCGCCTCGGGGGTGGCCCTGCCGTACTTCTGGAGCAGCCGCCGGTCCAGCGAGCCGGCGTTGACCCCGATGCGGACCGGCGTGCCGTGGTCCTTGGCGGCCCGCGCGATCTCCTTCACCTGGTCGTCGAACTTCTTGATGTTGCCGGGGTTCACCCGCACGGCGGCGCAGCCCGCCTCGATGGCCGCGAACACGTACTTCGGCTGGAAGTGGATGTCCGCGATCACCGGGATCTGCGACTTGCGGGCGATGGTCGCGAGGGCGTCCGCGTCGTCCTGGGTCGGGCAGGCGACGCGCACGATCTGGCAGCCGGACGCGGTCAGTTCCGCGATCTGCTGAAGGGTGGCGCCGATGTCCGACGTACGGGTCGTCGTCATCGACTGCACCGACACCGGGGCCCCGCCCCCGACCGCCACCGGCCCGACGTGGATCTGCCGCGACGCGCGCCGCTCGGCGATCGGCCGGGCCGGTACCTCGGGGACGCCCAAGGGAATGGCGGTCATCGGATCACTTCTGCTTTCCGCTGGTCATGGTCTCGCGGGCGGCCCGCAGCGACTCCTTCAGGGAGCCCATGGTGGCCAGGACGGCGGTCGGCTCGTAGCCGCAGTGCGCCATGCAGTTGGCGCACCGCGGGTCCTTGCCGCGGCCGTACGCGTCCCAGTCGGTCTCCTCCAACAGCTGCTTGTACGTGGCCACATAGCCGTCGCTCATCAGATAGCAGGGCTTCTGCCAGCCGAAGAGCGAGTAGCTCGGGATCGCCCACGCGGTGCACGGAAAGTCGACCTTGCCCTCCAGGAAGTCCAGGAAGAGCGGGCTCTGGTTGAGCCGCCAGCGCCGGCGGTTGCCGCCCGCGAAGGCCTTCTTGAACAGCTCACGGGTCTGCTGGACGCCGAGGAAGTGCTCCTGGTCGGGGGCCTTCTCGTAGGCATAGGCGGGCGAGAGCATCATCTCGTCGACCTGCAGGTCGTCGTTGAGGAAGTTCAGCACCTCGACGACGGTCTGGGGGGTGTCGGTGTTGAAGAAGGTCGAGTTGGTGGTCACCCGGAAGCCGCGCCGCTTGGCCTCCTTGATGGCCTCCACCGCCTCGTCGAAGGTGCCCTCCTTGGCCACCGAGGCGTCGTGCCGCTCCCGCAGCCCGTCGATGTGCACCGCCCAGGCGAAGTAGGGCGAGGGCTTGAACCGGTCCATGTGCTTGCGCATCAGCAGTGCGTTGGTGCAGAGGAAGACGAACTTCTTCCGGGCCACCAACTGCCGTACGATCTCGTCGATCTGGGGGTGCATCAGCGGCTCGCCGCCGGCGATGGACACCATCGGGGCACCGGACTCCAGCACCGCCCCCACGGCCTGGGCGACGGGCATGCGCTGCTTGAGGATGCCCGCCGGATGCTGGATCTTGCCGCAGCCCTCGCACTTGAGGTTGCAGGCGAACAGCGGTTCCAGTTCCACCAGCAGCGCGAACTTGTCCCGCTTCCGCAGTTTCTGTTCGAACAGGTATGTAGCGACCTTGATGGACTGACGCAGCGGCATGGCCATCTGGCTCACCTCCGGGGGAGCAGCAAAGAACGGTGCCATTCGAAGAAAGCGGGAATCACTGAACGAAGGACGCGGAAAGCTGATATTCCACCGCGCACCGTGCCGATCCGGACGAGTTCATGTTCTGGTGCGTCCACGACCACCCGTACGGCGGCAACCGGGCGCTCGCCTGCGCGGACGGCGCTCAGCAGCGTCGACGCCGACTCCATGTCGACGGCGATCGCGCCGGTCGCGCGCAGGTCGGAGCGTTCCTGACCGCGGACGACATGGTCGGAGCCGGTGAGGGGCCCGGTGTGGACGGTGCGCCCGGGCGCGGTGCGCGCGAGTTCCTCGACGAGCAGGTCGGTCCCCACGCACGGGACGTTTCCGCGCGGGTCCCGGGTCTCCTCGGCGACGACCAGGTCGCCGGGGTGCATGCCGGGGGCGAGTCCCGCGCAGAAGCCGGTGGCCAGGACCGCCGCGCCGGCGAACGCCGGGTCGGCCAGCAGGCGGCTGACGGAGCGTTCCGCCGCCGCGGGTCCCATGCCGGTGCGCAGGACGGTGACGGGCCCGCCGGCTCCGCCGTGGTCGCGGGTGCGCAGAGCGAGCCGCTCGATGCCGAGCGCGCAGGCGATCAGCAGCGGGGCCGGGGCGGGCTGTGCGTTCATCAGCTCCCCTTGGCCTCGGCGAGGCGCTGCTCGGCGAGCTTCGCGGTGTGCAGGCCGTCGGCGAAGGGCTCGCCGTGCACATAGCGGCCGAGGGCGGTGAGCGGGAAGACCTGCCGGTAGAGGTGGTAGTTGATGGAGAAGTCCCAGGGGAACCCGGTGCCGGTGAAGTACGGCTCGTCCCAGGAGCCGTCCTCCCGCTGGGTCTCGGCCAGCCACTGGATGCCGCGCTCGACGGCCTTGGAGTCCTTCTCCCCCGCCGCGAGCAGCGCCATCAGCGCCCACGCGGTCTGCGAGGCGGTGGAGGCGCCGCGGCCGCTCCACTCCTTGACGTGCTTGTAGGAGCGCAGGTCCTCGCCCCAGCCGCCGTCGTCGTTCTGGACGCTCTCCAGCCAGGTCACGGCCCGGCGGATCGCCGGGTGCGAGGCGGGGAGTCCTGCGGTGGTCAGCGCGGGCACCACGGAGCCGGTGCCGTAGACGTAGTTGACGCCCCAGCGGCCGAACCACGAGCCGTTCGGCTCCTGTTCGGCCAGCAGCCACTCGATGCCGCGCCGGGTGCGCGGGTCGTGGGAGAGGCCCTCGACCGCGAGCATCTCGACGACATGCGCGGTGACGTCGGCCGAGGGCGGGTCGACGACCTCGCCGAAGTCGCAGAACGGCAGCCGGTTGGGGAACGGGCTGGTGTTGTCGGCGTCGAAGGCACCCCATGCCCCGTTGCGGGACTGCATGCCGACTTCCCAGCGCACTCCGCGCGTGATCGCCTTCTCCACCCGCTCCGGGTCGTGGTGCCGGACCCGCCGCAGGGCGAGGATCACCTCGGCGGTGTCGTCGATGTCGGGGTAGTTGTCGTTGTGGAACTCGAACGCCCAGCCGCCGGGCGGGAGTCCGGGCCGCCGTACTGACCAGTCACCGGGCCGGACGACCTGTTCGCCGAGCATCCAGTCGGCGGCCTTGACGAGCTGCGGGTGATCGGCGGGAAGCCCGGCGTCGGCGAGCGCGATGGTCGCCAGGCAGGTGTCCCACACCGGGGACTGGCAGGCCTCGATCATCCGGGCGCCGTCCTCGCGCCACACGGCGTACCGGTCCAGCGACTCCAGTCCGGCGCGCATCACCGGGTGTTCGAGGTCGTAGCCGAGCAGGTACAGCGCGATCACCGAGTACACGGCGGGCGGCTGGATGCCGCCCCAGCAGCCGTCGTTCTCCTGCCGCTCGACGATCCAGCGGGCGGCGGAGTTCATCGCGGCCCGGCGCAGCCCCCGCGGTACGACCCGGCGCGCCCGGTGCAGCGCCCTGTCCAGCCGCTGGAAGACACCGTCCCAGCTCGCGGCCGGGGCGAGGGGCCTTTGCGGGTTCGGACGGTCCGGGTCGGTGTGCAGTTCGTCGAGCGGGAAGGGCGCGGGCCGCACCGGGCGCTTCGCGGAGACGATGGTGAGCGGCACGATGGTCTGCCGGGCCCAGCAGCCGAAGTCGTAGATGTTGAGCGGCATCCACTTGGGGAAGTAGATCAGCTCCGGCGGGAGTTCGGGCAGGTCCTCCCACTTCCACCAGCCGAACAGGGCCAGCCAGATCCGGGTGAAGACCCGGGCGGAGGCGATGCCGCCCCGCTCACGGATCCAGGCGGAGGCGCGGGCCATGTGGGGCGCCTCGGGCGCGTCGCCCGCCAGGCGGAGCGCGACATAGGCTTCGATGGTGGTGGAGAGTTCACCGGGGCCGCCGTGGAACGTGGCCCAGGTGCCGTCCGCGCGCTGCTCGCCGCGGATGAAGAGCGCGGCGGCGTGGGTCGTCGCCTCGTCGCGGATGCCCAGGAACTGACGGAGCAGCAGGTCCTCGGCATCCATCGTGACGTTGGTCTCGAGGTCGCCCTTCCACCAGCCCTCCGCGTCCTGCCGGGAGAGCAGGAAGTCGGTGGCGAGCCCGACGGCGTGCTCGGCGGCTTCTTGTACCCCGGCCGTCACGGGTGTGGTGATGTCGGTTTCGCTGGCCGCGGCGGCCCGGGGCGGCAAGGCGGCCCCGGTGCTTCCGTCGGTCGTCGCTGTCATGGCTTCCCCTTCGTGCAGTCGTGCGAGTCGTGCTGCTGTGGGTCCGCCGTCGGCCGGTACGCGTCGGATCTCGCGCCACCGGCCGGCGACTACGCGAGGGCTATTCGACCGATAATGATCATCTCTTTCGTACGACGACGAAGTCGGCGAGCGCCGCGAACCGGTCCCGTACCGGGGTCGGCATGTCGACGGCGTCGAGGGCTTCGATGGCGATGGTGTACTGGCGGCGTGCCTCTTCGGCGGTCCACTCGCGGCCGCCCGCCTCCTCGATGAGGGCGGCGCGGGCCGCGAACTCCTCCTCGGAGAAGTTCGCGAAGTCGCTGCTCTTGGCGTCGGCGGCCAGCATCTCGCCGAGCCGCTCGGAGGCGGGTCCGCCGGCCGCGAGCGCGGCGACGACCGGCAGGGACTTCTTGCGCTGGCGCAGGTCGCTCCAGGTCTGCTTGCCGGTGGCCTCCGGGTCGCCCCAGATGCCGAGCAGGTCGTCGACGGCCTGGAAGGCGAGGCCGAGGTGGTAGCCGTACTTCTCCAGGGTGTCGGCGGTGCGGTCGTCGGCGCCGCCGAGCACCGCGCCGATGGAGCTGGCGCAGGCCAGCAGCGCGCCGGTCTTGTTGCCCTCCATCTCCAGGCACTCCTCGACGCTGACCCGGTCGCGGTGCTCGTAGGAGATGTCCTGCGCCTGACCGTCGATCAGGGCGCGGGTGGCGGTGGTCAGCCGGCGGGTGGCGCGGCCGGCCTCGACGGTGCCGAGCTCCAGGAGGATCTCGTTGGCCAGCGCGAACAGGGCGTCGCCGACCAGGATGGCCTGGGCGGGGCCGTGCACCTTCCAGACGGTGTCGCGGTGGCGGCGCTGTTCGTCGCCGTCCATCAGGTCGTCGTGCAGGAGCGAGAAGTTGTGGACCAGTTCGACGGCGACCGCGCCGGGGATGCCGACCTCGGGGGCGGCACCGGTGACCTCGGCGGAGAGCACGGCGAGGGCGGGGCGTACGGCCTTGCCGCCGTCGCCGTCGGCGGGGTTGCCCTCGGCGTCGATCCAGCCGAAGTGGTAGGCGGCGACGGTGTCCATGGGAGGG
This sequence comes from Streptomyces sp. NPDC050625, assembly GCF_040654755.1. Lineage (NCBI taxonomy): Bacteria > Bacillati > Actinomycetota > Actinomycetes > Kitasatosporales > Streptomycetaceae > Streptomyces > Streptomyces sp. NPDC050625. The sequence continues at coordinate 198,033 of NZ_JBFAIQ010000012.1, forward strand.
GCCAGCCGGTCGACGGCCGCCCGCAGTACCGGTGTGGCCAGGGTCCGACCGCGCTCCAGGAGCGCGGTCACGTCCACCGCGGTCTCGCGAGCGGCCTTCGAGGCCGGGGGCACAGTGGGCACAGTCTCTCCTCTTGTTGCGGTACCGGGGGTGCGGGGGCCTGCCTGGTGCTGATCGAGCATCACGCCGCCTCCTCGAAGTCGAAGAGGTGGCTGGGGCGGGGCCGGCCCAGGGCGCTCAGCGCGGCGTCGGCCGCACTCACTCCACTGCGGACCGCACTCTCCATGGTCGCGGGCCACCCTGTGGCGGTCCACGCTCCGGCCAGGTACAGGCCGGGGGCCTTGGTGCGGGCGCCGGGCCGCAGCCGCCCGACGCCGGGGGTGGGAGCGAACGTCGCGGCGCGCTCCCGGGTCACGAAGAAGTCCTGCACCCGCGCGCCGCGGGTGGCGGGCAGCAGGCGTTCCAGCTCGGGCAGATAGCGCTCGCGCAGCACGGCGACCGGCTCGTCGATCTCGTCCTGGACGGCGGACTGGGACAGGGCGAGGTACTGGCCGGTGCGCAGCCCGGAGGCCTCGGTGCGGTCGAAGACCCACTGCACCGGGGTGCCGAGGGCCGCGAAGAACGGCTTGGCGAGCACCTTGCGGTCGTAGACGACATGGAGGTTGAGGATCGGCGCGGTGCCGATCGCCAGCAGGTTCTCGGGGGCGTCGAGGGCGCCGGGCGGCAGCAGCTCGTGGGTCTCGCGCTGCGGTACGGCGAGGACGACGGCGTCCGTCTCCAGCGTCTCGCCGGGAACCTGAACGCTCCAACTCCCGTTTTCGTTGATGGAGACGGAGGTGACGCGTGTACGGACCTCGGTACGGACGCCCGCGGAGTCGAGCGCCTTGCGGGCGAGACGGTCATGCAGTTCGCCCAGCGGGACGTGCGCCCAGCCGATGTCGGCCGCGCCCGGGTCGGACAGCAGACCGGTCTTGAACACCATCGCGGCGAGCCCTAGCGAGGCGTCGCCCGCGACCGCGTTGAGGGTGGCGACCCCGACCAGGTCCCACAGGGCCTCGACGGCACGCGCCGACTGGCCGTGCCCGGCCAGCCAGCTGCCGAAGTCCTGCGTGTCCAGGGTCGGATCGGCGAGGTCGAGCCCCTTGAGCGCGAGCGCGGCACGCCCCACGTTGGCCCGCTCGGCGAGCGAGAGATGCGGGTAGGTGGCCAGGCTCCGGCCCAGATGCAGGGGCACGGGCAGGGCGTCGCGCCGCAGCCTCCCGAGCCGTCGGCCCTCGGGCCTGGCGACGTCGAGAACGGGCACGTCGAGACGATCCTGCAGTGGTGCCAGCGCCGTGCCCTCGATGCGGTCGAGGAACCAGCGGTAGGCGGTGCAGCAGCGCAGGTACACATGCTGGCCGTTGTCGACGGTCAGCTCGCCGCGCCGGAAGGAGAAGGCGAGCCCGCCCAGGCGCGGCCTGCCTTCGAGCAGGGTGACGCGGACGCCCGCGTCGGCGAGCGCGAGCGCGGCCGTGATCCCGGCCAGTCCGCCGCCGACCACGACGGCGCTGCGCCCGGTGCCCCCCGGCGTGCCGGCGAGCGGCTCGTCGGCCTGCCTGCCGTCGTTCATCGCGCGTCCTCCCGTGCGTACCCGCCGTGGTGGTTGAACAGTGCACGGCAGGCCGTCGCAGTCAGGGACGCCGCACCGCACCGGAGGGTTGCGTGCCGCTTTTCTCCGGTGGAGTCACCTTGGACCGTATTGTCCATCAGGCGCGCCTCCTGACGGTCCGCCGGGACGCGTGCCGACGGGTGTCGAGTCCGGACAGGCCGCGCACGGCGACATAGGCCTTCTCGCGTCCGGGCAGCGAGACCCGGCCGCGCAGCACGGCCTCCGGGTCGCGCTCGATGCGGTCGAGCAGACGGCGGTAGATGCCGGCCATGGCGGCGACGCAGGCACCGCTGCGCCGGTCGAGCATGGGGAGCAGCCGGTAGCCCTCGGCGAAAAGGGCACGGGCACGTCGCACTTCGAAGTGCACGAGGCCGGCGAAGTCGGAGCCCTCCGGTGGTGTCGGCCCGTTGAACCCGGCCGAGCAGCCGAACTTCGCGAGGTCGTCGGCGGGCAGATAGGTACGGCCGCCCTCGGCGTCCTCGCGGACGTCTCTGAGAATGTTGGTGAGCTGCAGCGCGAGACCGAGGGTGTCGGCGTACTCGGGCGCCCGCTCGACACCGCGCGCCCCCTCTTCCGTGCCGAACACGCCGAGGGAGAGCCGCCCGATGGCGCCGGCCACACAACGGCAGTAGACCTTCAGGTCGTCCCAGGTCTCATAGTGCTCGCCGCGTACGTCCATGAGGACGCCGTCGATGAGTTCGTCCAGGCCGCCCAGCGGGACCGGGAAGGCCCGGGCGGCGTGCGTGAGGGCGACGGCGACCGGGTCGGTGTCGTCCTCGCCGACCGCGCCCTCGCGGATCCGGGCGAGCAGGGCCCGGGTGTCCTCCAGGCGCGCGACCTTGACCTCGTCCGCCAGCGCGCCGTCGCCGATGTCGTCGACGCGCCGGGAGAAGGCGTACAGCGCCGACATCGCGCGGCGCTTGGGCGTCGGCAGCAGTCTGATGCCGTACGCGAAATTACGGGCCTGCTGCCCGGTGACGGCCTCGCAGTAGCTGTAGGCGGCGAGTACCGGTGAGGACACGTGTGACGAAGACTCCACGGTCCGGATCACCCCTCTCCTCGCAGAGACACGCCCACCTCGCGCAGCAGCTGGACCTTGCCGGGCTTGGGCGGGCCGGGAAGTACGTCGTATTCAGCGGCGGCGATCGCGCGGATCGCCGCCCTTCCCCCCGCCACGAACCCCGCGAGCAGCAGCCTCAACCTGCCGTGGACGCTACCCACCAGGGGGGCGCCTTCATTCAGGAGACCGCGGGCGCGTTCTGATTCGTACGCAACCAGTGCGCGCACCGATGCGCCCGCGGTTGTCGTGGCGAGATCCGCCTCCTGGACCTGAAAGCGTTTCATGTCCTCGGCGGGCAGATAGATCCGGTCGCGGCCGAGGTCCTCGGCGACGTCCTGAAGGTGTTCGACGATCTGGAGGGCCGTGCAGATCGAGTCGGAGAGGCGGATCCGCTCGGGGGTCGAGGTTCCGGTGACGGCGAGGACGAGGCGGCCGACGGGGTTGGCGGACAGCTCGCAGTAGGCGAGGAGGTCGTCGTAGGTCTCGTACCGCTTGACGAGCTGGTCCTGGCGGTTGGCCGCGATCAGGCCGAGGAAGGGCCCGGGGCTGAGGGAGCGCCGGCGGACCGTGGACTGGAGGCGGCGCAGCAGGGGGTGGTGCGGGGTGGAGTCGAACACGCGGTGCAGATCGGCCTCGAAGGCGTCGAGGAGCAGCAGGCGGTCCTCGGCCTGTGCGGGCGACACGCCGAGCAGACGGGCGTCGGCGCCGCCGGGTGCCAGGTCGCCGTCGCCGATGTCGTCGACGAGACGCGCGAAGCCGTACACCGCCATGAGGTCGTCGCGCCAGGCCCGGGGCAGGAAGAACGGGGCCACCGGGAAGTTCTCGTCCGCGGCCTTGTCGAGGGTGCCGCGCTCGGGATCCAGGGTGCGCGGCGTGCCGGTCGCCGTCACCGCACGCTGCCCGGGGCGTGGACGGCACATGCTGCGTTGAGCTGGGGAGTTTCCGTAGCCATTGCCGTCACATCTCCCGTTCTACACTGCCGACCCAATACACACTATTTCGGACACGCCGCCTCGCCGTCGGTGGAGCGCCCCTGACGGTGGGTGTCGCGTATTATCGCCCCACTTGCCGCTTTCGGGGACCGGTACAGCTTACGTTGTACAACGCAGCTGGGACCGTCGGGGTGTCCTGCACATCACAACAACACACCGATTGGCGTCAAGATTCCTAAGAGAAGCCGGAGTTGACGTTTCCTTTGCAGACGCAGGGCCCCGCCGGAAAGGTTCCGGCAGGGCCCTGGGCGCGGCCGGGCTACTTGCCCGTGAACTTCTCGTACTCCTTGAGCACCTCTTCGGTCGGTCCGTCCATGCGCAACTCGCCGCGTTCCAGCCACAGGACGCGGTTGCAGGTGTCGCGGATGGACTTGTTGTTGTGACTGACCAGAAACACCGTGCCGGCTTCCTTGCGCAGTTCCCGGATGCGTTCCTCGGAGCGCTTTTGGAACTTGCGGTCGCCGGTGGCCAGGGCCTCGTCGATCATCAGGACGTCATGGTCCTTGGCGGCGGCGATGGAGAAGCGGAGACGGGCCGCCATGCCGGAGGAGTAGGTGCGCATCGGCAGGGTGATGAAGTCGCCCTTCTCGTTGATCCCGGAGAAGTCGACGATGTCCTGGTAACGCTCCTTGATCTCCTCACGGGACATGCCCATGGCGAGCCCGCCCAATATGACGTTCCGCTCCCCGGTGAGGTCGTTCATCAGGGCCGCGTTGACACCGAGCAGGGACGGCTGGCCGTCGGTGTAGACCTTGCCCTTCTCGGCGGGGAGCAGACCGGCGATGGCCCGCAGCAGCGTGGACTTGCCGGAGCCGTTGGAGCCGATCAGACCGATGGCCTCGCCGCGGTAGGCGACGAAGGACACGCCCCGCACGGCGTGCACCTTGCGCACGCCCCGGTCCTCGCCGCGCTTGAGGATGCGGCTGAGCGCGGCGGTGGCGCTGCCCTTGCCGGTCTTGGCGCCGTTGACCCGGTAGACGATGTGCAGTTCGTCCGCGATGACGGTGGGGATGAGTTCCCGCTGGTCCTGCTCAGCCACGGCCGTACCTCTCCTCCGCCTTCCAGAAGTACACGAAGCCGCCGACGGCGAGCAGCGCGGCCCAGCCGCCCGCGGCCACCCAGACGTGCTCGGGAAGGTTCTCGGAGCCGTAGCCGTCGATGAGCGCGAAGCGCATCAGGTCCATGAAGATGGCGGCCGGGTTCCACTGCAGGACCGTGGCCACCCACTGCGGCTTGTCGGCCAGCATGATCGGGATGGAGAACATCACGCCCGACGCGTACATCCAGGTACGCATCACGAACGGCATCAGCTGGGCGAGGTCCGGGGTCTTCGAACCCGCCCGGGCCATGATCAGCGCAAGACCGGTGTTGAAGAGGAACTGCAGGGCCAGGATCGGGACGATCAGCAGCCAGGACAGATCCGGGTAGCTGCCGAAGCCGACCGCGACGACGAACAGCACCAGCATCGAGAACAGCAGCTGCTGGAGCTGCTGCAGCGCGAAGGAGACGGGCAGCGAGGCACGCGGGAAGTGCAGGGCGCGGACCAGGCCGAGGTTGCCGGAGATCGCCCGCACGCCGGCCATCACCGAGCTCTGCGTGAAGGTGAAGACGAACACACCGGTCACCAGGAACGGGATGTACACGTCGTGCGACATGCCCCGGTCCGCCTTGAGGATGAGCCCGAAGATGAAGTAGTACACCGCGGCGTTCAGCAGCGGGGTGGCCACCTGCCAGAGCTGCCCGAGCTTGGCCTGGCTGTACTGGGCGGTCAGCTTCGCCTGCGAGAAGGCGATGATGAAGTGCCGTCGGCTCCACAGCTGTCGGACGTACTCGACGAGCGAGGGGCGGGCACCGCTCACGGCGAGCCCGTACTTGGCGGCGAGCTGGGCGGCCGGCAGTCCCTCGTCGGGCGACGGAGCCGCGTTCACCGTGACCCCGGCGTCATGCGTTGTCTCACTCACGGGTGGAAACTTTCGTCTTCGAGTTCGTCTTCGAGGCCGTCCGCGCTTCGCCGCGCGATGCGTGGCGCCCCAGGTCGAGCTTGTCAGATGACCGGAGGCCGGCCCAGTCGGGTCAGCCGCCACACCGTACGCCACTTCATGGGCCGGCGGGGACCGCACGGTGTGGCCCAGCCCTCCTTGAACCCGCCGAACCAGGCCCTGAGCGCCGGGCGCGAGGGCCGGCGCAGCAGCGTGAGCAGCAGCCACACCCCGAGATAGACCGGGACCAGCGGGGCGGGCAGGTTGCGGCGGGCCAGCCAGACGCGGTTGCGGGCGACCATGCGGTGGTAGACCGCGTGCCGGGACGGCGCGGTCGTGGGGTGGTACAGCACCATGTCGGACCGGTAGTCGATCATCCAGCCCGCGTCCAGGGCCCGCCAGGCGAGGTCGGTCTCCTCGTGGGCGTAGAAGAACTCGTCCGGCAGCCCGCCGACTTCGGCGAAGACCCGGGTGCGGACGGCGTTGGCGCCGCCGAGGAAGGTGGTGACCCGGGAGGAGCGCATCGGGTCGGAGGCCCGCAGCCGCGGGACGTGACGGCGCTGGGTGACGCCGGTGTCCGGGTCGGCGATGCGGAAGCTGATGATGCCGAGTTCGGGGTCGGCGGCGAAGGCCTGCCGGCACAGCTCGGCGGTGTCGTGCTGGGCGAGGAGACCGTCGTCGTCGAGGAAGAGCAATATGTCGACGTCCCGGCCGCCCGGCCCGAAGGCCTCCGTGCCGACGTTGCGGCCGCCCGGGATGCCCAGGTTCTCGGGCAGCTCCAGCGTCCGGACGCCCTCGGGGACGTCCGGCACCGGCGAGCCGTTGCCGACGACGACCACCTCGACCGCGTCGCCGTCCTGCTTGGCGACGGAGTCGAGCAGGGCGCGCAGTTCGTCGGGGCGGTTGCCCATGGTGATGACGACCGCGCCGACCTTCAGTGAAGACGTCATCGCACTCACCGCAGCCTGCTCGACGCCAGGACGGACACCAGGTGCAGCACGGTCTGCACCAGTGCGATCCCGGCGAGTACGGCGGTGCCGAGCCGGGTGAAGAACAGGTCGCCCCTGATCTGGTCCGCGATCGCCAGGACCAGGATCAGCAAGGACGCCTCGATCCCGAGGATCAGCCGGTGGAACTTGAGCGCCGCGGCGGCACGGCGGGCCAGCGCCATGCCGGAGGAGCGGGGCTCGGACGCGGCCTCCTTGACCGGCGGCAGGCCGCCCTGGTGCCGGGCGACACCGACCAGGTCGGTCTCCGCCTTGACCAGGATCGCGCCAAGGGCGGCCAGGGTGCCGAGGAAGGCCCACAGCCAGTCGATCCGCCCGGAGCCCCACAGGTCGGCGGCGCGCAGGCCGAGGCCGACCAGGACCGCCGCGTCGGTCAGATAGGCGCCGACCCGGTCCAGATAGACCCCGCCGAGCGAGTACTGCTTCTTCCAGCGCGCGATCTCGCCGTCGACGCAGTCCAGCAGCAGATACAGCTGGACCATGACCACGCCGAGCACGGCGCCCGCGATCCCCGGCACCAGCAGGGCCGGGGCCGCGAGCACACCGCAGACGGTCATCAGGTACGTGAGCTGGTTGGGCGTGACCCGGGTGTTCACCAGGTAGCGGTCGACCCGCAGGGACACCTCGCGCATGTAGAGGCGCCCCATCCAGTGCTCACCGCTGCGCCGGTCCTTCACCCCCGGGGGATGGACGACCGTGCGGAGTTCAGCTACCGATGGCCTTGACATAGTCGGCGTAGAAGTCCTTGATCTGGTGGGTCTTGAGGTCGAGGTGTTCGAGGATCGTGTAGCGGCCGGGCCGGGTCTCCGGAGCGAACTCCACGGCCCGGACGAACTCGTCCACGGTGAAGCCGATCTCCTCCGGCAGCACCGGAAGCCCGTGCCGGCGCAGCACCTGGGCCGTGTGCACCGACTCCTCGTGGGCCCCGCGCAGATACATCGCGAAGGCCGCGCCGAGCCCGCACTGCTCGCCGTGGCTGGCGGCGCGCCGGGGGTAGAGCAGGTCGAAGGCGTGGTTGATCTCGTGGCAGGAGCCCGAGGCGGGCCGGGAGTCGCCCGAGATCGACATCGCGATGCCGGTGAGGACCAGCGCCTCGGCGAGCACCTGGAGGAAGTCGTTGTCCCCGATGCCGCCGGGGTGCCGCAGCACCGCCTCGCCGGCCTGGCGGGCCATGGCGGCGGCGAGGCCGTCGATCTTCTCGCCGTTGACCCGGTTGGACAGCTCCCAGTCCGCGATCGAGTTGATGTTGGAGATCGCGTCGCCGATACCGGCCCGTACGAAGCGTGCCGGTGCCTCGCGGATCACATCCAGGTCGATGACGACCGCGATCGGGTTCGGCACGCCGTAGGAGCCGCGCCCCGCGTCGTTGTCGAGGGTGGCGACCGGCGAGCACAGACCGTCGTGCGCGAGGTTCGTCGGCACGGCGACCAGGGGCAGGCCGACCCGGGCCGCGGCGAACTTGGCGCAGTCGATGATCTTGCCGCCGCCGAGGCCGACGACCGCGTCGTAGTGGCCGGCCTTGATGTCGCCGGCCAGCCGCACGGCGTCGTCGAGGGTGCCGCCGCCCACCTCGTACCAGCTGGCGCCGGGCAGCGTGGACGCGATGCGCTCGCGCAGCCGGGCGCCGGAGCCGCCGCTGACGGCGACGGCGAGCCGGCCGGAGTGCGAGATGCGCTCGTCGGCGAGCACACCGGCCAGGTCGTCGAGGGCGCCTGGGCGGATGTCCACGACGAGCGGCGAGGGGATGAGCCTCGTCAGTACTGGCACGCGATCTCCCGTCCCCTGGCGAGGTCGTCGTGGTTGTCGATCTCGACCCACTGGACCTCGCCGATGGGCGCCGTGTCGATCCGGAAGCCGCGGTTCACGAGCTCCTGGTAGCCGTGCTCGTAGAACTGCTGCGGGTCGGTCTCCCACACGGCCTTGAGCGCGTCGGCCAGTTCGGGGGCCGCGTCGCCCTCGATCAGGGTGACGCCGATGTACTCGCCGGAAGCCTCGGCGGGGTCCATCAGCTTGGTGATCCTCGTCATGCCCTTGTCGGGGTCGACGACGACCTTCATCTCCTCGTCGGCCAGGCTCTTCACCGTGTCCAGGGCGAGGATGATCTTCTTGCCCTCGCCGCGGGCGGCGAGCAGGGTCTTCTCGACGGAGACCGGGTGCACGGTGTCGCCGTTGGCGAGGATCACACCGTCCTTGAGGGCGTCACGCCCGCACCACAGGGAGTAGGCGTTGTTCCACTCCTCGGCCTTGTCGTTGTCGATGAGGGTCAGCTTGAGTCCGTACTTCGCCTCAAGAGCCGCCTTGCGCTCGTACACGGCCTCCTTGCGGTAGCCGACGATGATCGCGACCTCGGTCAGACCGACCTCGGCGAAGTTGCCGAGCGTGAGGTCGAGCACGGTGATGCTGTCCTCTATGCCCGCGGGGCCCACCGGCACCAATGCCTTCGGAAGGCTGTCGGTGTAGGGGCGAAGACGCCGTCCGGCGCCCGCCGCCAGCACGAGGCCGATCATGCGGTTTCTCCTTCGTCGTGTACGGCGGGTGCCCCTGCGGACACCCAGAAACGGATGCTCTCGACGAGCACCACGAGGGCGACGGCCACGGCCAGGGCCGTGAGCGCGACCTTGAACTGCGCGGCGGTGAGCAGCGCTGCCAGCACGGTGACGAGCAGCGTCCGGCCCTCCTGCCCCCCGATGGCGCGCACCAGCCAGGCCGGCGGCGCTCCGGCGTTGCCGCGGATGCGGTACACCGTGTCGTAGTGATGGTAGGCGACGGCGGCCACCAGGCCGAAAGCCGCGGGAAGGGCTCCGTTCACCTCCGCTTCGGCCGCGAGGGCGAGCACGGTGCCGTACTCGGCGGCCCGGAAGAACGGCGGGACCAGCCAGTCGAGGGCGCCCTTGAGCGGGCGGGCGACGGCGAGGGCGGAGGTCAGGGCGTAGACGGCGGCCGCGATCACGGGCAGCGGTCCGCCGAAGTCGGTCAGTGCGGAGGCGGCCACGACGGCGGCCGCGCCCAGGAGGGCGACGGCGGGGACGGCGAGGCCGGGCAGCCCCTTCTTGCCGGGCAGCCCCTTCTTGAAGAGACGTACGAGGCCGTCGGCGAGGGCGCCCGAGTCGGCCAGGTCCGCCAGTGCCCGCGCCGCCCGGTCCGTCCGCCGCGCCTTGCGGGTCAGCGACCGCAGTACCCGCCCCGCCGTGGTGTACGTCGCCGCGAGGGCGCAGCCGATCAGCAGCGCGTAGAGGGTGATCCGCGGGGTCGTGGCCGCCGTGAGGATGGCTATCATCGCCCATCGTTCGCCGATGGGCAGGACTATCATCCGGCGCACCCAGACCGTCCAGCCGACGCTGTCGAGCTTGTCGGAGAGGGCGGCGGTGGGGCTGGTGTTGGCGGTGGCGTCGTGGTTGGCCTCGTTGAAGGAGAAGTCCACGACGTGCCGGCAGGTCTGCAGGATCATGGCGCCCAGGGCGAGGGCCCAGACGTCGTCCCCGGCGCGGGCCGCGCCGAGCGCGAGGCCCGCGTAGTAGGCGTATTCCTTGGCGCGGTCGAAGGTGGCGTCCAGCCAGGCGCCGAGCGTCGAGTACTGGAGCGAGTAGCGGGCGAGCTGACCGTCGGTGCAGTCCAGGACGAACGAGCAGATCAGCAGGATGCCCGCGGCGACGAATCCCACACGGGTGCCGGTGGCCGCGCAGCCCGCCGCGATCAGGGCGGTGAGCAGCGAGGCGGTGGTGACCTGGTTGGGGGTGAGACCCCGGCGGGCGCACCAGCGGGCGATGTAGCGCGAGTACGGGCTGATGAAGAACGTGGTGAAGAAGCCGTCGCGGGACTTCACGGCCGACTTCAGGCGTACGGCCTCGTCGTCGACGGCGTCCACGGCCTGGCGTGCCTCGTTGCGGGCCTGCGGGTCGGTGGGGACGGCGGCGACCAGGCTGCCGAGCTCGGGGCGGTGCACGTCCGCGCCGTCGGTGTCGAGGGCGGTGACGATGCCGTCGGTGACGCTGTCCACGGCGAGCGCGCCCGTGCCGCCCGCCGAGGTCTCCCGCGCGACCGCACGGGTCAGGGCCTGGCGGCCGGCCGGCTGGGCGGTGACGGCGCCCGGGATCGCGGCGAGCGGGAAGCGGGGGTCGGTGAGGCCGAGGCGCAGTGCGTGCGGATGGCCCACGAAGCGGGCGTCGACGACGGCCACCCGCCGGTCGGCCGGGACGGCGGCGAGGAGCGCCTCGGTGTCCGAGGCGTCGACGGCCACCCGCACGTCGAAGCCGAGGGACCGCAGATCGCCTTCTAGCGACGATCCGGGGACCGGCTGACCGGTGACGATGGCGGTCGACAACCGAACTCACTCCCTGGGTGCCGACGCGTTCGCGCCGGTCGTCTGCGTGTTGGACGGGCCGCTTGTCCGTGACACCCGGGCGCGGCATGTCGGCAGAGGCTATCCGATGACCGGAAGCCCGTGTTCACCGCCCGTTCACGGGCCGGTCGACGCGGGCTCCACCGGCCTTTGCCGCGATCATCATCGGGGATCGGGGGCCCGCCCCACAAACCGTGCCCGGCGCGCCCGGGCCCGTTCCGGGCATCCGGGACATCGCGCATCGCCCGTGCGGCCTCGGCATAGGGTGGATGACCATGACTTGGCTGATCACCGGCGGGGCCGGATACATCGGGGCGCATGTGGCGCGGGCCATGACCGAGGCCGGGGAGCGTGTCGTGGCCCTGGACGATCTGTCGGCCGGGGTGCCCGAGCGGCTCCCGGACGAGATCCCGCTCGTCACAGGCTCCACGATGGACGCGGACCTGCTCAAGCGGGTCTTCGTCGAGCACGGGGTGACGGGTGTGGTGCATCTCGCGGCGCGCAAGCAGGTCGCCGAGTCGGTGGCGCAGCCCACCCGCTACTACCGGGAGAACGTCGGCGGCCTCGCCACGCTGCTGGAGGCGGCCGCCGGGGCCGGGATCGAGCGGTTCCTCTTCTCCTCGTCGGCGGCCGTGTACGGGAACCCGGATGTGGACCTCATCACGGAGGACACCCCGTGTGCCCCGGTGAACCCGTACGGCGAGACCAAACTGGCCGGCGAATGGCTGGTGCGGGCGGCGGGGCAGGCGCACGGCATGTCGACCGTCTGTCTGCGCTACTTCAACGTGGCGGGCGCGGGCGCGCCGCTGCTGTCCGACACGGGCGTGTTCAACATCGTGCCGATGGTCTTCGACCGGCTCACCCGCAGCGAGGCCCCGCGGATCTTCGGTGACGACTATCCGACGCCGGACGGCACCTGCATCCGCGACTACATCCATGTCGCCGACCTCGCCGAGGCCCATCTCGCGGCGGCCCGCCGGCTCACCGGGGGCGGCGCGACCGGTGATCTGACGGTGAACATCGGCCGTGGCGAGGGCGTTTCGGTCCGCGAACTGATCACGGTCATCGGCGAGGTCACCGGCGAGGGGCGAACGCCCGTCGTCGAGGGCCGCCGCCCCGGGGACGCGCCGCGCGCGGTCGCCTCGGCCGCGCGTGCCGCCGAGGAACTGGGCTGGCGGGCGAGGCGCGGGGTGCGCGAGATGGTGGACTCGGCCTGGCAGGGCTGGCAGCTGCACCACGGCAAGTGAACCGGCAATGCCCTGACCTGCGGTTCGTTTCCGCAGGTCAGGGCACATGACAACGGTGTTCAGTGCCGCGTTGCCCGATACCCCCCACCCGTAGTTCACTGTGATCCCGGGCGACACACAGGAGGGTGGATTCCATGGGGGCCGGTCACGACCACGGGCACGGGCACACGCACGCGCCGCCCACCGGCACGGCGGCCGCGGCCTACCGCGGCAGGCTGCGCGTCGCTCTGTCGATCACGCTCGCCGTCATGGTGATCGAGATCGCCGGTGGTGTGCTCGCCGATTCGCTCGCGCTCATCGCGGACGCGGCGCACATGGCCACGGACGCGCTGGGCCTGGGCATGGCCCTGCTCGCCATCCACTTCGCCAACCGCCCGCCGAGCACCAACCGCACCTTCGGCCTCGCGCGCGCCGAGATCCTCGCCGCCCTCGCCAACTGCCTGCTGCTGCTCGGCGTCGGCGGTTACGTCCTGTACGAGGCGATCCAGCGGTTCTTCACACCCGCCGAGACCCACGGTCAGCTGATGCTCGTGTTCGGTGCGATCGGCCTGGTCGCGAACATGATCTCGCTCACGCTGCTGATGAAGGGCCAGCAGGACAGCCTGAACGTGCGCGGCGCGTTCCTGGAGGTGGCCGCGGACGCGCTGGGCTCGCTCGCGGTGATCGTCTCGGCGGCGGTGATCCTGGCCACGGGCTGGCAGGCGGCCGACCCGATCGCCTCGCTGGTCATCGGTCTGATGATCGTCCCGCGCACGGTGAAGCTGCTGCGCGAGACCCTCGACGTGCTGCTGGAGGCCGCTCCCAAGGACGTCGACATGGCGGAGGTGCGGGCCCACATCCTGGCGCTGGACGGTGTGGAGGACGTACACGATCTGCACGCCTGGACCATCACCTCCGGTCTGCCGGTGCTGTCCGCGCACGTGGTCGTGCGCTCGGACGTGCTGAGCGCCATAGGCCACGAGAAGATGCTGCACGAGCTGCAGGGCTGCCTGGGCCACCACTTCGACGTGGAGCACTGCACCTTCCAGCTGGAACCGGGCGGGCACGCGGAGCACGAGGCACGGCTGTGCCTGTGACGGCACCTCACTGACGGCACCTCACTGACGGCCGTCACGGCCGGAACCCAGCGGTCCGGAGCGACGCCGCGTCCTTGTGTTCGAGGCCGGGTGGACGATTCCCGGCCACGCCTGCCGGGCACGATCATCTACCGGGTCCCCCCTCCGGCGTGGCCCGTGCCGGGAAGTGCCGGTAGTGCCGGATTCGTACGGCAGACTTGGGGTGCCAAGACCGAGGCGAAGGATGGGTATGCCGATCACACCTGCCACCGCGACGCACAGCTCGTCGAACGGCACCGCGGACGAGATCTTGCTGGAACTGGTCGACGAGAAGGGTGTGACGATCGGCACCGCGGAGAAGCTCGCGGCGCATCAGCCGCCGGGACAGCTGCACCGCGCGTTCTCGGTGTTCCTCTTCGACGAGCGCGGACGGCTGCTGCTCCAGCAGCGGGCCCTGGGCAAGTACCACTCCCCCGGTGTGTGGTCCAACACCTGCTGCGGCCACCCCTACCCGGGTGAGGCGCCCTTCGCGGCGGCGGCCCGGCGGACGTACGAGGAGCTCGGCGTCTCGCCGTCGCTGCTGGCCGAGGCGGGCACGGTCCGCTACAACCACCCCGACCCGGCCTCGGGCCTGGTCGAGCAGGAGTACAACCACCTGTTCGTCGGCATGGTGCAGGCCCCGCTCGGGCCGGACCCCCAGGAGGTGGCGCAGACCGCCTTCGTGACCCCCGCCGAGCTGGCGGAGCGGCACGCGAAGGACACCTTCTCCTCCTGGTTCATGACGGTTCTGGACGCGGCCCGTCCGGCGGTCAAGGAGCTGACGGGCCCGTCCGCGGGCTGGTGAGGAGACTCACACCAGCCGGACCGGTTTGAGCGGCAGGGCGGCCCAGATCACCTTGCCGCCGCTCGCCGTGTGCTCCACGTCGACCACCCCGCCCGCCTCCTGGGCCACCTCGCGGACCAGGAGCAGTCCCCGGCCGCCGGTCTGACCGTGATCGGCCTCCAGGGCGGTCGGGCGGTAGGGATGGTTGTCCTCCACCGACACGCGCACCCACTCGGCACCGACAGCCACCTCCACGGCGAGCATCGGCGACAGCAGCGCCGCGTGCTTCACCGCGTTGGTGACCAGTTCGGAGACGATCAGCAACAGCCCGTGGACCAGGTCGTCCGAGACCGGGACGCCCTGGCGCAGCAGCAGGTCCCGCACGGCGTGTCGCGCCTGCGGGACCGAGGCGTCGACTGCGGCGGCGGTGAACCGCCACACCCCTTCGTACGGCAGCGGGTCCGGCGCCCTCTGGTCGTCTCCGTATGGGCGCGGGTCGTACCCGCGCCCGTGGTTTTCCATCGTCCGGTCGCCACCCTCGCGCTCGATTGTCACCACACGTCGAGTGTTGATAACGACCTGCTCCACCCCACAGGTCTGACAGGAAGTCAGCTGGTATCGAGCGGTTCTGACCGTTGGCGTATGACAAGGTCAGTTGTGGGACTGCTCCTGTCCCGGTCGCGCCGCCTTCGCGAACTATTCGGGTTGTACGGGTTTGACGGGTTCCCCTGGAGATCATGCCGGGACAGCGGCGGATAGCATCCCCGCATGGAGCCCCAGCTGCTGCACTCGGTCGCCGACTCGGTCGCCACCGTCGTCGTCCACCACCCGGCCAAGCGCAACGCCATGACGGCCGCGATGTGGCGGTCCCTGCCCCCGCTGCTCGACGCGCTGGCCGCCGATCCCGCCGTGCGGGCGCTGGTGCTCACCGGTGAGGGCGCGACCTTCTGCGCCGGGGCCGACATCTCGACGCTGCGGGGCTCGCCGGAGGAGGCGCAGCGGCTCGCCGTGGCGGCGGAGGAGGCCCTGGCGGCGTTCCCCAAGCCGACCCTGGCGGCGATCCGCGGTCACTGCGTGGGCGGCGGTTCGCAGCTCGCGGCGGCCTGCGATCTGCGGTTCGCCGAGGAGGGGTCGCTGTTCGGGGTGACCCCGGCGAAGCTCGGCATCGTCTATCCGTCGTCCTCCACCCGCCGGCTGGTCTCGCTGGTGGGCCCGGCCGCCGCCAAGTACCTCCTCTTCTCCGGCGAGTTGATCGAGGCGGAGCGGGCCCTGCGTACGGGTCTGATCGACGAGCTGCTGGCGGAGGGCGAACTCGGCAAGCGGGTCGCCGAGTTCGCCCGGGTCCTGGTCTCGCGCTCGCAGCTGACGCAGGCCGCGGCGAAGGAGTTCGCGAACGGACGTACCGACCGGGACGCGCACTGGACGGAGCAGGCGCGCGGCAGCGGCGACACCGCGGAGGGGGTCGCCGCCTTCCTGGAGCGCCGCCGGCCGCACTTCACCTGGACCGTGCCTACACCAGAGTGAACCGGCTGTTCGTACGGAACTCCTCGACGAGATGCGCGGGCGCCCTGTCCGGGGACCCGGCGTCGTAGGGCGGCTGCGGGTCGTACTCGGTCAGCAGCTGCACGGCCTGGGCGTGCTCGTCGCCCGCGATCCGGCCGACCAGTGTGAGGCCCATGTCGATGCCGGAGGAGACACCGGCCGCGGTGACGTACTTGCCGTCGGTGACGACCCGCTCCCCGGTCGGCACTGCGCCGTACTCCTTCAGCAGGTCGAGCGCGACCCAGTGGCTGGTGGCCCGGCGGCCCTCCAGCAGTCCGGCGGCGGCCAGCAGCAGTGAGCCGGAGCACACGGAGGTGGTCCAGGTGCTCGTGGCGTCGGCGCCGCGCAGCCACTCCAGCAGGGCCTCGTTCTCCAGCTGGGCGAAGGTGCCGGGGCCGCCGGCGACCACGACGAGGTCGGGGTGCGGCACCTCGTCCAGGGCCTTGTCCGCGGTGACGGCGAGGAATCCCGTCTCGGTGCGCACGGGGCCGGGCCGCTCGGCGACGAAGTCGAGACGGACGTCCGGGAGGCGGGCGAGGACCTCGTAGGGCCCCACGACGTCGAGGGCGGTGAAGCGGTCGTAGACGACGCAGGCGATGTGCATCGCGAGTCCCCTTTCGGTGGACGGGTTCTGCAGGCGAATTCACTGGGCGCGTTCGGGCGACGGGTTCAGTGGGCGGGCGCGGGGCGGAACCGGCGGCGGTACTCGGCCGGTGCGGTCCCGAGTGCCTTGGCGAAGGCGCGCCGCATGGCCTCGGGCGTGCCGTAGCCGCTGGCGCGGGAGATCTCCTCGACGCCGTCGGCGGTGTCCTCCAGCAGCCGGCGGGCGTGCTCCAGACGGACCCGGTCGACGTAGCGGCCGGGGGTGACGCCGGTCTCCGCCTGGAAGGCGCGGGCGAAGTGGCGGGGCGAGAGCCGGGCTCGGGCGGCGAGCGACTCGACGCTCAGATCGCCGTCCGGGTGCTCGCTGATCCACTGCTGGACCTCGCGCAGCGGTTCGCGCCGTGCGGTCTGCGCGGCGAGCTGGGCGCTGAACTGGGCCTGGTTCCCGGGCCTGCGCAGGAAGACCACGAGGTGGCGGGCGATGGAGAGCGCGACGTCCCGGCCCAGGTCCTCCTCGACCAGCGCCAGGCCGAGGTCTATCCCGGAGGTGACACCGGCCGACGTGGCGACGTGTCCGTCGCGTACGTAGATGGGGTCGGGGTCGACCTCGACGGCGGGGTGGTCCCGGGCGAGTTTGCCGCAGTACGCCCAGTGGGTCGTGGCGCGGCGGCCGTCCAGCAGACCGGCCGCGGCGAGCAGGATCGCCCCGGTGCACACGGAGACCAGCCGCTCGGCACGCGGCCCGTGCCCGCGCAGCCAGTCGGTCAGCCGCGGATCGGGGTGGCGGGTGCCCTGCCCGCCGGGGACGAGCAGCGTGTGCGGCTCGGACGCGTCCGCCAGCGACTGGTCCGATACGAGGATGAGCGCGCTGGAGGTGCGTACGGGAGCCCCGTCCAGGGAGGCCGTACGGATGCGGTAGCTGCCCGGGAGGTGGCTCTCGGCGCCCGCGAAGACCTCCAGGGGACCGGTGACGTCGAGGCTCTGGACGCCGTCGAAGAGGACGACGAGAACGGTTCGTTGCGCCATGGTTTCGATTCTTGGCGGGCCGGCGGACAGCCGCAACGACGGGTACCCCACCTTTTCTGCCATGAACAACCCGCCACGTGGGAGCGCCCTGATCCCCGGTTGTCGGTGCCACCTGCCACAATTGCCGCGCAACCTCAGTGGAGAAGGCGGTACGGCATCGTGACGACACCCGGGTCCCTCGCAGCAGGGTCCATCGAAGGCAGGATCGCCGAAGAGCTCGGCGTACGGGAGCGGCAGGTCAAGGCTGCCGTGGAGCTGCTCGACGGCGGTTCGACGGTGCCCTTCATCGCCCGCTACCGCAAGGAAGCGACCGAGATGCTCGACGACGCGCAGCTGCGCACCCTTGAGGAGCGGCTGCGCTATCTGCGGGAGCTGGAGGAGCGGCGGACCGCGATCCTGGAGTCGGTGCGCGAGCAGGGCAAGCTCACCGAGGAGCTCGAGGCGCGGATCCGGGGTGCCGAGACCAAGGCGCGCCTGGAGGACATCTACCTGCCGTACAAGCCGAAGCGCCGGACGAAGGCCCAGATCGCGCGCGAGGCGGGCCTGGAGCCGCTGGCCGAGGGCCTGCTCGGGGACCCGACGGTCGAGCCGCTCGCCGCGGCCGCCGCCTTCGTGGACGCCGACAAGGGCGTCGCCGATCCGCAGGCCGCCCTGGACGGCGCGCGGGCGATCCTCACCGAGCGGTTCTCCGAGGACGCCGACCTGATCGGCGAGTTGCGCGAGCGCATGTGGGTGCGCGGGCGCCTGGCCGCGAAGGTGCGCGACGGCAAGGAGGAGGCGGGCGCCAAGTTCGCCGACTACTTCGACTTCGCCGAGCCGTTCACCGAGCTGCCCTCGCACCGGATCCTCGCGATGCTGCGCGGCGAGAAGGAGGAGGTCCTGGATCTCGTCCTGGAGCCGGAGGAGCCGACGGACGGTCCGTCCTCGTACGAGGGGATCGTCGCCGGGAAGTTCGCGATCGCCGACCGCGGCCGCCCGGCCGACAAGTGGCTGACGGACACGGTGCGCTGGGCCTGGCGCACCCGCATCCTCGTCCACCTGGGCATCGACCTGCGGCTGCGGCTGCGCACGGCCGCCGAGGACGAGGCGGTCGACGTCTTCGCCGCGAACCTCCGTGACCTGCTGCTCGCCGCCCCGGCCGGCACGCGCGCGACGCTGGGCCTGGACCCGGGCTTCCGTACGGGCGTGAAGGTGGCCGTGGTCGACGCGACCGGCAAGGTCGTCGCCACCGACGTCATCCACCCGCACGTCCCGGCCAACAAGTGGGACGAGGCCCTGGCGAAGCTGGCCCGGCTGGCGAAGGAGCACGCGGTCGAGCTGGTCGCGATCGGCAACGGCACCGCCTCCCGGGAGACCGACAAGCTCGCCGGTGAACTGATCTCCAGGCACCCCGAGTTGAAGCTCACCAAGGTGATGGTGTCCGAGGCCGGCGCCTCTGTGTACTCGGCGTCGGCGTTCGCCTCGCAGGAGCTGCCGGACATGGACGTGTCGCTGCGCGGCGCGGTCTCCATCGCGCGCCGGCTGCAGGACCCGCTGGCCGAGCTGGTGAAGATCGACCCGAAGTCGATCGGTGTCGGCCAGTACCAGCACGACCTGTCCGAGGTGAAGCTGTCGCGCTCGCTGGACGCGGTGGTGGAGGACTGTGTGAACGGCGTGGGCGTGGACGTGAACACCGCCTCCGCGCCGCTGCTCGCCCGGGTCTCCGGCATCACCTCAGGGCTCGCGGAGAACATCGTGTCCCACCGGGACGCCAACGGCCCGTTCACCTCGCGGTCGCAGCTGAAGAGCGTGGCGCGGCTGGGTCCGAAGGCGTACGAGCAGTGCGCGGGCTTCCTGCGGATCCGTGGCGGCGACGACCCGCTGGACGCGTCCAGCGTGCACCCGGAGGCGTACCCGGTCGTACGGCGCATGGTGAAGACCTCCGGCCAGGAGGTGGCCGCGCTCATCGGCAACACGGCGGTGCTGCGCTCGCTGAAGCCGTCGGCGTTCGTGGACGACACCTTCGGTCTGCCGACCGTCACCGACATCCTGAAGGAGCTGGAGAAGCCGGGCCGTGACCCGCGTCCGGCGTTCAAGACGGCGACCTTCAAGGAAGGTGTGGAGAAGATCTCCGACCTGTCCTCCGGGATGGTGTTGGAGGGCGTCGTCACGAACGTGGCCGCGTTCGGGGCGTTCGTGGACGTCGGTGTCCACCAGGACGGCCTCGTGCATGTCTCCGCGATGTCGAAGACGTTCGTCAAGGACCCGCGTGACGTGGTGAAGCCCGGTGACATCGTCAAGGTGAAGGTCCTCGACGTGGACATCCCGCGCAAGCGGATCTCGCTGACGCTGCGCCTCGACGACGAGGCGGCGCCGCAGGGCGGGCAGCAGGGTGAGGGCGGCGAACGCCGGCAGCGCGGTGGGCGTCCGCCGCAGCAGCGGCAGCGGCAGGGGCGCGGTGGCGGTGGTGGGGGCGGCAGCTCTCGCCAGGCCGCGCCGCCGCCCGCCAACAGCGCGATGGCCGATGCCCTGCGCCGGGCCGGGTTGCTGGACCCGAAGAACGGGCGGCGCTAGTCGCTCCGCGAGGGGCGTGGGGAACTGCCGGTCCGCTGTGGCTGGTCGCGCCCACGCGGCGGAGC
Source organism: Streptomyces sp. NPDC050625 (assembly GCF_040654755.1). Lineage (NCBI taxonomy): Bacteria > Bacillati > Actinomycetota > Actinomycetes > Kitasatosporales > Streptomycetaceae > Streptomyces > Streptomyces sp. NPDC050625. Next base: position 217,972 of record NZ_JBFAIQ010000012.1, read on the forward strand.
CGCACGTTGGCACAGCCCCGCGCCCCTCATACGAGCGATACGTCCCGTCAGTACTCGGTCACCTTTCCCTCCGCCACCTCCAGTCGGCGGGTCACCCGGACCGCGTCCAGCATCCGGCGGTCGTGGGTGACCAGGAGCAGCGTGCCCTGGTAGGAGTCGAGGGCGGACTCCAGCTGTTCGATGGCGGGCAGGTCGAGGTGGTTGGTCGGCTCGTCGAGGACGAGCAGATTGACGCCCCGGCCCTGGAGCAGCGCCAGGGCGGCGCGGGTGCGCTCACCCGGGGAGAGGGTGGCCGCCGGGCGCAGCACATGGTCCGACTTCAGACCGAACTTGGCGAGCAGGGTGCGGACCTCGACCGGCTCGGTGTCCGGGACGGCCGCGCAGAAGGCGTCCAGCAGTGCCTCCGGGCCGTGGAACACCTTGCGGGCCTGGTCGACCTCGCCGACCAGGACGCCGGAGCCGAGGGAGGCGTGCCCGGCGTCCAGCGGGACGCGGCCGAGCAGCGCGCCCAGCAGCGTCGACTTGCCCGCGCCGTTGGCGCCGGTCACCGCGACCCGGTCCGCCCAGTCGAGCTGCAGCGAGGCCGGGCCGAAGGTGAAGTCCCCGCGCCGTACCTCCGCGTCCCGCAGGGTCGCGACCACCGCGCCGGAGCGCGGCGCGGTCGCGATCTCCATGCGCAGCTCCCACTCCTTGCGCGGCTCCTCGACCACATCGAGGCGTTCGATCATCCGCTGGGTCTGGCGGGCCTTCGCGGCCTGCTTCTCGCTGGCCTCGCTGCGGAACTTGCGGCCGAGCTTGTCGTTGTCGTTGCCCGCCTTGCGCCGGGCGTTCTTCACGCCCTTGTCCATCCAGGAGCGCTGCATCTGCGCGCGGTCCTGGAGGGCGGCCTTCTTGTCGGCGTATTCCTCGTAGTCGTCGCGGGCGTGCCGGCGGGCCACCTCACGCTCCTCCAGGTAGGCCTCGTAGCCGCCACCGTAGAGGTTGATCTGCCCCTGGGCGAGGTCGAGTTCGAGGACCTTGGTGACGGTGCGGGTGAGGAACTCGCGGTCGTGGCTGACGACGACGGTCCCCGCGCGCAGGCCGGTCACAAAGCGTTCGAGTCGCTCCAGGCCGTCGAGGTCGAGGTCGTTGGTGGGCTCGTCCAGCAGGAAGACGTCGTAGCGGGAGAGCAGGAGCGAGGCGAGGCCGGCGCGGGCCGCCTGGCCGCCGGACAGGGACGTCATCGGCTGGTCCAGGTCCACGGCCAGGCCCAGCGAGTCGGCGACCTCCTCCGCGCGCTCCTCCAGGTCGGCGCCGCCGAGATCCAGCCATCGCTCCAGGCTGGTGGCGTAGGCGTCGTCGGCACCGGGCAGGCCGTCGACCAGGGCCTGTGTCGCCTCGTCCATCACTCGCTGGGCCTCGGCGACGCCGGTGCGGCGGGCGAGGAACTCCCGTACGGTCTCGCCGGGCCGTCGTTCCGGCTCCTGGGGCAGATGGCCGACGGTCGCGGTGGGCGGGGAAAGGCGCAGTTCGCCGTGCTCGGGCGCGAGCAGCCCGGCGAGCAGCCTCAGGAGCGTGGACTTGCCCGCGCCGTTGGCGCCGACCAGCCCGATCACGTCCCCGGGCGCGACGACGAGGTCGAGCCCGGAGAAGAGCGAGCGGTCGCCGTGGCCGGCGGCGAGGTTCTTGGCGACGAGGGTGGCAGTCATCAGACCGCCGATCCTAATGGCCGCGCGCCGCGCCGTTCAGCGGGCCATCGCCTCCACCAGCACGCTCCCCGAGGTCCGGGCCACGACGAAGGACTCCCCCTTGACCGCCTTGGCGTCCAGGGCGATGCGGTGCAGGCCGGCCTCCAGGATTCCGTCGAACACCTCCCGGGTGTGGGTGCGGTAGAGCCGGTCGAGGCGGTACGCCGTGAGACGGACCCGGCAGGGCGAGGTGACCTCGATGCCCGCCTCGCCGTCCGCCGCCACCAGGCGGGTCAGCCGGCGCTGTGCCACGGGGCGGCGGTCCAGGGCGTGCTCGATCTGCGCGACGAGCAGGGGGACGATCGGGGCGAGCCCGTCGACATAGGCGACGTCGACGCGGGCGCGTTCGAACGCCCGGCGTACGGCGGCCCGTTGCGCCTCGCCGATCGCCCGGCCGAAGGCGACGGCGCCGTACGCGCGCAGTTCCTCCTCGGGAACGCCCGTGGCGTCCTGGGTGATGTCGGCGCCGATGCCGATGGTGCGCAGGGCGGCGGCGAGCTTGGCGAGGAGCGCGACGCGGGCGCCGATCAGCAGCACGCGGCGGCGGGGCTGTGCCTGCGCGTCGGCGTCGTCGAGGAGGGCGCCGAGGGCCGCGCGGTACTCGTCGCCGTGGAACCGGAAGGGCCCTATGCCGTGATAGCCGTTGAGCTCCAGGTCGGCATGGTCCTCGCTCTGCCAGGCGAAGTCCCGCCAGATGTAGTCGTCGCCGTCCCGCTCGATGACGGCGGTGACCGCACCGCAGGCCAGGTCCTCGCACTCGGGGCAGCCGTAGACGACGTAGCGGCCGTCGGGCAGGGGCGCCTCGCTCTCCAGGAGCAGGCTGCGGACCTGCGCGGTGAAGATCGCGGGCGGGACGTCGGAGGCGAGTGGGGAGACGGCGTCCAGGTCGGACAGCTGGAACAGCAGCGGACGTCCGTCGACGATGAAGTCCACGAAGTCCCGGTGGACCTGGTAGCCGCCGTCGGCGAGCACACCGCCGGCGCGCATCGCCGGTGCCAGGCCGAAGGACACGTATGCGGCAGACATGCTGTGAGTATTCCCAGAGTGGGACGCATGTGAGCGCGGCATGACATATTTCGCTAACGTCCTCGCGTGGAGCATGAGCGAAGTGATGGCGTGATCGTGGTCGGCGGCGGGGTCGTCGGGCTGACCACGGCCGTGGTGCTGGCCGAGAACGGCGTCCGGGTGCGGGTGTGGAACCGGGACCCGGCCGAGCGCACGACCTCGGCGGTCGCAGGTGCGCTGTGGTGGCCGTACCGCATCGAACCGGAACCGCTCGTCGGCCGCTGGGCCCTCGAATCCCTTGCCGAGTACGAGGAGCTGGCCACGCGCCCGGAGGAGACCGGCGTACGCATGGTCGAGGGCGTACACCGCGGGCTGCGTCTGGACGAGCTGGGCCCCTGGGCGGCGCGGGTGCCGGCGCTGCGTACCGCGGACGACGGCGAAGGTCTGGCGGCACGGCTGCCGTTGATCGACATGCCGGCCCATCTGGCGTGGCTGCGGGCGCGGTTGCTGAAGGCGGGCGGCACGGTCGAGGAGCGGGTGGTGACCGATCTGGCCCGGGTGCCCGCGCCGGTCGTGGTCAACTGCACCGGTCTGGGGGCCCGTGAGCTGGTACCGGACCCGGCGGTGCGGCCGGTGCGCGGTCAGCTGGTCGTGGTGGCGAACCCGGGCGTCACGACCTGGTTCACCTCCGTCGATCACTCCTCGGACACCTCCACGTACTTCTTTCCCCAGCCGGGCGGGCTGATCCTGGGCGGTACGGCGGAGGACGACGCGTGGTCCCTGGAGCCGGACCCGGCCGTGGCCGCGGGGATCGTCGCCCGGTGTGCCGCGGTGCGGCCGGAGATCGCCGGGGCGAGGGTGCTGGCCCATCGCGTGGGGCTGCGCCCGGCACGCGCCGCGGTACGGCTGGAGCGCCTGCCGCTGCCGGACGGACGGGCATTGGTCCACCACTACGGCCACGGCGGCGCCGGCGTCACCGTGGCCTGGGGCTGCGCCCAGGAGGCGGCCGCGCTGGTGGGCGCGGCCGCCTGAGCCGGTCGGCTCAGCTGCCGGGCAGGCGCTGGATGGTACGGGGTGAGCGGACGCCTTCCAGGGAGGTGGCTGCGGGAGTGGTGGACGTGGTGCCCGAGGTCGCCCGGGTGAACGCCGCGGGACCGCCCACCAGCGGCAGCCTGGCCGACGTGCGGGCCAGGTCGACGGTGAGCGTCGGGGTGGTCGACGGCGGGTCGATGAGGTTCTTGTCCGTGCCCGCGACGATCAGCGCCAGGCGGTGGCCCTTGGGGACGACATGGTCGGTGGCCGCCAGGTCGAGCGTGATGGTGTACGCCTTGCCCGGGGTGAGCGGGACGCCCTTGCCGGTGTCGGCGTAGTTGCCGAGGTCGGCCCAGCCGCGGCTGAACACCGTGTAGTCGACGGCCTTCGTCCTCGCCTTGGTCGACTTGAAGCAGGCGCTGTCCCCGGCCGTGCTAGCGCCCCAGCAGGTGCGGTCGGTGAGGGTGGTGATGCCCTCGCCGTCGTCCGCGTAGTCCCGGATGGTGCCGGGGCCGAGGTCGACGAGGACCGCGGAGAGATGGGCGGTCGAGGTGGTCGGCGTGGCGGTCACGGTGACCTTGGACGAGCCGGACAGGCGCAGGTCCCGGGTGAGCGGCTCGGTGAGGAAACCGGCCTTCTCGGGGGTGGCCGTGCCGATCCGCCCGGCCCAGTCGGTCTCGCTCAGGGCCGGGTTGTCGGTGAACGTCTCGGTGCCCTGTCCCCGGCGCAGGCCGAGCGTGCCGACGCCCGCCCGGCTGCCGGTGGCCGGGCGCAGCGTGGTGCCCTGCGTGTCGCGCGGCGGCCACACCGTGGAGGTGACCCACTGGTCCGGGTGGCGTTCGATGTCGGCCATAGGCTCACGGTCGATGCCGTTGGCGTAGCCGAGGAGCTCGTGGTCGAACCAGCGGTGCAGGGTGTCGACCCAGGCCCCGCGCCGGTAGTCGAAGGGGTCGACATGGCCGGTCTGGGAGAGCCAGATCTTCCGTTCGACGCCGTGCCTGGCGAGGGCGTCCCACCACTGGCCGAAGTGCTTGGTGCGGACGTTGAGGTCCTGCATGCCGTGCACCAGGAACACGCTGGCCTTCACCTTGGACGCGTTCCTGACGTAGTCGCGTTCGGTCCACAGACCGGTCCAGTCACCGGTGCGCGGGGCGCCGTCGACGAGCTTCTTCTGTACGGCGGCGCAGTGGGCGCGGGCGTCGGCGCTCTCGACGGCGTCGGACAGCCAGTCGGGGCCGGAGTCGTACAGCGGTGCGCCCTTGGCGAAGTAGTAGTCGTACCAGGAGGAGATGGCGCTGATCGGGACGATGGTCTTCAGGCCCTTGACGCCGGTGGCGGCGACGCCGTTGGCGATGGTGCCGTCCCAGCTCTTGCCGATCATGCCGGTCTTCCCGTTGGTCCAGGTGGCCTTGACCGTGGTGGTGCCGGTGCGGCTGGTGTAGCCCTTGGCGCGGCCGTTCAGCCAGTCGATCACGGCCTTCGCGGACCCGATGTCGGAGCGGCCGCCGACGTCGACACAGCCGTCGGAGCGGTTGGTACCGGCCAGGTCGACGCCGACGAAGGCGTAGCCGCGGGGCACGAAGTAGTTGTCGTAGAAGAGCGGCATCCGGACGACGTGGCCGCTCGCGTCGTACGTCTTCTTCTGGCTCTCGTTGCCGCGCCCGCAGCAGGAGTAGTACGGGCTGGCGTCCATGATGACCGGCACCTTGCGGCCCTGCCGGGCGGGTTCGGCCGGCCGGACGATGTCGGCGGCGACGCGGTCCGTCCTGCCGTCGCCGTCCCCGTCGAGGCCGGTGTCCACCCACACGGCCTCACGGACGGCATGGGCGTACGAGTAGACGGGCCGGCTCTCGCGCGGGGCGGCCTGGGCGGCCACGGGGGTGAGGAAGGCGGCCATCAGGGCCGCGACGGCCAGGGTCGCGAGCGGTCTCCAGATCGTGAAGCGCGTGCGTTTCGGCATGCGCGGACGGTACCCCGGTCAACTCCCGTGCAGAAGAGGGCAGCTGAGTGAACGTCGGGACCGGGTGGCTCATGTCGGCCGGATGGCGATCGTGTGACACGAGGGGCTGTGGACAGGTCAGGGGCCACAGGGTCTGAATAGGCTCCGAACAGACATCGTGCCCCTACGACTTGGAGTTCTCGTGCACCGCAGAATCTTCGCGCCGGGCGCGCTCGCGGCGGCCTCCCTCCTGCTGGCGATCCCGGCATCGGCCGCAAGTTCCGCTCCCGGCGCACCGGGCATCGGCGATCCCTATTACCCGAACTACGGAAACGGCGGTTACGACGTCTCCCACTACGACCTCCGGCTGACGTACCAGCCGGCCACGGACGAGCTGGCGGGTACGGCGACGATCCAGGCGAGGACCACGCAGGAGCTGTCCAGCTTCGATCTGGACTTCCTGCTGGACGTGAGCGAGGTGCGGGTCAACGGCGCCAAGGCCGGCTTCGCCACCTCCGGCCAGCACGAGCTGGTGATCACGCCGAAGAACCCGCTGGCGAAGGGCACGCCGATCACCGTGGTGGTCCGCTACAGCGGGGTGCCGTCGACGAAGAGCGCGTACGGCTTCAACACCTGGCACCGCACGCCCGACGGCGCGATCGCGGCCGACGAGCCCGAGGCGGCCTGGTGGTGGTTCCCGAGCAACGACCACCCGCTGGACAAGGCGACCTACGACGTGTCGGTGGCCGTACCGGACGGCACCCAGGCCATCTCCAACGGCACGCTCCAGTCGAGCAGTTCCAGGCTTGGGTGGACCCGCTACAACTGGCGCGAGAACAAGCCGCAGGCGACCTATCTGGCCACGCTGGCGGTCGGGAAGTTCGACATCACGACGGGCACCTCCGAGGGCGGGGTCCCCGTCGTCAACGCGTACAGCAAGGACCTCGGGGACAACGACGGGGCGGCGCGGGCGAGCGTGGAGCGGACCGGGGAGATCGTCGACTGGCTCAGCGGCTACTTCGGGCCGTACCCCTTCGGTTCGGCCGGCGGGTATGTCCCCAACACCACCACCGGGTTCGCGCTGGAGACCCAGACCCGCGTGTACTACAGCCCGCGCCAGTTCGCGAACGGCTCCAACACCTCGGTGGTCGTGCACGAGCTGGCACACCAGTGGTACGGCGACGACGTGTCGCTGAAGGGCTGGAAGGACATCTGGATCAACGAGGGCTTCGCGCGGTACGCGCAGTGGCTGTGGTCGGAGCACGAGGGCGAGGGCACCACGCAGCAGCTCGCCGACTATGTGTACGCCTCGCACCCCGCCGACGACGCCTTCTGGTCCGTCGCGCCCGGTGATCCGGGACCGGACGACCAGTTCGACATCGCCGTCTACGACCGGGGTGCGCTGGCCGTCCAGGCGCTGCGCAACGAGGTCGGTGACGACGCGTTCTTCGCCATCCTGAAGGGCTGGCCGAAGGAGCACGCCTACGGCAACGCGTCCGTGGCCGACTTCCGGACGTACGCCGAGAAGGTCTCCGGCAAGCCGCTGTCCGCCCTGTTCGACACCTGGCTGTTCCAGCCGACGAAGCCGACCACCGCCGCGGCCCGCTCCGCGGTCGTCACCAAGCCCGCGGCGGCCCCCGTACAGCCGAAGTCCTGGAAGAAGATCGAGGCGACGAACGAAGCCCACGGAGGCTGAGACACCGGAGGCACAGGGCCGGGGCCGGGACAGGTGACTCACCCGGCCCCGGCCGAGGACATTCGGCTGCCACGGCCGCCCGAACCGGCTGGGTCCACCGAATCGTCCGGACGGGCACGACCCGGCGAGGCGAGGCTCACGTCGGCCGGGACACCGGAGAACGGGGCCGGGACCGGACGGCTCACCTCCGGCCCGGCCCCGGACGTCGCCTGCCGCGGCGGGCCGAGGCCGGCCGGACCAGTGGGGCCACGCCGGCCGTGCGCACGGGCGCGGCCCCGTGGTTCACACGCCGGCCGAGTCCAGCTCCGCCACCCGGTCCAGCAGTTCGTCCCGGCCTATCGCGACCGTCTCCGTCGACGGCACCGTGCAGGCGTATGCCCCGGCCACCGTCCCGTACAGGGCGCTGCGCCGGGGTGGCTCCCCGTCGAGGTGGGCGAAGAGGAAGGCGGCGGCGAAGGCGTCGCCCGCGCCGTTGGTGTCCACCACCGGCGCGGGTGGTGTCACCGTCGGTAGGTGGCTCAGCTCGCCGTCGGACAGCAGGTACGCGCCCTCGGCACCGGCGGTGGCGACGACCAGCTCGGCCCTGCCCTTCTCGGCGATGCGGCGCATCGTCCGCTCGGGGTCGGTGAGGGCCGTCGCCGAGAGGAAGACGATGTCCGCCGTGTGGGCGAAGGGCTCGTGGTAGGGGTTCTCGCCGTCCCAGTCGTGCAGGTCGGTCGAGACGGAGACGCCGGTCTCGCGCAGTGCGGGCAGGGTGTGGGCGCACGGGTGGGTGATGGCCAGGTGGACGTGCCGGCTCGCCGCGGCGAGGTCCCGGACCGTCCGCTCCGGGAAGCGGTCGTCGGCGTGGGCCCGGCTGGTGTCGTAGAGGGAGAGCCGGCGGCCGTCCGGGCCGACCAGGTTCACCGCGCGCTTGGTGCCGGCGGGCTGTGGGATCGCGGTGAGCGGGATCCCGTGGTCCCGGTGCAGCGCGCGGACGAGTTCGCCCTCGGGGTCGTCACCGAGCAGGTCGAGGTGATGGGTGCGCAGGCCCAGCGCGCTCAGGCCCACCGCGACGAAGTCGCCGGTCTGTCCGGCGCGGGTGCGGATCCCGGAGTCGATCATGTAGCTGTCGGCGTACGGGAGCGGCAGTTCGGGGACGTACACGATCGTGTCCACGCCCGCGCCGCCCAGCACCAGGACGTCGATCCTGTCGCTCATCCCCCGCCCTCCCCGTGGTCGTACACCGTCACCGCGATCCCGCGCCGCACCAGCCGCTCCGTGATCAGCGGCTCGATCCGGGACCACTTCCCGCCTGCCAGACCGCAGCCTATGCGGGGCATGTGCACGGACGCGCCGAGTTCGATCACTTCGTCGGCGAGCCGGGCGAGCGCCGTGTCGATGGCCTCGTAGCGCACGGGCACGCCCTTGCTGCCGGTTCGGGTGCCCCGCTGGCCGATCATGTTGGCCACCCAGACATACCGCTCGGCCCGCACCAGCTGTACCGCACCCAGCCCGAAGTCGTTCGACGCGCGATGGCGGTGCCATGCGCGGTACTCCGCCTCGGGCTCCGGCCAGCGGCGCGACAGCGCCAGGACGAAGCCCTTTCCCCATCCCCCGATGTCGTTGCAGACGTGGGCGATCACCTTGACGCCCTTGCCCGACGGCACGGTGGCGTCACCCCGGACATATGTGATCTCCGACATGACGCCACCGTAGGCGATGCCACTGACAGTGGCCGTGACCTGCTACTTCGTAAGCTCGGACAGCTCCCGGTCCGCGGTCTTCGAGACTCGCCGCCGCACCCCGTACCAGCCGCCGACCAGCAGCGCGGCGATCACCGGGATGAGCATCAGGGTCTTGCGGCCGACCTCGGGGTCGTTCCACATCATGCCGAGGCAGACCAGCAGGAAGGCGATCGTGGCGATCTCCGTGCCGGGGCTGCCCTTGAGGCGGAAGTGCGGCCGGGTGACCAGACCCGCCCGGGCACGCCGGACGAAGACCAGGTGGCAGACCATGATGATCACCCAGGTGCTGATGATGCCGAGGGAGGCGACGTTCAGCACGATCTCGAAGGCCTGGCTCGGCATGAGGTAGTTGAGGCCGACGCCGAGCACGCACACCGCGCAGGTCAGCAGGATGCCGCCGTAGGGAACCTGGCTGCGGTTCATGCGGGCGGTGAACTTCGGGGCCGAGCCCGCGATCGCCATGGAGCGCAGGATGCGGCCGGTGGAGTACAGGCCGGAGTTCAGCGAGGACATGGCGGCGGTCAGGACGACCAGGTTCATCACGTCACCGGCGCCCGAGACGCCGATCTTCGAGAGCACCGTCACGAAGGGGCTCTGGTCGGCCGAGTACACCGAGCCCGGCAGCAGCAGGGCCAGCAGCACGACCGAGCCGACGTAGAAGAGACCGACGCGCCACATGATCGAGTTCACCGCGCGCGGGACGACCTTCTCCGGCTCGGCGGTCTCGCCGGCCGCGACGCCGACCAGTTCCAGCGCGGCGTACGCGAAGATCACGCCCTGCATGACCAGGACGACCGGCATCATGCCGTGCGGGATGACTCCGCCGTGGTCGGTGACGACGCTCAGGCCCGGGGTCTGGCCGCCGACCTTGTGCTGGGTGGCGAGCAGGAAGATGCCGATCAGCATGAAGCCGACCAGGGTCGCGACCTTGATGATCGCGAACCAGAACTCCATCTCGCCGAAGATCTTCACGGAGATCAGGTTCACGGCCAGGACCACCGCGAGGGCGGCCAGGGCGAGCACCCACTGCGGGATGCTGGTGAACATGCTCCAGTAGTGCGTGTACAGCGCGATCGCGGTGATGTCGGCGATACCGGTGGTCGACCAGTTCAGGAAGTACATCCAGCCGGCGACGTAGGCGCCCTTCTCGCCGAGGAACTCGCGCGCGTACGACACGAACGAACCGGACGAGGGCCGGTACAGGACGAGCTCACCCAGGGCCCGTACGACGAAGAAGGCGAACACGCCGCAGACCAGATAGGCCAGGGCGAGCGCCGGGCCCGCGTTGTGCAGACGGCCGCCGGCGCCGAGGAAGAGTCCGGTGCCGATGGCGCCGCCGATGGCGATCATGTTGACGTGGCGGGCCTTGAGGTCCTTGCTGTAGCCGGCGTCGCCCGCGTCCGCGGGCGTCCCGGTCGCCTGGGTAGGGGCGGCGACCTGTGCCGATTCCACGGCGTCCTTGCTCACGGGTGGTTCCACTCTCTGGTGCGCCCGGCCTCGTGGGCCCGGGTGTCCGTACGGTCTCGGCCCGCACCACCTTTGTGTCGCGGTACAGACCGAGGGAGCAGCTTTCCAGAGAGATCACCCCGTATGCGATGTTCCACGTCACACAGCGGCTCTTCTCACATCTCGGTCACCCGTGGCTCACACTCCGGTCACATGCGCGCAACAGGTTTCACAGCACTGGTGAGACAGCAATACTGCTGCACATGACGACCGACACCGAGGAGCCGACCCTCACCATCGACGAGCTGGCCGCCCGGGCGGGCGTCACGGTCCGCACGGTCCGCTTCTACGGCACCAGGGGCCTGCTGCCGCCGCCGGTGATCGGTGCGCGCCGGGTGGGTCACTACCGCCGGGAGCATCTGGCACGCCTGGCGCTGATCGAGGAGTTGCAGCACCAGGGCATGACGCTGGCCGCGATCGAGCGGTATCTGCGGCAGCTGCCACCGGACCTGACCGCGCACGAACTCGCCGTGCACCGGGCCGTGGTCTCCTCGTGGGCCCCGGACGCGGCGGAGACACTGTCGCGCGAGGAACTGGAGCGGCGGGCGGGGCGGTCCCTGGACGAGGGCGACCTGGACCGGCTCGTGGCGATGGACGTCGTCGAGCGGGCGGGTGACGCGTACCGCGTGGACCTCGGACAGCTGCGGCTCGGCGTCGAGCTGCTGGACGTACCGCTGTCCCAGGAGGCGATCCTCGCCGCGCGGAAGGTGCTCCTGGAACACTCGCGCGCGGCCGCCCACGAGCTGTCGCAACTGCTGCGCGACGAGGTCTCGGAGCGGGACGCGCGGCATGTGCGGTCGCTGTCCGCCCATATGCAGCCGCTGGTGGTGCAGGGGCTGCTGACCACGTTCCAGCGGTCCCTGAAGCAGGAGCTGCGCCTGTGGCTCGACGATTCGCAGGCAGACGCAGCCCCGTGACCCTCTCCGGCCGGTCACACGGCTCAGCAGCGCGGCAGGGGCTTGCTGTACGAAGTGCCGCTGGGCGTGGCCACATAGTGGTCCGACACATAGTGGCCGTTGTCGAGCCGGTCCCAGATCTTGGTGGTGCCGACCGTCGAACCGGACCGCTGGCAGGTGACCCACGCCAGGGCTCCGCCCGGCGAGGTGCCGACGGCGGAGTACCCCGCGCCGGGGCCGCTGCGCTCGGTCACGCCTGCCGGGGCGGTCACCTGGTACGGGTAGGCGCAGCGGGGCAGCGGCGCGCTGTAGCCGGTGCCGGAGGGGGTGCTGACGTAACGGTCCGAGACATAGCCGCCGTTGGTGAGCCTGTCCCACACGGACGTGGTGCCGACCTTGGTGCCGGGCGTCTGGCAGACGACCTTCAGGGTCGCGCCGGGGGCGTAGGTCGCGGTGACCGGGTAGCTGGTCGCGGGCCCGGTGCGTGCGTTGAGCGGGGTGGTGCTGGTCACCTTGTACGGGTACGCCACCGTGGCGACGGGCGCGTCGAGCCGGTCGGTGTCGATGTTGAGGGTGACTGAGCCGTAGGTCTCGTCGTGGCCGCCGCGGAACTGTTTGGCGCGCTGGTGGACGGCCCACTTGGAGTCGGCGATGTTGGCCCAGCCCTTGAGGGAGTCGACGCTGTCGTAGCGCGCGATCCACAGGGCGTCCGGGCGTGCGTAGGCCGTGGACGTGTAGACGTCGGCGAGTTGGCGGGCGCCCAGGTTGAGGTTCATGTAGACGCCGGAGACATAGCCGAGCCGGTGGAGCTCCTTGGTCCAGGCGGAGACATAGGTCAGGACGGCCGTGCGGCAGGTGCCGTCGGTCTGGGTGTAGTGCTCGATGTCGTTGTAGAGGGCGCTGCCGGGCAGCATGCCGAGGGCCTTGGCCGCGGCGATCGCCTCCGTGGCCGCCGCGGTGCCCTGCGAGCGGGCCGTCGCCGGGCTCGTGCTGATCTTGGCGTCGGACGGCCGTGCCCCGCACGGCGGTTGCAGGCCCTTGTGTATGGGCAGCAGGCGCCACTTCAGCCCGGTCACGGAGGCCACCCAGGACGCGGTCAGCTGCGGCTGGGCGCACGTACGGTTGACGCCGGAGACATAGACGCCGAGGGCGCGGTAGGGCGAGGCGTTCCAGGCCTGCACGGTGGTGAGCGGCGGGGCCGTGCAGGCGTCGAAGGCGAGCCCCGAGTAGCGGGTGGCGGTCGCTCCCGCCGGATAGCCGACCGTCGTGGCCGGTTCGGCCGCGGCGACGGGAGCGACCGCGAGGGCAGAGGCTCCGCCGAGGAGGCAGGCCGAGGCGACGGCGAGGAATCTTCGCAGGGCAGAGCGTGAGTACGGCATGGGGACCCCCCTGAGCGGTATGGCCGGGTTCGCTCGCCCTCACGGTCGCGTCCCCAAGTCCCCGCTGTCCACAGGCGTGCACGAAGTTCATCCGTCAAGGCGCGCGCCCGCGCCTGCCGGAGCTCCGGCAGGCGCGGGCGCGGCCCGGTGGCCCCCGGGGGTGGTCCGCGGGGGGCGGTGGAGGTGTGCCCCCCCCCCCCCGGGGCG